>CAWHWH010000061.1:0-44420 GCA_963832865.1 uncultured Pseudomonadota bacterium
CCTTAATATGGCGTTGTTGCAAAGGGCAAACTATGGCGATTGTGGTGCTTGTCCGGTAGGTGCCACTTCGCTGGGCGTCTCTCTGGTGGTGTAGAGGCCGTTGCCGGGCAGCAAACTGCCGCTTACCAAATGTGCATCGCTCTCCGTGAGGTAGCGATTGTAGTCTTTTCTATCATGGAAATCTTGTGCGGCACCACAACTGGCGGCACCATTGACGACGAGGGTGTACCGGTCGCGGGCGTTTTCCACGCTTGGTTCCAATCCTTTATGCTAAGGCTGACGGGGTTGTTCGTGGGCACAGCCGCGAGACCGACACCAAAAGGGCTATCCCACACCGTGCACGACACCGCCCACGAACACGGCCGGCTGTTCTTCGAAGTTTATGGCGTCGGTGTCTTCCTCACGGTCGTGGAACTGGGCAGCCAGGACGTCAACGGGTCCCTGCGCGAGCACTGCCCGGAGGGCGTCCACTACATCGGTCTCGATGTCATGCCGGCAAAAGGTGTCGATCTCGTCGTCGACCCTGGAAGCTCCCTGCCGCTCGCGACTGGCACGGCCGATGCCATCGTCACCAGCTCGGCGTTCGAGCACGATATTTGCTTCTGGGACACGTTTCTGGAGTTGACACGGATCCTCCGCCCCGGCGGCTTGCTGTATGTCAACGTACCGTCCAATGGCGACTTTCACCGCTACCCGCTGGATTGCTGGCGGTTCTACCCTGACGCCGGCGTCGCTCTGGTGCAATGGGCCGGCCGCCGCGGTATCGAGATCGAGTTGATCGAGTTCCTTCATCGGACTGCCGCACGCCGAGCGGTGGGCGGATTTCGTGGCAGTGTTCCGCAAGGCGGGGGGGACGCCTTTGGCCTCCAAGGGCCGCATTTCCGACCGCGTCCCGGGTATAAACATCCACCGGCTCGAGCTGCCGGCCGGCAAATCGCTCGGAGCCGAGACCGAGAGTATGCCGGATACCACGATTGCGGCAAATCTTTCCACTGAACTGACAGCCGCGCACCAGGAGAACGCGATGCTCTCCGCCGAGTTGGTAGCGGCCGGGGAGAGCAATGCGAGGATGTCGGCGAACCTAGCCACCGCCTCGGCGGATCTGGACGGCTCGAGACGGCATAACGATGCGCTGTCGGCCGAGCTTGAGACGACATCGGCAAAGCTTGAGACGACATTGGCTGAGCTTGAGACGACCTCGGCAGAGCTTGTGACGACCTCGGCAGAGCTTATGACGACACAGGAAGCAGCCGCCGGGCTGCGACGCGACTTGAGCGGCGCGGAGCTGCGGATTGAGGATCTCGAGATCGCGTTGGCGAGTGTCAGGCGAGACCTCGCTGCCATGGAAAACAGCACATCATGGCGGATGACTGGTGGCCTGCGCTGGCTGATCATCGGGCTGCGCGGGCATTAGACCAACGTCCCCGTCGAAATTGGTCTATGGCGCTGCCGAGCCCTCGCTGGTCTACGGGTACGGTCCTCAGACGCAGCACATGGGTTCGCGGCCAAGTCCGCCGCAGGCGTCCGCGTCGTGCCTATCCACTCCCAGCTTCAGTCGGCGGCAGCTTCGGAGGGCCCGTACGAAACCAGTAGGTGCGCCAGAAACACTTGGGTCATCGGTAAAATCGATTTGCACGTGTTCCTTAGCCCTTTCTGCTGGGCTTACGCGAGGTTACGAGATTATGCGGTAACAATTGTGGTAACCAGTAAATATTCGTAATTTCCCCGCTATACGTTCGGTTGTACTGCCAGTCGCATTCCGAACTTTCCAAAATGCGTGAAAATGATGGCGAATTCTACTCGTGCTATTGCCGCGATCTTCGGGTGTGACCCGGATGACTTTGGGAATAGCGCGACCCCGCGACGGGGCCCGGCGATGCCGATCAGACGCCGGAGTTGCAACGGCGCTGATGAGGACCGTCTTGTCTGGCCATCCTGTTGTTCAAAGCAACGTTCCCAACGCCGGACAACCTGCCAGCCTCACATCCCCTGGACCCCGAGCCTCAGTCGCTGTAGTGGGACGAACACCATGGACCGCATCGCGACGATCGACCGCAAGACCCTAGAGACCGACATCTCCTTGACCGTCAATCTTGACGGCACCGGGGCGTCGGAGATTGCCACCGGGATTGGCTTTCTCGATCACATGCTGACTGCGCTGGCGCGCCACAGTCTGTTCGACCTCAGCGTCCGGGCCGATGGCGACCTACATATCGACTTCCACCATACAACTGAAGACGTGGGTATCGTTCTTGGTGCGGCCTTTGCTCGGGCGCTGGGCGACAAGCGCGGCATTCGCCGGTTTGGCAACGCGCTGATCCCGATGGATGAGGCGCTGGCCGAGGCTGCGGTCGATATCTCGGGCCGGCCCTTTCTGGTCTGGAATGTCGATTTCGAACGTGCAAAGATCGGCGAGATGGACACCGAGTTGTTCGAGGAGTTTTTCCGCGCCTTCGCCTTCAACGCAATGGTAACGTTGCACATCACGAGACGAGCCGGCCAGAACGCACATCACGTTGCCGAAGCCTGTTTCAAGGCGACCGCTCGGGCCCTGCGGATGGCGGTGGAGGCGGATGTGCGGGTGGGTGATGCGATTCCGTCCACCAAGGGGGCGTTGTGAAGATCTATGCCGCGCTGTTGAAGCCCGACTCCGAACCGGTGCTGGTGCGGGAGGGCTTTGCCTGGGGCGCCCTGTTCTTTGGGCCATTGTGGCTGGCTGGGCATCGTGCCTGGATTGCCGCCGCGATCAGTTTGGCTGCTTATGTTCTGCTGGCCGCCCTAGCGCCCGGGGCCGTCGACGCGATCGTGGCTGTGGGCCTTGCGTTGATCCTCGGGTTCACCGGCCCCGACCTTCGATGCTGGGCAATGGAGCGACGGGGGTATCTGCTGGCGCACGTCCTTGCCGCCGGCGACCGGGACGACGCCTTTGCCCGGCTGCTGAACCTGCGTCCCGATTTGGCGGTGCGCTATCGGCCCGAGCCCAGCTGATGTACATCGCCGTCGTCGACTACGGCAGCGGGAACTTGGCGTCAGCGTCCCGCGCCCTGGCTTTGGCGGCTGATCGGGCTGGTGTCGGGGCTACGGTAGCGGTCACCGCTGACCCCGCCCTCGTTGGAGCGGCTGACCGGATCGTTCTGCCGGGGCAGGGCGCGTTCGCCGACTGCGCCGCGGGCCTTGCCGCCGTACCGGGCATGCGGGACGCGATCGAGACGGCTACGAACCAGGGCACGCCGTTCTTGGGCATCTGCGTCGGTATGCAACTGATGGCCGAACGGGGGCTGGAGCATTCGATCACTCCTGGCTTCGGCTGGATCAAGGGCGACGTGGCCGAGATGCCAGCGGTTGGTTTGCGGCTGCCGCAGATCGGCTGGAACGGGCTCGATTTCGCACCGGCTTCGCACCCGCTGCTGGCGGGCCTGGATCCAGGCGATCACGTGTATTTCGTGCACAGCTATGCACTGGTTCGCGGCGCGCCTGGCGAAACTATCGCGACCACCGAGTATGGCGGCACCGTCCCGGCCATAGTGGCCGTCGGAAATAGAGCGGGCACTCAGTTCCATGTGGAGAAGAGCCAGGACGTCGGCATCCGCCTGCTGGTCAATTTCCTGCGCTGGACGCCCTGACCATGGCCGACTCCCCGCCCGACGCGGAACCCGAACTGCTGGCTGAGCAACTCAAGCGGTTCAACGATACCGACCTGAACGCGCTGTGCGAGGCGACTGATGCCGCCATCATCGACGGTGGCGGCTTTGGCTGGGTCAATCCGCCTGGCAGGCGTGCGCTGGAGACTTATTTTCGCGGTGTCCTGTTGGTACCGGAGCGGGAGTTGTTCGTTGCCCGCCTGAACGGGGACATCGTCGGCTCCGCCATTCTGGTTCGGCCGCCGCGCAACAACGAGGCGCAGGCCTTCGCGGCGAGCCTGATGCACTCCTATATCGCCCCATACGCGCGCGGTTATGGTCTCGCCCGGAAGCTGACCGGGACGGTAGAGGAGCGTGCCCGCGAGCTGGGTTACCACATCCTGAACCTCGACGTGCGCGAGACCCAGAAGGTGGCCATCAGGGATGTACGAATCGCACGGCTATATCCGCTGGGGCGAGCATCCCGAGTATGCCCTGGTAGGCGGCAAGCCGGTTACCGGGTTGTTTTACTACAAGCGGCTTCGCCCGGCGAAATACGGCACCGGCCAATGATCGGATTGACGTTGTATCCTGCGCTCGACCTCAAAGACGGTCAGTGCGTCCGCCTCCGCCGTGGCGAGATGGATCAGGCGACGGTTTATGCAGACGATCCGGGTGCTCAGGCGAAAGCGTGGCAGGCGGCCGGGTTTTCCTGGCTGCATGTGGTGGACCTTAACGGTGCCTTCGCCGGCAAGCCGGTTAACGCCGTCGCCGTGCGCTCGATTCTGTCCAATGTCACGATCCCGGTGCAGCTTGGCGGCGGCATCCGGGACCTTCCGGGGATCGCCGCCTGGCTCGACGCCGGCATCCGTCGCGTGATCCTGGGCAGCGCCGCCGCCAAGAACCCGGCCTTGGTGATCGAAGCCTGCAAGGAATTTCCCGGGCGGATTGCCGTCGGTATCGATGCCCGCGACGGATTCGCTGCTACGGAAGGCTGGGCCAAGACCTCCGCCATGGCGGCCACCGACCTCGGGCTGCGCTTCGAGGAGGCCGGTGTATCGGCGATCATCTATACCGATATCGGCCGTGACGGCATGCTGAGCGGCCTCAATCTGGACGCAGACAGTCGCATTGTCTCGGCGGCTGACAACGCCGGTCATTGCCTCCGGCGGGGTGGGCAGCATGGCCCATCTCGCGGCGCTGAAGGCGGCGGCGAGGGAGACGCGAATCGAGGGCGTTGTTGTCGGCAGGGCGCTGTATGACGGCCGCGTCGATCCGGGGGAGGCGCTAGCGCTTTTCGCCGCCTGAGCCGGATGAATGCGTACGTCATCGGGTTGTAACCCTCTTTGCGTGCCGTGATGTGCATATGTTCTTGCATCCTGGACCGGTGCGCTTTCTAAAGCTTTGCCGATGTTGAAACTCCGCGTGATACCCTGCCTGGACGTGAAGGACGGTCGCGTCGTCAAAGGGGTTAATTTCGTAGCGCTGCGCGATGCCGGGGATCCGGTGGAGCAGGCTGCGATGTATGATGCCGCCGGCGCGGACGAACTTTGCTTTCTCGACATCACCGCGAGCCACGAAAACCGCGACACTATAGTGGACGTCGTTTCGCGTACCGCCGCCCGGGTGTTTCTGCCGCTGACAGTCGGCGGCGGCATCCGTTCGGTGGAGGACATGCGCCGTCTGCTGCTGGCCGGTACGGACAAGTGCAGCATCAATTCCGCCGCCGTCGCGCGTCCCGAGTTGGTGCGCGAGGCGGCGACAAAGTTCGGCAGCCAATGCGTGGTGGTCGCGGTCGATGCCAAACGGACCGCGCCCGGCTTGTGGTCGGTGTTCACCCATGGCGGCCGCCGCGACACGGGCATCGACGCGATCGCGTGGTGTCAGCAGGTCGTGTCGTTAGGCGCGGGCGAGATTCTTCTGACGAGTATGGATCGCGACGGCACCGGAACCGGCTTCGACCTTGACCTGCTGCGTGCGGCCTGCGAAGCCGTGCGAGTGCCGGTGATTGCGTCGGGCGGCATCGGGACGCTGCAACACTTCGTCGAGGGTGCGCGGGCAGGGGCCACAGGGTTGCTCGCTGCCAGCGTCTTTCACTTCGGCACACTCACCATCGGCCAGGTCAAGCAGGCCCTGGCCGATGCCGGCCTGCCGGTTCGCCCGCCACGCAAGGCGGCCTGAGATGGCGAAATCGACCAAGGGCAAATCCGATTCCTGGCCGGGAATGAAGCCGTCGCGGAAGCCATTCGGCAAGTCGAAAAAAGCTGGTGTCGCCGAGCGGTTCGCGACTCCGAACGGGTCGGATGCCGTTGTCCTCGATCGTCTGTTCGGGGTCGTCGAGAGCCGACGCGATGCCGATCCCACGATCAGCCATTCGGCGCGTCTGCTGTCGCGCGGGCCGGCCAAGGTCGCACAAAAATTTGGCGAGGAGGCCGTCGAGTGCCTGATCGAGGCGGTCGCCGGCAACCGCGACGCCCTGATCGCCGAGAGTGCCGATGTGCTCTACCATCTGCTGGTGCTTTGGGTATCCTCCGGGGTCGACGCGTCCGACGTCTGGGCTGAGCTCATTCGCCGGGAAGGGGTCAGCGGGATCGCCGAAAAAGCCGCGCGCGCGAGCACGATGGTGGTCCGCCGCAAGCTGGGCACATCGAAGATCCCGTAAACCCTTGGCCGGCTTCTGGCGACTGGCACACTACAAGCGCTGGCCGTAGAACAGTGTCGAACATTAGTCGGGATTCGCCCAGGAGATGCTCCCATGTCGGTCAGCGGCCTGCCACCCTATGACAGCCAGAACATCTTCGCGCGAATCCTGCGTGGCGAAATCCCTTGCAAGAAAGTCTATGAGGACCCGTTCGTGCTCGCGTTCCACGACATTGCTCCGCAGGCGCCGACTCATGTCCTGGTCGTTCCGAAAGGGTCCTACTGCTCGTTTGCCGACTTCAGCGCTGAGGCCAGTCAAGACGAGATCGCCGGCTTTATCCGCGCCGTCGGCAAGATCGCCAAGGATCTGGGTCTTGAGGCGTCGGGCTACCGCTTTCTGGCCAACACGGGCGAGCATTCGGGGCAGGAGGTCCCCCATTTCCATGTCCACCTGTTCGCCGGCCGTCCGCTCGGGCGGATGATTTCGGTTTAGACGTGTCCGGAGGACCGATTGTGGCTGCGCGAACGCCCGCCGCGACGGCCTGACCCGATCGCTGCCATCAACTGGTCTAGTCGATATAATCCGACGGATAGTGCCGCCAGATGATGTCCACTAGCCCTTGTTTTGGTGGCCGATTCACCCGACCGCAGGATGCTTCTGTCGCGATCGGACCGCTAGCTGCTCGCTTGCAACTGTTCCCGCATGTGGCGGGCACGCGCCAGCACCTTGTTCTCGATATCGGCGACCGTCGATTCGGCGACGGTCGCGTCGACCCATTGGTTGCCCTGCAGGACCTGGCGGTAAATGTTGACCCGGACTCCATCGCTGCGCAGATCGCGGCTTAAAATGTAGATCGTTGCTTTGAAGCGCTCTCCGCTGGTGCCTGGCGGAGTGTACCAGTCGGTGATGATGACGCCACCAAACGGATCAGCTGACGCCAGCGGCATGAAGGCGATGGTGTCGAGCGCTCCACGCCACAGGAATGCGTTGACGCCGATTCCGGCGCTGCTCTGGGCCTGATCCTTGCTGCCGCCCTTGCCGACGCCGAAGAGGGTGCCGTCCTCGCCGCTGGGCCGCGTGGCTGACGAATCGCCAGGTGCGCCGCTGCCGAGAGCGCCGAAGTTCGCAGGGGTTGGGTTCGGCTTGTCGGCGCTACAAGCCGTGAGCGTAAACACGGCATAAAAGGCCGCGGGAAGCAGCAAGGCGGGTAACGGAGGCGCTCGCATAGCGATGGCTGACCTTGTGTTCCAAAACGCTGAAAGGGGACCAGGTCTTTAGCCCTGGGTGGGTCTCTCAGCAATCGCTGATTCGGTCAGCATTACTTGATCAAGGCCGGCGCCTGCGCGGTAGGACCGCACGGCAAATATTGGCGGCGCGGTTATTGCCAACGCTTGGTCGTCCGATCGGGTGGTCGGATTTATCAGGTCAACATCGTCGAGACCATCAGAGCCTGCCCTTCACGCCGTTGTATGCTCCGCCGGTGGCAGCGTCGGAGCGGTTGCTCGCAGAGTTGAAACCGCCCTGATGTGTCTCTATCGCGTTGTTGCTGTTTAAGGGAGGCACCGCCGGCGGATGGAGAGCCAACTGACCTTGAGACGGGTTCCCAGGAACTACCTGCGTCAGCGCCGGACCTCCGGATTCTCCCAGAATCGCCGTCCAGGCCAAAGGAATCCTACTGATAAAATTTCGTATTACTATTATATTAGTATTAAGTAACAAATGGTTCTGCGGTGCCGCTGGCTAAATTTTGTCACCGTGGTTGCAAGGTCAGCGAGGAACTCGACACGAAGGGGGTTGAATTCGGATATTGTGACATAGCCTCCCAGATCTCGGGCTTTCCGCGCGATCAGATGTCAGTCGAACAAAGAATCCACTGCGTCCTGCCCGAGATCTGGATTAGCGTTGGATTGCGCCGCGGTCGCGGCTCCGGCGCCATTGTATGGTGCGTGGACGATCAGTCGATGCTCCGGCGGTGATACGTCTTCGCCCGGCGCCATATGGGTCAACATGTGCTCGACCTGTTGCAGGTGCTGGATCGCCCGTCGGATTCGCTGGCCGGTAACATCCTGAAAAGAGCAGGCCTCGAAGATGGCGCTGACCTTCTCGTTCACCACTTCCATCGAGGCGGTATCGTGCTTACCGTCTCGCAGCCAGTTGCCGATCGCTTCGGCGGCCTCCATGATCCGGTTCGCCGCCTCTTCGGTTGCTTGGACCACCGCCTCCAACTCCAGTCCGCTATTGCGGGTCGCCGCGCTCGGGGCCGCGACGACGCTGGCAATCTGTTGGCGGATCGCGGAAAGTTGTTCCGACAGGTTGACTTCGCTGAAGTCGACCATCTGGACGGTGGCATGAATTTCCGCGCTGAGTTCGGCGATGCGGCGATCGAGAAAGGTACGCAGACCGTCCATTTCATCGCGGATCGTCGCCGCGACAGCCTGTTGGATCTCGCCTGTCTGGTGCGCCACTGTGCCCGCCTCATGCCAAAGAGAGGGCATTTTCAACCCATCTTGGTTAATATCCAGTTAAACGCCCCGCTCGCTCGTGGGACGTTTAGCCAGAGGCCGGTCGTGCCGCGCGAGATGTCCGATGGCTGCGTCGCCATATGCGATGCGGCGAACCGACTGCATCTGTGAGAGCGCGGTGAAATGTTCGCACCCGTGGAAGCGCCCCGGCAGATTGTCGCAACACTGTATAGTTCAGGCCCAAGGCACAATCAGCACTCTGCTGCGGATGCTCGGCTTCAAAGGGTGGCGAGATACACTGGAACCAATTCGACAAACTCGTGCGCGAGTCTCTAGAGTCTATGCCGAACCTCTGCCCTGGTGCGCGGCGCCTGACGCCTACCAGATAGACAGATAGTCGGGTTGGTCCACGCCAGGCCGGGTTTCGCTATTGTACTTTGTCCTGAAACTGGATCATGTCTGGCGTTGACCCTGGCGTTGACCCGACGCAGACGCCGGGCGTGCAATCACCACCGGAGGCGGAGGGACCGCCGGCGTGGACGACCCTATTGCCACCGCCGTTGGTGCAGGCGGACATGGCTGAACTCAACCCGATGATCGCACAGATGCTGATCGCCGCAGGAACCCTTGTCATGATGTTTGGCCTTTCCTCTTCTATGGCAACCAACGTCAGGTTAACCGCTTTGGCCACGGCGGGGTTCGTCACTGTCGTCATCACAACCTGGTAGGATGGCGGCTGCCATGAACCGGAACCCCAGGTATAAGGTTGCCGTTCGGAGCTAAACCGAGATCCGGACAGGGTTGGCGATCACGCGTAGGTCTCTGACCGGAAGGTTCGATCACGGTAGCGTGAAAACTAAAATTTTCCGCTGGTTTGCCGCTTTGATGCCACACCCGGCACGCATGTTCCGCTCGGACGCAGACGGAGACATGTGGGTCTCCTGGGGACAGGCAAATGCGATTTTTAAAAACTTATGGCCGCGTGCTCGGCCTTTTGGGGCGCGACCTTCGGATCGCGGGGTTTCTGGCTTTCGCCAACCTCATGGTTGCGGGTTTGCAGTTTCTCGATCCGGTGCTGTTCGGCCGGGTGGTGAACCTGCTGTCCCGATCCGATCACCTGCCGCAGAGCCAGATGTGGCATGAGGCCGCGATCCTTTTAGGCATTTGGGTTTGCGTTGGCATCGGCGGCATCCTTAGCAACATTGCTGTGGCCTTGCAGACCGAGCGGCTGGCGCATCGGCATCGTATCAAGTCGATGGGGCGGTATTTTAAGCATGTGCTGAATTTGCCATTGTCCTTTCATGGCGGGACGCATTCCGGGCGTCTGATCAAGGCGATGCTGACCGGGACGGATGGGCTGTTCGCGACGTGGCTAGTGTTTTTCCGCGACCAATTGTCCACCATTCTGTCCGCCGTCGTGCTGCTGCCGATGACCCTGTTTCTGAACTGGCGTCTGGGGCTCGTGCTGATCGTGCTCGTCGCGGTGTTCCTGTGCTTCACCGCCATCGTGGTGAAGAAAACCGAAACCGCGCAGCGCCGGGTCGAGGGTCTGAATTCATCATTGGCCGGGACCGCGCAGGACGCGCTGTCGAATGTCATGGTGGTGCAGTCCTTCACTCGCCTGTCGGCCGAGGCGCGGTTGTTCAGCGACATCGCGGATCAGGTGATCCGGAACCAGTTCCCGGTACTGAACTGGTGGGCGCTGGTTAACGTGATGACGCGGGCGTCCAGCACGCTGGCGGTGATCTCGATAGTTGTTGTCGGCACGTGGCTGCACATGAACGGCATGGCGAGCGTGGGTGAGATCGTCAGCTTCATGGGCTTCGCCATGCTGCTGATCGGGCGGCTGGAGACCGCGGCGTCGTTCGTGTCATCGCTATTCTTCAAGCTGCCGGCGCTGGAAGACTTCTTCAGGATTTTGGATGAGCGCAGCTCGGTGCCTGAGAAAGACGATGCGCGGACGTTGTGGGCGCCGCGAGGAGAAGTCCGGTTCGAGGACGTGTCCTTCGAATATCCCGCCAGCGGCGTGCCGGTGTTGAGCGATGTCACCTTCAAGGCTCACCCCGGCAGCTGTATTGCTCTGGTCGGGCATACCGGCGCGGGCAAATCGACGGCGATGACGCTGCTGCAACGGCTGTGGGATCCCACGTCCGGCCGCATAACCATCGATGGCCAGGATTTGCGCGACATAACGCTCGACAGTTTGCGATCCAATATCGGTGTGGTGTTCCAGGAAAGCCTGCTGTTCAACCGCTCGATCCGCGACAACCTGATGGTTGGAAACCCTGATGCGACCGATGAGGAAATGGAGCAGGCGTGCCGGATGGCGGATGCCCACGAGTTCATCGTGCGTCAGGTGAATGGCTACGACACGCTGATCGGGGAACGCGGGACGACGCTGTCCGGTGGTCAGCGCCAGCGGTTGGCGATCGCGCGGGCACTGCTGAAGAACCCGCCGATCCTGATCCTGGACGAGGCTACCAGCGCGTTGGATGCCGCGACCGAGGCGCGGGTTGGAAAGGCGCTGAAAACACTGATGGCGGGCCGCACGACATTCGTGATCGCACACCGGCTTTCGACGGTTCGCGACGCCGATGAAATCCTTGTATTCGATAACGGCCGTATCGTGGAGCAAGGAAGCTTCAGCTCGTTGCTTGCACGCCGGGGGCACTTCGCCGATCTGGTGGAGACGCAGCTCTCGCCGGCCGTTCCACATCTGGTGGCGGCAGAGTGATCGGCGGTCAAGGACGTGTGACTATCTGAAGTAAGAGAGGCGCGCATAATCCCCCGGGTTGGTGCGTCTTTCACTTTGGGAATGGAAACTCCTCATGCTGCGGTTAGCGCTGTTTTTTCTCGTCGTTTCAATCGTGGCCGCGATATTCGGCTTCGGAGGTGTTGCTGCCGCATCGGCTGATATCGCTCGTATCCTGTTCTTTATTGCTATCGTGGTGTTCGTGGTGTTGCTGGTTGCCGGGCTGATGGCAGGCAGTACTTTGTGGTAGCGCTTTGGATGACGCAGTAGTCGGCGGGGTCGGATCGGGAGGCAGCCTAACTGGCTGGTAGCTATAATTGCTGCACTGCACTGCTACAATTTGCATCCCGGCAACCGGAAAGCGCATGCTGCGCCCTTCGTAGGAGGGCGCGGGTGCGCGGGCCGGTATAGGCGTTTCGCTCGACGAGACATCCCCGGGGTCGACCCGCCCGCTCCAAACAAGAAGGAGTTGGGCAATGTCCACGGTTGCTGCGATCCTAAAACATAAAGGCTATCAAGTTTCGACGGTTGATCCGACTACGCAAATATCTGAAATTGCGCAGTTACTGTCGGAACACCGCATCGGCGCGGTGCTGGTGATCGACAAAGCGGAGCAGATGCTGGGCATCGTCAGCGAGCGGGACATCGTTCGCTCCCTCGCCGCGAATGGCGGGCGCACGCTGGAGATGACGGCCGGGCAGTTGATGACTCGCGCCGTGCATGTGGCCCATCCTGATACAACCGTCGAGCAGGCGATGCAGATGATGACGGCGGGCCGCTTCCGCCACCTCCCGGTGCTCGACCACGACACGCTGATCGGGCTCATCAGCATCGGGGACGTGGTGAAAGCGCGCATCATGCACCAGGACAGTGTGGTGGAGAGCCTGACCGCCTATGTGGCCGGGTCTGCCTGAGGCTGCGACCATTGGTGATCGCGGGTGGCCGCGGTCCGGTGGCGGAGTGACGCCAGCGAGATGACGGCGATAAACGGCGGCAGCCACATGATCCGGCTTTGATAACGGTCATGGGGTGTCGAGAGGGCGCCGGTGATCGCCGCGCTGACCGGCAAGGTGATGAGGACGGCCAGCAGGAAGCCCGCGCAGGGGGCGCGCCGGACGAACGCGATGGGCAGCAGAAGCAGGCATGCCATTACCCCGGCCACGGCAACGGCCGCGTGGAGATGTACGAGCACCGGAGGCACTGACAGCGCTCCGGCCTGTTGCTTGGCGGATGCGTAGGAGGCGGCTTCCCTCGCCGGGAAATCTCGGATTATTTCGAGGGAGACTTGGGCGGGCCAAGGGGACAGGCCGTCTCCGCTGGCGAACCGGCCGAGTTGCTCCATAGTATTTGAGAGCGCTGCCCTGGCCTCGCCGGCCGGATCGGAAATCAGGGCGGCCCGGATAATCGAGTCGGCGTCCTGGGACACCGCCTTCGGTCCGCCAGCCTGGTTAAGCGGGCCGTCTTGCTTCCACAGAAATTCGTCTGAAGTGGGCGGGAAGATGCCAAGGAACGGGCATAGACGCCAGGCCGCCGTCGGGCAGTCGCGGCGCAGGACCACCATGCCTGGACCGTCGTAAATGACTCGCGCGAGGAGGAAGATGTTGCCGAACGGGGACACAGCGAAGCGCCCGTACGCAGCGAAGTTGATGGAGCAGATACCGAGGAGCGCCAGGGCAGGGGGCAGAATCATCAGAACCCAGCGGATGGGCCGTCGCGGGTCTTCAGCGCGACCGTCGCGATCAACGGCGCCGTTGTCGTGATGGCCGCAAGTGTGCCGACGATCCGAGATCCGGTAGGGGACGGACCGTCGATGATAGGAGGCAGAAGACCATGCCCCGCGCCGGTACTGGAGAAGCCCGAGCACCGCCAGCAGCGGACATACTAACAGCAGACTTGACTGCTGGCTGGCAATCATGAACGCCGCCAGTCCAGTCAATCCCACACGCTCTCGCCGCGACAAACACTCGGGTGTCCAGGCCAGCAGACAGACCACAAGCACCACCAGTGGGGTGAATACATCCGGCATCAATTCGCTCACCATCCACGGCAGCCATGTCGCCACCGCCAGCATCGCAGTTCCGCCAACGAATGCCGCTCGGGAAATTTGGGGAAGCAGCGCCCGGCAGACCAGCCAAAGGATCCATGCCGCGAGCACTGCCTGAACGACGACAACCGGCCAAAGCGTCACCGTTGCGTGCAGCGGCAGCATGAACACTGAATAAAACACCGGCCGGTCCCAGCCAGCAAAACGATGGATGGCCTGCGCCAGATAGGTTCCGGTATCGGCGAACACGATTGGATAGCCATTCCAAACGGCCGGCCACAAAAGCATTGGAAAGCTCAGAACGAGAGGGTGCTTCGACAAAAAGTTGTATGTACGCGATAAATTCCACACCAGTTGAACCCCGTCGCCAGCACGGCACGGGGTCTTATAACGAAGGACCGGCTGCGAAACACGGGATCGTGACGCCTCCGCGATAGAGAGGCACCAAAGCAATTGGGATCCACGGCAGTCAGTTCTCTACTGAACTGAAAGCGACGCTACTTTCGCGGCCGATCTGATCCATGACTTTGCACCCGTGGCGAGCGTTCAGACTGAGTCGGACGCTGACTTTGAAGTCTGCAATAACAGCGTTCGCAAGAGCGGTGGACAACGTCCTGGCGTCGCCGGGGTCCGGGCGGCGCCTTTAGAGCGAACAATTCCGCAGTAGTCGTTTTACATAATTGTCGGCGCGGTTATTCAGGGTCCTTGCTATCTCAGCGATTACCGCCTCACTTTCATCCCCGGTTGTGGTGACGCTGGTGAAAGTGCCGCGGGGGCTCGCAAACGTGGTGGCGTCAAGGGGAAATCCGGCTCGTGGCGGTGTTTCCATGACAAACGCCCCAGTCAGGGTTGTTCCGTCACCGCATTTGGGCTCTTCGACAATGATGCTTGCTTGGGCACTTTGGATGGCCGCCAGGAATGGTCCGGCCACGCCGTTGCCCGGCGACTGTGGCGGAACGGAAGCAGCCGCGGATGGGGTGCTTGCGCGTGCCAGAGATGCGAATACGAGGACCGCAGCAACAGATGCAATCATGAGAGGCGAAGCTTTGCGCATTGAGTTCCCTTTGCTAATGCCCCCCTATGGATTTTCTGGTTAGGTAAACGGCAAACGTTTCGAGACGTTCACATCACACTTCCGCCAACTGGTCGGCGGCATGGTCGTGTGCCATACATGATGGCATAATCATGACGACGCGATCCAGCTAAAAGTCGCGGCCGGCTTCTGTCCATACACAGTTATATACCGACACCCGGGCGGCATCTATCGCCGGCCGCCAACTTCATCGAGATGCTTGAGCAGATCGGCGGGATCTTCGTAGACGCGGGCAGCGCCGGCTCGCTCAAGCTCCTCCTGGCCGTAACCGCCAGAGAGCAGGCCGACACCGAAGCCGCGGCAGCGCCGGGCCGCCAGCATGTCCCAGATCGCGTCACCGATGATGACTGCCGTTTCGATCGGCGCATCGAGTCGGGCGGCCGCGGCCAGGAACAGGTCCGGATCGGGTTTGGCATATTTCACTTGGTCCCGTGTCACTACCGGCACCTTGTCCGGATCAACACCAAGTGCGTGCAGATTCCATGCCGCCGTCTCCATCCGCCCGCTGGTCGCGATCGCCCAGCGATGGCCGCCGGCGGTCAGCGCGGCGAGCAGATCCCGCGCGCCCGGCAGCGGACGGACCTGGACGGTAAGGCGCCGATAGGCCTCGGCGTGCAGCCGTGCCAGCCTGTCCACCCGCTCGGCGTTGATATCAAGGCCGGTCTCACGCAGGAGTTGGTTCATGAACAGTCCGCCGCTCATGCCGATGCGGCGGTGGATGCGCCAGACGGAGAGTTCGATGCCCTCGGTGTCGAGCGCCTCCTTCCAGGCGAGGACGTGCTGGTAGACGCTGTCCACGAGGGTGCCGTCGAGGTCGAAGAGGAAGACGCTTTCGATTCGCATGGGCTTGATCCTATGTTGTTTGGGTTCAGATCGATACGTAGGCGCGGCGGGTAGTAGCGACCCAGGACGTGCCAGAGATGATCCGGCAAAGCTTGCGGCTGACCCTGAACGATGAGGCCGCCGACCAAGCGCATCGGGGGATTCTCAGGACAGTTGCCGCGCGCCTCATCGGTCCGGCCAACGACCGGCGGGGGGGTGTCGGGGCGCAGCACCGCGTGGAGTTTAGGAGGCAAGAGTGTTTAGATGGAGTCTCTGATCAGCCGTTTTTTCAGGGCCTCGATGTTGGCCTGCACGCCCGGCAGGTTCGGGTCGAGTGCGGCGGCACGCTGGAAGGCCGCCAGGGCTGCTTTATCATTGCCTAATCGAATATTGCACAGACCCAGCCCTGACAGCGCGCCGAAATGCCGAGGCTCCAGAGCCAGTACCTTGTCAATATCCTGCAGAGACCTCTCGAACAGTCCCATGGTGTAGAGCGTGGTCGCGCGCTTGTTCCAGCCCTCGGCGAAGCCGGGTGCCAACCCAACGATGCGATCGAAGAGACCGAGAGCCGCGTCATTGTCCCCTTCGTTCAAGCGGGCAATACCCTGTGCCATCAGAGTGTCGACCGCCGCATCCCCGGACTTGCCCCAGATCGTCCAGATCCGCTGTTCGATCGGCCGTGCAGCCTCGGACGTCGGTGCGGTCCTGAGCTCGGTCATCAGTGGCTCAAGGCTCGGATCATGCTGATCGGCCGCGGCCGGCACTCCCACGCCGATACAGCTTGCAAGGGCCAGAGAGACGATCGGTCGACGGCGCATGCACCAGATATCCAACCACGAAGAGGCCTGGAACCCAACGGCGCTGTTCGCTCTGGGTTCCTTGACGTGGCCATCTGATACACGGATGGCCGGTCAAGCGCCATCTTGGACGGTCGAACTGCGTCGTCTAACTGTTTTGGTGGGCCGATTCACCCGGCCGCAACGATGCTTCTGTCGGGGTCGGACCACTAGCGCCGAGCCCGGGATCGGTCGTGCCACGGGCGTGTCAATGACCTTCTAGCGGGCGCTCGCAAACAGATCATCCGCTGTCCGCAGGGTAGTCAGGCGGCCGGACCGCGGGGCATCGTGTCCGATGAGCCCGCGGCTGAAAGGCGCATCGGGTCGGCGGGTCAGGAGGAAAGGCGCGACGGCAGACGTCTGGCCGCTATAGCGGCCCAAGAACAGGTCACCTACCGCCCAACGGCGGCGATAGGTCAGCCAGCGCTGGGCCAAGTGGAATGGCCGGTCATGCAGCATGTGACAGCGCTGACAAAGGCCCTTCAGATTAGAGAGCCGGTTGTTGGAGGGATTGTTATCCAGATGTGCTGCCGCCAATACAACTCGGGTCAGACGGAGATGCACCGCGTCGATCAGGTCGGGCCAACGCGCCGGCCGGCCACGCCGGTCCCGCCAGGTCCGCGCGGTCTCATCGAACCAGCGCCCATCCGGGAGGCAGCGGATTTGGGCGAGATGCGGCCGGCCGCATCCCTGACATCGGCCGCCGGCACGTTCGAAGCGGATACGCCGGCTCAGCGCTGCCCAGTTCGGCGGATATAGCGTGCGGAGTTCAGAACGAATCGGCATGCCGGCTATGCCGCTGCTTTGCCAGGCACGTGATAGACGATGCCGGGTCGCCTGGCGATTGGGCTCGGCCCAGCCTTAAACTGCCCCTGGGGGCGCCGTCGCCGCATGGCGGTTAGATGGATCGGCCGCACGGTGGCTCGCAAGGCAACCCCGCGGGTCCTCAATTCATGCACGATGGTCTACGAATCCTTCTTCAACCTGGCTGTTCCTCTAATAGGATCTAGCTGCATTCCGCCGCACGTCTCAAGTGCTTAAATCCAGCCACGGGGCGGCACCAACGCGGGCACGCGGTTCAGAGCCACCTCAGTTGACGCGGCCCCGGACTTAGCGCGATGCCCTTGCCGACAAGCGCCAGCCGGGCGCCTCTCGTTGCTTTCGCCGTTGCCGTTTTGTGGCATCATCTCCTCTACAAGAATGGAGAAACGTCATGGCAGGCGCTCTCGACCACCTTCTGGTCCTGGACCTGACCAGCCACCTCTCGGGCCCTTATTGCGCGATGCTGCTGGCGGACCACGGCGCCGAGGTCATCAAGATCGAGCCGCCGAAAGGCGACTCGGCTCGTGGTATGCCTCCCTTCATCAATGGGGAAAGCGCTCCATTCATGACCTGGAACCGCAACAAGCGGTCCGTTGTGCTGGACTTGAAGCAGGCCGACGACAAGGCGGCGCTACTACAACTGATCGACCAAGCCGACATCCTGGTTGAAAACTACCGTCCCGGCGTCCTCGACCGGCTCGGTCTTGGCTGGTCCGCCCTGCACCAGCGCAATCAGCGGCTGATTCTGGCGTCTATCTCCGGGTTTGGCCAAACCGGCCCGTATAGCGCGCGCGGCGGTTTTGATCTGATCACCCAGGCGATGTCGGGCCTCATGAGCACCAACGGCCCCGCCGACGGCCCGCCGCACCGTCTGCCGATCGCGATTTCCGATGTCACTGCCGGCATGTTCCTGGCCTTCGGCGCGCTGGCCGCCGTCGAGGCGCGGCACCGCACTGGCGAGGGTCAGCACGTCGAAACGTCGCTGCTGGAGGCCGCTACGTCCCTGGCGGTTTACGAATCGGCGCACTACTTCGCCACCGGCACGCGCCCGGACCGCATCGGTCAGGCGCATCGCGGCAGTTCGCCCTATCAGTGCTTCCAGACCACCGACGGTTACATCACCATAGGCGCCTCGCAGCAGAAATTCTTCACCCAGTTGTGTGAACTGGTGCGAGCGCCCGAGTTGATCGCTAACCCGCGCTTCGTCAGCAACCCCGATCGGGTCAAGAACAACGACGCCTTGGTGGCGCTCTTGGCCGAGAAATTCCGGACGCAACCATCCTCCCACTGGCTCGCCGCGCTAGAGAAACTCGGAATCCCCGCCGGCCCGGTGCTGCACTACGATGAGGTCTATACTGATCCGCAGATATTGGCCCGCGACATGGTGGTCGAGACCAATCACCCTGTCACCGGGCCGTTCCGCACAATGGGCGTCCCGGTCAAGCTGTCCGCCACGCCTGGGTCTGTCCGACGGGCTGCCCCACGACTCGGCGAGCACACCAACGAAGTGCTAAATCAACAGAAGGCGGCCGAATAATGTCGAACCAATCTGAAAAAGCGCATTCCTTCCGCGCCTTGCACGAAGAGACCTTTGTCATCGCCAACGCCTGGGATGCCGGCTCCGCTCGAATTCTAACCGCTCTCGGCTTCAAAGCCCTGGCCACGTCCAGCGGAGCCAGCGCAGGAGTGCTCGGCCGTCTCGACGGCAGGGTGACGCGCGACGAGGCGCTCGCCCACTGCAAAGCCATTGTTGATGCAACAGACCTGCCGGTATCCGCCGACCTGGAGAAGGGTTTCGGCGACACACCGCAAGCCGCCGCGGAGACCATTCGTTTGGCCGCCGGAATAGGCCTTGTCGGGGCTTCGATCGAGGATGCCACGGGCGATCCGGCCAAGCCGCTGTTCGATAGCTCCCATGCCCGAGACCGTATCGCCGCCGCGGTGGAGGCCGCGCGATCGATGCCGTTCCCCTTTACCCTGACCGCCCGGACCGAGAATTACCTGCGCGGCAATCCCGACCTGGACGACACGATCCGCCGCTTGCGATCATTCGAAGCCGCGGGAGCCGACGTGTTGATGGCCCCCGGTTTGCCGGACCTGGAGTCCGTGCGCGCCGTCTGCGCCGCGCTGTCCCGGCCGGTCAATTTCATGGCCGGAATCAAGGGAAAATCGTTCACCGTGGCCGCGCTCTCCGCGGCTGGGGTCAAGCGCGTCAGCCTGGCGACGTCGTTGTATCGCGCCGCGATGACAGGCTTGGTGAACGCGGCGAAGGAGGTCGCCGAGCGCGGCACCTTCGACTATCTCGAGGACACGCTCGCGACACCCGCGATGAACGCATTCATGAAAGGATGATCCGCCGGGTCAGCCTTTTTCGGGGTGGGTGAACTGCTCGGTTACCTCGGCAACGATAAACCCTAGCTTGGTGACAATGGTGCGGACGGTGACCGAGCCGTCCTCGATGCGGTACATCCATTGCTGCATGGTCACGTTCATCAGGGGGTTGCCGGGCGAGCGCGCCAGAACCCACTGCCAACGAAAAACACGCCCGTTCGCTTCGCCTTCGGCCGTTCCGACCATGTCGTTGGCCGTAGCTTTGAACTGGTCCGGTCCGCTGCGCCACAGGGTCCAATCTCGTTCCTGCGTCGTGCCGTCCTGGAAGGACAGATGCTGCACCATGCGCAGCCGCTCGGTTCCGTCTCTCTGTCCGTGGCCGTCGGTGACGATCCGCTCGGTCGGCACGCCGAAGCGGCTTTCAATGACGCCCGAGGACCGCGTTTGACCATCGAAGAATGCGACCGGATCGAATGCTGGGCTGTCGCTGGTCGAAACCGGGATCCTCGGATTCCCGGGCGCAACCGCAGTTAGTATGGCGGCCAGGGAAGGCCAAGCAGGGAAAGGCGCACGCTGGTGTCCTCGGTTCGCGGGCTTGCCACTGATGGAAGCCTCGATTTCAAGATACGAACGGATGACAAGGACGGTTCAGCTTCAGCACGAAAAATCCGAGAGATTTATCCCGTAAAGCTGATTTAGCCAATTGCCGCCGCGCTGGACGCAGAGCCAACCTATACTCTACGCTGGTGATATCTAACGAGAAGCGACGCGCATGGCTGATCGCGATCTCAAGGTCATGGTATCCAGCACGTTCCGCGACTTGAAAGCGGAACGGGAGGCGGCGCGCGACGCCATCCTCGGTCAGGGGATGCGGCCCTTGATGATGGAAACGGAATCGGCGATCCCCGATCGCGGGCTGCTGACCAATTCGTTCAAGTTGGTCGACGAAGCCGACATCTACGTCCTGCTGATCAGCAACTACCGCTACGGCCAGATCATCCCGGACCCCGATCTGAACCCAAAGAATCTGTCCATCACCGAACTGGAGTTCGAACGCGCCGCGACGAAAGGCCTGAAGATCTGTGCCTATCTGATGGACGATACTGTCCAACCCCCATCGGTCGCCGCGGTGTTCGCTGAGGCCGCGACAAAGCCGCAACTGGACGCCTTCCGGGCCCGCGCTCAGCACCCCGACCGAATCACTGCCAACTTCGTCAATCCCCATGACCTGAAGGCCAAAGTCACTCAGACGCTGGCTGAATTGCGGACGGGCGAGACTCAGGACCAGCCTACCCCACCGAAGGCACACCCATTCCCGTCCCCGACCGCTGCTTTGGCCGCTCGGACGACATCGACCCGTATCGTCACCGCGCTCACCGCGCGCGACCAATCCCACCGCCGTGCTGGTCCAAGGCCCAGGCGGCATCGGCAAGACCACGCTGACGCAGGAAGCCGCCAACCACCCATCGGTCGTCGCCCGCTTCGGCCAGCGCCGCTGGTTCGCAGAACTGGAAACCGCGACCGACCGCGACACATTCGATGCCCAGCTTCTCCTCGCCCTCGGGCTGGACCCAACCCAAGGCTTTGCCACCGCGACCCAGCGCCTGACCCAGGCACCGGCCTTGCTGGTCCTCGACAACCTGGAAACCCCGTGGGAAGGCGCCGGCCCGGCGATCGAGGCCCGCCTCGCCGTCCTCGCCGCCATCCCCGGCCTCGCTTTGCTCGCCTCGTTCCGCGGCCAGGAAGCCGTGGGCGGCGCCCGCTGGACACTGCGTCACCGCGTCGATCCCTTGCCCTACTCCGAGGCGCGCGCCCTGTTCCTCGACATTGCGGACTCCATCCCGGGCGACGATCCCGACCTGCCGGCGCTGCTGGACGCACTCGGCGGCGTCCCCCTGGCGATCTGCCTGACCGCACGCCGTGCCGCACACCGTGCCGATCTGGCCGGCCTGTGGGCTGAGTGGCAGCGGATCGGCCCCGAGATCGCAACATGGCAGGGCAACAACCCCAGCCGCCTAACCTCTGTTCCTCATTCGATTGCCCTGTCCTTGTGCTCGCCACGGCTGAACCCGGATGGCCACCGTCTGTTCGGCCTGCTGGGCCAGTGCCCTGCCGGCCTGGCACCCGCGGACCGAGCCGCCCTGCTCGGCGACGCGGCGTTCGCGGCCGAGGACGGATTGGTCGCGGTCGGCCTCGCGTATCACCGCGGCCCGCGTCTGGATCTGCTGCCCCCGGTGCGCGATTACGCAAAGCGGCAGTGTCCCCCGGCGGAGGTCGATGCCGCGCGGTGGTGTCGCCACTTCCTGGACCGGACGCGGACCGAGGGCGAGCGCATCCTGGGCGACGGTGGGGCCGAGGCACTGACCGATCTGACGCCGGAGATCGCCAATATCGACGCGGCTCTGCGCGCCGCGCCGGACCTGTCGCTGCGCGCGCAGGCGGTGGCGGCGCTCGGGGGTGCGTATCGACTGCTGTCCGCTAGCGGCGCCGGTTCTCCCGCGACGCTCGATGCCTTGGCGCGCGCCTGTGCCGCAGCCAACGACACAGCGGGCGAGGCGGCATGTCATCGCTGGCGCGGACGGTCGACCTCGACCGCTCCGACCACGACAGGGCGCGGGTGCGCTACGAGGAAGCCCTGCCGCTCTATCGGCTTGTCGGGGACGTGCTCGGCGAGGCCAACTGCATCGAACGCCTCGGCGATATCGCGCTTCGCCGTTCCGACCACGACACGGCACGGGGGCGCTACGAGGAAGCCCTGCCGCTCTATCGCAGTGTCGGCGACGTGCTCGGCGAGGCCAACTGCATCTATAGCGTCGGCGACATCGCGCTCGCCCGCTCCGAGCACGACACGGCGCGGGCGCGCTACGAGGAAGCCCTACCGCTCTATCGCCGCGTCGGCAACGTGCTCGGCGAGGCCAACTGCATCTGTAGCGTCGGCGACATCGCGCTCGCCCGCTCCGACCACGACACGGCGCGGGCGCGCTATGAGGAAGCCCTGCCGCTCTATCGCCGCGTCGGCAACGTGCTCGGCGAGGCCCACTGCATCTGTAGCGTCGGCGACATCGCGTTCGAGCGCTCCGAGCATGACACGGCGCGGGCACGCTACGAGGAAGCCCTGCCGCTCTATCGCCGCGTCGGCGAGGTGCTCGGCGAGGCCAACTGCATCGTTAGGCAGGGCGACCTGAGCCTCGATGAAGGCGACAAGGCCGAAGCGGAACGGCACTTCCACGCGGCGCTCGCTCTGTACGAGCGCATCCATCGCATCGACAACATGGCGCTGCACACGAGCGTCTTGCCTCGGTCTCCGAGGGCGCCGAGCGGGCGGCGCACGTGCAAGCGGCGCGGGAGGCGTGGCTATCGATCAACCTAACGGCACAGGCTGAGCGGATCTCCCAGCAATTCGCCTGAGCCACGCTGCGGGCAGGGTCGGGGCCAGTCGACCCGTTCACGCCGCTCGCGCCACCTCGGGTCCTCGCTTTAAACCGAACTTCGCCCTGAAATTCACCAACTAGCTGATATCGCTCAATTTCCTTTTTGAGCTCTGTCTACATCGGCTACCCCAACAGGGTGGTCGAAATTCAATTCAAAGCGGGTGCCTCGCGCCAAGTTGTGTTCGCCGCGATGCGATCCACCGGACAACTCCTTGTCAAGACATTTTGGAGCCAAACATGACTACGTCCGTGCCCATGTTTCAGCTATTCAATGTATTAGTCGAAAAAGGGCGCAAAGTTCGGTTTAAAGCTGGTAGACAACCATGGCGGAACCGGGGCAAAGTGCGGGCATGCGCACGGTTCTTGCCCTGGGCTTCGTGACTCTCCTTGCTGCCTGTTCCGGCGATCCCCGGTCCTTTGGCATCACGGGTCCCGGTGCAGAGCCACCGCCCGTCGCTCCCCCGATCGCTTCGCCCGATACCGCGGCGGCGCCCGGCGTCTCCACGACAGGTCCGACCTATGGCCCGAGCACTGCGCCGAGCACCGGAAACAGCGGGTTCTGGGGATACAACTGATAGCGGGACGACTGTTTTGATGGCGTGTCTGTCCCGCCCGGCTTGAAGCGCGACGGCCCGGATCGACCGGGCCGCCGATGACTTTGTTCAAGCGGACAGCGCCGCCGGCTCCGTCCGCAGCCGCTTCACCAGCAGCTTGTTCAGCGCGTGGACATAGGCACGCGCGGCCGAGACGATGGTGTCGGAATCCGCCCCTTGGCCATCGACCATCTTGCCATTTTCCTCCAGCCGGACCGTCGTCTTCGCCTGCGCGTCGGTCCCTTCGGTCACCGCGCCGACCGAGAACAGCACCAGGTTGGCCTTATGCGGGAAAATCGCCTGGATCGCGTTGAACGTCGCATCCACCGGTCCGTTGCCGGTTGACTTCGCGGTCTTCAGGACACCCTCTACGTCCAGCTCCAGTTCCGCCCGGGCCGGTCCCTTCGACCCGGCGTGCATGTCGAGCGAGACGAAGCGGATGTGCTCATGGTCACGCACCACCTCGTCGTCGACCAGGGCGACGATATCCTCGTCGAACACCACCTTCTTGCGATCGGCCAGATCCTTGAACCGGCGAAACGCGTCGTTGAGTTGGTTGTCACCCACCTTGTAGCCCAGGGTATTCAGCTTGTCGCGAAACGCGGCGCGGCCTGAATGCTTACCCAGGACCAAGCTGTTCTTGGTCCAGCCGACGCTCTCCGGCGTCATGATCTCGTAGGTCGCGGCGTTTTTCAGCACGCCATCCTGGTGAATTCCGGCCTCATGCGCGAACGCATTGCGTCCAACGATCGCCTTATTGGGCTGCACGTCGAACCCGGTGACGGTAGCCAGCAGCCGGGACATCCGCAGCAAGCCGGTCGTCTTGATGTTATTATGGTGCGGGATCGCATCCTGACGGGTGCGAATCGCCATCACGACCTCCTCGAGCGAGGCGTTGCCGGCCCGCTCGCCAATACCGTTGATGGTGGATTCCACCTGCCGAGCCCCAGCCCGGATCGCGGCGAGCGTGTTTGCGACCCCCAGGCCCAGGTCATTGTGGTTGTGCGTGGACAGGATCACCTTCTCGACGCCCGGAACCTTGGCGCGGATTTGCGTGTACATCCGCTCCATGTCCTCGGGCAACGCATAGCCGACCGTATCGGGAAGGTTGATCGTCGTAGCCCCAGCCTTGATCGCGGCCTCGACGCACCGCGCCAGAAAATCGATGTCGCTGCGCGTCGCGTCCTCGGCCGACCATTCCACGTCGTCGGCGTGCTGGCGGGCCAACGTGATCGAGTCCACCGTCGCGGCGATCACCTCGTCAGGTTCCATCCGCAACTTGTACTTCATGTGCAGGTCGCTCGTGGCGATGACGATATGAATGCGCCGGCGCTTTGCCGCCCGCAAAGCATCCGCCGCCCGCAATACGTCCTGCGAGCCGGCCCGGGCGAGGCTGGCGATGACCGGCGTGTCATCGCGCTGCCCGACGCTTTCGGCGATCGCCTTGACGCTTTCGAAATCGCCCGGCGAGGCGATCGCGAAACCAGCCTCCAGCACGTCCACGCCCAGCTCCGTCAGCGCCTCGGCCATGCGGATTTTTTCGTCAAGGTTCATCGAAAAACCTGGCGACTGCTCGCCGTCACGCAGCGTGGTATCGAAAATGATAATCCGGTCGTCGTCCAGCGTGCCGAAGCTGGGGTGGGTGATGCTCATCGGTTGGGTTCCTCAATTTTTGACACGACATCAGCCTCAGGGGATCCCCTGAGCGAAGCCGGCGTTCAACAACCCGGCGAGGCGCTCAGGGGCGGCTAAGTCGAAGGAGGAGGAGCGGGCGGGCCAAATTTGTGCCGGGCCGCGACATAACGCGCAGGCGCGGCTCGCACACGGGACCAAACGCGAGGGCGTCAGCGGACAGGTTCGCGAAGGGCGCGCCGTCGAACATGCACCCTTCATACCCGCAACGGCTTCGGCGTGCAACAGCGCGAGGCTGTGAACGCTCGCGCCCCGCTCAAGCGTGTTGTGCGTCAGGAAATCGAATACGGCTCGAGAAAAGAGACGTCGCAAAGGCCTTTTGGCCTTTCGCAGTTGCAAGTGTAGAACCGTCCGATGGCCCGACCGTCCCACACTGACTTCCCGCCGCCCGTCCTGATCTCCGCGACGTCACGGCTCGACGAGTTCTGCCATCGCATGAGCGGCGAAATTTTCGTCACCGTCGATACCGAGTTCATGCGGGAGCGTACCTACTGGCCGGAATTGTGCCTGGTGCAGATCGCCGGCGCCAAGGAGGTCGCGGTGATCGACGCCCAGGCGGACGGTCTGGACCTGGCCTCCCTTGGCGTCTTGTTCGCCAACGAGGGCGTAACAAAGGTATTCCACGCCGCGCGTCAAGATATCGAAATATTCGTGCTGCGGTTTGGTGACGTGCCACGCCCGATCTTCGACACCCAGGTGGCCGCCATGGTGGCCGGATTCGGTGACCAGGTCGGATACGACGCCCTGGTCTCGAGCCTCACCGGCGGCAGCATCGACAAGGCCCATCGCTTCAGCGACTGGTCGGTGCGACCGTTGTCCGCCGCGCAAATTGCCTACGCCGCCGCCGACGTCACTCACCTCAGGAACGTCTATCTCCGTCTAAGTCAGCGATTGGAGCAGGACAACCGCCTGGGCTGGGTCGCCGAGGAGATGGCGATCCTCAACAATCCGGCCACCTATCGCACCGACCCCGAAACCGCATGGGAGCGGCTGCGTCCGCGCACCACCAATCGGCGCCTGCTGTACTGCCTCAAGGAGGTCGCCGCGTGGCGAGAGAAGGAGGCCCAGCGGGTCAACATCCCGCGCCAGCGGTTGATCAAGGACGAGGCGTTGCTCGAAATCGCCGCCACGGCGCCGGCCAACGCGGAGGCCCTGGCACGCGTGCGCGGCGTTACCCGCGGCTTCGCCGAGGGCCGTTCGGGCACCGCGCTGCTGGAGGTTCTGGCCGCGGCTCGGCAGGTGCCGGACGCCGAACTGCCCGCCCCTACCCAATCGCGGGAGACCGCCCGTCCGTCCGCGGCCCTTGTCTCGTTACTGAAAGTACTGCTGGCCGCGAAGTCCGAACAGCATCACGTCGCCCCAAGACTGGTCGCCAGCTCGGAAGACATCGATCGCCTAGCGCTTGAAGAAGTCCCGGACGTTCCCAGCCTCCACGGTTGGCGGCGCGAGGTTTTCGGCACCGACGCCTTGCTGCTGAAGCAGGGTGATATCGCGCTAGGCGTCGATGGCAAGCGGGTCAAGCTGATCACGGTCTGACACCATGCTGGCGCTTCGAGCGGCGGGACGAACACGAACAAGCGGAAAACTTGCAAACATGCAGATATCTTTATATAGCGCCGCGACCAATCAGGAGCTTCCCACATGGCTGACGCGATGATGCAGGATTTCAAAGTCAAGGACCTTTCCCTCGCCGAGTGGGGACGCAAGGAAATCAGCATGGCCGAGACTGAAATGCCCGGCCTGATGGCGATCCGGGAGGAATTCGGCAAGTCGCAGCCTCTGAAGGGCGCGCGCATCGCAGGCTGCCTCCACATGACCATTCAGACCGCCGTGCTGATCGAGACCCTGACCGCTCTCGGCGCGACTGTCCGCTGGTCGTCCTGCAACATCTTCTCGACCCAGGATCATGCGGCCGCGGGCGTCGCCGCGGCAGGCACGCCGGTATTCGCCTGGAAGGGCTTGAACGAGGAAGAGTTCTGGTGGTGCATCGAGCAGACGGTGCGCGGCCCTGACGGCTGGACGCCGAACATGATCCTCGATGACGGCGGCGACCTAACGGTGCTGATGCATCAGAAATACCCAGAAATGCTGGCCGACGTGCGTGGTATCTCTGAAGAAACCACCACCGGCGTGCATCGCCTGTGGGACATGGCCAAAGCCGGGACTCTTCTGACGCCGGCGATCAACGTCAACGACAGCGTGACGAAATCGAAGTTCGACAACCTTTATGGTTGCCGCGAATCCCTGGTTGACGGGATCCGCCGCGGCACCGACGTGATGATGGCTGGCAAGGTCGCGGTGGTGAACGGCTTCGGCGATGTCGGCAAAGGCTCAGCCGCGTCGCTGCGCAACGCGGGCTGCCGCGTGATGGTGACCGAGGTCGACCCGATCTGCGCGCTGCAGGCCGCAATGGAAGGTTACCAGGTCGTCACGATGGACGCCGCCGCTTCACTGGGCGACATCTTCGTTACCGCCACCGGGAACATTGACGTGATCACGATCGACCACATGCGCGCGATGAAACATCGCGCCATAGTCTGCAACATTGGCCACTTCGACTCGGAGATCCAGATCGATTCATTGCGCAACTACAAGTGGGAGAACGTCAAACCGCAGGTCGATGAAGTCGTGTTCCCCGACGGCAAGCGGCTCATCGTTCTGTCCGAGGGGCGGCTGGTCAACCTGGGCAACGCAACCGGTCACCCCAGCTTCGTCATGAGCGCCAGCTTCAGCAACCAAGTCCTGGCCCAGATCGAACTGTTCACCGCGCCCGCGGGAAAATATCAACGGACGGTATACACCCTGCCCAAGCACCTCGATGAGAAGGTCGCCGCGCTGCATCTGGCCAAGGTCGGAGCGATGCTCACGACACTTTCATCCAAGCAAGCGGAATACCTTGGCATTGCGCAACGGGGACCATTCAAGCACGACCTCTACCGGTACTGATATGTCAACGAGAATTATTTCACTCGCTTGTCACGCCGGCGCGCTGGTGACGCGCATGAGATTTTCCTAAGTGGAGGCGGCGCTGTCTGTGCTTGAATCTACCCCAGCGTTTGTGCTGGAAGGGGTCACGCCGGGCAGCGCACAGATCCGGTTAGGAAATGTCTGATGTTTACCACCCAGCCCATGCAGAAACAGCCGTTCACACGTGCGGTGCGTCAGGCGTTGCAAGGTATCAACAATTCCAAAATCGAAGATGATCTGCTATTCCTGGAGGCCTGGGAGATGCATCCGTCTTCCCATCTCGGGGTGACGCTGAAGGCCGGCCAGATCAGGCGGGCCAACCCCGGGCTCGCCGCTGCGATCGATGCGGAACTGAAGGCTTCCTCCACAAACAGAGGACGCTAGAGCCGCGGCGTCCGCATCGCCGTAGAACCGCAGCGGTCTCGCGGAAAAGGGGCCTGCGAGTCGGGGCCTCAGGCGCTGACCGGTTGTGCCGAGGTTATCGATGTGGTGGCATCCGCGGTCAACGCTGGCGCCGAGGAAAAGTCGCATGGCCACACATCGTATCGCATCGACACCGGAGACGGTGCGCTGGGGCGTTTTCGACGCCGGCTTTCCGCCGCTGATCACCATCGATTCGGGCGATACCGTGGTATTGGAATGCATCTCGGGCGGTCCCGAGGTGATGCCGTCCTCCGCCTCGGGCCTGACCATTCCGCCCGCGCTGGCGACTGTCCACGCCGCAAATATTCCCCGCGCGCCCGGCCATATCATCACCGGTCCGGTCGCCGTCGCGGGTGCCGAACCGGGGGACATGCTCGAAGTTCATATCCAAAAGATCGAGTTGAGCAACGACTGGGGCTATTGCGGTTTTCGCCCGCTGGCCGGAACCATCCCGGAGGACTTTCCCGAAAAATTTCTGTCTCACATCCCGGTGGACCGCGATCGCAAAACCTGCCGCCTACCCTGGGGCACCGAACTCAACCTGTCGCCATTCTTTGGCGTGATGGGCGTGGCACCCCCACCCGCCTACGGCTCGATCTCGACAGTTCAGCCGCGTGAGCACGGCGGCAACCTGGACAACAAGGAACTCGGCGAGGGTTCGACCCTGTTCCTTCCTGTCTGGGCACCGGGCGGGTTGTTCTCGGCCGGCGACGGACACGGCGTGCAGGGCGACGGCGAGGTGTGCATCAATGCACTGGAAATCTGCCTCACCGGCACGTTCATCTTGACCCTGCACAAGGGCGGCGGCAAGCGCGATCCGCTGCTGAGCTATCCTCGGGCTGAAACCGCCAGCCATTTCATCTCGATGGGCATGAATGAGGATCTCGATGTCGCGATGAAAACCGCGCTGCGGCAGATGATCGCCTTCATCACCACCCGAACCAATCTCTCCCGGCAAGAAGCGTATCAGTTTTGCTCGCTGGCGGTCGATTTTCACGTTACGCAGACAGTAAATGGCGAGAAAGGCGTCCATGGACTGCTGAAAAAGGGCCTCCTTTTCTAATAATAAACGCGGCGTGCGGGCTAACGCCTCTCGCTACAGTTCATCAGGGGGCATCAATCGTGACCTACCTGCCTTCCCGTCGCCACGCCAGCACCAGCAGCCCCAGCATCATCGGCAACGATAGCCAGCCTGGTAGGAGCTCCAGCGCGGCAATGCCTGTCACCACGTGATCGTGCCGCCGCTGTAACCCGATCCAGGCGCTGCCTGAAGCCGACCGATCGTCCTCTGTTCGTCGCAACTCGGGCACCTCAGCTCCCGCCAACCAGTGCACGCCGCCGCCGGAGGCCCGTGCCAGCGGTCCAACCACGCCAGCCGTCGCCCGTAAATCGGCCAATTCCGGCGGATTAGCGGCTCCGGCGGCCGCATAAGCCGACTTTGCTCCCGGCCCCGTTCCCTGGGTCACCTGCCACACGCCCGGAACTGGTGCCACTCGCACGGCGGTGGCGCGCCCCGGCAAGTCCTCATGGAGCTTAACCGTCTCCTTTTTGCCATCCGGATCAGTCACGACCACATCCGCCGGCGCACCTGGATCAGTCGAGCGGCTTTCGATCCGCAGCCGCCCGTCAGAAACACGAGCGGTCAAGGCGTTTTCCTCGAGTTCCGGTTCCTGCATCAGCCAATGGGCGATCCGGCGCAGTAATTCGGCCTGTGGTCCGCCGCCATCATGACCACGCGACCATAGCCAGATCTGGTCTGATAACAGCAGCGCGGTTCGCCCTTGGCCTGCCCGGTCAAGCGCCAGCACCGGTTCGCCGTCGGGCGTGCGCATCAACACCTCCCCATCGACCGGTCCCGGCTCGATGCGGCGATACCATGGGCCCCAGCTCGGCGGCTTATCCGCGCTGCCCGGCGGGTTGGCACCGGCTAGGCCCTCGGTCACCGGATGGCGCTGGCCGAGATCGCTGACCCACGGCCGAAATGCCCCGTCAACCACGGCGTTGGTTCGCGCCGGGCCGCCGGGAAGCACGCCGCCAAGCGGCGTCGAGGCCAGGCTGGTCGCCCCGGTGAACTCCGGCCCGACGCTCATGAGTAGGGCGCCCCCCTGGCGCACGCGACTCGCGATGTTCGCCAGATACGGCAGCGGCAACAGTCCGCGATTCTGAAAGCGATCGAGGATGATCAGGTCGAACTCGCCGATCTTGTCCACGAACAGTTCGCGCACCGGGAAGGCAATCAGTGCGAGTTCGTTCAGTGGCGTGCGGTCGTCTTTCTCGGGCGGACGCAGAATGGTGAAGTGCACCAGATCGACCGACGGATCGGCCTTAAGCAGCCGCCGCCACGTGCGCTCGCCCTGGTGCGGCTCGCCCGAGATCAGCAGCACGCGCAGCCGGTCGCGTACGCCGTTGATCTCGACAACCGCGCGGTTGTTGAGCTGCGAAACCTCGCCGGGCAACGGACTTGCGGCCATTTCGATCACGGTAGGACCGGCGCGGGTGATCGGAACCTCGATGTGCTGCTCCGCACCGATCGGCACGCTTTCGGTGCGGAATGATTGTCCGTCGCGGCGGACAGTCAGCGTGGCGGGACCCGTGTGGCCGGTCGTCCCAAGATCTTCGATGGCAACGCGCAAGATAACGGACTTGCCGACGATGCCATATCCGGGCGCCTCGATCACCCGCAGCCGGCGGTCGGTTTCCTCACCCTTCGCGGTCAGCAGCAGGTTCAGCGGCGCGTTACCCGGCGCGACCTTGGGCACGTCGTGGATCTGCCCGTCGGTAATTGCGATCGCTCCGGCGAAGCGGGATCGTGGAATGTCCGCCAGAGCACGATCGACCTCAGCGAACAATTGCGTACCGGCATTGCCGATTTCCGGAACCGTGATCGTTCGCAGTTCCAGATCGGGTAAATGGGACGCCTGCGCCTCGATCGACTGGCGGGCGGCGTCGGCCAGACGTGTCCTGTCGCCGACCTGCATGGACGCAGACCGGTCCACCACCAGCAGCCCGACATCGCGCAGCGACTCCCGAGTCTCCTGCACAAGACGAGGGCCGGTCAGCCAAAGCAGCAGCACGGCGAACGCGGCGAGGCGAAACAGCGTGCCACGGCCTCGACGCCAGAACCCGAGCGCGACGACAGCCAGCGAAATAATACCGAGCGTAATCAGGATCCAGTGGGGGAGTAGCGGATCGAAGCGGATCGCGGCGATAACCTGTTCAGGGTGCATCTATTGGCCCAGACGTTGCAATATAGCCGGGACGTGCACCTGATCGCCCTTGTAGTTGCCGGTCAGCGCATACATCACCAAATTGACGCCGAAACGATACGCCAGGGTGCGTTGTCGTTGTCCGCCAGGAATGACGGCGTACGGGTTGCTGCCATCTGCGCTCATCGCCCACGCCGCGGCCCAGTCGTTGCCGCCGATGATAACCGGACTTACGCTGTCATTGGTGCGGTCCTGATCACGCTGCACCCAGACCGTGTCTCCAGTGAAACGGCCAGGAAAGTCCGATAGCAGGTAGAACGCGCGCGACAATACGTGCTCGCCTGTGAGTGGTGCCAGAGGAGGCACGATCAACGACCGGGCGATGCGACGCAGCGCTTCTTCGGTGCCGGGCGCGAACCCGGCGCCCGATCCGGAATCCCGCGTGTCGATCAGGATAATCCCCCCGCGGCTCATGTAGTCGTTGAGCGCGGCGGTCTGCGCGGTGGTCAGATCGGGCGTATCCGCGGTGACCGGCCAATACAACAGTGGATACAGGCTCAGGTCGGTCTCGCCGGGCTGCACCGCGTCGGGTTCGAACAATGAGGCCGCGGTGCGTTGATTGACGTAGTCCGACAGACCTTCGAGGCCCGCTTTGGCAATGCCATCCACCTGGCCGTCGCCGGAGACGATATAGCCGAGGCGCGTATCAATGGCAGCGTTGGCGCTGGCGTCGAGTGCGTGAGCCGCCGGGATGAATAGCAACAACACGGCCGCGGTGGTCGCGGAGACCCGGGCTCGCAGCAGCCCTCGCAACGCCAGTGATACGATCATATCAGCACACAGCAGCAGCATCGCGAAAGCCAGCAAAGGCGGCCCCAGCGCTCGTTCCCGCGCGGTACCGCGCACGGTTTCCAGCGTCGCTCCCGCGATCGGAGAAGCGGCCTCGGGGGCGGCAATGCTGGCGCCCAGGTTCAGCACCTGCCGCCCGCTCTCTGGTCCATACAACCCCGGCGGATGTCGCGGTGAAACCGGAGTGGAGGCGAATTTGTTCGCTTGAAGACCGACCGCGGCGGGGGGCGGCTGAGACAGCAGACCGAACCCATCCAGTGTCTCGACCGGCGCCAGCGTTGCGGTGCCTTGCGTGCTGGCCACGCCGACCGACAAATCCACCAGGCGTCGCAGCATCTCCACGAACAGGCCGGACAACGGCAGGTTCGACCAGTCGGCGTTGGCCGTGACATGGAACAGGACAACGCGGCCGGCGCCATCCGTCGTCTCGGTGACCAGCGGCGTGCCGTCCTCCAGCGCGGCCCAGGTTCGACCGGCCAGATCAGCACTCGGTTCGGCCAGTACCTGCCGCGTCACCTTGATCTCTTCGGTCACGGGGAGGCCGGCGAAAGGTGACATCGACGAGAACTCGGAGAGCCCTGCGGCTTGGATCCAGGACATCGCGCCCCCGAGTTGCCGATCGCCGGCAAGCAATCGCACCGGCATCAGCGTGTCGGTATCATTCGTTGCTGCCTCGGCCGTTCGTGGGCCGGCAAAGCGAATCAGCAGACCACCTTTGCGTACCCACGCCTCCAGCATGTCCCGCTCCGCTCCCGCCGGCAGCGGCCGGTCGGCGAGCACCAGGACGGAAATCTCCCGCTTCAGCAGCGTCGCGGTATCGCCTTCTCGCAGCTCGGTGAATGGCTCCAGAGCGCGTTTCAGGAAGTAGATCGAGCCCGTGAACGGCGTGTCGCTGGCGGACAGATCGCCGGAAAGCAGACCGACGGGGCGGCGGCGCCAGCGCTCGTCGAGCAGCACGACGGAGCCAGCGCTGGGCGGTCCTTCCAGCACCAGACGGGTCAGCCGGTTGCGAAGTTCCGGTGGCAGCGGAATTGCGCCGTCGGCGGTCGAGGATCCGGCCGCCACGGTGATGTCGGCGCGAGCCAGGGTGCGGCCGTCACCACTTTGGGCGAGGATGCTAGCGCCTGTCGCAGTCGCGCGGGGTGCCTGCGCCAGATGTGCGACGAGACGATCCGCCTCGCTGGTCGGCGGTAGCAGCAGCGGTGAGGACGCCGTGTCGCAGCAGACTTCCGTCACCGGGCCGGTGTCGCGCATTGCGGCGCCGAAGCGGTCGAAATCGGCGCCATCGGTCAGGCCATCCGGCACATAGATCACCGAGGCGTCCTTGCCGTCGTGCCAAGCGCGAATCGCATCGGCGGAGGCGGCTCGATCCGACGGCCATGGCTGGGGCTGCATCGCCGCGAGGCGCGCCCGCAGATCGGCGACGGGCATAGTCGCGGAGACGGCGATTGGGGCGCCTGTGCCTTCAGGGGCGGTGATCAGCAGCGCCGACTTGCGTCCTGCCCGTTCTGCGCGGTCCAGGAGGGCGCCGGCGGCTTCCTTGCGGCGCACCCAGTCGTTCGCGGAGGCCCATCCGTTGTCCACCACCAGCAGCACGGGTCCCTTGCCGGCTAGCGCGGTGCCCGCGTCGAGCACCGGTCTCGCCAGCGCCACGATCACCAGTCCAGCCGCCAGGAGCCTCAGGGCCATGAGCCACCAGGGGGTGCGCGCCGGGGTTTCCTCGGTCGCGTTCAATCCGAGCAGGAAGCGGACGGCCGGAAAAATCTCCGACCGGGGGGCAGGTGGCGTTACGCGAAGCAGCCACCAGAGCAATGGCAAGGCCAAGAGGCCTGAAAGGACCCAGGGGGCCACGAAGATCATCGTGCAATGCTCACTTTGAGCGGTGAAGCCGCCATGCGGTCCCGATGCCGATGGCTCGGCATATCACGCTGTGATGACGGGAGGGCGCGGCTAGACGCCGAGATCCCGTCGGGTGGCGGGAAGAAACAGGGAGGTTGTCGCGTTGCTTCGCTTGTCGCAATGACTTAAGGCGAAAAATCATCGCGCCGCCAGGGCCTGATAAAGCGTCAGCAGAGCCATCTCTGGCGGGTGATCGGTGTGGTGGACGCCAAAACTGAATCCCGCGGTCGCGCAGATCGACGTAATTCCTTCTTGCTGCGCCCTTAACCGCTCGGCGTAGGCATCTCGAACCGATTCCACGCGCGGGATCAGCGCGTCGCCATCGCTCTCCAGGCCGCGGAAGCGGATGCGGCCGTGGTATGGCAGCGCGGTCTCCGCCGGGTCGAGAATTTGCATCAGGTATCCGGTTACCGGCACTGCGGCGAAGCGTCCGATCAGTGCTCGAATTTCGTCTAGCGGTGACAGGAAATCACTGAACAGGACCACCGTCCCATGCCGTGGCAATCTTACCTGAGGAGGCAAGCCGTCTTCACCTTTTTCGGTGTCCAGTTCCGCCGCCAACCTGTCAAGACCGGATCGGCTGGTCACCGAACGAGCATCTTGTTGCATCATCATGACTCTCTCCCCGCCACGAAGCAGCAAGGAAGCGAGGGAAAGCAACAAAAGATTGGCCCGGTCTCGCTTTTCAACCGGAACCTGGCGGGATCGCCATCGCATCGAGGCCGACGAGTCGCGCCATAAGCAGGCGGTTTGAGCGGCTTCCCATTCCGTTTCTCGGATGAACCAGCCCTCGGGGGCACCGCGACCCGACTTTGCTGACTGCCGCCAGTCGACGCGCGCCAATGGATCGCCGGAGACGAATCTTCGAAATTGCCAAAAACTGTCACCCTGTCCGACACGCCGACGCCCATGCACGCCCTGCGCCACTGTCGAGGCAACCCGGTCCGCGGCGATCAACAAGGGGGGCAGGCGGGCGCCGAGAGCTTCGGCCGTCAGTGCATTATTGGGCATCCATCATCCCACATCATGATGAGAGCAGGCACACCGCCCCGCGAGGCTTGCCGTCCCCGACATGCAAAGCGGCGCTCCGGCTTCGCGTACGCTATCCAATCTGGCTAACCAGTCGGTCGATAACATCTTGCAGCATGATCCCGTCCGCCCGTGCCGAGAAGCTCAGCGCCATCCTGTGCCGGAGCACGGGCCGAGCCAGCGCGGCCACGTCGTCCACACTCGGTGCCAAGCGTGAATCTAACAGCGCGCGGGCGCGTGTCGCCAGCATCAGCGCCTGAGCGGCGCGCGGTCCAGGCCCCCAAGCCACGTGGCGGCGCACGATATCGTCCGCCGTACTCTCGGGCCGACAGCCGCGGACCAGGGACAAGATCGCGTCCACCACTTTCTCGCCTACCGGTAGACGACGAACCAATGCCTGGGATGTCAGCAGATCTTCGGCCGTCATCGCCTGGATGGGGCGAGCCTCCTGCGCCCCTGTCGTCGCCAGCAGCATGGTCCGTTCGGCGTGAAGCTCCGGGTAGGTGACGTTGACCTCCAGCAAGAACCGGTCGAGTTGCGCCTCCGGCAGTGGGTAGGTGCCTTCCTGCTCGATCGGATTCTGTGTCGCCAGCACGTGGAATGGTCGAGGCAAAACGTGCTCCACGCCGCCGATCGCGACCCGCTGCTCCTGCATCGCTTGCAGCAGGGCGGATTGGGTGCGTGGGCTAGCGCGGTTGATTTCGTCAGCCATCAGCAACTGGCAGAAAACCGGGCCGGGGACAAAGCGGAAGGCGCGGCGACCTTCGGTTTCGTCCAGCACTTCGCTGCCAACGATATCGGCTGGCATCAAATCCGGGGTGAACTGGATGCGCTTGGTCGCCATTCCCAATACGACGCCCAGCGTCTCCACTAGCCGGCTTTTGCCCAAACCAGGCACGCCAACGAGCAGAACGTGCCCTCCCGACAACAATGTGATCAAGGTTTGATCGATCACCTCGTCCTGGCCGAAAATCACCCTTCCGATCGCGGCGCGAACCTGAACAATCCGGGTGCCAAGCGCTTCAGTCGCCGCCAGGATGGCGTTGGGGTCGTCCGGAATAGGGCCAATCCAGTTCGAGGTAGTTTGTGGCGTCCCAACCATACCGCCTGACATACGGGTTCACCTTCCGGGTTTGCGTCGAGCGAAGCATATAGGCACTTTCGCCGACGGGGGGAGGCTCCCTATATCCCGCAGTGGCTAGGAAGTTCATCTTCCATGGAGACAGCTAGGTGAACCACACGGGTCCGCCCGCCGATATTGTTACCGCGAAAACGCCGGAATCCTCGGCGGATCAGGAGCTTGGCGCCTGCATGGACCGAGTTCGAAAGGCCAAGCCGGTGCGCGTGCCAACCGAGTGCGGGGACTTGCCGTTCGTGATCAAGCGTGACGGTACCTGGCTTTATCGTGGCACCCCGATTAATCGAAAGGAACTGGTCTGTCTGTTCTCCAGTGTGCTGCGCCGCGAAGAAGACGGTAGCTGGTGGCTGCAGACTCCGGCGGAGCGTGGCCGGATAGAGGTGGAAGATGCGCCGTTTGTCGCGGTAGAGCTCGACTGGGCAGGCGACGGACGGCATCAGGTGTTATCCTTTCGTACTAACATCGATGAAATCGTCACCGCGGGCCCGGAGCATCCAATTCGCATCTCGCACGATCTGTTCACCTGCGAACCAACTCCTTATATCCTAGTGCGTCCCGGTGCTGCCAAACACCTTGGGGTCGAGGCGCGGATCAGTCGCGCCACCTATTACGAACTGGTTGCCTTGGCGGTTCCCGAATGGGCTGGCAACAAGCGCGTGTTAGGCGTCTGGAGCCGCGGCCAATTCTTCTCGCTGGGCGAATTACCGCCCGGCGAGGCGTGACGCCTTCAGCGCTGCGGGTCCGGCTGGCGGAAATCGGCGCCAAATCGCCGAATGGGTCCCCGGTGCATGGCGACGACGTCGACGGGGACATGACCAAACCGCTGGTTCCGGCGGCAGTTCTGGTTCCGGTGATAATCAGCGATACGCCAAGCATTTTGTTAACGAAGCGGACCTCCCATCTCAGCGCGCATGCCGGGCAGGTTAGTTTTCCGGGCGGCCGCATCGACCCCGAGGACAGCGGACCGGAGGCCGCCGCGCTGCGTGAGGCATGGGAGGAGATCGGGCTGGAGCCGACGTCGGTGCAGGTTCTGGGCCGCATGGCCGACCAGATCACGGGCACAGGTTACAAAATCACACCGATTTTGGGGTTGCTGCCGCCGGGACTGACCTTTCAGTTGTCAGCGCATGAGGTTGAAGCAGTTTTTGAACTGCCGATCAGCGTCCTGCTGGACCCGAACGCTCCGAAGTTGCAACGTCAGCACGTGCGGGGGGTGTGGCGCGAGTATTGGGTGTGGCCGCATCCGAAACATTATATATGGGGCGCCACCGCGGCGATTCTGGTGCGGCTGGCTGAACTATTGCGGGAGAAATCTGTTTGATGCGTGGCGCAGTGTTCGCCGGCTTGCTGGCGTTGATGTCGGGGGCGGCGTTCGCCCAGACGCGGGTCGATTCGATCAACACGAATTTCCGTTGGTTCGGACCGGACGACAAGATCGTCGTGGAGCGCTACGACGATCCCCGCGTCGAGAATGTATCCTGCTACCTGTCGCGAGCCGAGACAGGCGGGATCAAAGGCGGCCTCGGGTTTGCCGAGGATCCGAGCCGCTTCTCGATCGCCTGCCGCGCCGTGGGCCCGGTTTCTCTGCCGGCGTCGATGCCAAAGTCCGAGATCATCGGTTTCTCGCAGGCGTCGCTGTTTTTCAAGACGTTTCAGATTCATCGCTCACTGGACCCTGAGAAGCATGTTCTGGTCTACACGGTGGTGAGCACCAAGTTGATCAACGGTTCCCCATTCAACAGTATCAGCGTGGTGCCGACCGACGTGCGGTAAAGCTGGAGCAAGTCATCGCGTTCGTTCCGGCGGCGCCTCTAGGCCGACGCCATGGAGGTGACTGAACAGTTCGCGCAATCTGGCCCGATCCGCTTCGGGCAGCGGTGGCTTCAGGATCGACGCTATATTGCTCCGGAGGTGGGCGGCGTTGCCGGTCCCAAACAAGACAACATCGACGCCGGGCTCGTGACAAACGTATCGATACGCCGCGTCAGTCACGCTGCTGGCGCCCTCGGCGTGGACCAGAAACCCCAGCGGATCATCGGATTCCGCCAGCCATTCCGGAACCTGACCGGCCGCCGCCAAGTTCCGCATCGTCGCGGCCAACTGAGCAGGGCGCGCGAAAATTCCCCGTACCACGAACATCATTAATGTGCCGATCCGGTTTGCGATCGTGTACGGAAGGACCTGCGTGCGCGCAACTTGGTGCATCAGGTGAAACGCTATCATCGCGGTATCCCAGCACTCGTCCCGGGTTGCTCGGCTGAGCATCTTTTGTTCGGGATCGTTCGGGGCTGTCTCAGTGATGCCCAAAAAGCGAAACTTCCCTTTGTCCCGCTGCCTCAGCAGGGCGGGCGCGACCACGTCGCGGACGTGGTCGTAGGCGGCGGGCGGAACACCGTGAAGCTGGAAGACATCGACGTAGTCGAGGCCCAGCCGCTTCAGCGAGGCATCCAGGCTGGCAACCACCTTGTCCGCGCTAAACGTTGCGTCCCCGGAGGGCTTCGAGGCCTTGGTGCAGACCACCACACTATCGCGTGGCACCTGGCGCAAGGCGGTGCCGACCACGTCCTTCGGTACCGTAGGCGGCGGCGGTGTCGATCAGGTTTACGCCGAGATCGAGCGCTTGACGTACAAGCCCTGCCGCATGTTCGGCAGACTGCCCGGTGCCCAGGCCAAGCCTGCTGAAGCCGCCGCAGCCCAGGCCCGCGACGCTGACCCGAAGACCGGTGCGACCGAGCGTGGTGTATCTCATCGATATGGTCCTAGAATGTAATTCGAGGACGGTAGCAAGGTGGCGTCATTGGCGCGACGTTTAGACATCCAGGGGCATCGGGGTGCACGAGCGCTGTTTCCGGAAAACACGCTGGAAGGCTTCCTCGCGACGGCCGCGCTCGGTGTGACTGCCTTCGAACTCGATGTGGGGTTGACCGCGGACGGCGTGCTGGTCGTTACGCACGATCCGGCCCTGAACCCCGACATCGTGCGCGACGCGTCCGGCGAGTGGCTCAGCGAGCGCGGGCCGACGATCCATTCACTGACTTACGCCGATCTCCGCCGTTACGATGTCGGCCGCTTGCGCCCGGGATCACGCCTCGCCGCGTCGTTTCCCGATCAGCAACCGTGTGATGGCGCGCGCATCCCAACTTTGGCTGCGATCTTGGCGGCGATGCCCGATGCCCGTTTCACGATCGAGGTGAAGACTTATCCGGCGCATCCCGAGTGGACTGTGTCTGCACAAGCCTTGGCCGACGCCACCCTGGCGGTCATTGACGACGCCGGGGCAGTCGAACGCGTGATCGTTGAGGCGTTCGACTGGCGCGTGCAACGCCACATCCGCTTGCGACGCCAGGACATTAAGCTGGCATGGCTGACGAGTGCGGAAACGGTCCGCGATTCCGCCTTGTGGTGGGGTGGCGCCACGCCCTCATCCGTGCCCGCGGCCGTGGCAACCGAAGGCGGCCCGAACTGGGCACCGGATTTCGTCACACTGACCGAAGCCGCCGTACAGGAGGCTCACGACCTTGGCCTGTCGGTGCTGTCGTGGACGGTCAACCAACCATCCGATATGCGACGGCTGATCGACTGGGGCGTTGACGGACTTATCACCGACCGGCCCGATCTGGCCATGGCTATTTGACCAGCCACTTTCCGCACATTTCCGGAAGCGTCAACACCGCCAGCATTAGGATGGTTGGCACAGGGCGTAAACCTTAATTAAACACTTAATTAAGGTCTAAGGTGTAGGCAGATTTGTTGTGGCCAGTAACGTTCCGTCATCGGTCATCTTTGACGTGAACGGACGCTGCGAACCCATTGGAAAGATGCGCTAACACTGCGCTGCGATCGGAGATCCGTTGGCCAGACAGCACAGTGTTCCCATTCTTCTACCCACTGGGACGGGGAGCGCGACCCCTTTGAAACCCCTCACTCAGCAGGGGGGTGAAGGCGCAGTGAGCGAGACTGACATCCAGAACCTCGTCCATGCCCATCCGGCATGTTTGCCAATCGTCGAGATTGACCCAATGTTCTTGGGACCCGTGCCCATTTGCACTGAGCTAAACACCCCGGCAGGGCCAATCGATAATTTCATGGTCACGCCCTCGGGCCTTCCCATTCTCATCGAATGCAAGCTCTGGAGGAACCCGGAGGGGCGACGTGAGGTGGTTGGCCAGATTCTCGACTATGCAAAAGAGTTGAGCCGTTGGTCGTCATCTGATCTGCAACGAGAGGTCAATCGTCGTCTTGGCCACAATGGCAATTCGCTGCTTAATTTGGTGCGAGCGGCTAATCCCACCGTCGACGAGATACAGTTCAATGATGCCCTCACGGCAAACCTGAGGCGTGGCCGGTTCTTGCTCCTCATTGTCGGCGACGGCATCCGCGAGGGCGTGGAAGCCATTTCCGAGTATTTGCAGGTGCACGCAAGCCTCCACTTCTCCCTCGGGTTGGTCGAACTACCCATCTATGTCATGCCGGATGGCAGCCGACTGGTTGCACCCCGGATACTTGCTCGAACGACGCTCATCAGTAGGACTGTTGTTGCACTGCCAGATGGGTATGTTCTGCAGGAATCTGAAGATATCCCCATGACGGGAGAGGTTGATCCCGATCGCAGCGCGCTTGCAGACGAACAACAGCGCTTCTGGACGGAGTTTCTTCCTTATCTGAAGCTCGACGACCCGGAGCAGCCGAAGCCAAGAGCTCGTCGTCAAGGTTACATCACCTTGTCCCTCCCGGATCCCACCAGTTGGCTTTCCGTGTATCGTGATTGGCACCGTGGCGAGCTGGGCGTGTTCCTAACGTCGTGGCGCAACACTGCAGGCGAATATGCGATAGAGGTAGTGGTTAAGGATTGGGATACAGTCAAAGAACAATTGGGCGGAACCGCGAAGCTGGTCGATAAGGATGGCCGCCCCCGGATCGTCGATTCGCTGAGAGTCGGGCCATTGACACAATCAGATTTGCGAGAACGAGGATTTTCTTGGCTCGCCGAGCGGGTGAATACCTTTGTGAACGTCTTGCGCCCTCGTATGCGATCGGCGGCGGCTGAGTATAGGGCGAAGAGTTAGTAGCGTTACGCGACCAACAGCAAACGGAACTGATTGAGCAGCATCACGATGCATGGGCCACCGACCAGGTGGGTTTCCCGCCTTTTGTGGTTCGGATTCGAACGCTTGCATCCCGAGTAAAAGCCGAGCTTGCAAAAGAAAGATTCCCGGCACGAAATGGTGAATGAAACCACCACCCAGTCACCGACAGCTTGCTGTCTGACGACCTCGCCCATTGTTTCGTGACCGAGCACGTCACCGTGCCGTTATACTTTATGAATAGCAGGTCCGTGCCGCAAATCGCTCAGGCCGTGGCCTCTATAACAGCGTCACGTGGATGCTCGATTGCCGATCCGGCCCAGTATAGCACCGCGTCTTGCCTTTGCCGCGCTTAGCGAGTGCCTTCATGCGCAACTCCCGGCTGGACGTCACCTTCAAATGTCCGGCACTTCGGCGGCGTCTGTCGAGACTCTGCGATCACCGATGCGTATTTAGTGGCAACGACCCGGATGCCAGTAGCACCAGTGGTCGTGCGCAGGTCCTGGTCCAGGCTCCTAGATAAAGCAAGCCGTCGTGCCGAACGCGATCCCCGACCAAAAGAAGCAGCACTGTGACAAGGCGGCGCATGGCGAAGCTCCCTTCTGTTCATGCGATCGCGTGTCGGTAACTACACCTGCAGGCCGAATTATGGCAGGGCTTTCACGATGCCGCGGTTTCGCGCAACCTCCGCCAAATGTGTGGACGTTACGCCAGTTTTCTTCCGCCCGAATTGATCGCGCGCCTGTTCGCCACGAAGAATCCGCCGCCGAACCTGAAGCCGACCTGGAATATGGCGCCGACCATGGACGCGCCGGTTGTGCGTCGCCATCCGGAGAGCGGGGAGCGCCACCTCGATGCGCTTACTTGGGGCTTCATCCCCGCCACCACCAAAACCCTCAAGGAGGCCCGCCGTCCAATCAATGCGAGGGCCGAGACTGTCGCCGCGTCCGGCATGTTCCGCCAAGCCTTCGTTAAGCGGCGCTGCATCGTTCCCGCCGCGGCATTCTACGAGTGGCAAGCGGGGCCTTTCGGCAAGACGCCGTATGCCATCGCCCGAGCGGATGGCGATCCTATGGCGTTTGCGGGGGTCTGGGAGGGCTGGCGCTCACCCGAAGGCGACATTCTCCGGACCTTCGCCATCGTCACGACGAACGCCAACGCGCAGATGTCAGTGTTGCACGAGCGCATGCCGGTGATTCTGGAGACGGGCGACTGGCCTGTTTGGCTGGGAGAACAATCGGGCGACCCCGCGATCCTGCTGCGCCCCTCACCTGACGATATCTTGAGCCTGTGGCGAGTGGACAAACGGGTCGGCAACGTGCGCAACGACGGTCCGGATCTGCTCGTACTCCAGGATCACGATCAGGACAGTTTCGCGTTGAACGGTCAACGTGAGAGCGGTTCAGCCATATGAAATGCTGCTATCCCGAGAACCACCTCGCCACACGCATGATTCCGGACGCATCGTCGGATGCGGGAGAGCCGTATGGCCCGGACTGTTGGGGATTTCTTTTGGGATCGACTTTATAAATGTGCCTGCGCCGAGTTGTCGGATATCCGGACGATGGGATGAATGGTCGGACGATGGGATGAATGGTCTTTTCAGAGCTCAACGTCGATCGCTGGGGAAACCAACTAGTGTAACGCGACGTTCGACAATATCCCATGAAGGAGTCGCGGTATGAGCCGGCTGGACCAATTGAAGCGCGACCTCCATTTGCTGGTGCATCGGGGTAATGCTCCGGCGCTGACGCCACAGGAAAACCGTGGCCGGTCCGCGACATCGCCGCACCAGATCCCGATGCCGGGCTGGAAAGACATCCTGGTTAGAACGTGGAGCGAGTTGTCTGATAACAACATCTTCCTGGTCGCCGGCGGAGTGACCTACGCCGTGCTGCTGGCGTTGTTCCCGGGCCTCGCTGCGCTGGTGTCGATTTACGGTCTGTTGCTAAATCCTTCCCAGGTTGAAACCCAGGTCGACGAGCTCTCGCATATTTTGCCACCGGAGAGCACAGCAGGTGATCAGCGATCAACTGCACAAGCTGGTTTCTGCTTCGAGCGGTTCGCTCAGCGTGAGCGCCGCCGTGGCCCTTCTGTTTGCATTATGGAGCGCCTCCCGCGGCATGAGCGGCCTGGTGACCGCGTTCAACATCGCATACCAACAGAAAGAGACTCTGCGGCTTCTTCAAGGTCAATCTCGTGGCGATCGTTCTGACGGTGCTGATGCTGATCGGTGGGACGGTGATCATCGCCCTGGTCGGGGTGCTGCCAGCCGCGCTGCAGTTTATCGGCTTGGAGAGTTCGACGAAGTGGCTGCTGCTGGTGCTGGAGTGGCCGCTGCTGATCGCTGTCGTCATGGCCGGTTTGGCCGTGCTGTATCGATATGCGCCGGACCGTCATCCGCCGCGCTGGCGGTGGGTTTCACCCGGTGCCATCGTCGCGACGCTGCTGTGGCTGCTCGGCTCGGTCGGGTTCAGCGTCTATGTCTCGCATTTCAACAGCTACGACAAAACCTACGGCTCGCTTGGCGGGGTCGTCGTGATGTTGACGTGGCTTTATCTCTCGGCGTTCGTCGCTTTGCTCGGGGCGGTGATCAATGCGCAGTCTGAACGCCAGACAGAGGCGGATTTAACCATTGGGGGGGAGAAACCCATGGGCACCCGGAACGCCTACGCCGCGGACACCG
>CAWHWH010000062.1:0-100459 GCA_963832865.1 uncultured Pseudomonadota bacterium
GGTGAAAGCGGCACCGGCAAGGAAGCGTTGGCGAAGGCGGTGCATGACCTTGGGCCGCGCGCCAAGCAGCCATTTGTCGCCATCAACTGCGGCGCCATCCCGGAGAATCTGCTGGAAAGTGAGCTGTTCGGCCACGAACGCGGCGCCTTTACCGGAGCTGTGAAGCAAACGATCGGCCGAATTGAAAGCGCCAACAAGGGCACGCTGTTCCTGGACGAAATAGGAGATCTGCCGTATCCGTTGCAGGTCAAGCTGCTTCGCTTCCTGCAGGACCAGATCCTGGAGCGTATCGGTGGACGCCAAAAAATCCAGGTCGATGTAAGGATCGTCTCGGCGACCAACGCTAACCTGGACGACAGGATCAGCCAAGGTGCATTCCGCGGCGACCTGTTCTACCGCATGAATGCCTTCACCATCCGCATCCCGCCACTGCGACACCGCGGCGCGGACATCGTCCTGCTGGCAAATTACTTCCTGGACCGCTTCAACCAGGAATTCGGCCGCGCTATCCGCGGTTTTACCGAACAAGCGGCCGCCGCCATGACTGCATATGACTGGCCCGGGAACGTTCGGGAGTTGGAGAACCGCATCAAACGCGCCGTCGTGATGGCGGAACGTCGCCAGCTCGACCCCGCCGATCTGGAACTGGCGCCGCCGCCGCCGGGCGTCCCAGACCTCGATCTCAGATCCGCCCGGCTCCGAGCGGAACACGACGTCATCAGGGAAGCGCTGGTGCGAAGCAATACCGTTTCTGAAGCGGCACGAACTCTAGGCGTAAGCCGTCCAACGTTATATGGGTTGATGGAAGCCCACGGCTTCCCGATCGAAGCCGCCGCCAAGGCCTCCGAAAGCCAGGCCACTTCCGCCAGAGCAACGATAAAGACATATTTATGATGAAACGAATGCGGTACAGGTCTCTCGGCTGGATCGTGATTGGGGCCTCGCTTGGTGCCTTCCCGATCGCCGCCCAGGCGGATTATCTGGCCACCGCCAAGGCTGCCCTGCAAAAGGGTGACCTGAAATCCGCTCAGATCGATCTGCGCAACGCCGTTCGCGACGATCCACAGAACGCCGAAGCGCATTACTGGTTCGGCCGTGTCGCCTTCGAATTGGGAAATCCCGTCGCCTCGGAACGCGAGGCCGCCGCCGCACGGGATCGCGGCTTTGATCCGCATCAGATCGTTTTGCTATTATCGCAGGCCCTGCTCGCGCAGCACAAATTCAACGAGGTGCTGGAGCAGCTGAAACCCGACGGCAAGGATGCGCTGCTGGATGCCTCCATCCTGGTCGCGCGTGGTTATGCCCAGGTGGGCCTGAAACGACCGGAAGACGCTCAAAAATCCTTTGCCGAAGCCGAACAAGTGTCGCCGGACGCGGTCGACCCACTGCTGGCCGACGCCCGTCTCGCCGTTGCGCGAGCCGATCTTGACGGCGCCGAGCAGAAAATCGACCGGGCAATCCTCGCCCAGCCGAAATCGGCAGAGGCACTGGTGGCTAAAGCACAACTACTACGCCTAAAAAATGATGTTCCCGGCGCGATCGCTGTGCTGGACGGATTGATCATCGACCAGCCCAGCCGCATGCACGCCCGATTGGAACGGGCCAGCCTGGAACTGGCGGCGGCCAAGAACGACGCTGCCAGGGCCGATATCGAGTTGGTCCTGAAAGGCACCCCCGGCAATGCTCAGGCTGTCTACCTTCTGGCGGTCACGGAAGCGCAGTCGCGGAACTACAAGGCCGCCGACGCGGACCTGGAGCGTATTCCCGGCTACATCGGTCATACTCCGCGAGCCTTCTACCTCCAAGCCGTGATAAAGGAACAGCTCGGCCAGTTCGAGCAGGCTGAGGAAGCGGCACGTAAATACTTGGGTCGCGCGCCGAATGATCTCACCGCATACAAAGTGCTTGCCCGAATCCAGTTTGCCAAGCACCGGCCGGACCAGGTGGTGGAAACCCTCGCCAAGATCACCGAACCCGCGACGGCCGATGCCGAAGTTTACGACCTGCTCGGCCGAGCCTATGCGGCAACCGGGCGCGGCCAGGAAGCCGTCGAGTCGTTCCAGCAGGCTGAGACAATGGCGCCGAATGACGTGGGCGTGCAGACCAGGCTAGCCTCGGTTCGCATGGGTATGGGCGACCCCGACGCCGCGGTCGGTGACCTCGAACACACACTGGAACTGGAACCCAAGATGCCAGCCGTGAGCGAGGCACTATTCTTCGCGGCACTGGCAACGGGCGATACCAACAAGGCGAGCGAAGCTCTCGACAAAATCCGGGCCGCTCAAGGAAAGACTGAAGTCGTCGGAAATCTGGAAGGCCTGTTCAAACTCGCTCAGATTGATTTCCCCGGGGCGAAGGCCACATTTACCGAACTGGTGCAGAAATATCCCGATTTCATGCCCGCGAAGACCAATCTTGCCCGCGTCGAGATTTTAATGGGCGACCGTATCGCCGCCAATCAGATTCTGATGGACGTGCTGGCCAAACAGCCGACCGCCGAACCCGCCCTGACGATGGTGGTCTCCGGCTACGTTCAAACGAACAAGCTGGCAGAAGCGGCCGGCATCCTGGAGCGCGCCCATCGAGCCGATCCGAACCAGGCGCATATCACCGTCACCCTGGGGGATGTCTACATTCGTTCAGGCATGGCCCAGGAGGCATTCGGTCTCACGGCAGCCGAAACAGGGGCGAGAAATGACTCCACTGACATCCTTAACCTGCGTGCGGCTGCACAACTCGCCTTGGGGCAAAAGATGGACGCCCAGGCAACCTACGCCCGCATTCTCGAGCAGAACCCAAAGTTCGTGGGATCGAGGCGCCAGCTTATCGCACTGCTGATCCAGGCTGGCGACTTCGAAAGCGCCCGCAATGTCCTTACCGCTGGAATCGCCGCGAACCCTCGAGACTATCAATGGTATCTGGACTACGTCATGGTCGACCTGAAGTCGGCAGGTGGTATCGACGCAGCCCTCGCGACGGCAGATCGCTTGCAGTCCCAGAACCGTGACTTCAAAGGAATAAAGGCGCTCAAGGGTGACATCTACCTGGCGGCAAACCGCCCATCCGATGCCGTGGCGGCCTACACCGAAGCAAACGACGCTACCCCATCCAGCCTACTCGTAACTCGCCTGGCCGGAGCGCTGGTGCAGTCCGGCCGACCCGACGACTCCAGCACACTGCTGATAAACTGGCTGGGAGATCACCCGGACGACATCGTCGCCACGGAGCAACTCGCCGAGATCAAAATCGCCGGCGCCGACTGGAACGAGGCATCCAGGTATCTGGAGTCGTTACTCAAGAAAAAGCCGCACAACCCGGTGGCCTTGAACAACCTGGCCTGGGTTTATCAGCAGCAAGGCAAGGATGCGCTCGCGCAAACGCTGGCGCGGCAGGCCTATGTGCTGGCACCCAGCTCGCAAACGGCTGATACGTTAGGGTGGATCCTCACGACCAGCGGTAACCCTAAAGACGGTGCGACCTTGCTCCGCCAGGCTTCGGGCGGTGCCGGCGGCGATCCGCGCATCCTCTACCACTTCGCGGTGGCACTGAATGGCACAGGCGACAGGGATGCAGCCAAAAAGGCGCTTGAAACTGTGGTTGCTAACAAGGAACAGTTTAAGGAGAAAGAACTGGCACAAAAGCTGCTGGATCATTTGTCGAAAAGGACCTGAGACCGGCCTTGTTGGGCATCGGGAGGGTCATCTCAACGCTCTGGATTTTATCGGACGGACTTGAATAGATGGAGGCCGTCCGCCTGCTGACCTTCTCGACGTTGTTTCCGCACGCTGCCCGGCCGAACCATGGCATCTTCGTAGAGAATCGCCTGCGCCACCTGGTAGCCGGCGGCGAAGCGACCAGTTTCGTGCTGGCGCCGGTGCCCTGGTTCCCTAGCCGTTCCCAGTGGTTCGGCGATTGGGCGGTCCACGCCCGCGCGCCAGCGGCAGAAATACGACACGGCATAGCGATCCACCACCCACGCTATCCGGTCATCTCCAAGCTCGGGATGTCGATCGCTCCATGGCTGCTGTATCAGGCAATGGTGCCTCACGTCAGTCGCCTGTTCGCCGAGGGCCATCGCTTCGACGCCATCGACGCCCACTACATCTATCCCGACGGCGTCGCCGCCTCTTGGCTCGGCCGCCGTTTCGGCTTGCCCGTAGCGATAACGGCCCGTGGCACCGACGTTAACCTGATCCCGCGTTACCGGGTCCCGCGCCGACTGATCGAGGGTGCGATCCGCGACGCCAGCGCGCTTATCACCGTAAGCGCTGCCCTCAAGGATGTTCTGGTCGAACTGGGCGCGCCTGATGAGAAGGTTACAGTGCTACGCAACGGAGTGGAGACCGGCTTGTTCCGTCCTCCTGGCGATCGCCCGGCGATCCGCAGCGGACTTGGATTTAAGGGTTTTGTGCTAATCTCGGTCGGCGCTCTGATCGAGCGCAAGGGTCATCATCGCACGATCGAGGCGATGCGACAGCTTCCCGATTTTGAACTGATCATAGTAGGCGAAGGGCCGGAGCGCCATCGGCTGGGGCGACTGATCGGCGACTATGGCCTGGCCGACCGCGTTCGGTTGCTGGGGCCTCGGCCGCACACGGACTTGCCCGCACTGTATGGTGCAGCGGATGCGTCTGTGCTTGCGTCCTCGCGCGAAGGGTGCGCGAACGTTCTGCTGGAATCTATGGCCTGCGGCACGCCGGCGGTCGCGGCCAACATCTGGAGCAACTCGGAGGTCGTCCGCGCTCCTGCGGGCGGGATAATCTATGAACCGAACACACCGGATGGAATCGCGGTGGCCGTGCACAGGCTGTTCGCCGATCTGCCGAACCGCGCGGCAACGCGAGCCTACGCCAAATCCTTCAGCTGGGACGAAACAACGGCCGGACAGTTGGCATTGTTTCGCCGCATACGGCTGGGAGGACCACATCCGTCCAGTCGCGAGCGTTGACGCGATGCGGACGCGCTTTCGAGAGGGTCCCATGTCGCGGTTTCTCAGAATAATTGTCATCGCCGGCCAGATTGTCAGCCTCGGCGCCTGCGCCGTGCCTAACCGCCAACTTTGCGCTCCGGGTATGGGGGCACCCATGACGGTATTCACTTTGTATCTGGGCACGGCAATCCCCGGTCGAGGCGACCTGACCGAAAAGGAGTGGCAGTCGTTTCTTGACGACACCGTGACTGCCGATCTACCGAATGGCTACACGATATTGGATGCCAGCGGAGCCTGGATGAACCCAATCACTCGGAAGACCATCAAGGAAGCGACTAAAGTTCTGATTGCCGCTCTACCAGAAACGCCTGACAGCCTGGTAGCGGTCAACCGGATCCGCCGGGATTACCAAATCAAGTTTCATCAGCAGCTTGTCGGTATGACCGCGAAACAAGTATGCGGCACATTCTGAGCACGCGCTCCCCAACGAAAAGGGGCGCCCGAAGGCGCCCCAATCTCCCAATACAACGCCGCCCTGCTCTCCTGGACGATGACGAAATCTATTTGATGATGATTTCGACGCGCCGGTTCTGCGGCTCGCGAACGTTCGGGCCCGTCGGAACCAGCAAATGGGTTTCGCCAAAGCCCTGGATCGCGATCGCACTCGCCGGCACCCCGTCCTTCACCAGTTCCGCGGCGACCGTCTTGGCTCGCCTTACTGATAGGCCCTGGTTGTACTGCGCACTACCCGACGTATCGGTGTAGCCGTTCACTTCAATCTGCGTGAACTGCACCTTGGTGGAGTTCGCGGCCGCTTCCGACACGATCTGGCGGGCCCGGTCGGTCAGATCCGCCCTGTCCCAATCGAAGAACACGAGGTAGGACCGAGAGATCGGCGACGGTGCGACCGGTGCGGGAGCCGGGGCCATCGGAGGCGGCGGCACATTGAACGCGTACCGGATGCCAACGAGAGCCATGTTGTTGTAGTTGCTGCTGAGCTTAACGTTCGCCGCAGTGATCGCCCCGCCGGGAGTGAGTACCGCCGCGCCATAGTCGCGAGAACCGGTAAGCTCCATAAAACGGTAATCAATCGTAAGCGCCAGTGCGGGTGAGATCGGAAAAGCCACACCGGCGAGGGCCTGCCAAGCAAAGCCGCCTTTGGAACTCCGGCCGGTCTGCAGGGCAGCCCCTGACGGCGCGACCACGCGCAAATTACTGAGCTGTTGCTCCTGGTACCCGGCACCCGCACCGATATATGGCGTCACATAGGGAGTCAGATCGACGAAGTCGTACAGCAGGTTGCCCATGCCGCCATACTTCAGCTCCTGACCCGCCACCGAGCGCGCGCCTGGAAAACTTTGGGGGCTATTCTCCATGACATCACCCTCGATCTCGGCCCTGAGCCCATTCCCAAAGCCGTATCCAAGGCTCATTCCGCCCGCCGGGCCAAAATGCGTGTCGAGGTTCGACTTACCGCCAAAAGGACTGCGCGAGAACGTCGCGTCCTGGTTTGCCATGACATTCACACCGGCATTGGCACCGATATAGAGTCCGGTGATCGGCTGCGCGCTGGCCGCGACCGGAAGCGCCAGCAGCGTTGCTGACAATAAAGCGTTGCGAAATTTCATTCACCCTCTCCTCTAAGTTTGCAGACCGTGCGACGCTGTTCCGAATAGTAGCCGTCGAGAACCTTTTCCCTGCTACAACCATAACGCTGACTTTCGCCTTTAGCGAGAGGGTAGCGCTTTAATCAAGCCACACTGTTGCAATAGGGCCACATTAGATTCGGTAGCAGGACCAGTTCTTAGGGCGGAAGAGAGCAGGAGTTGAACCTGCCCGGAACCGCTCTGCAGCCCCAACCGGGTTTGAAGTCCGGCCGGCCCACCGGGGCCGATTCTCCTCCGTCAAACAGTATTCCCGGATTGTACGAGCTGGGCAATGAAGCCCCCCTCATCGGCCTGCTCCAGGTTCCGGCAATCCAGCAGCAGCCGCCCACGCGCTATCCTTCCGATCACCGGCCGCGGCAGTGATCGAAGAAAATCAGCGATCTCTTCCAATGACTTCCCGCCAATCATCACAGCGGCGGAGGGCAGCAGGTCAACCGGCAGCGCACCCGATCCGATCTGGCTGCGGCATGCCTCGACAGAGATTTCCCGCTCCGGCCACAGCGCTGTAAAAGCGGAACAAATCCGTTGTGCCGTCTCTCGGATATCGATCTCAGAGCGAACCAGAAGACGCAGCGCCGGCAACTTTTCGGTAAGCCGCTCCGGGTTTAGATACATCCGCAACACAACCTCCAATGCCGCGAGGCGCCCCTTGTCGAGACGCAGAGCCCGCTTGAGGGGATTGTGATTGATCGCTGAAATCACTCGCTTGTGACCCACAATAAGACCGGCCTGGGGGCCTCCCAGCAGCTTGTCGCCCGAGAAGGTGACGACGTCCACGCCGGCGATCAGCGACGACCGTGGGGTCGGTTCATTTGGCAGGCCCAACTGCTCCAGATCAACCAGGCTGCCGCTGCCCAGATCCTCGATCAGAGGAAGGCCTGCCTCATGTGCGATCCCGCTAAGGATCTTGGCGGGCACCGAGGCGATGAAGCCGACGATTGCATAGTTGGCCCGGTGCACCCGCATAACCGCACCGGTTCGCGGACCGATGGCCTCTTGATAGTCGCGCGCGTGCGTCCGGTTGGTGGTCCCAACCTCTTTCAGCACAGCGCCGGATCGGCTGATGATGTCCGGCACGCGGAACGCCCCCCCGATCTCGATCAGTTCCCCGCGAGAGACCGGAACCTCCTTGCCCAAAGCCAGGGTATTCAGCACCAGAACGACCGCGGCGGCATTGTTGTTGACAACGGTCGCCGCCTCGGCACCGGTCAGTTCGCACAACAGACCGCTGATATGATCGTCCCGCTCCCCACGTTGGCCCGTCGCCAGATCGAACTCCAGCGTCGTGGCGCTCCGCAGCGCCTCGGCCGCTGCCTCGGCGGCTTCCGGAGGCAGCGGCGCTCGGCCGAGGTTGGTATGAAGGACCGTTCCCGTCATGTTGAACACCGGTCGCTGAGTGCGAGCGAAACGGATCGCCAGGTGATCCGCCGCCTCGCAGATCAGATCAGCCGGCAACGCTCCGAACGCACGCGTCGACCTCCGGGAAGACAGGATGTCGCGAAGCGCAGAGGTCACCGCGGTTCGGCCAAACCGGCCCAGCAGCACCTCGCTCTCAGGCGCGCGCAACAACGCGTCTATCGATGGAAGCGGACTGGTGTTTTCGGCCATGGCAGCAGCATCGTAGGCTCGCCGCCAAAACGCGCATAGCGGACTACGCCACTTACCAAGCTGTCGATTAACCGCGCATCCCGGACAGATTCACCGTTGGCTGCCGAGATGCCCTTCGGCGACGAACTCGCCGCGGACGCCGCCGTGAGAGGGCGTCATACCGGTCGGCGCGAACGTCGGCCGGTATGAGCCATCGCAGCGGAAACTGCTAATGCGAATGCTGCCGCCGCAGAAACGCGGGGATCTCCAATCCGGTCTGATCGGGCGTCGATTGCACCGGCGCCGGGGCATTTTCCGGCTGGTATTCCTCCATCGCAGGTTCGCGCCGTATCGGTTGCGGCGACGGCCCAAAGGCCGGCATCGCACGCCGCCGGAACGCCCCTGTCACCGCGTTGAACAAGTTCGGACGCCCGGGGTCAGCCATCGGCGCCTCGTGCGGCGGCATCCCGGTCGACCGCTGCGACGCGGCAAACAGACTTGCCTTTTCGTTCAGGAGCGCCAACGGCTCCGGCAAGCGCGGCGCGTGCTGTTGCTGAATCGGCCGGGCCTGCAGCCCAGACTGTTGCGCGTGGGCTTCCATAGCGGCGGCCGTCTCCGACTGTGACGAGGCCTGCCGCAAAAGCGTCGGCGCGGCGGCCTGCACAGCGCTCGGCATGAACGATGGGGCGCCCGTGGATTGAGCCGAATTGCGCATCACGATCGGCGCCGGCGCCGGCGCCGCGCCACCGCCCACAGCCACCAGCTTCGGCCGCGTCTGTTCGATCGTCTTATGAGAGTCGATGCCCGTCGCCACCACAGAAACCCTGATCCGGCCGGAAAGCGTTTCATCGACCGCTGAACCAAAGATCACGTTGGCTTCCTCGTCCACTTCCTCTCGGATGCGGTTCGCCGCCTGATCAACCTCAAACAACGTCAAATCTTCCCCGCCGGTGATGTTGATCAGCAGGCCACGCGCACCTGACATGCTGGTATCTTCCAAAAGCGGATTGTTGATCGCGGCCTCAGCAGCGCGGATGGCGCGGTTCTCGCCTTCGGCCTCGCCTGTCCCCATCATCGCCTTGCCCATTTCCGCCATGACCGTGCGGATGTCGGCGAAGTCGAGATTGACCAGTCCGTGAACCATCATCAGGTCCGTCACGCCGCGCACGCCCATATAAAGCACCTGATCGGCCATCTTGAAGGCATCGCGCCAGGTAGTGCGCTCATTGGCCATACGGAACAGATTCTGGTTCGGGATCACGATCAGCGTATCAACGTATTGCTGCAGTTCTTCGATGCCATGCTCGGCCGAGCGCGCACGCCGCACGCCCTCGAACCCGAACGGCTTCGTTACTACGCCGACCGTCAAGATGTTTCGCTCACGGGCCATACGCGCAATGACCGGCGCCGCTCCCGTACCCGTGCCGCCGCCCATGCCGGCGGTGATGAACACCATGTGCGCGCCATCGAGGTGTCGATACAGTTCGTCCGACGCCTCTTCCGCCGCAGCCTTGCCGATTTCCGGCTTCGCGCCAGCACCCAACCCTTGCGTGATATGCGGGCCGAGTTGGATCCGCCGATCTGCCCGGCTGTGCATCAACTGCTGCGCATCGGTATTCGCAACCACGAACTCCACGCCCTGAAGGTTCGCGGCGATCATATTATCGACGGCGTTCGTACCACCGCCACCAACTCCGATGACAGTGATGCGCGGTGAAAAATCGGTATGGGTCATTGTTGGAATCGTCAGGTTAAGGGTCATTCTATTCTCTCCCCCGAGTTTACGGGAACGGCTGCTGGTTAGTGATTACGTCAAACTCTCGATTCGCGACGAGTTCAGACACGTTCTTTCAGAAAATTGACAAATCGACGGAACAGACCGATTTGCGGTTCCCCATCCAGGTTGATGTCCTGAAAGGTCCTTCCATCGCCGGCTGCCCAGGACAACAAGCCGGCAGCGGTGGAAAAAGCCGGGCCGGACGCGAGCTCCGGTAATCCGCGCAATGTCGCCGGACGCCCGAGCCGCACCTGCCGGCTCAGCATCCTGGCCGCCATCTCGCGAACCCCCGGAAGCTGACAAGCCCCACCGGTCAGTACAACGCGATTGCCCGCGGCCCGTCCCACTCCCGACGAATCAAGTCGATCCTTCACATACTCGAAGGTTTCCTCAATCCTCGGGCGGATGATGTTGACCACCATGCTGCGCGGTACTTTCGCAAGCTGATGGTCTTCCTCGCCCACCAAAGGCACCGGCAACATCTCGCGATCATCGTCCGGACTGGTTTCTACATTGCCGAACAGCGTTTTCAATCGTTCCGCATGGATCAAAGTCGTGGACAAGCCGATCGCCAGATCCTTGGTGACATGCAACCCGCCGATCGCGAGTTGGGATGTGTGAATGATTTGCTTGTCGGCATAGACAGCCATGCTGGTCGTGCCGCCACCCATATCGATGATCGTCGCGCCGAGTTCGCGTTCTTCGGGCACCAGACTGGATAATCCAGCGGCCAACGGCGCTGACACCAAATCTTCGATTTCCAGGTCACAACGGCTGATGCAGGACTCCATCGTCCGCAACGCGGTCGCGGCGGCATCAATGACATGCAACCTCGCGGTCAGCGTCGTACAGAACAGACCGCGGGGATCGGCCACGTGGTCGGTGGCATCAACAGCGAAGTTCGACGGCAGAACATGGATCGGCTCCCTTCCATCGACCTCCGCCCGGCAACGCCCCTCGTTCATCACGCCGCGAATGTCGTTCTCGGTCACCGCACGCCCGCCGACCGGCCATTGCACGTTGAACAGCCGTGACTCCGGTTGGCCGCAGGTGAGGTTGATGGTAACGGAACGCAGCCTCACGTCGGCCATATCCTCAGCCTGCCCGACGGACGCTCGGATGGCTTTCTCGGCGGCCTCCAGATCGGTGATATCACCGCCGTTCAGCCCCCTGCCCTTTTGCCAGCCAAAGCCAAGGACCCGCAGCGAGCCGTCGCTTTCCGTTCGGCCGATCAGACAAGCAACCTTGGTGGTGCCGATATCGACCACACCGAACGGGCCGGAACGGTAATGTCGTGGCGACTCCGCCTCCGGCGGACCGGTCTCGGTGGGAGGGAGGATGCGACGGGGATTATCGGCCATCCGCTCGTGCTCCTACGTAGGTTTCTTGGCGATGACGGGAACCATCGGCGGGTTCGTTTCGGGTGGTGCGGGCGGTATCACCAAGTCTTCCTTCGCCTCGATCCTCGGACGGAACACCAAGCGGTCCGGCAGTCGCATATCGATGTCCGCCAGGGGCCGGTCGAGCACTGCGTGCTGCTGTTGAAGCTGGGTCAGCCGGTCCAGTGCCGCGACTTCATGTCCTTCCGGCAACAGGACGTCGGTGTGGTTGATCATGTGCAGATTCCAGCGACGCTCACCGACGCGGACGCTGGCCTCGACCCTTTCCGCCAGGGCCGGCCGATCCCGCAACGCGTCCAACAACACGGCAGCCGCTGTCGGAGCGCCGCGGCCAACGATTAACGGCAAATTGGGAAATTGCGCGATATCCTGGTCGGTAACAACCTGCCCGGTCCGATCAACCAAGACGTATTTCTTCTGACTCTGCCAGACCGCGAAGGGGCGCCGTTCCTGGAGGTTGACGATCACTGTACCCGGCAAGCGTCGCTCGACAGTCGCGTGCTCCACCCACGGGATCGTTTCTATCCGAGCCTTGGTCTCTTCAAGTGAGAAGCCCAGTATCGGATCGCCCTTGTTCACGCCGATCGCGGCACGCAACAACGGCTCCGGAGTATTGGCGCGTCCTTCAATCACGATATCCATCACCCTCAGACCGGACGCGGCGGTCGCCGCCCCAAGCCGCTCACGCACACTGGAAAGCGTGCCGATGCTGTGCGGGGCGGCGGAATGAAAAATGTCGGCCAACAAGACCCCAACAAGCGATGCCGCGGCGATGCATCCTACCGGCCGCAGTAGCCAACGCTGACGGCGCAGCGCCAAACGCAGGCCCGAGGGCCTATCGTTGACTGAATTGCGTGGAGATCGTTTCATGCCCGACATGCGGCGTTCTCCACCATCCAGGCACACAGTTGCGGGAAGCTAATGCCCCGATGCGCTGCCTGTTCTGGCAGCAAAGAGGTCCGCGTAAGGCCCGGTTGCGTATTGATCTCCAGCAGCACCAGCCGCCCCGGCTCACCTGTCGTGTCATCGTAACGAAAGTCGCAGCGGGTCGCACCGCGACAACCAAGCGCCTGATGCGCTGCGACCGCGACCTCCATCGCCTGACTATAGGCATCTGGATGCACATTCGCCGGAATGATGTGACGCGATCCCCCGTCGGCGTATTTCGACTCGTAATCGTAGAACGTCCCCGCCACCGCCTGGATTTCCGTCACCGCGAGGGCCCGATCACCCATCACCGCGACCGTCAATTCCCGTCCCGGAATGTATTCTTCCACCAGCGCGGCGGGTCCAAAGGTCCAACCACGCGCAATCTCCCCGCGACGATTGTCGCCGCCGCGCACCACCGCAACGCCGACCGAAGATCCCTCGTTCACCGGCTTCACCACATAGGGCAGCGGCAGCGGGTCCCCCGCCTCCAATTCGTGGATCGAAACCATCCGCCCGGGAGCAACCGGCAAACCTGCCGACACGAACAGCGCCTTCGCCGCCTGCTTGTCCATTGCGAGCGCCGACGCCCGAACGCCGGAGTGCGTGTAGGGAATCCCGAGCCAGTCCAATACGCCCTGAATCGCGCCGTCCTCGCCAAAACGCCCGTGCAAAGCGTTGAACACGGCGTCAGGCTTCGGCGTCAGCGCCGCCACGACCGCGCCGAGATCCCGGCCTACATCGACCGGATCGACCGCGAAACCAGAATTCCCGGAGCGCCGCAATTACTTCAATGCCGCTCGACAGACTCACCGCGCGTTCGGCAGAGATGCCGCCATAAAGCACTACAACGCGGGTCATGCCACCACCTCTGGCCGTCCAGTCGGAACTCCGATGCGGCGAATTTCCCATTCCAGCGTCACACCGGTCGCCGCCAGCACGCGGCGGCGGACCTCCTCACCCAGTCCCTCGATGTCAGAGGCCGTCGCGGAGCCGGTGTTGATCAAAAAGTTGCAGTGCTTTTCGGACACCATCGCACCGCCGCGGGTCAGGCCACGACAACCGGCGGCATCGATCAACTCCCATGCCTTCATGCCGTCGGGATTGCGGAAGGTTGATCCACCGGTGCGGGCACGTACCGGCTGAGACGCTTCGCGCGCCGCCTTGATCTCGGCCATCCGAGCGCCAATCAACCCGGAAGCGCCCGGCATGGCTAAGAGACGAACGCGGGTGACAATCGCACCAGCGGGCAAGGCCGCGTGGCGGTAAGCGAACGCCAAACGGGACCCAGGCAATCTTCGATGCTCACCCGTGCGCGTAACGACCTCGGCCCAATCCAGTACATCCGCTATCTCGCCGCCGTAGGCACCGGCATTCATCGCCACCGCACCGCCGATCGACCCAGGAATCCCTGACAGGAATTCCAGACCGGTGAGCCCAGCGGCAGCAGCATGTTCCGCGACCGTGACATCCAGCGCGGCGGCACCGGCAACGATCCCATTGGGGTCAGGCACGATCGCAGAAAAGCCACGCGCCAGGCGGATCGTTACACCAGGAAGCCCGCCGTCCCGGACGATAAGGTTCGAGCAAGCACCAATCACGTGCACCGGCACTTCGTGCGGCAACCCTCGCAGGAAGCTTGCCAGATCGCCGGCATCCGCCGGACGCACCAACACCTCCGCCCGGCCCCCCGCTCGGAACCAGGTAAACGGCGCCAAGGGCGCATCCGCCTGAATGCGACCCCGCAACGGAGGCAACGCCTCCGCAAATCCAGGCATGCGACCGGCGGTCATCATGTCGCCACCGCCCGCTTCCCGCTTCCCAATTGCAGCGCGGTGAGATCGCCAGGCAACGCCGCCGCCCATTGCGTGATCGATCCAGCGCCGAGGCACACAACGAAATCGCCAGGACGAGCGATCGCGTGCACCATCTCCGCGAGACGCCCAGGGTTCGGCAACGCAACGACACTGCGGTGGCCACGTGCGCGCAATCCCTCGACCAGCGCATCTCGCGTCACGCCGGCTATCGGTTGCTCGCCGGCCGCATAGACATCGGCCACGATCACCGTCCCTGCATCGTTCATGCAGGTGCAAAATTCCCTGAATAACGATTCCAGCCGCGTGTAACGGTGCGGCTGAACCACCGCGACCACATCCCGCGCGCCGGCCTGACGGGCGGCTTTCAGCACCGCGGCGATCTCCACCGGATGATGGCCGTAATCATCGATCACCGTGATGCCGCCGGCCTCGCCGGTCTTGGTGAACCGGCGCTTGACGCCCTTGAAACCAAGAAAAGCATCGTTCAGCGTTTTGTCGCTGATCTCCATTTCGATCCCGACCGCGATTGCGGCCAAGGCATTCTGGACATTGTGGGCCCCCAGCATCGGCAAGCGGAACGGTCCCAAGCGCCGAGTCTTGTTACGGAACCGGTCGGTCGCGACGACATCGAAGGTCGAGCCGAACTTGTCCGGGGACACACGCTCCGCCCGAACATCCGCCTGCGGCGAAAATCCGTAAGTAACGATGCGATGATCCGACAGCCGGGGGATCATCTGCTGCACCGCCGGATGGTCTATGCACAGCACCGCGAAGCCATAGAATGGAATGTTGGCAACAAACTGATCGTACCCCGCGATCATCGCCTCGGCGGAGCCCCAATGGTCCAGATGTTCCGGATCCATATTGGTCACGACGGCGATAATCGCCGGCAGCCGAAGAAACGATCCATCGCTTTCGTCGGCCTCGACGACTATCCAGTCGCCGCTGCCCATCCGGGTGTTAGTGCCGTATGCATTGATGATACCGCCGTTGATCACGGTGGGATCCAGGTGAGCCGCCTCCATTACACATGCGATCAAACTGGTGGTCGTGGTCTTCCCATGGGTGCCCCCGACCGCGACAGACCATTTCAGCCGCATCAACTCGGCCAGCATCTCGGCCCGCCGCACCACCGGGATCAACCGTGCCCGTGCGGCGGCGACCTCGGGGTTGTCGCGCTTCACCGCTGTCGAAACGACAACGACCTGGGCCTCGCGCAGATTCTCGGCCGCATGACCGATCCGAACCGGGATACCCGCCTCCCGCAGTCGCAGCACATTGGCGGATTCCACAATGTCGCTGCCCTGAACTGAATAGCCGAGGGTATGGAGTACCTCGGCGATGCCGGACATGCCGATACCGCCGATACCGACGAAGTGGATGGTCCCGATGGAAAGCGGCAACGCTCTCATGCGCGCTCTCCGCTGTCAGAGGCTCCGCGTGCATCCCCCTCATGGTCGGCATCGGGGGACGCCCCTTTCGCCGTTCCAACGGAGCTTGACGCCCGTGTCGCATCTGAAGCCGATGCTTCGCGTCGAGGCCGAAACATTGCCAGCTGAGTATCGACCAGATCTGCCAAACGCGTTGCCGCGTCGGCGCGAGCCTGGGTGCGCGCGGCAACCGCCATCCCGACCAACGTCACCGGATCAGCCAGCAACTCGCCCAGTCGTTTAGCCAGCAACGCGGCGGTGAACTGCGGCTGAGGCACCACGCACGCACCACCGGCCTGCGCCAAAGCGCGCGCATTCGCGGATTGATGGTCGTCGATCGCGCCCGGAAGCGGCACCAGGATCGAAGGTCGCCCCGCGACCGCCAACTCGGCCACCGTCGAGGCACCAGCACGTGCGATCACCAGATGCGCCGCCACCAGACGAGCCGCCACGTCCGGGAAAAACGGCGAAAGCTCCGCCGCGACCCCATCCGCCGCATAGGCCGCCCTGACCCGTTCAATATCTTCCTGCCGTGTCTGCTGCACGACAACGATCCGTGCCCGCAGCGAATCCGGCAGGGCGCGCAACGCCGCTGGCACGATATCGCTGAACACCCGAGCCCCGAGCGATCCGCCGAGAACCAGAAGCTTGATCCGTTCGTTCGCGGCGACATAACTCGTGTGCGCGAGCGCGCCGATGGCCGGCCGAACCGGATTGCCGGTCACCTCTGTTCTGGTGCCTGCCGGGATGCCTCCGGTGTTCTCGAACCCCAGCCCAACGACGTCCGCCCGCCCAGCCAAGAAGCGGTTCGCCCGCCCCAGCACCGCGTTCTGTTCATGCAGAATTACCACTGGCCGCCGAAGGACCAACCCGGCCGCGAGCACCGGAGCCACACAGGGATAACCGCCGAAGCCAACGACACAGCCGGCACCGATCCGCGCCAATATGCCGCGCGCCTGAACGACACCAGCCGCCATCGATCCGACTGCCTTTACGGCGCGCCACGCCCCGCGCCCGGCGATGCCGGCGCCTAACAACACAGACGTCTCGAGCCCCGAAAACGTCGGGCTGGACAGGGCGCCCGATCGTGCATCGGTCATCAGCACGATCCGATGCCCGCGCGATAGACATTCAGCCGCCAGCGCCTCGGCCGGGAAGAAATGGCCACCCGTCCCGCCAGCGGCAATGACGATGGGTCTCACGGCCGGGCCCCTCATGCCGGTTCATTCCGGCCGCGCCGCCGGGTCAGAGCGAGCAGCATGCCCATCCCAAGAGCAACTGCGATGACCGAAGATCCGCCATAGGAAATGAACGGCAGCGTCATTCCCTTGGTCGGGATCAGACCCAGCGTGGAGGCCATATTGACGAACGCCTGCAGGCCGAAGCCCGTCACCAGCCCGGTGCACGACAGGACGACAAACAAATCCTGCTCCCGCAGCAGGCGCAGCAGGCCGCGCATTACGACGAATGCGAAGACGGCCAGGATGACTACGCAGATCACCATGCCGAACTCCTCGCCGGCCACCGCATAGACGAAGTCGGCATGGGCGTCGGGCAGAATGTCCTTGACCCGGCCCTCGCCCGCCCCTCGCCCGGTGAACCCACCATTGCCAAAGGCCTCAAGCGCCGTGTTGATCTGATAGTGGTCCCCCTCGCCCTTCCAGTAGCCGTCGAACCGGACCCGCACGTGCGGCAAAAACGTGTATGCCATCACGGCGCCGCCACCCATGAGACCCATCGCCATGCCGACCAGGACCAACGGCAACCCGTTGATGTACAGTTGCGCCAGAAACACCACGGTGATCACGGCCAGCATCCCGATATCGGGCTGCGATTTCAGCAGCATCAGGATCAATCCACAGATCGCAGACGCGAGCAGCGTGCCTGGGAAACGCGGCGACCTCTTGGCTTCGCTCATCAGCCAGGCCGCCGTCACCGCAAAACACGGCTTCAAAAATTCGCTCGGTTGGACCGACATGCCCGGAAGTGAAATCCAGCGCCGCGCGCCCTTGATCTCCATGCCGATCACCATCGTCGAGGCGGTCAGCCCCAGCGCGATGACACACCCGATGATGGCCAGCCGCCGAATGTCCTTTGGCGAGAGCATGGACACCAGCACCACGATCGCTCCGGCGAACGCCAGAAAGACCACCTGCTTCATGATGAAGGTTTCGCGCGAGGTACCGATGCGTTCGGCGACCGCCGGGCTGGCGGCCAGCATCATGATGTAGCCAAAGCCGATCAACACGCCGATCGCGCCCAGGGTCCAGCGATCGACGCCCCACCACCAACGGCCCAGCATCGATTCGTCAGTGCGCGACAAGTTCGGCATCAGACGTCGTCCGCCTGCAAGCCACGCGCGAGCTTTGCGAAGTGTTCGCCGCGCTGATCGTAGCCGGTGAACTGATCCCAACTGGCACAGGCCGGCGACAGCAACACGGTGTTCACGCCGGCTTGCTTGGCGGCGGCGAACGCAGCCGGAACAGCCGCCGCAAGGGTCTCGGCGCTATCGAACGGAACACCGTGGCGGGTTAGCGTCTCGGCGAACATCGGCCCATCCCGCCCGATCAGCAACGCCCGGACGATACGCGGAAATAATGGAACCAGGGGCTCTATCCCTCCCTCTTTCGCCATCCCCCCCGCGATCCAGATCAACCTGTCGTAGCAAATCAGCGCCCGCGCCGCCGCGTCGGCATTGGTCGCCTTGCTGTCGTTGATAAAGGTCACGCCGTCGATCGTGACGATCCGCTGCTGCCGATGTGGCAGACCGGGAAAGCTGAGCAGCCCGGCGGCGATGACATCGTCACTAACCCCGAAAAACCGAGCCATGGCCGTAGCCGCCGCCGCATTTTGCGCGTTGTGCGCACCGGGAAGAGCCGGACCCGCTACCAGCGGCACCTCGGCCCCCGATACGCGAACCACCCGCGCCGGCCGCGAACCGAGCCAGGCGGCCATATCGCGCGAGTCCGGATCGTCAACGCCGATCACGGCCAGGTCCCGCGCCGTCTGCCGATCAAAAATCGCGCGCTTGGCCGCAACATAGCCGGCCATGTCGCCGTGACGATCGATGTGGTCGGGACTGAGGTTGAGCATAACCGCGGCATCAAACCGCACGCTCGCGAGTCGCTCCAACATATAGGAGGACATCTCCAGCACGTACACTCCATCTTGTAGAAGCAGCGGCAATGACAGCGCCGCCGGCCCAAGGTTGGCCCCCGCCGCGTTGGGAATGGCCGCCCGCCCCAGGATGTGCGCCAGCAGAGCCGTGGTCGTGGATTTGCCGTTCGTGCCGGTGATGCCTGCAAACCGAGCGTGCGATCCCGACGCCCGTACCGCTCGAAACAGCAGTTCGACGTCAGAGAGGATCGGCACTCCCGCCGCGATCGCCCGTTTCGCCGCCGGATGCGGCTGCGGCAGACGATGCGGGATGCCCGGCGAAAGCACCAAGGCATCGTATGCGAACGGACCCTGCACTGGATCGCCCAGGGTGAGACTACCCCGCGAACCCGTGGGCGCCGGTGCACCGACAGCTTGCGTCTCCACGTCGGCGCCTTCGGCCGTGGCACCAGCCGTGGTCTCGAGCGCAGCCTGCAGAGCCGCCGGATTGTCGTCCCAGGCAACAACGTCCGCGCCCATCGCGCGTAGGCCCTGCGCAACCGGCAGGCCATTCTTGCCAAGGCCGACAACGGCAAAGCGTTTGCCACCGAATAATGTGGGGGAGAATACGCTCATCGGATCTTCAAGGTCGCCAGACCGACCAGCGCCAGGATCATCGAGATGATCCAGAACCGAATGACAATGGTCGGCTCCGCCCACCCCTTCTTCTCGAAGTGATGGTGCAGCGGCGCCATCAGGAACACACGGGTGCCGGTGCGCTTGTACCAGAACACCTGGATGATCACCGACAAAGTCTCGACCACAAACAGGCCGCCAACGATCATCAGGACGATCTCGTGCTTGGTGACCATTGCCACCGCACCCAAAGCCCCACCCATGGCGAGGCTGCCAATGTCGCCCATAAACACGGCCGCGGGCGGGGCATTGAACCAAAGGAATCCCATGCCGGCGCCAACCAGAGCCGAGCAGAAAATGGTCAACTCGCCCGCACCGGAGACCGGGTGGAGCTGCAGGTAGTCTGCGAAAATGCGATTGCCGACCAGATACGAAATTAACATGAATACGGACGCGGCGATCATTGTCGGCACGATCGCCAGCCCGTCCAACCCATCGGTTAGGTTCACCGCGTTGGACGCCCCCATCATCACCAGCATGCCGAACACCGGGAAGAAGTAGCCCAATGGGATGACGACTTCCTTGAACACCGGGACAGTCAGCGCCGTGCTGAGCGGCCCGCGTGCCAGTGACGCGATCCAGACGGCGGCGAGCAGGCCGATGACCGCCTGGATCGCCAGCTTCACCCGGCCCGGCACGCCACGGGTGTTGCGCCTGGTGAGTTTCAGATAGTCGTCGCAAAACCCCAACGCGCCATAGCCAAGCGTGACGAACAGCACCGCCCATACATAGCCGTTGTACAAGTCGACCCAAAGCAACGTTGAAATCGTCAGACTGCCCAGGATCAGCAGGCCACCCATGGTCGGCGTGCCCTTCTTCTCCAGCAAATGCCTTTCCGGCCCGTCCAGACGGATCGGTTGCCCCTGTGCCTGCATGGATTTGAGCCACCGGATCACCGACGGTCCCAGCAGGAAGCTCACCACCAACGCCGTCAGGCAGGCCGCGCCGGATCTGAACGTGATGTAGCGGAACAGGTTGAAGAGGATGAACTCATCCGCGAGCGGCCGGAAAATCACGTACAACATCAAGCGGCTCCGGCAGTGACGGAGCAGGTCTGGACAGAGTCCAGAGCCGTGATCACGCGCTTCATGCCGCTACCCAGGCTGCCCTTCACCAGAACCGCATCGCCGTTGCGCAGGGCAGCGGCTACCACCGGCGCCAGTGCGGCGGAATCCACGGCATGAAATCCGCGCACCGCGTCGGGGACTGCGTCGAACAGCGAACGCATCAAAGGCCCGCAGCTGAAAAGACAATCCGCCGACGCCAGCACCGCATCCGCCAGCGCCGCGTGCTCCGCCGGCCCTTCCTCGCCCAGTTCCAGCATGTCGCCCAGCACCGCGACACGCCGGAGCGCCGGTTGCAGCCGCAAAACATCCAGCGCCGCCCGCATCGAGGCGCCATTGCCGTTGTAGCTTTCATCCAGCAGCAGCGCGCTGCCGCTACCGGCCGCGATCGTCCGGCGCATTCCCCGGCCAAGCAAGGGGTAAAAACGCCTCCAGCGCATCGATCGCCCTGATCGGATCGAGACCCAGTGAGACGACAACGGCCAGAGTGGCGAGCGCGTTCATCGCCATGTGCTGCCCAGGCGCATTGAGCCGCAGCGACGCTGTATGCCCGACGATATCCACGTGGATCAGCGAGCCATCGGCGTCTTCCTCCCGAAGCACCAGCCGGACGTCGGCCGCTTTATCGACCCCGAACGTCAGCACTTCAGCACCGCCCGCAGCAGCTCGAACACGGGAAAGCTGCTCGGAATCCGCCGGCAGTACCGCAATGCCGCCCGGCTCGAGGCCCTCGATGATGCTGGCTTTTTCGTCGGCGATAGCCTCGATGCTGCCCAGATGTCCGACATGCGCCTTGGCGATGGTCGTGATCACGGCAACATGCGGCCGAGCAAGACGAGCCAGCGGCGCGATCTCCCCGGCGTGGTTCATACCGATCTCGGCGATGCAGAAATCAGCATCCCGCGGCGTGCGCGCCAACGTCAGCGGCACGCCCCAATGATTGTTGTATGACGCGACCGCCGCATGGACGTAGCCAAACGCGGACAGCGCGCAACGCAGCATTTCTTTCGTCGTTGTCTTGCCGACGCTGCCCGTGACCGCGACCAGCCGGCCACCAAAACGCCAGCGAGCAAAGCCACCCAGCCGCGTCAGGGCCGCCAGCGTGTCATCGACACGCAGCACCGGCCTGGCGGAAACGTCCTCATGCACGATCGCTCCCGCCGCACCCTTCGCCAGCGCGTCCGCCACGAACGCATGACCGTCCCGGCCTTCGCCGAGCAAGGCCACGAACACCTCACCCGCCGCGATGGTCCGCGTGTCGATGGACAGTCCATCGGCATCGAACGGCCCAGACAAGGTGCCTCCCGTCGCCTCCACCAGTTCGCTCGCGGTCCACAGGCTCATGCCGGCTCCTCGCAGCCGGCGAGGCGGCGAATGACCGACACATCATCGAACGGAAGCACCGTTCCGCGAATGATCTGGCCCTGTTCGTGACCCTTGCCGGCAACCACCAGCACATCCCCGGCAACCAAATCGTTCAACGCCGCTTCGATCGCCTTCGCCCGATCGCCGATCTCCAGCGCACCCGGACAGGCGGCGAGCACTGCGGCGCGAATCGACGCCGGATCTTCGCCGCGCGGATTGTCGTCGGTGACGATCGCGACGTCGGCAAGGCGTGCGGCGACCTCACCCATCAATGGCCGTTTGCCACGATCCCGGTCGCCCCCGGCCCCGAAGACCACATGCAGCCGCCCGATCGTGTGCGGGCGCAGCGCGCTCAGAAGCCGTTCCAGCGCGTCGGGGGTATGAGCGTAATCCACATAGACGGTTGCACCGTTTGGCAACCGCACGGCGCGTTCCATCCGGCCGCGCACCCCCCGCAACTCCGGCAGACGATCCACGACGTCGACCAGCCCCAGCGCGTCAGTTAGCGCCGCGGCGACCAACGCGTTGTCCGCCTGAAAACGGCCGGGCAGATTGAGCACCACCTGTCGTTGATGGCCGTTCACCAGAACCGTCAGATCCTGGCCATCAGGACGCGGCCGAACCTCGATCAGCCGGAACCGCGTGCCTCGCTCGCCGACCGTTCGCAAATCAAGCCGCCGGCGTGCCGCGATCTCTTGCAGCGCGGCAAGCGTCGCGGTGTCCATATCAGCATCCGCGACAGCGGGTGCCCCGACCGGAAGCAGCTCCTCGAATAGCCGCAGCTTGGCCTTACGATAGGCATCAAGCGTCCCGTGGTAATCGAGGTGATCCCGCGTCAGGTTGGTGAACGCCGCCGCGGCCAGCCGTACCCCATCCAGGCGGAACTGATCCAGCCCGTGCGAGGACGCCTCCATCGCCGCCTTCGTGACGCCGTGACGCTCCAGACCAGCCAGTGTTTCCGCCAGGCTGACCGGATCGGGTGTGGTCAGGCCCGGGCCTGGCTCGAACCCTGGCGCTATCAGGCCAAGGGTCCCGAGACTCGCAGCCTTCACCCCAGCCGAGGCCCAAAGTTGGCGGGTAAATTCGACACAACTCGTTTTGCCATTCGTCCCGGTCACCGCCACCACAGTCTCCGGTTGCGGTCCCGCCAGTGCCGCTGCGATCCGCGCAAGGCATTGCCGAGGCTCCCGATCGGTGATGATCGGACGAAGCGGGACGCCGGGCGGCCAGGTAGTGCCCGGTGGCGCCAGGATCGCGACCGCCCCGCGCTCCACGGCATCCGCGATGAACCCTCTTCCATCGGCATGCAAACCCGGCAACGCTGCGAACAGATCGCCAGGCACCACGTGCCGGCTGTCCGCCGTGACCCCGGCGATATCCAGGTGAGCCACCGCGTCCCAAGCTCCAACAGAGCTCGGCTTATCCGAAAATCGCCGCATGATCTCAGCGAGCATCAACGCCGGAGACCGCTGACACGGCCAGGACAGGAGCATTGGCCGGGGCAGGCGAAACCGTCGTCTCCCGCCTGATACTTGGCGCCGGGCGACTGATCGCGGGTGGCAACATCGTTGCCGGTATAGTAAGATTGGGACGGTTCTCGGTAGCTTTGGCGGCAGCATCCACGGTGGCCGGCGCGGCCCTCGGTCCGCGGGCGACGGCGCCGGGCGGCCGCCCAGGTTCCAGCGGGATTGCCAGCGCCTGATTGATCTGTGGCATGTCGACGATGTCCGGCAGCATGCCCAGCATCGGCCCGATCCGCGCGATCACTTTGCCCGCCGCGGGCGCGATGACCCAGCCCGCAGTGGCGTAGCCGTACGTCGCCTTGGTCGCGTGCGGCTCATCCAACATCATGTAGACGGCAAAACGCGGCGCGTTCATCGGGAACACGCTGATGAACGCCGCGACGTTCGCGTGCTTCTTATAACCGCCATGCGCCGCGACCTTCTCCGCCGTGCCGGTCTTGCCGCCCGGATAATAGCCCGGCACTTCCGCCGATTTACCAAACCCGTTGGTCACCACCAGCCGCATCAACTTGCGCATGATGTCCGACGTCGATTGCTGCATCACCTGCACTCCCTCCACGGGCTCGTCAGGGTCACGCGCCAGGATTGTCGGCTGCACCAGCGTCCCGCCATTGGCGACCGCGGCGGTCCCCCGCACCACATGCAAAGGGGTCACTGAGATGCCATGACCGAATCCCACCGTCATGGTCGCGAGTTCCTTCCAGTTCGCCGCCGGCTGGATGATGGGGCGCGCGAACTCCGGCAACTCGATGCCGGTGCGGCCGAACATGCCCATGCTTCTAAGCCAGTTGCGCTGTCGTTCGGCTCCGATCGTCAGGGCTATATGGGCGGCGCCGAGGTTCGACGAGTAGGCCAGGACCTCCGGCAAATAGAGCCAGCGATGCTTGCCCTCGAAGTCGGAGATGGTAAATCGGCCGATGGAAATATTGTGCGACGCGTCGAACTCGTCCCAGATGTGCACCAGGCCGCTGTCCAACGCCATTGACGCGGTCTGCAGCTTGAACGTGCTACCCGGCTCGTAGGTCCCCTCGACCGCTCGGTTGAAGCGGTCTTCCGCTGGAGCGGTTCGCACCGAATTGGCGTCGTAATCGGGCAAGCTGACCATGGCCAGCACTTCGCCGGTATGGACATCCATGACGATACCGCACCCGCCAATGGCGTTGAACGTCTCCATCGCGGTCACCAGTTCCTCGCGCACCGCCGCCTGCACCTGCAGATCGATCGACAGGCGCAGCGGATCGGTTTTGGTGCGAAGCCGTTCGTCGAAGTATTTTTCCACTCCGGCAAAGCCGCTTTGGTCCACATCCACGCCGCCGAGCACCTGAGCGGCGGTGCGGCCCAGCGGATATTGCCGGTGCTGGGTAGGCCGGAAATCGATCCCCGGAATCCCCAGGTCGTTGATCGTCAGTTCCTCGCGCGGGGTGATCTCTCGAGCCAGGTAGATAAACTTCTTGTCGCTGTGCAGCCGTTCGGTCGTCTCGGCGAGATCCAGTCGAGGCAAGACCTGTTTCAGCTTGTGCGCCGCATCGTCCACATCGCCGATCTGCCGCGGGTCCGCGAACAACGACACCGTGTTCAACGAGATTGCCATCGGCTGGCCATTGCGGTCAGTGATCATGGCGCGTTGGCCGGGCAGCGTAGCCTCGATAGACTGATGCGGGGCGGCGGCCACGATGTCGGTCACCGACCGTTCGGGACGATGCAATGCCATCGGCATGACGATGGTGGCCATCGTTAGCTTCGCCAGCACCGCCGTGAACAGCGCAGTAAATCCAGCCGCCGTGAGCACCAGACGCGACCGGCTCTTCTCGAGCGCGGCCCGACGGTAGAGATCGGGTGCGGTGACCCGGACGTTCTCCATGCGCGGCACGGCATCGGACTTAGCAGCACCCCGGCGCTTGGCGGGGCGCCATGATCGCCCGCCATTCGGCGACGGAGACTCAGGCGGCGGACCGGGATCGTTCGGATCGCTCATAGTACCAGCTCAGTTCGCATTATAGGTGGCGCTCACCGGCGTCGGACGCGGCGCCGGCGGCATCGAGCCGTGCGCCATGCCAAGCAGCGAGCCGGTAAAGGGTGCTGGAATTGCGGCTGTCGTCGTTGGCGCCCGAAACGGCGCCGCCTCGGGCTTGGCGTCGTCCGGCGTGACCGGATGAGGCTTGGCCGCCGAGAGAATAATTGGCCGCGGCACAACGGGCCGCACCTCGGAACCCGTTTCCCCCACCCGAGGCGCTCGCTGATCGCGTGGGTGCTGATCAGATACGCGCTGCTCGGACATGCGGGGCTCGACGGCGGTGGCGGGCCGGCTCGGGGCCTCCGGGTTGATCGGCCGGGCCACCGCCATTTTGGTCTCCGGCGGATGCGCCACAGCGACCGGCTGAGCCGGGCGAACGGCGAGAACCGGTGGAACCGGCAGGGTCTTACCCTGGACGGCGGACGGCGCTGGTTCGGGCATGGACTGCGGCGATGAGTTCGACCGAATCCGGCGCCTCGTCAGTGCTGGGCGCCGGAACCTCCACGCGCTGCGCCGGCAGTTTGTTATCCAGGTCAGCGAGACTGGTAAACTGAGCGGGATTGATCGTCCTCAGATTCAGATAAGTGTCGGAGAACTGCCGCAGCCGGTCGGGATCGTTCAGCATGGTCCATTCCGCTGACAGCAAGCGGCTCTGCTCGCGTAGTGCCCCGGTGTCGCGAACCGTCTTTTCGATCGTCCGGTCGAGCAATTGGACCTCGTGCTTCGACTGGTACAGGTACAGACCTGAACCACAGGCCAGCAGGAAAGTGGCGACTGTTAGCGGACGGATCATGTTCTACAGCCCATGGCGAGACGTTCGAGAGCGCGCAACCGAGCGCTGCGGGAACGCGGGTTCCGATTGGTTTCCGCGGCGCTGGGACGAATCGCCCGAGCGGTCAGCAAGCGAAAATTGGGCGCCTTGCGCGTTTTCAGTCCGGCTGGATCATGGCGGGACGGTGACCCAGCGCGTCCGGCGGCCAGCGTCATGAAGCGTTTCACGATACGGTCTTCCAGACTATGGAACGCAACGACGACGAGCCGGCCTTCCGGGGAGAGCAACGCAACCGCCTGCTCCAGTGCGGCCTCGACCTGCCCCAGTTCGTCGTTGACCTTGATGCGAAGCGCCTGGAAGCTCCGGGTCGCGGGGTGGTTGCCCGAACGATCCGGCGGCAGCACCGAACGGATGATTTCGGCGAGGCGGCCGGTGGTTTCGATTGGTGCCTCGAGACGGGCAGCGACAATGGCATGGGCGATGCGGCGGGACGCCCGCTCTTCCCCCAGTTCGTACAACAGATCCGACAAGGAGCGTTCCGGCAGTGTGTTTACGAGGTCGGCGGCGCTCGTCCCATGTTTTCCCATGCGCATGTCGAGCGGGCCATCATGGCGGAACGAGAAGCCCCGCTGCGGGTCGTCGATCTGGAACGAGGAAACGCCTAGGTCGAGGACAATCCCGTCAAGCGCACTCACCCCCGCCTGGTCCAGCAGCGTGACCATGTCGCCGAACTGCCCGTGCAGCAGATGCAGCCGGCCGGGAAAACGCGCCAACAGGCTGGCCCCACGCTCGATCGCCTCTGGATCGCGATCGATCGCCCACAGCGTGCACTGCGCTCTTTCCAGGATGGCCCGCGCGTAACCGCCGCCGCCGAAGGTTCCATCGAGGTAGCGGCCGCCGTCGCGAGGCGCCAGAGACGCAATCACTTCATCCAGCATGACCGGGACATGCGTGTTCACCGGGGCCGCGCTCATGCCGGCACCGCCGCACGCACAGTGAGGCCGGCGGCCCTCGTCTTTTCCTTCGCCTCAGCGAGACGCCTGGCACCCGCGACCGGCTCCCAAATTTGGAAGTTGTTCCGAGTTCCGATGAATGTAACGTGCTCAGTAATCCCGGCGTGCGCGATCATCGCGCCCGGCAACACAATCCGGCCTTCCCTATCGGTTTCCAGCGCACAAGCATCGCCGAACAACGCCATTACCAAATCCTCGTGTTCCTGACTGAACAGATCGTAGCCTTGCTCCACCGGTGCGCTCAGCGCCTCGAAACCGAATTCCGTCCAGCCCTCGATGCATGCGTTCTGATGCGACGGACGCAGGTAGACGGTTGCGACCGCGGCGCCTTCTCCCGCATGGCTCATCTTCTTGAGTACGGAACGAAATTGCGCTGGTATCGACACACGCCCCTTGGCGTCCAGCTTGTTCTGGTGGGTGCCGATAAAAAGCGCCATTCGGACCCGTGTGCCTTTCGTGCTGTCGGGTTCTGTGGTGGGCAAATAAGGCTCGGTGGCGACCGGGCTGCGGCACTGCGACGAGAGACCGCATCCAGTCGTATGCCCCTGTGGATGATGGTCCACGATGGGCAGCCGTGGGATAGCATGGGAGAACTTGGGACGTCAAAGGAATTGGCTCCTTTTTGGGAAGAATCGCTCGAAAATCTCCCGGCTCGTCAGACACTTACCCGCGACAGCCCGAGTCCATCTCACGGCAGATCCATATCACGAAAATATTCGCATTACGTTCCTGTGAACAACCTTGTGGAGCGTTCCGAGGCGAGGCCCGCGCCCTCAGGTGATTCGCTGGTCGGTTAAGGACGGCGAAGAAAAGGCCAGACAGCCTGTAAGCCGGGTTCTGTCCGCCCAAAAAGGCGGGACGACCATTCCTCTAGGACGCACCTCACGATGCGCCTCACGCAACCAACCCGAGCGGCGAGACAGGAACGTCTCCGCAATAATCACGTCGTGACCTTGCAGCCGCCCCTATTCGGTCTTGCTCCCGGTGGGGTTTACCATGCCGCCCCTGTTGCCAGGGACGCGGTGCGCTCTTGCCGCACCGTTTCGCCCTTGCCTGCGGGGCAGACCTGCTCACGCAGGCCACCTTGCACAGGCGGTTTACTTTCTGTGGCACTTTCCCTGGGGTCGCCCCCGCCGGCCGTTAGCCGGCACCGTGTTCCCGTGGAGCCCGGACTTTCCTCCACCGGCGGGATTGCCCCGCCGGCAGCGGCCGCCCGGCTGTCTGGCAACCGGGATGTGCGCCCCCACGCCTGGGCGGTCAAGCCTTCGTCGTTAACTTGCAAGACAAAACGATATTGTAATGTTATCCCGGCCGCCGCCCCCCGGCCGCGCCTCCCAACGTAACAATGACGTTCCGCCACGCCCGGTTGCCGCGATTCGGTCGCTCGGGCCTACGCGGCAGTCGGGATCCTCGTCTCATTGGCCCTCCGTGACAGGCACCAGCAGCACCCGCTCACTCCGCCGGTTCGGCTCCTTCCGCTTCTTCCTGTGGTGTGGGAACCCGGAGAGAAAAGAGGTCGATCAGCACCGGCAGGATGATCAGGATCAGCACCGGGGCCAGCAGGATGCCACCCACCACGACAAGCGCCAGCGGTTTTTGCACCTGCGACCCGATCCCGTTCGACAGTGCCGCGGGCATCAAGCCAACGCAGGCGACGATGCACGTCATCAGTACCGGCCGCATCTGATTATCGCAGGTCCGAAGAATCGCTAACGTCCGGTCCCGGCCGTTTTCCAGCGAGCGGTTGTAGGCCGTCAACATAATAATCCCATCCATGGCGGCGATACCAAACAACGCGACAAAGCCGATCGCCGCCGACACGCTGAAGGGCGTTCCCGTCATATACAGCGCGAAGATGCCGCCGATGAGTGCCATCGGAATCACGCTCGCCGCCAACAGCATGTCCCGGAATGAGCCGAAGTTGACGAATAGCAGCAGACAGATCAGCGCGATGGCGATCGGCACGACCACTTTCAGACGAGCGACGGCTTCCTCCAGGTTGCCGAATTCGCCGACCCATTCCAGGTGGTAGCCTCCGGGGATCGGCACGGCTTCATCCACCTTCCTCTGCGCTTCCAGGACGGTGGTGCCCAAATCGCGCCCGCGCACACTGAACTTGATCGGGATGTAGCGTTCCTGACCCTCGCGGTAGATAAACGAGGCACCTGTCGTGAGCTTTACCGTAGCGACATCGGTCAATGCGACCGGTATGACACCGCTGCCGTTCGGGTTCGGCGCGCCGATGGTAATGTGGCGTATAGCATCAAGACTGTCGCGATATTTCGGCGCCAGGCGAACCATGATCGGAAAGTTGCGGTCGGACCCGTCCTCATACAGGTTGCCCGCCGCCTGGCCTCCGATCGCGGCCTGGATCGTCGTATTGATGTCGCCCGGCGCCAGCCCGTATCGCGCCGCCTTCGCGCGGTCCACGTCGATGCGCACCGTCGGCTGCCCCAACGAGGAAAATACCCCCAGGTCGGCGATGCCGGGGATTGCCGCCATCACGTCCTTGATCTTGTTCGCGGTCTTCTCCAGCGTCTCCAGGTCGCCGCCGAACAGCTTTACGGAGTTCTCGCCCTTCACGCCGGAGGCCGCTTCCTCAACGTTGTCCTCGATGTATTGGGAGAAGTTGAAATCGACCCCGGGGAAGTCGTCCTGCAGTCTCCTGGTCATTTCATCCGTCAGTTTGTCCTTGTCCACGCCGGCAGGCCACGTGTCGAACGGCTTCAGCGGCACGAAAAACTCGGCGTTGAAGAAGCCGGTGGCGTCCGTGCCGTCGTCCGGCCGGCCGTGCTGCGACACCACAGTGACGACTTCGGGAAATGATTTTAGAATGGCGCGCATGCGGTTGACGTAGCCATTGCCGTCCTCGAGAGAAATCGAGGTCGGCATCGTCGCCCGTATCCACATGTTGCCTTCTTCCAGCTTGGGCAGGAATTCTAACCCCAGCGAGCGCATCGCGAGCCCGGCGCTCAGCAGCAGCAACAACATCAATCCCATGGTCAACAGCCGGTTCGCCAGCGCGAAGCCGACGATCGGGTGGTAGACCCGGTGCAACAAGCGCACCACCAACGTATCGGTCTCGTTCTCCTGCCCGCGCAGCACCAGCCCGCACAGAGCCGGCGTCACGGTAAAGGTGGCGATCAGCCCGCCCGCGATGGCGTACGCGTAGGTGCGTGCCATCGGACCAAAGATGTGACCCTCGATCCCGCTCATGGTGAACAGCGGCACGAAGCCGGCGATTATGATCGCGGCCGAGAAGAAGATCCCACGGTTCACCTCGATTGCCGCGTTGCCGATCACCGCGAACTTGCCACGCAAGGAGTCGACCACGCGGGAGCGGTGCACCGACGCCGACATGACGAACCGTTCCGACGGTGGCTGCGACAGGCGCCGGATAACGTTTTCCACTAGGATAACGGTCGCATCGACCACCAGACCGAAGTCGATCGCCCCCACTGACAGCAGGTTCGCCGACTCGCCTGTCGCCAGCAGCAGCATGATGGCAAACGCCAGCGCGAACGGGATGGTCGCGGCGGTGATGCACGCGGCGCGCAGGTTGCCCAGGAACACCCACTGCACCAGGAAGATCAGTACGATGCCCGCCAGCATGTTGTGCAGCACGGTGCGGGTGGTGACGTTGATCAGGTCGGAGCGGTCGTAGATCCGCTCGATAGACACGCCTGGCGGCAGAATGGACGAGTGGTTGATCTGCGAGATGAGCGCCTCGATGCGCTTGATCGTCGGCAGGCTCTCGGCACCGCGCCGCATCAGAACGATGCCTTGCACGATGTCGTTGTCGTTGTCCTGCCCGGCGATGCCAAGGCGCGGCAGGTTGCCGACTTTTACCGTCGCGATGTCGCGCACGAACACCGGCGAGCCGCTGTTCTGTGCCACCATCGTGTCGGCGATGTCGCCCATTGCGTGGATCAGGCCGACGCCACGCACGACGGCCGATTGGGAGCCAAAATTCACAGTCTGGCCACCAATATTGACGTTGGCGTTGTTCAGCGCGGTGATTACCTGCGGCACGGTCAGCCCATAGCTCAGCAGATTGTCCTGATCGATCGTGACGTCATAGGTCTTGGTCTTGCCGCCCCAGCCATTGACATCGACCACACCCGGCACCGCCTTGAAGCGGCGCTCCAGCATCCAGTCCTCGATTGTCTTCAGATCGGTGACCGAGTAGCCGGGTGGCCCGACCACGCGGTAGCGCATGATCTCACCTATCGGGCTGGCCGGTGAAATCTGCGGCGTTGCTCCGTTCGGCAGCGGCGGCAACTGCGACAGCCGGTTGATCACCCATTGCTCGGCCTGTTCGTATGTGAAGGCGTAGTTGAACTGCACCTTGATGTCGGACAGTCCGAACAGCGAGATCGTCCGGATCGCGGTCACGTTCGGAATTCCGGCCATCTGGATCTCGACCGGAATGGTCATGTAGCGTTCCATTTCCTCGGCCGACTGCCCCGGGCTCTGGACAATGATATCCACCAGCGGCGGCACCGGATCGGGATATGCCTCGATATTTAGCTTCATGAATGCAACGACGCCACCCGCGAACACCGCCAACATGACCACGAAGACCAGGACCCGCTGCTTGAGGGAGAGGGCGATCAATGCGTTCATCGCTGTTTTCTCTGCTTATGCCGTCGCACGCCAACGGCCTTGATGTTGACCTGCCGGGTCAACGCCCGCCTACATCTCTTTGATTCGCCCTCGGCCGCCCCTCCAACCCCGCGCGCATACCAGTCAGCCCCGGTGACCACCGGCCAGCACTGCTCGGAGCAAAAGCGGGGAAGCGACCTGAATCTGGAGGCCGCACCAAAGTGCCGCACCGCGATTGATCCTGGCAACAGCGCCTTAGTCGCCAGTGACGGCACGGTCGATGAACACGGCACCAGCCGTTACAACGTTGTCGCCCGCCTTCAGGCCGTCCAGCACCTGAACCATTCCCCCGCGGATGTGACCAATGTGGATCGGGCGGATCTCCAGCGTCTTCGCCTGTTCGTCCGCGAGCCAGACGTGTGCGGAGTCACCCTCAAACACCACGGCACTGACGGGCACCGCGGGGCTGGTCTGGTCGGCGCCGGTGATGATGCGAAAACTGGCGAACATCTCCGGCTTCAGAATAAGGTCCGGGTTCTCCACCTCGTCCCGCACCGGCAGGCGATGCGTTGTCGTGTCGATCGATGCGCCCACATAGGCCAGGCGACCCCCGAAGACTCTCTCAGGATAGGCGAGCACACGTACTTCCACCGGGTCGCCGACGTGGAGTTGGGGAGCGTCTTCCTCCCGAGCATTCGCGACCAGCCAGACCCTGGACAGGTCACCAATCATGAAAACCGGGTTGGACGCGCCGGAGGAGGCGCTGACGATGTTCTGTCCCAGCCCGACCTGACGCTGCACGACCGTACCGCTGATCGGGGCGTTCACCACGGTGTCGGCGTCCAGTTTCAGCGGATCGGGCGCCTTTTCGATCGCATCGATCTCGTCATCGTTTTTTCCTAAGATGCGCAGTCGGCTGCGAACGGCGGCCAGCGCGATTTGCGCGCCGTTCAACCCGCCCTCGGCGGTTGCCAAATCGACCTGCGCTTGCTGCCAGTCCTTCAGTGCAGCGCCCTGCGCCTGATACAGTGCGTGCTGCCGTTTTTCGTTGGTTTCCGCGAGGGTCAGCTGCGCCCGGGCAGTCCTCAAACCGGCGACCGCAGTGATCAGGTCATTCTGCGCCTGGGCCAGTTCGGTGGCCTGTACGGCGAACAGGGGATCGCCTCTTTTAACCGTGTCGCCAGCTTTCACCATCAGCCGCGTCACGCGGCCGGTGTAAGGGGAGAACACCGGCGTCACCAGGTCTTCGTTGATGGCAATCTTGCCGTCGGATTCGGCCGCATTCTGGAAGACGCGATCCTTCACCGGCTGGATCTTCAGTGTCGCCCATTGCCTGTCGGTTGGCTTGAATGCCCGGCCTTCCACTTGCGGCGCGGCCTCGGTCGTCTCCGCGGGGCTTCCCAGCCCAAGCATATGCAGCACTGCCGGGCCGGCCACGAAGACGATCACCACCACGCCTAGAACAACAGCGATCACCACCATTTGGACCGAACGCGGCAAGCGACGGCCAAGCGCGGGCGACGTCTCCGGGCGGACGGGCGTGTCGCGGCGGATTCGGATATCACGCGCCCTTTTGGGGGTCTCCTTATCCATGCCTCACCCTCGATATCGGCGTCCCAGCCCTCACGAATGTCGAGACAAGCGGCCAATAAATACTACAACTTGCAACTTTGCTCGCTTGGAAAGATTCTCCAGCGCACAGATTCTTCTAGCCCTAAGAAGCGAACTATGCCGCCTGGTTTGATGTTACGAAGTTTGCCTCGTGGTCATGCGAGGTGGCGCCGGAAGAACGCTACGGTCGGATCGTGGGAAGTCGCCGTCCCGCGCGTTGAATTGTCGATATACAGCAACTCCAGCGACCCTCCCGCCGCACGGTAGTTGGTGACGAACCGCTCCGGTTCGTTGCCGTCGAAGCTTCCGACGGGGTCGCGGTAGTCGTGGACCGGATCCGGCCGGCCCTGGATCCACAGCGCGGGCGGCAGGACAGCTTTCTCTCCGCGCTCCAGGATCAGCATCGGGTTGCCTTCCTCCATAGCCGCCTCGTTCTTCCAATACAGATCATGCCGGCTGGGAATGTCGCCAACCCATGCCGGCGGCTTGCCGGAGTCACGCAGGCGCACCACGTTACGATAGCGTGACAGCGGATTGATTACCGGCCATTGCATGACAACCGCCCTCACGGTTGCATCGCCCGCCGTCCCATCCGGCAGTGGAACCGCGGTGTAACGAGGGTCCGCCGGCCGCATCGCCGACAGCATTGCAAGGTGCCCGCCGCTGCTCTGCCCGGACAGTCCGACCGCGTCAGACCGCAGGTTCAGCTTCCCCGCGTGCGACTTCAGCCAGCGGACCGCGTAGTTGATATCAATCAGCGACGTCGGATACCCTGACCCGGCATGGCGGAAATTCAGTGCCGCCACGGCAAACCCGTTGCGCGCCAGCGTTAGATCGCGCGGCTCGCAATCCTTCAGGTCCATGTTGCACCATGCGCCGCCATGAATATCAACCACCAGGGGGAAAGGCCCGGTCCCGACGGGCATGAAAAGCCGTAGCCGCTGTGGGCCGTCAGCGTGCTCAATGTAGTTGAAGTCGGCGACGGTATAGTCGAAGGACGAAGTGCTCATTGAACGCTCCCTGATTTTCTCCGAAAAAGGAGTGGTGTGGCATCACGCTCTGGGCCTCACGTCTCGGCCGTGACCGTCCGAGCGTCAAGCCAGCCCGGATCGAAATCCGGCAACGGGATGGCATCGATCAAGGTCTTTGTATACGGGTGGCGTGGCGCGGCAAACAGATCGGCGCAGGGTCCGGCCTCGACGATCTCGCCCTGCCGCAGCACCGCAACCTGATCGCAGAGCACCCGCACCACCGACAGATCGTGGCTTATAAACACCAAAGTAAGGCCAAGCCGCCGGCGCAGGTCGCGCAGCAGAACAAGGATTTGCGCCTGGGTCGAGACATCCAGGCCCGAGACGATCTCGTCAGCAACGATGAAGTCGGGCTCCAGCGCGATCGCGCGCGCAATACCCACGCGTTGCCGCTGGCCGCCGGAAAGCTCATGCGGATAGCGATCGGCAAAGCCCGCGGGAAGCCCAACCAGGTCGAGCAGTTCGGCAACACGAACTCGCCGCGCGGCAGCGCCGGAAAGCCGGCCGAACGCCTCCAGCGGGCGACTCAGAATGGTGCTAACGATGAGGCGGGGATTTAGCGAGGAGTGCGGATCCTGGAAAATCATCTGCATCCGGGCCCGCAGCGGGCGCAGCGACGGCTCATCGAGAACCGTAATGTCAATCCCGTCAAACGCCAGCCGCCCCCCGCTCGGGCGCATGAGACGCACCAGCGTTCGGCCGAGCGTGGTCTTGCCCGAACCGGATTCACCAACCAGCCCCAGCGCCGAGCCTCGGGCGAGGCTCAGGTCGACGCCGCGCACGATCTCGATTGGCGGGGCGGTCCGAAACGGATGACTGCGGACGCGGCTCGCCACTGCAACCCGCAACCCGACCGCCTCCATCATCGCCGTCATGAACGCGCCAACACCGTGGCGTGCGCCTCTGCCCAAAGCGCATCGAGCAAGTCCCGTGGGATCGGTTGCAGCACGTCCGCCGGCCGGTCCACCCTTGGCGTAGAGGCAAGCAGCGCCCTGGTGTAAGGATGACGCGGATTGGCCAGCAGATCGGCAGTCATGCCCTGCTCCAGAACCCGGCCAGCGTGCAATACGGTCATGGTCCGGCAGATCTTCGCGACGATCCCGAGGTCGTGGGTAATAAACAGCACGGCCGCGCCGTGACGGATCTGCATATCACGTAACAACCGCAGGATGCCCCACTGCACGGTCACATCCAGCGCGGTGGTCGGCTCGTCGGCGATAATCAACCGCGGTTCGCCAGCGAAGGCGAGCGCAATAAGCACCCGCTGGCGTATCCCGCCCGACAGCTCGTGAGGATAAAGCTCGGCGACGCGCGCTGGATCACGGATCATCACCTCATCTAACAGCGCGAGCGCTCGGGTGCGGGCGACGCTGCGTTTCAAACCGATGCGGTGATGCAACAGATCAACAATCTGGGTGCGGATGCGCTTGACCGGGTTCAGCGACATCATCGGATCCTGCGGGATGACCGAGATCTCCCGCCCCAGCAGGCGTCGCCGGTCGGCATTGTCTAATCGCAGCAGGTCGATCCGGCCGTAACGGATTTGGCCTGCGCGCACCACGGCGCGGCGTGGCAGCAGGCCCAGCACGCTGCGCCCGATCATCGACTTGCCGGCGCCGCTTTCACCCACCAGACCATGCACTTCCCCAGCGCCGATCCGCAGACCGACCCCACGCAACACCGGAGCGCGGTCGAGAATGCTTAGCCAGAGATCCTCGATCGCCAGCACGTCCACCGGCGCTATTGGCAGGCTCATCAGCGATGTACCGGGTCGATCACCTGGCGCAGGCCGTCGCCGAGCAGGTTGAACCCCAGCACCACGACGATCAAGCAGAGCGTTGGTAGCACCAGCACCCACCAGGCCTGATGGATGACCTGCCGTCCTTCGGCAATCATGCCTCCCCACGTCGGGAAATCGGTGGCAACGGAAACGCCGACGAAAGACAGAATAGCCTCCACCACCACGGCAATGCCCATCTCGACCGACAGCAGGGTCAGGATCAGCGGTAGGACGTTGGGCAGTACCTCGCGCAGCAGGATCGCGGTTTGGCGCATACCCAGCATTCGAGCGGCCGCGACATAGTCCATTTCCGACTGCAACATCGTCTCAGCGCGAATGACGCGGGCAAAGCGGGTCCAGTCGATGACGGCGATGGCGATGATGACCGCGGTCAGCCCCGCGCCCAGCATCGCCGCCAACACGATCGACAGCAGCACCGGCGGGAAAGCCATCCAGACATCCACAAGGCGGGATACCGCCTGATCGGTGGCGCCCTTGAGAAAGCCGGCGGCCAGGCCGAGCAGCGAGCCCAGCACGCAGGCAAGGCTGGCCGCGACAACGGAAACAACAATAGTGACCCGTGCGCCGAAGATGAGGCGCGAGAGGACGTCTCGGCCCAGACCATCGGTGCCAAGGGGAAAGGACACGTCGCCGCCCTCGATCCACCGAGGGGGCAGCAGCGCGCTCAGCAGGTCCTGGTCGAGCGGGTCGTGCGGAGCGAGCAGAGGGGCAAGCGCCGCGACCGCGACCAGCGACAGAACGATCCCGCCGCCGCAGACAGCCCTTGAGTTCAGCCGTCGTCGGGGGGATACCGCTTCAGCCATGTCGCAGGCGGGGATCGAGAAATGTGAGGCCTATGTCGACGGTGAGGTTGATCGCGACGAACATCACCGCGAACGCCAGGATGATGCCTTGAATTAGCGGCAGGTCACGGTTGGTGACGGCATCGATGGCCATGTTGCCGATGCCCTCATAGGAGAACACGCGTTCCACCAACACTGTCCCCGCCAGCATGAAGGTGACCTGCACCCCGGACAGCGACGCCGTCGGGATAATCGCGTTCGGAAGGGCTTCGGCCAGCAGCACCCGGGCGCGGGAATAGCCTCGCGCGCGGGCCATCTGCACGTAATCCTGGTGCTCCGCGTCCCCTAGCGAGGTCTTCAGCACGCGTGCGAACACTGCGGCAAATGGCAGCGCGAGTGCGGTGGCGGGCAGGATGGAATGAGACAGTAACCCCCCGGCAACCGCGAGGCGCAACGTCAGCAGGCTTTCGACCAAATAGAAGTTGGATGCGAAATGCGCCGTGACCGCCGGATCAATGCGGCCGGAAACCGGCAGGATCGGAAACATCACGTCAAACAGCAGGATGAACAGCAAACCCCACACGAAATCCGGAATCGCGAGTGTCACGGCGATAACACCGTCGATCAGCCACTCCGGTCCGCTACGGCGAAACGCCGCGCCCAGCAGCGCGAGTGCAGTGCCGAGCACCAAAGCAATCAGCGTCGCCAGCAGCACCAGCTCGATCGTCGCGGGCAGCCGCCTTAGCACCAGCCCGGCGACGCCCATCCGCGAGGTGATGGATTGGCCAAGGTCGCCGTGCAGCAGGGCGCCGAGCCAGATAAGCAGTTGCACCAGTATCGGCTTGTCGAGGCCATAGTGGGCGTGCAACGCACTAATGTCGGCTGCCGACGCGCCCGGCGAGATCATCATCGCAACTGGGTCACCGGGCACCACGCGCAACAGCACGAATACGATCAGCCCCACGCCGAGCAAGGTGGGCGGCACCAGTAACAGCCGCCGCACGATAACTGCCGCCTTCATCCCCCGTAGACTAAACCATTATCGGCCCGGTCCGCAGGCTGAAAATCTCTCTCTTCATTTGATCGCATATTTCACGCGCGTTGAACGGTCCGCTCGGTGCGATCATGCCTCGCCCACGTTCGCCCGGAGCAGGCGGGGGAACTTCCCAAACCATCGGGCCGGGCTCGGCTGCTCGACGCGCGCGAGACTGGCCCGAGCCCATTCCGGGGTCAGACTTTGTCGATCCGCTGCGGCAGCACCATATCGTTGATCTGCGCGGTTACTTTCAGTCCCTTGCGGCAGACGATCGGCTCAACGTATTGCAGCAGCGGCAGCACCAGGCCTTCCTGAGCGATCCTGGCATCCACCATCTTCCAGCCGGCGATACGCTTCTTCTCGTCCGGCTCGCCCCAAAGCGGATCCATCATCGCGCTCAGCGTACGGTCCCTCCAGGCCGAGTGCGGCGATTTGTCGTACATGGCGAAGCCGGTCGAACTGTTGGGGTCACCGGTCGCGTTGCCCCAGTTATAGAACGCAGCTTCAGCCAACTGATGCGACATGCGCAGTTCGAAATGCTTGGCGATCTCATATACCTCGATCTTGGCGTCGATGCCGACCTTGCGCCACATGCCGACGATCGCCTGGATCATCTCGTAATCCTTGGGCATGTAGCCCCGGGTCGTCTGAATCGTGAAGGAGACCGGCTTTTGGGGCGAAAAGCCGCTGGCGGCGAGCAGCCTGGTTGCCAGCGCTGGATCGTATGCCACTTTGATGCTGGCGTCGTAGGCAAGGTATTCCGGCGCCTCCAGCGTGCTCAGCGGTACGCCGTATCCGCGCAGCAGGTGCTTGACGATCGCCTCCTTGTCGATTGCGTGGGCCGCGGCCAGCCGCACGTTGCGGTCCAACATCACGCCGCGGTTGCTGATGAAGATCATGCCAATGTCGGACACCGGCGTGGTCGCGCCGACCAACCCAGGCTTCTGGCGCAGGCGGTCATACTCCTCGTAAGGAATGTAAAAGGTCACGTCGGATGATCCGGATTCGACCTCGGCGACGCGACTGGTGGCGTCGGGCACGAATTTGAAGATCACCGTCTCGAAGGCGGGCTTGCCACCCCAGTATTTCGGGTTCGCCTTCAAGCGCAGGAAAGCGTTGCGCTCGTACTGATCTACTATGTACGGGCCGCTGCCGATCGGCGCCTTCTCGAAGCCTTCGGGACCGACCTTTTCGTAGTAGGATTTCGGCAGCGCGTATCCGGTGAGGAATCCCATCCATTCGAAGATGTCGGGCACAAACCGCTGCACATCCGCGGTGATGACGTCGTCGTCAGATTTCCAGTTGCCTAGCGAGGACCATATAAACTGCACCGGGCTGCCGCCATCGGGCTTGCCGGCGCGCTGCATGGACCAGATGATGTCCTCGGGCGTAACGCGATCGCCGTTATGCCAATAGGCATCGGGGCGAAGCGTCAGCGATATCTTTGTGCGGTCGTCGTTCCAGCCCCATTTGGTCAGCATCCCTGGAGCCCATGACAGGTTGGGGTTCTGCGCCACATAGGGGTCGAAGATCGACTGGTAGAAGGATTGAAGCGGCGGATTGACCGCCGACGGTCCCGATGTGGGATCGAACGACGGCAGGGTAACGTTAGAGGCGATCGTCACGGTGTCGCTCCCGTCGGACGCGGCCAGCGCCGAATATCCGGGCAAGGACAAGGCCGCGGCGCCGCTCAGCCGGATCAGTCCACGACGCGAGATTGGAATCATGATGTGACGTCCCCAGTTTGCAACGGCCTTGTTCTCGAAGGTTCTCGGATGCCCCCCGCGCACTAGCGTTCGTTGACCGGAACGCTATTAGACGGCAGCAGCACTGTAAACCCTGATCCGGCGGTTGAATGATTGCCTGTCTCGGGCGAATCGGCGGATATCCTGGCGAATATGGCTCTTCGCAAGGTGCTCGATCGTTGCCCCAGTCGCTGCCAGCGTCGCCACTCCGTCCCGGACGCGATCACGAAGCCTCTGATCAAACGCCCGGTAATCGAAGATACGAATCCCGCTGGCATACAGAAACCGCGTCATCCCCTCCGCATAGCGAACCGTGGGCAGCGTCCCGGTGATCACGATCCGGTCGTAGCTGGACGAAACACCTACTATCCGGTCCGTCAGCGAGTTGCTCATGCCATCCCCCGCCGGGTGACAGAGCGGGATGCTACCCCAGACCTGTTGGTTCCACCTCCGCCGGCTTAGGATCTGTCACGAAGCAGCCGCCTCCCTTACAGAGACGATTGGCAGGACTATAATACATCGCGGCCTCCGTGCAGAGAGAAGGATTTGAGCATGACGGAACATCGACTGGCGCTGGTGGTCGGTGCCACGCGAGGAATCGGACTGGGTGTGACGAAGGAATTCCTGCATCGCGGGTGGGATGTCATCGCGACCGCCCGTGACCCGGCCAAGGCGACCGCGCTGCGCGAACTGGCCGCCGCACATCCCGGACGTGTGTCCGTCCCGCGGTTGGATATGAACGACCCTGCCGCCTTGGATGGTTTCGCCGAGACCCTCGGCCCAAAGGTGTTGGACGCGGTCCTCGTCAATGCCGGCATCGCCGGACCCGAACATCGCAGCGCTGACGCCGCCACCGCAACGGAGATCGGGGAGCTGATGTTTACCAACGCCATCGCCCCCGTCCGATTGGCCAGGGCGCTCGCGACGCACATCCGGCCTGGATCCGGCGTAATCGCGTTCACCTCGTCCGCCATGGGTAGCGTGGCGGACAACCCCGGTGGGCACGAGTTGTACCGGGCCAGCAAGGCAGCACTGAACTCCCTGAGTCGAGGATTATGGGGCGAACTGAGCGACCGGAGGCTGACAATGATATCGGTGCATCCCGGTTGGGTACGGACGGAGATGGGAGGATCGAATGCAGCGGTCTCGGTGGAGGACAGCGCGGCTGGGGTCGTCTCGGTGATCGAGCAGCAAAGCGGAAAGCACAAGCATCGCTTCCTGGATTACACCGGGAAGGAGGTGCCCTGGTAGCTCCGCGCATGGCCAGTGGTCGGCCGCATGTGCCACCACGGGTTACTGGAACAATGACGGCGCCATACGAGACGACCAAACCGTTAGACTGCATAGTTGATCTATGGATGTCGCATATATTTCGGCGCTCTCGGCGCTAGGCGGATCGGTCGTCGGCGGCCTTATATCGGGTATCACGACATGGCTCAGCCAACGCGCCCAGGTGAGAGCTGGGCGGCTTGAGCACGAATTGTCGCGGCGAGAGCAACTCTACAAGGATTTTATCATCGCGGCATCGAAAGCCTACGGTGACGCCATGATTAGAAACGACCCGCAGGTTCCCGTCATCGTCGACCTCTACGCGATGATCAGCATCATGCGCGTAGTATCAGCGCCCAAAACGCTCGCCAGCGCCGAGAACATCATGCACGCAACAACCCAGGCCTATTTCGAGCCGAACAAAACCGTCCGCGACCTGTATGAACAGGTCAAGAGCGGGAACGGCATCGATCCGCTGAAAGAATTCAGCGAGTCCGCGCGCGCCGAGTTGCGTCGCTTTACGCCTCTCTAAGGTGGTTTTATGAGGCGCTCACAGAAAAATCCGGGGTTGCTATACTCGCATCGTCTGCTGGAGGTTTACACTCTCCGTGGCCTCAGCACTGCGGTCGAGAAAGCCCTTGCTCTCGATCTGAGCAGTCAGGACAAGTTGAGAGTTGGCCAGCGACCCTCGTGCAGACAGTATAGCCACCGGCTCATACCATCACCTCCGGGTGGGCTGCCCGGAAAACGGATGTTTCACGTGCCGCCGGCCGTCATAGTCCTGAGCCGGCCATCGATCACCGCCGCGGCGTCTCTCATCATCTCGCGAGCAATGGCTGTGGCGCTCATCATCTGCGTTGTCAGACCGACCGATTCGCCCGCCAGCAGGCTCATCTCCTCAAGATCCCCCGTCGCTTTGCTAGTTGGCGGAAACCCGCTGAACCGGGTCATCGGCACCTTCTGGCCGTAGATGTCGGCCTCACCGATCAGTGGCATCTGCTCCGGAGACGCAACTTTGTAGGGCGCCGGTTCGTCTCTGCCCTCCCATTCCCGCACAAGTCGGTTGCGCAGGCCACGCGTCGTCGCGTCGGGAAACTCCGGGCCAAAGACGTTGTTGCGCACGGTCCCGTCCACCTCTGCAGCCAGTACACGCTGCTTATACTCGGGATGGGCATCCGCCTCGTCGCTTGCCAGCAATCGAGTGCCCACCCAAACGCCATCTGCTCCAAGCGCAAGCGCCGCGGCGGCAGTTCGGCCGTCAGCGATACCGCCGCTGGCAAGGATCAGTCGGTCACCCGCCACATCGCAAACCGCCGGCAGGAGCGACAGCAAACCCGCGCTGGACCTATTATGGCCGCCGGCCTCCGTGCCCTGCACGATAAGCGCTTCGGCTCCCTGCGCCATCGCCGCTCGAGCCTCGGCAACGCTACCGATCTGGAACCAGATCTTGGAACCAGCAGCGCTCAAGCGCGCGATCCAGTCCGCCGGTGCCTCGTCCCAAAAGAAGACCACGACCGGTACCCGCTCTTCCACCAGTACCTCGATCTGTTCGGGCGTGCTGAAGCGAGCAATGATATTCACGCCGAACGGACGACTTGTTGCACTACGGATGGCGCCGATCTGAGCCCGCAAGACTGCTGGGCTCATGGCGGCGATACCGATCATGCCCAGACCGCCAGCGTTGCAGACCGCAGTCGCGAGTGGCGCGGTCGCAACGAACGCCATACCGGCATTCACGAAGGGGATTTCGAGCTGGTATTCTTTGGTGAGACGCGTCTTCAGGACCACCGGGCGATCGAGCCCTCCGTCGCCTTGACCACTTAGAGGCACCGCAGCCATATTACTCTCCTCGGGAGATGGTTATATGCGCCCGGAAAAATAGTTTGTCCGCGCCTCATTAACAGGCGACCCGAGCGCCTTCGTCGAACATCTGGACGGCTACTCGCAACGAAGGTCGCGCTTCCAAGATGTAACATTGCGCCGACGATTTCTCGGGTTGTGAGGCGGCCTACCCGACAGGCGTCCTGCCGCCCAAGGCGACGGCCCGGATTGCGGGGTGGCAACACGAGGTGGGTGCTTCCGGCATCGTCCCGGGTATGCAAACCTTCGGAAAGCGGGCGTCGACGGAAGTGGTTGAGGAGCAGTTCAGCTCCGCCACGGGCGCCGCGACGCGGTGGGCGATGGGCGCAACGCATTGATCAGCAGGGAGAGCAGCGATGGAACTGGGTATGATCGGCCTCGGACGCATGGGTGCGAACATGGTGGAGCGCCTGATGAAGGCCGGCCACCATTGCGTGGTGAATGACACCCATGCGGATGTTGTGCAGCAACTGATGGCGAAAGGGGCCAAAGGCACGACTAGCCTGCCGGACTTCGTGAAGATGCTATCGAAGCCTCGTGCGGTGTGGCTGATGCTACCCGCTGCCGCGGTCGATCCGGTCTTGCACACGCTGGTGCCGCTGCTCGAACCCGGCGACATCGTCATTGAAGGCGGTAATTCCTACTACCACGACGACATCCGCCGCGCCGCGGAACTGAAGGTTAAGCAGTTGCACTACGTCGATGTCGGCGTCAGCGGCGGCGTCTGGGGTCTGGAGCGTGGTTACTGCCACATGATCGGCGGCGAGGACGCGATCGTGCGCCACCTCGACCCGATTTTCCGCTCGTTGGCGCCCGGCGTGGAAACTGCGCCTCGCACCCCCGGCGCCACAGGCGAGCCGACGCAGGCCGAATACGGTTACCTGCACTGCGGCCCCAACGGTGCCGGCCATTTTGTGAAGATGGTTCACAACGGTATCGAGTACGGGATGATGGCGGCCTTCGCCGAGGGCTTTAACATCATCAAAAATGCCGATATCGGCCTGCGCACCCAGCAAATCGATGCAGAAACCACGCCGCTGCGGGAACCCGACCACTACAAGTATCAGATCGACGTCGCACAGGTCGCGGAGCTATGGCGGCGCGGAAGTGTGGTCGGTTCGTGGCTGCTCGACCTCACCGCGGGCGCGCTGCGCCAGGATCCCGGATTGGAGAATTTCCATGGCCGCGTCTCTGATTCCGGGGAAGGGCGCTGGACCCTGCTCGCCGCAATCGACGAAGGAGTACCAGCGCCGGTCATTAGCACCGCACTCTATTCGCGGTTCGAATCCCGTGGCAACGCCGACTACGCCAACCGCATGCTGTCGGCGATGCGCTTCGCGTTTGGTGGTCACGTCGAAACCAAGGCGTAGGAGACGATCATGACGGCTAAGCCATCCGACGCGATCGTCTTTTTCGGAGCGACCGGGGATCTCGCCTACAAGCAGATATTTCCGGCGCTCCTGGGCCTCGTGCATGACGAGGGACTGAACATCCCCATCATCGGTGTGGCCAAAGCGGGATGGAACCTGGATCAGTTGAAGGCGCGCGCGCTCGATAGTCTGAAGCACCACGGTGATGCCGATGCAGCAACGGTTCAACGCTTGCTCGGCCTGCTGCGATACGTTGACGGCGACTATAGCGACGAGGCCACGTTCTCCCAGTTGCGCGCGGCACTTGGTCAGGCCCAGTGCCCCCTGCACTATCTGGCGGTGCCTCCGAGCCTGTTCGCGACTGTGGCTAAGGCGTTGGCGCAATCGGGTTGCGCCGACGGGGCGCGCCTAGTGATCGAGAAGCCGTTCGGTCACAACCGCGCGACCGCACGCACGCTTGACCGGCTGCTGTCACAATACTTTCCCGAAGAAAACATCTTCCGGATCGACCACTATCTGGGTAAGGAGCCAGTACAGAACATCACCTACACACGTTTCGCCAATTCGATGTTCGAGCCGCTGTGGAACCGCGACCACGTCAGCAGCATCCAGATTACCATGGCCGAAGACTACGGAGTTCAGGATCGAGGCCATTTCTATGACGAAACAGGTGCCATCCGCGATGTGGTGCAGAACCACATGCTGCAGGTCCTGGCGCAACTGACGATGGACCCGCCGACCGGCGAGGAACATGAGGCTATGCGCGACCAGAAGTCCGCGCTGTTGAAAGCGGTGCGCCCGCTGGTCAACACGCACGTCGTCCGCGGCCAGTACGCGGGATACCAGTCCGTGCCCGGCGTCCGCCCCGGCTCGACCGTTGAAACGTTCGTTGCCGTCAAGCTTTTCATCGAGTCATGGCGCTGGGCCGGCGTGCCGATTTACATCCGCGCCGGCAAGATGCTGCCGGTGACGGCAACCGAGCTCATGGTGCAGTTCAAGCGCCCGCCGCGCGAGACCTTCGACGAGTTGGTGCCGCTGAGTTCCGGCCACCTCCGTATGCGCATCAGTCCCGACGTCGACATCGGCATGGGGGTGCGGGTGAAGCTGCCTGGCGAACGAATGGTCGGCGAAGACGTCGAGATGACCCTGACCAAGCATGAACCCAACCTGCGCCCGCCCTACCAGCGGCTGCTCGGCGATGCCCTGCGCGGCGTGGGCGAGTTGTATGGGCGGAACGATATCATCGACGCGCAATGGCGGATCGTCGAGCCGATCTTGGACAACGCAACGCCGGTTTATCCCTACCATCCGGGAACCTGGGGCCCCGACGAAGCCCAGGCACTGATCGGGGCGGACGGACCCTGGCGCAACCCGAACATTGCTGCGGAGCCATTCACATGATGCACGACCTCGTCTTTCTGTTCGACGTGGACAACACGCTATTGAACAATGATCGCGTGCAGGCCGATCTGGATGTGTACCTTGGGGTGGAACACGGGACCACCGCCCGCAAACGCTATTGGGAGATCTTCGAGGTGCTGCGAACCGAGCTCGGTTATGCGGATTACCTCGGCGCACTCGAGCGCTACCGACTGGAAGAAATGCACGATCCCAAGCTGCTGCGGATGTCGAATTGGCTGGTGGACTATCCGTTCACCGAGCGGGTGTATCGTGGTGCGCTGGACGCGGTCAGTCACGTGCGCCAGTGGGGACCGGTCGTCATATTGTCCGACGGTGACGCGGTATTCCAGCCGCGCAAAGTGGATCGCTCCGGCCTGTGGCATGCCTTCGACGGACATGTGCTGATCTACATCCATAAGGAGGAAGAACTGGACGATGTGGCGCGGCTATATCCCGCGAAGCATTACGTGATGATCGACGACAAGTTGCGTATCCTGGATACGATGAAGAAAATCTGGGGTTCGCGTCTCACGACGGTGTTCCCGCGCCAGGGGCATTACGCGACCGATCCCGAAATCCTGGCAAAGTATCCGCATGGCGAGATTCAGTTGAACCGCATCGCGGACCTCGTGGAACACGATTTTTCCGACTATCAGAAGCAGTGAAGGGAGACACGGCATGAAGGCGACAGAGCGGCTCCAGCATCTGGGTCAAAGCCTCTGGCTGGACAACATCACCCGCGACCTGCTCACCAGCGGGACGCTTCAACGGTATATCGACGAGCTGTCGGTGACAGGTCTCACGTCGAACCCGTCGATCTTCGACCATGCGATCACCCACAGCAAATCGTACGACGAGGAGATCAGGCGCCAGGCGAGTGCAGGCAAGACAGGTGAGGCGCTGTTCTTCGAGCTGGCGATCCAGGACCTGACAAAGGCCGCTGACATGTTCGCGCCGGTCCACAAGCGAACGGCGGGGGTCGACGGCTGGGTCTCGCTCGAGGTCTCGCCTTTGCTCGCGCATGATACAGCCAAGACCGTCGCGGAAGCCCGCGCGCTGCATGCTAAGGCGAACCGTCCCAACCTGTTCATTAAGATCCCCGGCACGCTGGAGGGTCTGCCCGCGATCGAGGAGGCGATCTTTTCCGGTATCCCGATCAACGTGACGCTGTTGTTCTCGCGTGACGACTATGTGCGGGCGGCGGACGCCTACCTGCGTGGTCTGGAACGTCGCGTGGCAGCGGGTCTCGACCCCGACGTGCGCTCCGTCGCCTCTGTATTCGTGAGCCGATGGGACAAAGCAACATTGGACAAGGTGCCTGCGGAGCTCAGCGACCGGCTTGGCATTGCCGTCTCGCAGCAATGCTACAAGGCGTATCGCGATCTGCTGGAATCAGAGCGCTGGCAACGGCTGGAGGGGTGGGGAGCGCGTCCGCAGCGGCTGCTGTTCGCCAGCACTAGCACCAAGGATCCTAAGGCGTCGGACGTGCTCTATGTGGGCGCGCTGGCGGCGCCGAACACGATCAACACCATGCCAGAGGAGACATTGCTTGCGTTCGGCGAGCACGGGGCGGTCGATCGCGCGATCCCGCGCGACGGCGGCGACGCCGAGCAGGTGCTCGTGGCGATAACGCGCGCGGGCGTCGATGTCGGTGCTCTGGCTAGGCAGTTGCAGGACGAGGGGGCAAAGGGCTTCGTCAATTCCTGGAAGGAATTGCTTGGCGCCATCGAGACGAAGAGCAAGGCACTGACATAGTCGTTTCGCAAGAGCCGAACGCGACGGCACTTTCGATTGGTTGATGCGGCATAAGCATTGGACGACGCCCGCCGATGGTGACGATCTGGCACGTTCGCACGCCGGCAATTCCGAGTGGCAGCGCGACATCTCGGCCTCGTATGACCGGACTGGCGGGCGGCAACCAATAATTCGGCTGTCCGTCTACAATACTTTCCGCACGACGTGATGGCGGTTGCTGGTATAAGGCCGCACCTCCGCGGCCCAGCGGCCTTGTTCGCCCGCTTCCGCCCAGGCTGCGCTTATCAGAACGTCCGGACTGTCGATCTCGTAAATTGCCATGTATCGCGGCGCTCCGTCGCCTGTCAGTTGCTTCGTTTCGCCGCCGATGTTGACCGTCGCAGGCTCGATGCGCAGCCGCGTGGCCGAGCGGACACCTGGGACTTTCAGGAGATAGGGCACGTGCTCGCGATCATAGATTTCGTTGAACAGTGCTTCTTTCTCGGGTGCAACGTCCATAGTCACGATAAAGACATATCGGGCCGTGACCGGCATATCGAACCTCCTTTATGATCGTCGCTACTGAAACGGGTACATTTTGCCATCGCGAAGATGATCATGCGGGACTTGGTTGGCCGGGGCCAGAGGTCTGGTAAGGGGTGCTGCATCCATCAAGCGGGTCCGTGCACAACGCCTGATGTTCTATCCGGACTGTTTTGGGCACACGGCACTCTCGCCGCAGGCCGACATCTACGTCTCCGACGGGTATTAGAACGCGCGCGTCCACAAATACTCACCCGACGGCAAGCTTCTGGTCTCCTGGGGGGAGCCGGGAACCGACGCCGGCCAGTTCAACCTCGTCCATAACATCGCCTGCGATGATGATAGCTGGGTCTATGTCGCGGACCGGGAGAACCATCGTGTGCAGGTGTTCGACGGCAACGGCAAATACCAGACGCAGTGGAACAATCTGATGCGGCCGTGCGGTCTGTTCGTCAAGCGGGGCAAGAATCCCCTCGCCGCCATCGGCGAGCCGGACAACATCGCTTCGACCATCTGCGTCCGTGGCTGGACTCGGATGATTCGGCCGCCTCGGGAAGGCACGGAGCGCTGAAGTGTCACCGGATCAGGGAATTCGGATCGGATCGGCGGATGAGCGCCTATAACGAGGACCACTCATATTAGCGCCGATGGGGTTGGGCGTCAGCCTGGCCGATCCGCGCAACCAATGACCCGCGCCGAGGATGTTGGCCGATGGGATGAAGTGCGGACTTGAAAGACGGACTTGGGGCGGCCGTTCGGGTCGCGCTGGCCGATGCCAGCGCGCGGGTAGCTGACGGGATCGCAGCTTACAGACGATACGTTACCGGAACACAATGATGTCAAAATTTGGCTCGATCGGTGTATGCACGATCATCCTGCTGTGCAGCACTACCGTTTCGGCAAGTGCACGAGGTGGCGGCGCGGGTGGTGCCAGCGGTGGAACCACCGGCCACGCCGGCCATGCTGGCGCCGCCGGACATGGGAGCACAGCAGGCCATGGACCCCCCGTTGGTTTTGTCTACGACCACGCCGCCCCACCCGGCACTTTCTGCCAGCCTGGCGTATGTCTAACGTCGGCGCCCTGATCGGCCCACATGGCCTCGATCGCCCGAGGTGCCGCGTGACAGCCGCCTGACGAATCGCCTCCCCCCAAGACGCTAGAGGACCTCGGCCGGATCAGGGATTGCTGGCAACGTTGGACGAATCAGCGTGAAGCATGGAAGGTGATAGCCACCAACCCCAGGTCCCAGGCGTTAAAGCCTTGTCGTCCGCGCCAGTGCGCAGCACAAGGAGAAATATATTGAACAAGACGTTTGCTTTTGCCTTAGCGCTCGCCCTCGCGGCGGCGCCGGTCTCATCGTTGCTAGCTGCTGGAGGGGGCGCCGCCGGTTCAGGCACCCCCAATGGCGAGAATGCGACCGCCGGAACGGCCGCAGCAAATGCCAGCACACCGGCGGCGAAGATGGACCCCGCCGGGGCGAAGCCTTCTTCGCCCGAGGCGGGCGATCCCACGGCATCCAACACTGCCGCAGCCGGAACAAGCACGACCCGGGAGCCAGTAAACAACAAGTAAAGCTGACCCTGACCGGAAGCATGCGCGCCCAAGGCGCCCTCCCGCGCGCATGCCCGCCCCTTGGTATTACCGTTGATCCCGGGAAACAAGCGGCGCACCTCGATGGCGGCCGCTTTGCTCTTCGCATAGGCGCTGATCCCTTAGTAGAGAGGAGAGACCCCTCCGTCTAAGTGTCCGTCCGAGAACTCGGCGGAGTGGATCCCGCACAGGTCGTAGGCGCTGAGGGAGTTCCGCTTGCGGCAATTACCTGACAGCAAGCGCAGCCAGCCAGCCCCGGAATGCCGAAACCTTTGCATGACGGGCGATCAGCGTGACAGGTGAAACGGCCGGCCCAGTCGCGGGGGGAACAAGTGATGGTGAACCCTACGGTATGTCCCGGTTTGTTCGGGAATCCTGGTCATCCGCCTGGCGGTACAACACTCGTTTGAACCACGCCGCAAAAAGCCCGACTATCCGCCGGCCGAACGGTCGCGCAACTGGCGTCCCCGTTGGGTGGCAGGGAGAGGTAGATGGCACTGCGAATTTCGATCGACACCGGCGGCACCTTCACCGACGTCGTTGTGGTAGACGAGCAGGGGGCATTTCACGTCGGCAAGGCGCTGACCACGCCGCAGCGCATCTTTCAGGGCATGCACGGCGCGCTCGGTGTGGTGGCGGAACAGCTTGCCGTGCCGGTGCGCGATCTGCTGGCACGCAGCGATATGCTGATCTATGGCACCACCCGCGCCACCAACGCGGTGGTGACCAAGCGCACGGCCAAAACCGCGTTTCTGACCACGCGCGGCTTCAAGGACACCTTGACGCTGAAGGAAGGCGGCAAACACGGGCCGCACGACTACAGCTACGACTATCCGGACCCGTACATCCCGCGCCGCTACAGTTTCGAAATCGACGAGCGCGTCTCGGCCGAGGGTGAGATCGTCGTGCCGCTCGACCGCGCGCAGGCGGCGGAGGTGATCGAATTGTTGCGCGCGCGCAGCTTCGAGGCCGTCGCCGCAAGTCTGCTGTGGTCGATTGCCAATCCTGAGCACGAGCGCGCGCTCGGCGCGATGCTGGCCGAGGCGCTGCCGGGCGTGCCGTTCACGCTGTCGCACCAGCTTGTGCCGATCCTGCGCGAATATCGCCGCGCCTCCGCCACGGCCATCGACGCCTCGCTCAAGCCACTGATGCAGCGCCATCTGCACGAGATGAGCCAGGATCTGCGCGAGGCCGGCTTTGCCGGTACGCTGCTGATCTCGACCTCGGTCGGCGGTTGCCAGCATGTCGAGGATCTGATCGCGCGGCCGATCAACACCCTGAAATCCGGGCCCGCGATGGCGCCGGTCGCCGGGCGCGCCTATGCCGCAGCGGAGTCCCTCGGCGGCAATGCCATCGTCTGCGACACCGGCGGTACCACCTTCGACGTCGGCCTCGTGCGGGACGGTGCGCTGGTCTACACGCGGGATTCCTGGCTGGGGCCGCGCTGGCTTGGCGACATTATCGGTGCTTCGACGGTCGATGTGCGCTCGATCGGTGCCGGTGGCGGCTCGATCGCCTGGGTCGATGCCGGCGGCTTGCTGCGCGTCGGTCCGCAATCGGCTGGTGCGGCGCCCGGGCCCGCGTGCTACGGCCTGGGCGGCGAATTGCCGACGGTGACGGACGCGGCGTTGCTGCTCGGCTACATCGACCCAGCGTATTTCAATGGCGGCAGGCTGGTGCTGGACATCGAGGCGGCGGGCCGGGTGATCGCGCGTCTGGCCGAGCAGCTTGGGCAGTCGCCCGATCGGCTGGCGGCATCGATCATGGCGATTGCCAACGAATTGATGATCAAGGCGATTGGCGAGATCACCGTCAACGAGGGGCTTAATCCGCGCGAAAGCGTGATCGTCGCCGGCGGCGGCGCGGCCGGCTTCAACATCATGCCGATCGCGCGCGAGCTTGGCTGCAGCACGGTGATCGTGCCGCGCACCGCCTCCGTCCTGTCGGCCTGCGGCATGCAATACAGCGATATCGTGTTCGAAGCGACGCGCAGCCGCTTTACCGACAGCACACGGTTCGACGGCGAAGGTGTCGACGCCGCACTCGATGCGATCGAACGCGAACTGGCGGATTTCCAAAGCGGACTCACGGGTTTGCAGGCCGCGCCGTCACGTGTCGACCTGTTCGTGGAGGCGCGCTATCGCGCGCAGGTCTGGGAACTCGACACGAAACTGCCGCCGAGCCGGGCATCCGATCCGGCGGGGCTGGCTGAGGCGTTTCATCAGGTGCACGAGCGCGTCTATGCCGTGCGCGACGAAGGCAGTGCGGTCGAGTTCGTCAATTGGAAGGGGCGCATCGCCGTGCAGGCTTTTGCGCCGCCGCCGCCGCCCGACCCGCGCGTGCAACGCCTATGTGCCAGCGCCGGACGCTTACCGGGACTGCTACTTCGTGGAAACCGGCCGCGCGGCAACACCGGTGTTCCGCGGCGAGCGGCTGCAACCCGGTGCGCGTATTGCCGGCCCGGCGGTGATCGAGGAGCCGACCACGACGATCGTCGTCTACGCCGGCGGCAGCGCCGAACTCACAGCCGCGGAGAACTACATCCTGCGCATCGCGGAGGCAGCACGATGAGCGAGACCGATCCTGTTCTGCTGTCCGTCATCGCCAACCGCATGGATGGCATCGTACGCGAAATGACCAACACGTTGCTGCGCGCGGCGCGGTCAGCGGTAATCTCCTCGGCGCGCGATTTCTCCTGCTGCATCGTCACCGGCAACGACGAGCTACTTGCACCGGCCGAGGGCCTGCCGGTGCATATCTTCGGCTGCCACATCCAGGCTGCCAACATGCGCCGCTACCACGCCGGCGACATCCGCCGCGGCGATGCCTATCTCGACAACGATCCGTACGGCGGCAACACGCATCCCGCCGATCACACCTTCATGGTGCCGGTGTTCTGGGAAGGCGAGCACTTGTTCACCAGCGTGGCGAAATGCCACATGGCCGATATCGGCAACTCCATTCCCAGCAGCTACTTCGTGCTTGCCCGCGACGTCTATCACGAAGGCGCTCTGGTGTTCCCGGGCGTGCGCATCCAGCGCGACCGGAAGAACATCGAGGACATCATGCGCATGTGCCGCGCACGCATCCGCGTGCCGGATCAGTGGTACGGCGACTACCTCGCCGGCCTCGGCGCGGCGCGCGTGGCGGAGCGGCGTTTAGAGGAACTATGCGCCAAATACGGCGCCGCAACAGTGAAAGCATTCGTGCGCGACTGGCTTGACTATTCGGAGCGACGGATGATCGACAATATCCGGCGCATGCCGAAGGCTACGCTGATCAACAAGGGCCGCTCCGACCCGCTCGACGGCATCCTGCCGGACGGGCTGGAACTGACCGTGAAGCTCCGCATCGACCCCGACGAGGCGCTGATCCACGTCGACCTGTCCGACAATCCGCCCTGCGTGCCGGTCGGCTTGAACACATCGGAGGGCGCCGCCACGTCGGCAGTGGTCGGCGCCATCTTCAATGCGCTGGAAAAGGACCTGCCGCGCAACGAAGGCTCCTTCCGCCGGCTGCGCTTCACCTATGCCGAGGAGAGCGTGGTTGCCGCGCCGCGCTTCCCGCACTCCTGCTCGGTGGCGACGACGAATGTCTCCGAGCGGCTGGTCAACATCACGCAATCGGCGTTTGCGCAACTTGGCGACGGACACGGCTTGTCGGAGGGCGGCACCGGCCTGGGTGCCGGCATGGCGGTGATCTCCGGGCGCGACCACCGACGCGGAGATGCGCCGTTCGTCAACCGCATGATGTTGTCTACCAACGGCGGGCCGTCCTCGCCGGTCGCCGACGGCTGGGTGAACTATGCGATCCCGGTGATCGCGGGGCTGATGTATCGCAACTCCGTCGAGGTGGACGAACTGAAGCACCCGATCCGCGTGCGCGCCCTGCAGATCGTGCCGGACAGCAGCGGCGCCGGCCGCCACCGCGGCGCGCCGGCGCAGCAGATCGAGTACACGCCGACTGGCAACGAGGTCACCGCCATCATCTCCTGCGACGGCCAGCACGCGCCACCGCGTGGGGTAGTCGGGGGGCTGGCAGGCACGGCCGGCGCGACCTGGCTGATCGGCAGCGACGGTGAGACGCAGCGGCTGCCGAACGTCGCGACCGTTGTGCTCCGCCGCGATCAGGGCCTGCGCGGGCGTGATTCCGCCGGCGGGGGCTACGGCGATCCGCTGGATCGCGAGGTCGCGCGCGTGTTGCATGATGTGCTGGAAGGTTGGGAGAGTCGCGACAAGGCCAGAGACGTCTATGGCGTGGTTTTCACCGGCGATATCGATGACGACACCCTGGCCATCGACGCGGCGGCGACCGCAGCGCGCCGGGCCGAATTGCGCGCAGCGCATGAGCGATATCGGGCCGTCTGATTGACGGTGATACTCTGAAGCGGAGGCAGTGCGCCCTAAGGCATTCCGGTTGTCGGTCGGCATTGAAAGTGGACGTTACGCATCGTAGCGATGCTTATCTCACCAGCGCCGCAGCGATCCGTTCGCCGCCAACGGCATATCCAGGATACGAATCCCCAGCGCATGTGCCACGGCATTGCCGATCGCCCGCCCCGGTGGGGCCAAAAGTGCATTCGCCCACACCCAATGTCGGCTGATCGGGACTGTGCATCAGGACGGTGTCGATGTCAGGCACCTCGGAGAATTTGATGATCGGATAATGCGCCCAGTCCAGTGAGGTGATCCCGTCGGCATCAAGACTCGCACATGTTTGCCGCACGGTTGGCGCCGCGGCATGACCGCTGATCGGCAGGTAAACCAGGCTCGATCGTTTGGCCGGTCATGGTTACTGTGCGGCACATGGTAACCACCATATCGGTGCAATCGTCCTTGTCGGCGGCCTTCTTCAGCAGCGAGCCGGAGGCAGAGCGCACGACCTGCTCGGGCCGGAGATTGGCTGTCGCGCGCGTGCCCTCCAACAGTCCCGGCGCCACACAGTTGACCAGCGTCTCAGAGCCAGCGCCACGGCCATACTTCTGGGCCTGACTGAACCCGCGGCAATCCCGCCTCATGTAATGATGCCGGCGGCAGCTCTCGGGCGGGCAGACCCGGCTGCCCCAGGACCAATGCCTGTGCAGAGGGTCCAGCAAGTGAATATGGCGGTTGGACGACACCGTTGATCGCCACGACACTGAATTTTAGGTGATACGCCGAAGAAGGATGCCTTGCGGGAAGAGTTGCCGAATTCCCTGTCCTGTGTCGTGGGCCCGTTACATGAACTTCTCGATATTTCCGAACGCCTTCGCGGCCAGCCGGTTGTGGTCCCGTCAGCGTGTGGAGCAGGGGACGATGGCCAAGACCGTTGGAGATTTCTTCTGGGAGCGCTTGTATCAATGGGGCGTCCGCCGTGTATTCGGCTACCCGGGCGACGGTATTAACGCCCTGCTCGGCGGCCTCCAGCGCTTCGGCACCGATAAGATCCAGTTCGTTCAGGCCCGGCATGAGGAGATGGCAGCCTTCATGGCGTCGGCCTATGCCAAATTCACCGGGGAATTGGGCGTCTGCATCGCCACCTCTGGTCCCGGAGCATCCCATCTGATCACTGGCATGTATGACGCCCGTATGGATCACATGCCATTGCTTGCTATTGCTGGCCAGCAGGCACGCGCCGCGGCCTCCTTTCTTCCCGCTTCGGCTAATTCCGGACGTACGAAAATGGGTCCGCAGAGAGTCCGCGATCAAGCATTGGTTGATTTTCAGGGGCATTTGCAGAGGCCCAAAAGGGCAACATTCGAGGCAGATAACTGATGGTGCCCAGGGGCGGAATCGAACCACCGACACTGCGATTTTCAGTCGCATGCTCTACCAACTGAGCTACCTGGGCACCGCGGCCGTCCATCGGACAGCGTCGGCGGCGGGTGCTTAACTCATGCCCGCACCAGGATCAAGCGCCAGTCAAACGACCGCAGCCGCTTTCTCTCACGCCGCTTCAGGCGACGGCGGCAGGTCCTCGTCCAGTTCCGCCGGCGGTCCAGGAACCCGATATACCCCGGTCAACCAACGGCCAAGGTCGACCTCCTGGCACCGCGGCGTGCAGAATGGCCGGGAAGCCTTAGAAGACGGGCGCCCACAGATCGGGCAGGTGGATGATGCTCTAGCCATGATCCTTCTCCAGCACCCAGGCCGTCGCCGGCAGGGATGGGTCAGAACGCAGTGTAACTCCTCGTCCGACGCGCCGCGCAAGATCGGGCAGTGCGACCGCGTCCGCCTGCAGCACCGATACAACCACCGGATGCGCCCGAATCGCCGGTATTCGGCGCGGATCTCCGTCGAACGTCGCCATCACCGCGCGCAGCGCCGCCAGCCCCGCGGCTAGGGGCCCAGCCAACAACTCGTGCAGTGGAGGATGCACCCGAGGGCGCACAATCTCCGCCAATCCCAATGCGGTAAACCCCAAAAACTTCGGCCGCAACGGATCAGCCGCCAACGCCATCTCGAAATCCGATCCCAATGCCGCCCGCCGGCTGAGCGAAAGCCCCGCCAAATCGACGACAATCCCGCCCGACAAATTCCGCAACTTGATCTGATCCGCAAGCACCGGCAACACCGCTAGGTTCACCGCCTCGTGCCGGGCGTGTCCCGCAAGCATGCCGCCAGCATCGACGTCGATCGCCACCAGTGCGGGGGTTGGCCAGAACGACAGCGTCGCCCCGCCGGCCACTTCAACGACCGGCCGCGCCAACGCGTCGATCGCCTCCGCCACATCCTCATCGAAGACCACCGGCCCAACCTTCCCCCCCAGTTCCGCCGCCATCGCCGCATCATCCACGACCACGTCCGCAGTTGGGTATCGCGCGGCAAATCGCCTGACCGGATCGGCCCCCCGGCGGACCAGCCCCACCGGCCCTTCCACCGGTTCGGCCGCCGCGGTCAGCCGGGGACCCTTGTTCCCCTGCGCCGCCCGGGTGACACGAACCGTTAACATCGTCCCCACCGTCAGTCCCTTGGCGCCTTGGCTGTCGGGCAAAAACCCCTCCGCGTCCGCCAGCGCCACGAATGCCCCCGCCATCGCCGGAACCGAAGCGATCACTCGCCCTCGATGCACATCGCCGACCCCGTCCGGCGATCCCGGACGCCAAAGGCAAAAATCCCGCAACCGCCTCCCTTCGATCACAGCGACCTTTACCTCGCCCGGACTGGTGACGACACGGATCGAAATGCTCACGGCACCTGCCAGCCATGACCGCGCAGCAACTGCGCCGTCTCGAACAGCGGCAGCCCGACAACCGCCGAGTAACTGCCGGACAGAAAACGAATAAAACTTGCCGCATGCCCGTTGATCGCATATCCGCCGGCCTTGCCCTCGCCCTCATGCGACGCGAGATACCGGTCGATCTGAATAGTCGTTAGCCGATTGAACGTAACAACGCTCTCGACCAGCCGACGCGTAGAGCGCCCGTTCGGCTCGGTCAGCACGATGGCCGTCAATACCCGGTGCCGCCGGCCGGACAGCAGCGTCAGGCACGCCCGGACTGTGGCGGCGTCCTCCGGTTTAGGCAGAATTCGACGACCGGCGGACACCACGGTGTCGGCCGCCAGCACGAGATGATCGGACGATATCGCCGCCGCCGCCTTTGCCGCCGCCATTCTTTCGGCATAAGGCCGCGGCAGCTCATTGCGAGCGGGAGATTCGTCGATGTCGGGGGAGACGACCTGATCAGGCACGATGCCGATCTGCTTCAACAGCATCAGTCGTCGCGGGCTGGAGGAAGCCAGTATCAGCGGGAGCGGCTTCACCCGCCAGATTCATTCGCTACTTAAAGCGGAAGGTGATGCGGCCCTTGGAAAGGTCGTAGGGCGTCATTTCCACATTCACCCGATCGCCGGCTAGCACACGGATACGGTTCTTACGCATCTTCCCGCTGGTATGGGCAAGAATCGAATGCTCGTTGTCCAATTTCACCCGGAACATGGCGTTGGGCAATAGCTCCATTACCGTTCCGCTGAATTCGATCATGTCCTCTTTTGACATCAGCCCTCTTGGTTCTGTCGACTGGGCCGGAACATGATCATCGGACAAGGGAAGGTCAAGCCATGCCGGACGGTTGACCACTGGGACCCGTCCGGTAAGCCAGATGGTTCTACTACGGGACAAACGTCTCCGCGAACGCCCGACGACACCGCTACCCCATTCGGACAGAACAGGCCTTGGCTCGGGCGGCCCACATTTATTTGGCCGGTGGCGCCGCCGGCGGGGCTTTCACCACGACGGTTGTCCCGCTGACCAATGAATCGGACGGGTTGGCGACGATTTGGTCGGTCGCCTGAATGCCGGAAACGACCTCGACAGTGTCGCCAAAATCGTGGCCGATCTTGACCGGCACCAATTCAACTTTGTTGTCTCGGACCACCCCGACCTGAAGCCCCTCCTTTCGGAAGAGTAAGGCATTCGCTGGGATGGTCACCGCCTTCCCCGACGTCGGTATCGAGAAAAGAACATGGACATACGATCCCGGCAGCAGCTTTCCATCCTTGTTGGGGACGTCGATCTCAACCAGCAAAGTGCGAGACGCCGGATCAATGGCGTTCGACGTGCGGACCAGATTTCCCTCGAACTTCTCGCCGGGGAACTCGTCAAGCGTCACCGTCGCGACCGCGCCCACATGCATCGCTGGAGAGTAATCTTCCGGCACCGACACGTAAATCCGCAGCCAGTCGATCGCCACCAAGTGGAACAATTCGCGCGCCGAGGTGGCGCCGCCGGCGGCAATCAAAGCACCGACATCGACCGTACGGGCGGTGACGATGCCGTCGAAAGGTGCCTCTACGCGCTCGAATGACTGCATCTGCTCGAGTTGGCCGACCGCCGCCTGACGCGACTGAACCATGGCCTTTGCGACATCTAGGGCCCCCACCGCGTTGTCGCGATCCTGCGCCGGCGCGAAGCCGGTCTTCAAAAGGCTTTCCTTACGCTCCGCGGTAATCGAAGCGAGCTTCATCGTCGACTCGGCATTGACCAGATCGGCCCGGGCCTGACGCAGTTGATCGTCAATCTCGGGAGTTTCGATCTCCGCCATCAGATCGCCGCGCTTTACATGCGCGCCGATGTCGAAATACCAGCGCTTCAGATAGCCGTTCGTGCGAGCGTAGATCGCGGTGTCGTTGAGCGGTTGCGTATTGCCCGGCAGCATAAGCTTCACATCCGGGGCGCTCCCCTTCGGATGGAAGACCTCGACAGCCGGCACTGCCGCCGCGTTGGTATTCAGAGCCAGTTCGGCCTCGGTGTTAGCCCGGCCGCGAATGCCGGCGTAGATAACGATACCAATGCCAACAACCAACATCCCGGCCACCATCGGACCGAGCCACCGGCGTCGACGAACCGATGGGCGTCCGTCGGGACTTCGATAGGTCGCCAGGCGATCCGCTTCCCGCGGATCGTTGAGGGGCAGATCATTGGGCATCAACAAATTCTCCAATGAGGCATCATGCCGGATGATGCCCGAGCGCGGGGTTAGAGGGCGGCGGCGATGACTTGCGATGGTGCAGCAGCGCGAATAACGTGGGAACGAAGCCCAGGGTGGCGACCGTTGCCAGCATCAGCCCGCCGATCACCGCCCGGCCGAGTGGCGCGTTCTGTTCGCCACCCTCGCCCAGCCCAAGCGCCATCGGGATCATGCCGATGATCATCGCGAGCGCAGTCATCAGCACCGGCCGAAACCGGGTGAAGCCGGCTTCAATCGCAGCCCTTAACGCGTCGCCATGCTCCGCCAGCCGCTCTCGCGCGAAGGACACGACAAGAATGCTGTTGGCCGTCGAAACCCCCATGCACATGATCGCGCCCATCAGGGCGGGCACGCTCAGCGTGGTGTAGGTGCAGAACAGGAATAGAACGATCCCTCCGAGCGCCGCCGGCAACCCCATGATGATGATAAATGGGTCGAGCCACGACTGGAAGTTCACCACGATAAGAAGGTATACCAGCACGATAGAAAATCCGAGTCCGCCCAGCAGATTGATGTAGGAGGCCCGCATTGTCTCGAGCTGGCCGCGGATCGTCAGAAAGCTGCCACGCGGCAATAGTTTCTCGTGAGCGTGGGCGATCCGGGAGACCTCGGCCCCGGCGGCGCCAAGGTCGCGGCCCTGCACCGATGCGTAAATGTCGATGACGCGACGAATGTTGTAGTGGTCGACCGCGGACATCTCCTGCGATCGACGGATCGTGGCGACGTCGGCGATCACCTCGGACTTCGCCGCCGTCTTGGAAGTAATCGGAATATTCTCGAGGTCTTGCAAGGACTGAAGTTTATACTGCGGTGTTTGCGTGACGAACGAGTAATTGACGCCGTTTCGCTGATTGAGGAAGAACATCGGGGTGACCTGGCCGCTGCCGCTCAGCATGTTGAGGACGCTGCCCGCGACATCGGCCTCGGTAAAGCCACCCTGCAGTGCCTTGGTGCGGTCGACGGCGATCTCGAAGTTGGGGTAGCTGAAGTCCTGCTGGATCCGTGCGTCGACGATGCCCGGCACGTGGCGGATCTCATTGAGAATGCCGACCGCGACGTCATGATTGGCCTGAATATCGCGCCCATCGATCCGAATATCGATCGGCGAGGGCAGGCCGAAATTCAGCACCTGCGTCACGATGTCCGCGGGCAGGAAACTGAACGTAACGCCAGGGTAGGTGGTGGGCAGAATTTTTCGCAAACGAGCAACGTAGTCGGCGGTCGGGCGATGATCTGGCTTGAGCGCGACCATCACGTCGGCGTCCGATGTGCCGATGACGCCGGAAATCGAATGGGTTGTATTGATCGTACTGTAGGGCAGGCCGATGTTATCGGTGATGGTCAGAAGCTCGCGGGCTGGGACCACCTCTCGGATCGTCGCCTCGACCAGATCGGCGATGCGTGCCGTCTCCTCGATCCGCAGGCCGGCCTTGGCACGCAGATGAAGAACGAATTGGCCGCCGTCGGTGTCCGGAAAGAAATTCTGACCGAGCCATGGCACTAAGCCCAACAGTGAGATCATGCCGAGGAGAAACACCGGGATGACGACTAATCGCCGATGAACCAGTTTCGTGAGCAGACCGTGGTAGGCATTCCGGACGCGCTCGAACCGGCGTTCGAAGCCACGCTGGAACCAAACGAAGGGATTGCGGGTCGGCGTGTCATGATGCGATTTCGCACGCAGCAAATACGCTGCCATGGTCGGAACAAGAGTGCGCGACAGCACGTACGACGCGAGCATGGCGAACACGACGGCTTCCGCCAGTGGGACGAATAGATAGCGCGCGACGCCCCCCAACATGAACATCGGCACGAAGACGATGCAGATGCACAGGGTCGAGACCAAGGCGGGAACGGCGATCTGCGACGCCCCTTCGAGTATGGCGGTACGTAATCCATCCCCTTCCTCCAGGTAGCGCTCCATGTTCTCGATCGTAACCGTCGCGTCATCGACCAGGATGCCGACGGCAAGCGCCAGACCGCCCAGGGTCATGATGTTGATGGTCTGGCCGAGGAAACCGAGGCAGATGATCGAGGTGAAAATCGACAATGGGATGGAGACCGCGATGATCAGCGTGCTGCGCCAACTGCCGAGGAAAAGCAGAATCATCGCTGCCGTGAGGCACGCCGCGAGGATCGCTTCGCGCACCACGCCGGTAATAGCTGCACGGACGAAGATCGATTGATCGGCGATCGGTTGGATTTTCAGCTCCGGCGGCAGCGTCTGGGCAACCTTCGGCAGAATATTGCGGACCCCAGACACCACATCGATCGTCGATGCGTTACCGGCCTTCAGGATATTCATCAGTACGCCGCGCCGCCCATCCGCGCGGGCAATATTAGTTTGCGGCGAGTAGCCATCGGCCACCGTCCCGACGTCGCGCAGGTAGATCGTCGCATTGCCCGCCACTTTGATCGGGAGGTCAGCAAGCTGGGTGATCGTCTCGGGACTCGCGTTCACCCGAATGTCATATTCGAACTCGCCTATTTTCGCGGTTCCCGTCGGCAGCACAAGGTTCTGCTTCTCGAGCGCGTCCAGAACGTCAGCCGGCGAGAGGTTCTTCTGCTGAAGCAGCGCTGGATCGAGGCTGACCTGTACCTGGCGCATTTTACCGCCATACGGATAAGGCACCACGGCGCCGGGCACTGTCACCAACTGAGGACGTACGAAGTTGATCCCTAGGTCGTTTAGTTGCGACTCGGAAATGGTGTCACTGGACAAGCCAAGTTGCAGGATCGGCACGCTCGACGCGCTGTAGTTCATGATCAGGGGCGGCTGGGTGCCCACTGGCATCCCTCGCAGGATTGTCTGGGATGCGGCGGTTACTTGCGCATTCGCGGTGTCCAGGCTGGCGCCAGGCTGCAGAAAGACCCGAACGACCGCCCTTCCTGGGTAGGTGGTTGATTCGATATGCTCAATATTGTCGACCAGGGTCGTGAGCACGCGTTCGTAAACCGAGGTTATCCGGCCTTCCATCTCCTCCGCATTGAGGCCGTTGTAGTTCCAACCCACCGCTATGACGGGAATGTCGATGTTGGGAAAGATGTCCGTCGGCGTCCGCAGAACCACCAGCGGCGTCGTGATCAAGATGAGCAGCGCCAAGACCACGAAGGTGTAAGGCCGGTCCAGTGCAAGGCGAACAATCCACATAACAGGCCGGCTTCCCTACATTCGTCGACATACGTCTTTTGCGCTGAGGTCAAAACGCTCTGCGACCCCGACCCGTTATATTCACGGCAGTGCGCCATTGGCACAAGAGCCGCTACCCGCGGGTAGCGAAAAAAACCTACCTGCGGTGCATCCCCGGACGCGTTCGATGAGCGACCAGCGGTTTTTTGGCGCATCGGAATCGCCATCAAACCGAAAGCGACGCCGCGCCGGGTGCTTGCCACCCCACAGCAGCGAGAGGCCAAACCTCTCGGTGGACGACAACGCTCCTGTTCTGACTGCGCTCCTGCCCCATCTGCTCCCAGGTCACGGTTTTTCCGCCAGCCGGAGTGGCCCCACCTCGACGCAGCACGGGCGCCGCAGCGGGCACCTCAAAGCATCATGCCCATGTATGGCACTAAAGCCTGATCTGTACCATCAATTACTCAATATAGGTGCCGCCAACAGCCAGAAGCTTTCAAATAACGGTTAACTGCGCGGTTCTTGCCACCCGAATACGACACAATTCCGGAATTCATCTGGAGCGACAGATACCTCGTCATCCGGAACCCACTCGCTTCGCTAATCCCAAATGAAACAGCCAAAGCGGCCGCTCAAACCGGCGATGCCTCCCTCAAGCCGTGGTTCTACCGGAGGCAATACTCCCTGTATTCGAATTTTTCCTGAAACAACCTTTGATTCGTCTTCCGCTGAGCCAAGGACGTTCATGGTCCGGCGTGGATGCGCCCATCGAGATACTCGAGGGAGAAACAGCGATGAGGCTCGCCCGATGGTCAGCCAATTTGGGCACGGGCCTTACCGCCGCTGCCTGCGTCGCAGCCTTGCCATTTGATCCGGCGGTGATGGTCATGCCGGGGAAGGATAAGACCGAAGCCTCCTTCCAGGAGGATCAGTCCATTTGCCATCAGCACGCGATCGCGCACACCGGGTAGGGCGATCTGTCCCAACATCCGTCCGGCATTCCGCCCGAGGCGCCGAAGCCGCCCACCACCACCCCTGTCGATATCGATGACATCAGCTACATGCAATGCATGGCGGCACGAGGCGATATCGTGCAACTGACGTCCATGGCCGGCTATGACGCCGGCGAGGCCTATGCGGCATACCCCTATCGATTCGGCTATGGATATCCGGATGGTTATCCCTTCGCTTACCCCTACTACGCCGGAATCATCGGGGGCCTTTACGGCTTTGGCGGTGGCGTTTTTCGCCAGGGTGACCGGCACCACTCGGGTTTTCACAGCGGCATATACGGCTATGGCGCCGGACATGCCCGGGGCGGCGGACACGGCTCGGGCGGTGGACACGCTGCTGGTGCCGGACTGGACATGGCAGTGGGGGTGGCCACAGGTAACGATGCACCCCTCGCGCGGGTTGCCGTCCGGGGCTAACAGCCATCCGAACAGCCGAATTGTTCGCGGAGAACCGGTGTTAACCGCCCGCGAACCCAGCCGACGAGCACCTCGCCCGGCAAGGCGGCGGTCGAAAATCATACGGATGGCAAGGGCGATGTTGTATGCAATCTAGCGCGCCGGCGCGTGTGGGCTCGTCAGACTTACGAAATCCCGCTGATTCCCCGACCGGCAGTAGGAGTGCGCCTATGACCAAGGACCGCAGCCACGAGACCATGCTGGGCAATCATAAACTCCAGCCCGAAACCTTGATGCTAGGCTACGGCTACGACCCGGCACTCTCCGAAGGCTCGGTTAAGCCGCCGGTGTTCCTGACCTCGACCTTCGTCTTCCGTTCCGCCGAAGAGGGACGCGACTATTTTGACGTGGTCGCCGGGCGAAAGGCCGTCCCGGAAGGGGGTGCCGGCCTCGTCTACTCTCGGTTCAACCACCCCAACAGTGAGATCGTCGAGGACAGGCTGGCCATCTACGAGGGTGCCGAAACCGCGCTTCTGTTCAGTTCCGGCATGGCGGCGATCGCAACGACCCTGCTGACCTTCGCCAGGCCGGGAGACACGATCTTGCACAGCCAACCGCTCTACGGCGGCACCGAGACGCTGTTGGCCCGGACACTGTCCGAATTCGGGATGGGCGCCGTCGGTTTCTCTGACGGGATGAACGCCGCGGCCATCCATGCGGCCGCCGGGCAAGCCGTGGAACGCGGCCGCGTCAGCGTGATCATGGTCGAAACACCGTCAAACCCATTGAACAGTCTGGTCGACCTCGCACTCGTAGCCTCGGCTGCCGACAAAATCGAGGCTGCCCAAAGGCACCGGCCCAAGATCGTGTGCGACAACACGATGCTGGGTCCTGTCTTCCAGCACCCCCTGAAACACGGCGTCGACCTGGTCGTCTACTCGCTGACAAAGTACGTCGGCGGTCATAGCGACCTGATCGCAGGCGCTGTCTTAGGAACAAAGGAACATCTACGTTCGATCCGATTGTTGCGCGGCGCGATCGGCACGCAACTCGATCCCCATCCATGCTGGATGCTGGGCCGCTCGCTGGAGACGGTCACGCTCCGCATGCACGCGGCTGCGCGCAACGCGGAAGCCGTCGCATCCTTCCTCGCAGACCACCCAGCCGTAACAAAAGTGCATTCCCTGCGTCCCGACACGCCCGACCCGGTGGCGCGGCGTATCTACAAGACGCAATGCAGTGGCCCAGGGTCCACATTCAGTATCGAAATTCGCGGCGGGCAGTTAGAGGCGTTCCGTGTCCTGAACGCATTGCGAATTTTTAAACTAGCGGTCAGCCTCGGCGGAACCGAGTCCCTAGCCAGCCATCCCGCGTCCACCACCCATTCGGGCGTCCCGATGGAGATCCGCAAACGCATCGGCGTCACCGATGGTCTGATCCGGCTGAGCATCGGTATAGAGCACGCGGATGACCTGATCGCGGACCTCGCGCAGGCGCTGGCGAAGGTGGGGGTGCCGTAGATTATTCAGCCGGCCTGGGCCGCGGTTTCGCGAGCGAGTGGAGCAACCAGAAGCCAGCCGGCGCCGCCGGTGACTGCCATCGTCAGGAAAACCAGGCCGCCGTAACGGGCATACATCCAGCCAGACAACAGCATCATCAGCCCCGTGGGTGCGCCATAACCAAGCGCGGCGTGTAAGGCCTGGGCGGTGGCGGCGCGTTCAAGGCGAACGCCGCGGGTTAGCACCAGCATCGCCGACAAATGCTGCATGGCAAAGGTTGCGGCGTGAAGCGGTTGTATCAGCACAAGCACCGGCAAAGGCGGCGCGGCTGCCATCACCGTCCAGCGCAAAATCGACGCCGATGCCGCGCACGCGGTCAGTCCGGCAGGACCGAGCCGCTCGACCAGCCGGCGGCCACGCGCGAACAGCAGGATTTCGGCTACGATGCCCTCGGCGATCAGCAAGCCGATGACCGTGTCGCTGAGGCCCTGGGATCGCCAGAACAAGGCCGCGAAGCCGTAATAGGCGGCGTGCGCGCCCTGGATCAGCGCGGTACAGCCAACCGCCAGGCGAAAGGATTTGCTGCCGAACAGCTTCAGCCCGGCGAAGCTGTGCCGGGCGGCGGGAGGCGTTGCAGCTTCCGGCAGGAACAGGCTGAACAGGCCCGCGGCGCCGTAGCCCGCCGCCAGCAGCCAGGGAACCAGCCAGGAGCCAACCCGGTTAAGCAGCCATCCCGCAGTTGCGGTTGCCACCATGAATGTGGTGGACCCAACCGCTCGGACCGGGCCGTACTCGATGCGCCCCTCGCTCGCCAAGGCCAGCGCCAGGGAATCAGCCAGCGGGCTGATCGCGCTGGCGGCAATCCCTTGGGCTGCGGCGATCAGTAGGATCGGCAGGAAGCCGGTCGCGGCGACATAAGCGGCAGCAAGGCCGGCGGCGGTCGCTGCGGCAAAGCCCAGCACCGGGCGGCGGCGGCCGAGGCGATCGGCCACATTGCCCCACCCTGGTCCCGCCAGAACTCGCAGCAACGCCGCACTGCCCAGGATTTGCCCGATGGCAGACGCGCTCAGCGCGCGGTCGGCCAACCACAGCGGCAGGAACGCAACAATCGCGTTTGCCGCGAAATAGGCTCCCAGGAACGCGGCGACCCGCACAGCCGCCGACATTGGGGATTCAGGCGGGCTGTTGAATGATAGCGACTTCGCGGAGCTTGCGGGCCATCGCCGCAATGCCGTTGCCTCGATTGGTCGACAGTGCCTCGAGCAAGCCAAGATCCTTTAGGAATATCGGGTCAGTGCCGAGAATTTCCTCCGGGGCCCGGCCGGAATAGACCCGCAACAGAAGGGCGACGAGTCCAGAGACGATGGCGGCGTCAGATTTTCCGGCAAAGTAGAGGCTGCCGTCACGCACGATTGCTTCCATCCAAACCCGGCTTTGGCAGCCGGGAACGCGGTGGCCGTCGTTTGCCCAGTCGTCCGGGAACGGAGGAAGCTTGCGGCCCATGCCGATGATGAACTCGTACCGTTCCATCCAGTCATCGAATAGCGCGAGTTCTTCGCCGATCGCCTCGATGGCGGCGAGAGCCGTCGGCTCTTCGGGTTTGACGAATGGGTCTTTCATGCCTGGGATGTGCTGGCGGCTGAGGCAGCCTTCAAGGCCAACATCGCCGAGCCCGCAGATTTGTTGCGAATGGGTCGCGGATTGTCAGGCGTTCGCGCTTACCTCGCCATCCTGCGTCCTCGGATCAATGATGTCGCAGCCGGCCTCGAGCACTGATGCGACGGTCCGGCCGAAACATCGTACATCGGTCGAACAGCATCCCGCTGGGTCTCTGGCCGACCGCCGGGATGAACTTCAGCCGCCCATTCGAGGTTGTCGATGCTGGGCCAGAAGACATCGTAGGGCGACAACTGGAAGCGCAGCGCCCGCAGGCATTGCGCTTCCAGCCGATCGCATAGCGCACTCAGAATCCGCTCCTTGCCAACCCCGGTTCTCCAAACGGAGCAGGCACGCGACCTGCCCCTCGCGTCCCGTTTGCCCGCGCCATCGGCGAAGTCGCAGATCGACTTCCACTCCGCGGCCAATCAGTGGCGAGAGCGCGCATGACCACTGGGCTTCCGACCAGTCTTGGTCGGCAGTTACTGAGGTTGTTTCCCTGATTTGCCATTGGCCGCGTTCCCAGGAGAATTACCTACGGCGCCAGAAACGGCGCTTTTGCTCTCATATCCCGGCGCGGTGCTCTTCATGGCACCGCCGCCATTGTTAGAAGAAACCGTTTGGTTGCCGTTTCCAGAGGCGGAACTCGGACCGGTGGATTTGCCTTCTCCTTCTCTAGAAGGGTCGTGCTGCGCCATCGCGCCAGCGAGCGGAAACGCCAACAAGCTTGCCGCCAGCAGCATTGAGCGTGAGATCGAAACCATCGCCATATCCCTTTCCAAGTTCGCCGCCTGCACTTACGCGGCGACGTTCATCAAACGCGGTGGGCCTCCAACCGGTTGTTTATTCCGCAATGCAGCACACGCAGAATTCGACATGCCTACAGCGATCTAAGCGCTGAAAGTCCCTCGCAGATCGGCCCGGGTTTGTGGCGATGTCCGGGGCTCATTGCGAGGTAGTGCTGTCCATCGCGGCTTTCGCTGATTCCTGTGTCAATTCCTAGTTGCATATGGACGATGCCGGCCCGATCATCATCACGGAGCGACAGGCTCCGACCGGGAAATCATGTCACTTCTTAATTGTCGTTGTACTCGTTCTGCTGTTCGGCGGCGGGGGCTATTACGGTCACCGGCAAGGATACTACGGGGGCGGAGGCCTAGGAGGCATATTGGGTCTATTGGTAATCATCCTCGTCCTTCTCTTCGTATTCGGTGGACTAGGCAGTCATACCGCAGTAGATCCATAAGAGGGCGCAATCCGACTCATGCACCGTTGCCACTCAGGATGCAGCGGCCAGGACGCGTGATGCCCACGGTGATTGCGAACTCATTAAACCTAGCTTCGTCAGCTATGGTTAGGAGGTTGGTGTCGAGGAAGAAGCTGCGGGTCATGCACCGCACCTCGGGCTCGCCCAGATCGCGTAACCTATGATGTCCCAGCGTTAGCCGGTATCGTCAGCCCTCAATCCTGGCGTGAATTCGCACCCAGGCGGTAAATTCGCCTTCCGAGAGGTCCCCGGAAGCCATCTCCAGCGTCATAACCGCGGCCTCGACGTTCCCAACCGTGAAAGCGCGGCCGTCAGGCGCAGGAGAGGCGGAACGTACGCTGTTGCCGCCGATGAACAGCTGGTTCTTGGCGATTCCCAACGCATAAAGGCTAACTCCGCGATAGGCGGCGCTCGGCGGCAAAGCCAAAGCGCTATCCAGCAGATCGCCCTCATGGAGGCCCTGAAGAGGCCTCCATGTTCCGCCAATTACTCATCGTGACCGCTACAAGATAAACCGGCTCAGATCGCCCTTCTGCGCCAGCGGGGCGACTTTCTCGGCTACGTAGGCGGCGTCCACGACAAACGTCTCGCCGCCGCGGTCGGTGGCGGTGAAGCTGATGTCCTCCAGCAGTCGCTCCAGAACCGTGTGCAATCGGCGGGCGCCGATGTTCTCGATGCGGTCGTTGATGTCCGCGGCGAGGTCGGCCAGCGCGTCCACTGCATCATCGCGGAAGTCCAGCGTCACGCTCTCGGTGCCGAGCAACGCCGAATACTGCTTCAGCAGCGAGTGTTCGGGTTCCGTCAAAATGCGGCGCAGATCCTCGCGCGACAGCGGCGACAGCTCGACGCGGATTGGCAGGCGGCCCTGTAGCTCCGGCAGCAGGTCGGACGGTTTTGCCAGATGGAAGGCGCCCGAGGCGATGAACAGGATATGGTCGGTCTTCACCAGGCCGTACTTTGTGTTGACGGTGGTGCCTTCGATCAGCGGCAGCAGGTCGCGCTGCACGCCCTCTCGGCTGACGTCGCCGCCGCGGAACCCGCCCTCGGACGTGCGGGCGCAGATCTTGTCGATCTCGTCGAGAAACACGATGCCGTTGTTCTCGGCGTGCGAGACCGCCTCCTTGGTGAGTTGCTCGTTGTCCAGCAAATTGTCCGCTTCCTCTGCCTCCAGGACCCGGCGCGCGGCTTCCACCGTCATCCGCCGCTTCTGCTGCGGGCGGTTGCCCATCAGATTTTTCATCATTTCGGACAGATTGATGACCTGACCGGGCGGCATGCCGGGCATGTCCAACTGGCCGATCGGTGAACCGCCGGAATCGGAGACCGAAACCTCGATCTCCTTTTGCTCGAACTCGCCATTGCGCAGCATGCGGCGAAATTTCGACCTTGTGTCAGCGGCGGCCTCCTCGCCTACCAGAGCGGTGATCAGGCGTTCCTCGGCAGCGGTTTCAGCTTTCGCCTGAACACCTTTGCGGCTGCTTTCGCGCAGCATGTTCAGGCTGGCATCGACCAGGTCGCGGACGATGCTGTCCACATCGCGGCCGACGTAGCCGACCTCGGTGAATTTCGTCGCTTCGACCTTGAGGAACGGCGCCTGCGCCAGCTTGGCCAACCGGCGGGCGATTTCTGTCTTGCCGCAGCCGGTGGGGCCGATCATCAGTATGTTCTTGGGCACGATTTCTTCGCGAATGCCCTCCGGCAGTTGCTGCCGGCGCCAGCGGTTGCGCAGCGCAATGGCGACCGCGCGCTTGGCGTCGCCTTGCCCCACGATGAAGCGGTCAAGTTCCGAGACGATCTCTCTCGGGGAATATGTAGGGACGTCCATTTTACAGTGACTCGATAATGACGTTGCCGTTGGTATAGACACAAATATCCGACGCGATTTTCATCGACCGCCGTGCGATTTCCTCGGCCGACAGGTCGGGAACCGACATCAGGGCGCGCGCGGCGGCAAGGGCGTAATTTCCGCCGGAGCCGATGCCGATCACGCCATCCTCGGGTTCCAGCACGTCGCCGTTGCCGGTGAGGGTGAAGCTGCGGTCCTTATCGGCGACGGCCATCAGCGCTTCCAGGCGCCGAAGGTAACGGTCGGTCCGCCAATCCTTCGCCAGCTCGACGCAAGCGCGCTCAAGCTGGTTGGGATAGCGTTCGAGCTTGCTCTCAAGTCGTTCCAGCAGGGTGAACGCGTCGGCCGTTGCTCCGGCAAACCCGGAGATCACGGTCCCGCCCGCGCCAATCCGCCGGACCTTCCGCGCGTTGCCCTTTACAATGGTCTGACCCATGCTGACTTGGCCGTCCCCGGCCATGGTGACTTTGCCATCCCGCCTTACGCACAGGATGGTTGTGCCGTGCCACCCAATCGGGTCGGCGGCGGCGTTGGTGATGTTCTGCATGACGCGCCAAGATGGCTACGACGGATCGTCGCGGCAAGGGTATTCGCCCATCTGATGGTTCAGCCGTCCGGCTCGGCCTCGGTTGGTCACCGAACGCAGCGGATTACAGCGGGAGGCCGTGCTATGCCGGTCCGACCGTCACGCCGCTCGTCGCGGTCCAGCGGCCGGCGTCGCTAGACGTTCCAGAGATGTCTTATCATCTGGAAGCCCGCGGGATCTGTCTGGGCGAGCGCGTCCCGATCCTCGGGCCAATCGTCGTTCCGCAGGAAGTACGCTGTCGTGGAATTCGCAAAATACTCCATTGCGTCCCTAATAGCATTCGCCTGATGTATTACGCCGGTTACATTCAGAACGTGCTCATAGATGCCTGTCGCCGCAGCGCCCTGATACGCGGTTCTGATGATCTCGTTATGAACCCCGCCAGGCGCAATGCGGTCGTGATAGGCATGCGCGACCTCGTGCAGCAAGGCTGCCGGATAGCGCGACACATCCTCAACAAGACTGATGAATGCGGCCGCCTGGAGAATATTTATCGATCCGGCCTTGTATGTCGGCTCCCCATGTTCCCTCAACCACGGTTCGGCGCCAACCCAATGATAGGTGGCAACGGCGGGAAAATCCGAGGTTATAAAATCCGCCATGATGGTGACCGTCGACCGTAGGGCCGCCAGCGGTCCAGGCGGCAGCACAGCTTCTATCTCCTGTAACTTCGCTTCAAGCACCTTGGCGAGAAGGCAATCGAGACCGGCCCAACCCACCCTCTCGAAGCCGACACGCCATTGCCTGATCATCCTGTAATCGTAACCGGCCCGTTGCATGAGCGTGTCCGTCGAGGTCCGATCAGTGATTGGCGCGGAAGACCACCGCTTCATACCGCTTTCGAGCCGACGGCATCGAGTCCCTTCGGCGTCAGATTCTCGTGTGCTGCACTGGAAATTTAGACTGGGCCTCGGTCCGGCAGTCGCAAAGGCATCAGCAACATCGCCGCCACTGCCGCGCCGCCGCCACAAACCAAAAGGACATCCAGTGCCGGCAGCGTGGCGACCAACGGCGCGCTTACCGTCGGGGCCGACGCTTGCGCCAGCAGCACTGGGACCGCTAGCCAGCCCAAAATCCGCGCGTATCCTTCCGGCCCGAACAGGGCGAGCGGAACAGTGCCGCGATTGACCGTCATGATCCCATTGCTCATCCCGTACATCAGCACGAAGCCGGTCGCCCCGATTGGTCCTCCCAGCAGCAGCAACGCGGCCCCGGCTGGAAAAAGCAGCGCCGCGACCCGGGCCTTGGTCAGCAGATCGACACGCGGTCCGATGGCATACTCGAGGATCCGACCCGCGACCTGCCCGGGACCGATCAGCGCGGCGACACCGACCGCCTCGGCCGCGGTCAGCCCGATCCCTTGCAGCAGCGACAGCACGTGCACCGATATGGCCGAGGTAATGAACCAGCGCAGTGCGAAGAAAGCCCCCAGCAACACCAACGCAAGCCGTTGGGCGGGCGACTTCGGCAACCCTGCCCTGCCGGCATCCCGCGATGGCCGAGGCGGCGCCGGCGGCACCAGTAACCACACCATTGGCAAGTTCACCATCAGCATCAGCCCGGAATAGGCCAGCAGCAGGCCGCGCCAACCCAAAGCCCCGATCAGTGTGGCCCCGAGCGTCCAGAACACACTGCTCGCGAACCCTGCCACCAACGTAATCCCCGTGATGCTCGGTCCCGCCTCTTTCCCTAACAATCCGGCAACGGTGGCAAACGCGCTGTCATACAGACCCATCGCCATGCCAACGCCGATGATCGTCCACCCGAGGTACCAAACCGCCAGCCCGTGACTAACCGCCAGCACCGTCTGTCCGAGCGCGATCACCACAATGCTGGCAATCAGCGCGCCGCGCCCGCCATGATGGTCGATCCATCTCCCGACGCGAGGTGCGCAGGCGCCGGCGACCAGCAACGCCCAGGAGAACGCACCAAGAACTGAAAACCCCGATCGCCCGAACGCCGCCACCACGGAATCGGCAATAATCGCCGGCAAATAAAAGGTCATCCCCCAGGACAGCGTCTGGTTGATCCCAAGCACCGCACCGAGGCGAAAACGCGAAGGGGACATTCCGCTTCAGCATCCGGCTCTCGACAATCAGAAACAATCTACGACATCGTCGGTTGTTGGTGCCCCTTTAGGTTCGGAGAGGCTTTGATGCCGAGGCCCATACGGCGTCCGGAGCAGGCGAACCTCTGGGGCGACAGCGGGAAAGAAAATCACGCTAACAGAGAAGGTTGTATCCGGCTTGATCAGCCCGCATGATGCCTCTTCAAGAACTAACCGTTGCAGGGAGCAATCAATGACCGAGCTCGCGCCCAGCTATATGCATGGCGCCTCCGACCAGCCGATGATCGGTGATACGATCGGGGTTCGATTTGACCGCACCGTTGCCCGCTTCGGTGACCGCTCCGGCCTGATCGTCCGGCAGCAAGGCATCCACTGGACCTGGGCCGAACTTGCTGCGCACGTCGAAGCATTCGCCGCCGGGCTTGTCGCGATCGGACTGCAACCGGGCGACCGCATCGGTATCTGGTCGCCGAACAACGCCGAGTGGGTTGTCACCCAGTTCGCCACCGCCAAAGCCGGGTTGATCCTAGTCAACATCAACCCCGCCTACCGCCTGACCGAAGTCGAGTATGCGCTGAACAAAGTTGGCTGCAAGGCGTTGGTGACCGCGACGCGCTTCAAGACCAGCGACTACATCGGCATGATCAACACGCTCGCGCCGGAGCTCGCCATCTCCTACCCAGGCGACCTGCAGGCGGATCGGCTGCCCGCACTGCGGTCGGTCATCCAGATCGGAGGCGACGATTCCGGGACCTTCGCGTTCGAGAAAATCGCCCATCATGGGCGCGACGTAGACCGCCAGCGGCTCAAGGATCTAGCATCGCTGCTGCAATTCGACGATCCGATCAATATCCAGTTCACCTCCGGCACCACCGGCCAGCCGAAGGGTGCGACCCTGACGCACCACAATATCCTCAACAACGGCTTCTTTATTGGGGAAATCCTGCACTACAACGAACAGGACAAGGTGTGCATCCCGGTGCCGATGTATCATTGTTTCGGCATGGTGATTGGCGTTCTCGCCTGCATGGCACATGGCGCCGCGATCGTGTTCCCGGGTGAGGGATTCGACGCGCTCACAACCTTGCAGACCGTCGCGGACTATCGCTGCACATCGCTATACGGGGTTCCGACGATGTTCATCGCCGAACTCGACCATCCCGACTTTGCGAAGTTCGACTTGACCAGCCTGCGAACCGGCATGATGGCGGGCGCGCCCTGTCCGGTGGAGGTCATGCGCCGTTGCATTCGCGACATGCATCTGACGGAGATCACCATCGGCTATGGCATGACCGAGACCAGTCCGGTCAGCACCCAGACACGCATCGGCAATTCCTTGGACAAGCAGGTCGCCACCGTTGGCCGACCGCATCCGCACGTGGAGGTCAAGATCATTGACACCCAGGGCCGCATCGTCCCCCGCGGAACCACGGGCGAATTCTGCACCCGCGGGTATCCCGTGATGCTGGGATACTGGGATGAGCCGGAACTTACCGCTGAGGCAATCGACAGCGCCGGGTGGATGCATACCGGCGATCTCGCAACGATGGATCAGGACGGCTACTGCGCAATCGTCGGCCGCATCAAGGATATGGTGATACGTGGCGGCGAAAACGTCTATCCGCGCGAAATCGAGGAATTCCTTTACACGCATCCATCCATTGTCGACGTCCAGGTCTTCGGCGTCCCGGACAAGCGCTTCGGCGAGGAACTTTGCGCCTGGATCAAGCTGCGTGCCGGAACCAAGCTGACCGAGGACGACGTGAAGGGGTATTGCAAGGACCAGATCGCCCACTTCAAGATCCCGCGCTACGTCCGGTTTGTGGACGACTTCCCCATGACCGTCACCGGGAAGATGCAGAAATATCTGATGCGCGCGACAATGGCCAAGGAACTGGCTTCGAACTGAAAAGGGGGAATACCATGCGCTGGGCACGCTTCGATCAGGACGGCGCCGCGTCCTACGCGGTTGTCGAGGGCGACACCCTCATTCCGGTCCGCGGCTCTCCGTTCGACGCCTGGGAGCGCACGAGCCAGAAATACAACCTGGCGGACGTGAAGCTGTTGGTTCCGGTCGTTCCGCCGACCTTCTACGCGGCGGGAATGAATTATCCCGAGCATGTGCGTGAGTATGCCGAAAAGATCGGCCAGAAACCGAACTTGCCAACGCAGGCGGATATTGGATACCGCGCGAATAACGCGTTGATCGCCCATAAAGAAAAAATTGTAATTCCCGCCAATGCAACCGATCAGGTTCAGTATGAGGGCGAACTGGTCGTGGTTATCGGCCGAAAATGCAAGCACCTGACCCGCGAGAACGCCCTATCAGCCGTGCTCGGCTACACCATCGGAAACGATGTCAGCGAACGAACGTGGCAGAAAGCAGACCGGACGATGTGGCGGTCGAAGAACACTGATACCTTCAAGCCGATGGGGCCTTGGATCGAAACCGATGTGAAGCTCGAAGAGCTCGTGACCAAAATCCGGCTGAACGGTGAGCAACTAATCGCATTCCCGACTAATCACATGATCTTCGGCGTGGTCGATTTTCTGGTCAACATGACGACATGCCTCACGCTGTACCCAGGCGACGTCGTGTGGATGGGAACCGAGGGAGCCACAGCAAATATAAAGCATGGCGATCGGATCGATATAGAAATCAGCGGTATCGGAACGCTGAGCAACTCGGTAGTGCGGGAAGAAATCTAGAGCGTGATCGCCCGAGGCGACCGAGACAGAAGGCGTGAATCACGCGATCAACAGAAGCTTTAACCATGATCGAATGCCGAAGTGCAGATCAACCCCAAACGATCATGGTCGAAGCCAGGCCGCAATGATCCGTTCGGTCAACGGCTCCAGCAACCGCGCATCCCCTCCATCCATCTGCATCCCTTTTTATCCGCCTTGAAAAGCTTGCCTTCTCGCCCGTTCCGACGTCTGACGGGCTGGTCCCCCAACCGGTACAAAGCAACCAACCAGCCGCCTCGTATCGGGGCAACCCGAGACCGGCCGGCCACAAAGCGGGGCTGCGTTCCTTCCTTGGATCGGTGGGGCAGTGCGGGGGTAGGGGACAGGCTTTTCAAGGCGGATGAAGGGGATATTGGGGATGAAGGGGATGGATCACGCCTCGGCGGTCATGCGGCGGATTTCTACTTTGGACCGGGCCGAAGTTTATGAGCAGGCACGGGGGCTTGCCTGTCGCTCGGAGGAAGCTTCGGCATTGCGGGAGATGCACGTTGCTCAGCGCACTGACGACCTTGAGTTCGACGATGACCTGGTCCTCGACCGGCAGGTCGGCGGTAAATTCGCCAACGATAACGTCGTCGTAAAAGACGACTATTCCCCGCTGCTGGACGGCGCCGAGCCCGCACTTTCGCATTTCGTGGGCGAGGGCGTCGTACACCTTTTCAACGAACCCATGACCGAGCGCACCCCGAGCCCAGCTCGGTCAATCAATGTCCCGGCTCTTCGCGGCTACGGCCGCCGCTTGCTGGCTCCGTCCCCGAATTCGGTCGGCACCCGCCACCGCGTCTTTTGCAAGCAATCGAAAAGCCTCCCGCCGGGCCTCCGGCAGGTGGTTCCAGCCACCAATAAGCGTAACGCGCCGCACGTGGGAAAGGTAAATAGCCTTCGCCATCCTCTCCACATGCTCTTCTTCGGTCAGGTAGTGTATGGTCATCGGGACTTCACGAACAGGTGATCGTGTCGGCAAATATCACCATCCGGACCGCGGAGACACAAAATCTGTGCCGCCAACGCATGACTGCTCATGTGCGGCGCTTTCCTCTAAGAACCGACCAAACCTCGCTGGCCGTCGGAATAGGGCCCACGGCTCCATACCCCCTGCACGCCAAAGCCGCTGCCACGCTGGCGTAGCGCGCCGCCGGCTCTGGGTCGTCCCCCGCCAGAATTCGGGCGAGAAACGATCCGCAGAACGTGTCGCCGGCCCCGGTCGCATCAACCGCCGTCACCGGATACGGGGGAATCCTCACCCGCACCCCATCCGCGGTCGCCAGATAAGCCCCCTCCTCTCCCATCCGCAGCACCACGACCTCTGGCCCCAGGCGCAGATAAAAATCCAGCATCGCATCCGGATCCTCTAATCCAGTCAGGACCCGCACATCGTCCGCCCCCGGCAGCGCATACTTCACGCGTGCCATCGCCGCATGCATCACCGCCGCGGCCCGGGCCGGGGGCCACAGCCGAGGCCGATAATTGGTATCATAGGCAACCTCTACCTCGTGCCGCACTGCGACATCGATCGCCGCAAACACAGCGTCGCAAGCCGCGACCGAAATCCCCTGACTGATCCCCGAGACATACAGCACCCGCGCCGTCGCTATCGCCTCGACCGGCAGATCCGACGCCGCGTACATCGCCGCCGCGGAACCCGTGCGGTAGTGCAGGAAGTGGTGCCCGTCCGCGTCATGCGTAACGAAATAAACCCCGGTCTGATAACGATCCGTCCGCAGCACGTACGACGTATCCACCCCTTCCCGCTCCCAAAGCTGCATAAACCGGTCGCCCGGCATATCAGCCCCCAGCGCCGTCACATACCCGACCCGCGCCCCCTGCCGAGCGGCCGCGATGGCCGCGTTGGAGGTATCCCCGCCGAATCCCTCCAAATAACGCTGCACCCCATCAGCTCCAGCCGGAAGCTGGTTGAATTCCAGCATCGGCTCGCCCATGCACAACAGATCGACGCTCACAGCACCCCCCGCGCCGCCGCCTCGATTGCCGCTCGGTCCCCGGCGGCAATGCGCGCCTCATCGACCAGCGCTCCGCCCATGCCGACAAACGCTGCCCCGGCCGACAGATAGGCCGCCACATTGACGGCCTCCACGCCGCCGGTTGGGCAGAACGCTACCCCTGGGAAGACGCTCGCCAGGGCCTTTATATGGCTCGGACCGCCCGCCGAGGACGCCGGGAAAATCTTGACCACGTCGGCACCGGCCGCCAGAGCGGCTCTGACCTCGGTGGGCGTCAAGGCGCCCAGCATCAGCGCGGCGCCCGCTTGGCGGCACGGTTGCGACAACCCCGGATCAACCCACGGAGCGACGACGAAACGCGCCCCCGCGTCCAAACATGCCCGAACCGTCGCCGCGTCCGGGACCGTCCCCGCCCCAATCAACAGATCCGGGTCCTTGGCTAGCCGGCCGATCAGCGCCACCGCACCGGGGATGGTCATGGTGATCTCGAATACGCCGATACCAGCGCCGCGCAGCCATTCCACCGCCGTTTCTGCATGAGCAACCGACCGGGTCCGTACCACCGGCACGACCCGAGCCGTGCGCAGCCTTTGGATCAGGGCAGCTTGTGACATTTCAGGTCCCCTCCAGCCCGCAACGAAGCAGGCCGAAGGAGACGATGCAAGCCGTCGATCAGGCCGATTGCATCAAGGAGATTGCAATAGTCCGCGCCAGCACAAAAGTTCGCTAGAGCACGATCAAGCTGAGCGGAACGTTCAAAGTGCGTGCATCATACGATCAAAGCGAAGAGAGTCAGACCATTGCAACCTGCGGAATCAGGATGAAGATGGTCTAAGCCGTCAAAACGCAACGTCACCCAAGAAGCACGCCGTCCGCCCACTGCTCCATCTCCTGAGCCTTGCCCTCCAGTGCCGACACACTGCCACTCAATGATCCCAGACTGATCTGGTAGCGCTGCAAGCTCTCACCCAGGCCTGAGGTCGTCTCCTTTAACTCCCCGAGCGCAGCGCGCCACGTGGCTATCGCAGCCTGCTGCTCGATCATCGCCGCGGTCAGCGAAGCCAAAGCCCGGGCCAGCCGGTCATCGGGCCGCGGCTCCTCAGGCCTCGGACGAGACGGAAACGGGATAATCTCCGCCGTCGGAAACACCGCTTCTACCGGCTCCGAATCAGGCACAATGGAACTGCTCATCGCAAGGCCTCCGCTCATTTCTCAGGCAGTCATTAATCAATCATGAACACCTAATTAATGCCAGAAATCTCTAGAATACAATGGTCTGGCCGATGCCACGAAGGATCAAAACCATCACCATCATCACCATCGAAACAACCGAGAATCCCCAGCGTATCCACACATAACGCGGCGGAACCAGCAGCCGCTGTGCCGCTTGGTGCTCCGTCAACACCATTGCGAGATAACCCAAAATCAGCACCGCCAGCGCCACTGTCGGCGATACCATCTGCGCCAGCACCAGGCCGACCCAGGCGACAACCAACGGCAGCACGCCGGCGCCGAACCGCGCCGAGGGCCGCACCGCTCCCGGCAACAGCGCCAGCCCCCAATGCACGCCACCGGAAAAACTGAGGACCAGCGCTGCGTAATCGATCAGAGAGACCAGCATTCGCTCCGCAGTCTCGGGGATGTGCCCAACGGCGCCGAACGCAAAAAAAACCAGAGGCACCAGCCCGAGCAGGCTGAACGCTATTGCGATGGCGGGCATGTTTCCTCCTTGGGTCGAGGAACGCTCGATCCCTCATGACGGTGGCCGAGTTATGATAGACCGCTACAATTCGCGTTGAACATGTGCCGCCTCCATCCGGAACCGCTATGACCACCGGCCTCGAAATCCTCATCATCCTGTTGCTGATCGTGCTGAATGGGCTGTTCTCGCTGAGTGAACTGGCCCTGGTCTCGGTCCGCAGGGCCCGCCTCGCGGTGCTGGAGCGGAAGGGCGTCAAGGGCGCCACGGCCGCCCGCGCCTTGTCGGACGATCCGCAGCGCTTCCTGCCCACCGTGCAGGTCGGGATCACCCTCATCAGCGTGCTCACCGGCGTGTTCGGCGGCGCCCAGATCGCGGCTCATCTGCAATCCTGGCTGGCGACCTTCCCCCAAATCGGTCGGTTCGCCGAAAGCATCGCCCTCGCCGTGGTGGTCATCGCCACCACTTACCTGACCCTTGTCCTTGGGGAACTGGTGCCGAAGCAACTCGCGTTACGCACACCGGAGCTCATGGCGATTCGAGTCGCCCGGCCGATCGCGGTTCTGTCGCGCGTCGTCGGCCCCGCAGTCTGGCTGCTGGGGAAATCTTCCAACGCCGTCCTGAGGGTGTTCGGCCTGAACCGGCCTTCACGCCAGTCCGTGACGGAAGAGGAATTGAAAGCGCTGCTCATCGAAGGGGCCCAGACCGGCGTGCTGGAAATGGAGGAACGCGACATGATCGAGCGCGTGTTGCGCCTCGCCGACAAGCCGGTGCGCGCGATCATGACTCCCCGCACCGAACTGGCCTGGGTCGACCGCACGCATCCCGCCAAGGCGATCGCCGCCGCCCTCAAGGCCGCGCCGCATTCACGTTTCGTCGTGTGCGACGGCTCGATCGATAACGTGGTCGGGGTCGTGCAGGCCAAGGACCTCCTGGACCGTATCCTCAGCGGCGGCGAACTGTCGCTCAGCGCCAGCCTGCGCCATCCCATGATCGTCCCCGACGCGATCAGCGCCCTCGACGCCCTGGAGCGGCTGAAATCCGATACCCTGGGCTTGGCTCTGGTGATGGATGAATACGGCAGCTTCGAGGGCGTGGTGACCGCAGCCGACGTGCTGCAGGCGATCGTCGGCGAAGCCTCCGGTCCCGAACACCAGGAAGGCGTGCCCGGCCCGGAAGGCGAAACCACAATGACCCTCGACGGCATGACCCCGGTCGATGAATTGAAAGCTCGACTGAGGCTGCCCGACCTGCCGGCCGAAGGCAGCTACCACACCCTGGCCGGTCTACTGCTGGCGCTGCTCCGCCGGGTGCCGCGCGCGGGCGATCGCATCGTGTTCGGCGGCTGGCGGTTCGAGGTGCTTGAGATGGACGGCCGTCGCGTCGAGAAGGTGCTGGCCGGTCGCGAACCCGCTGCCGAAATCGCAGAGGCCGCCATACGATGAAAGCAACCGTCACCCAATGTGCGGTATTGGTCGGCGGTCTCGGTACGCGCCTGGGTGCCCTCACCGCCACCACGCCGAAGCCGATCCTGCCCTGCGGCGGTCGCCCCTTCCTGTTCTGGCTGCTGCGTGAGTTCGTGCGCTTCGGCGTCACCGACTTCCTGTTGCTGACCGGCCATCTTTCGGTGGAAATCGAGCGCGCCGCCGCCGATATCCAGGCCTCGCTACCCCGCCCCGCCAACATCACGCTGTCCGAGGAACCCGTCCGGGCGGGGACGGGTGGAGCGGTCTTCCATGCCCGCAACCAGCTTCAGGACCGCTTCCTGCTGTGCAACGGCGACTCCCTGTTCGATTGCAATTTTTCGAGGCTGCTCGCGGACGCCGCGACAGATGGGCCGGAGGTGACCGGGCGGATCGTGCTTCGTTATCTGGACGATGCCTCCCGCTATGGTGTCGTCGAAACTGAACGGGACCACGTCACCGCATTCAGAGAGCGCCCGCCGCCCGGCACCAGCGGCACGATCAACGGCGGGATCTACCTCTTCAACCAGTCGCTGATCCCCCATCTGCAGCCGGCGTGCTCGCTGGAGGCCGACATCCTGCCCGCTCTGGCGCGCGCTGGCAGCCTGCGGGGAACGCTGGGGGATGGCTACTTCCGCGATATCGGCGTGCCGGAGGATTTTGCCCGCGCGCAAACCGAAATCCCGGCGCTGCTGAAGCGCAAAGCCCTGTTCCTTGACCGCGACGGAGTCCTCAACGTCGATCACGGCTATGTCGGCTCGCGAGACCGCTTCCAGTGGGTCGACGGCGCTCGGGACGCGATCCGCTACGCGACCCAGGCCGGATGGCATGTTTTCATCGTCACCAATCAGGCCGGCGTCGCTCGCGGCTACTTCGACGAGGCGGCGATCCACGACCTGCTGGACTGGATTGGCGACCAGGCCAGAGAAGCCGGCGGCACGATCGACGACGCCCGCTACTGCCCCTATCACCCGGACGGCACGGTGGAAGCCTACCGACAAGTTCATCCGTGGCGAAAGCCGCTGCCCGGCATGCTGCTGGACCTGATCCGGATGTGGGACCTGGATCCCGCCAAGGCCCTGATGGTCGGCGATCAGGAAACCGACATGCGAGCGGCGGCGGCGGCCGGTGTCGCCGGCTACTTATTCAATGGCGGAAATTTGCTTTCGTTCCTGAGACCCATCCTGGATAAGCATGCGTGATCATCAAGCAGGAGTCGCCTTTGCGGACCCGGCAAACCACCATCCGCGCGCGTGTGCCTCTGCGACTCGGCCTGGCCGGCGGCGGCACGGACCTCAGCCCCTATTGCGACCAACACGGCGGCGCGGTGCTGAACACCACGATCGCCCGCTATGCTTATGCTTTTATCGAACCATCCGACGACGGCCGCGTCCACTTCGTCGCTCCCGACCTCGAAATCGCGGAATCGTTCGCGCCCGACCTGGAAGCGATCTCCCAAGCCCGGCTATGGCTTCATGCCGGCGTCACACGGCGGATGCTGAACCAGTTCGCCGGTGGGGCGATCAGTCCGATGCGCGTCACCTCTTACGTCGATGCACCGCCCGGATCTGGCTTGGGGTCGTCCTCCGCCCTGGTCGTGGCGCTGGTGGAGGCATTCGCTGCCGCGCTCTCTGCACCGTTGGGTCCATACGATGTGGCGCACACCGCATTTGAGATCGAGCGGATCGATCTCAAACTGGCAGGCGGCAAGCAGGACCAATACGCGGCCACCTTTGGCGGCACCAATTTCATCGAGTTCCATGCCGGCGACCGGGTCATCGTCAACCCGCTGCGCGTTGCGCCCGCAATACTCAACGAGTTGGAGACCTCGATGGTCATCTGCTTCACCGGCATCAGCCGCCGGTCGGAGGCGATCATCGTCGAGCAGCAACGCGGGATGACTGAACATAACGGCGGCACCCAAGCCGGCGATGTCATCGACAGCCTGCACCGGCTCAAACGTGACGCGTTAGAGATGAAACAGGCGCTGCTGCGCGGCGAGATCCCCCGCATGGCCGAGATACTGAACCGGTCCTGGGAGGCCAAGAAGCGCACAGCAACGGGGATCAGCACCAGCCGGATCGAGGCAATGTACGACTTGGCGTTCGCCAACGGGGCGATCGGCGGAAAGGTCTCAGGAGCCGGCGGCGGCGGATTCATGATGTTTATCGTGCCGCCGCACCGGCGAATCGCCATAGTCCGAGCCTTGAACGAGGCCGGCGGAACCGCGAGCGGCGTTCACCTGACACCCCACTGTGCCGAGTCCTGGACGATCTAAAGCATGACCGTGCTGAAGAGAGTGTTTCAGGCACCCCCACTCGTGCAAGCAACTAGGGGATAAACATCTACCGTCAGACTGAAGATGGTTAGGTCGGATCAACCTGCCGAGCCTGGACGGTTTCCGCCCGTCGATCCAGGGAACGGCCCAACGGCCTTCGGCTACCAGCGATCAACCAATCCGGCACCAACCCCATTCCCTGACTTTACGACCCTCGCAAAGGCCGCGGACGAAAGGATCTATACTGTATGCGAGCACTAAGACTTTCCATCGCCGCTCTGACCCCGGTCCTGCTGCTGAGCGCTTGCGCGGCCGAGCCCCTTGGTCCGACGATACCGGTAATGCCTGCGCCCAACAAACCATTCGACTTGTTCGAGGGCGACCAGGCGCTGTGCAAGCAATATGCATCCAACCAGATTCAGGGCGGCGCACAGCAGGCCAACAATCGCCAGGTCGGGACCGCTGTGATCGGCACCTTGCTAGGCGCCGGCCTCGGCGCCGCGATCGGTGGCGGCCAAGGTGCGGCGATCGGTGCCGGGGCCGGTGCGTTGGGAGGCACCGCTGTCGGGGCGGGGCCAGCGCAAGGTGCTCAGGCCAGCTTGCAGCAACGCTACAACCTCGCTTACGCGCAGTGCATGTATTCCCGCGGCAACCAGGTCCCGGGCTTTGCACCTGCTGGCGCGCCCCCTCCGCCTCCGCCGCCGGGCTATGTGCCCCCTGGCGGGCGCCCTCCGCCTCCGCCGCCGGGCTATGCGCCGGGTTATCCCCCACCGCCCCCGCCGCCGGGCTATTAATCGCTAACCATCGCGGCCTCATCACGATTTTGTTTGATCGCCGCGTAACATTATCCGGTTCTGCCACCGCACTGGCTCTGTCGCGTTGGGGGTTCGCTCCTAATCGATAGAAAGGAAACAACGATGCGCAGAACCATTGCGGTTGCCGCGGTTTTGTCTCTGACCCTACTTGCCGCATGCGGCGAGAAACAGCCTGAGCGTGCCGAAGGCGGCGCCGCGGCAGGTGCCGCCACCGGGGCAACCGTCGGGCTGGTCGGCGGCCCGGTCGGGGTCGTCGCCGGCGGTGCGATCGGAGCCGTCGCCGGCGGGGCCACTGGCGCGGCCACGAAACCCAGCACCGTCAACGTCGGCTCGCCCCCCTGGAGCGACAATACGAAAACTGGTCAGACAGCCGCTGAGCACATGTCGAACTGAGCGGCGAGTCCGTCGCTCTATATCAATTGGTTCGGGGTCATCTGGCACGGATGGCCCCGGTTGCGCCGTCTACCCTCGCCTGACCCGCCGTGAAGTGACGAAAAACACTGTCGTTGCCCCGGCCTAAATATTCCCGTGCCGCAGCATCGGACTCCGTCCAGGCGGCCAAGGGGGACGGCAAGAAGATCATATCGACCTCTGCGGTTCAACGGAACGGTGCAACATACGAAAGACAATAGCTACGGGAGGCGTTCGCGGCTCCGATGCTTGGACGGGTGGGGTGAACTTCAAGCCAGGCAGCCGGCGATAGAGGGGACGCCCTCGTCTTGCGTCTCCACGCGCCCTTGGCTGTTCTTCGCGTTCCTTTCGTGGTTACACGAAAAGTTCCCCAATCGCATTGCTTCCTCCCACCATCATCCCTACCCTCCGCCGTACCACTACCCGGCGGGAGAGACTGCTTGAAACAGCGCGTGATCGCGTGGGCCCTGGCCCTGGCCTTGATGACCACCTACCAGGCCGCCGCAGTCGAACCGGCCGCTCCAGCGGACACCGTCCTGCGCGCGACCCTGTCCAACGGTCTTCGCATCGTCATCGTGCCGGACCGCCTAGCACCCGTGGTCGCCACCGAATTGAACTACCTCGTCGGGTCCAACGACGCACCGGACGGCTTCCCCGGCACCGCCCACGCCCTGGAACACATGATGTTCCGCGGCAGCGACGGCCTCGACAAGGACCAGCTTGCCGAACTCGGCGCCCTGCTCGGTGGCATCTACAACGCCGACACCACCGAGACCGTCACCCAGTATACCTACACCGTCCCAGCCGATAACCTCGACATCGCCCTCCAGATCGAGGCCTTGCGCATGCGCGCCCTGTCGCTGAACCAGGTCGACTGGGACAAAGAACGCGGCGCCATCGAGCAGGAGGTCTCAGCCGACCAGTCCAGCCCGTTCTACAATTTCACCTCGCAAGCCCAGGCGATCCTGTTCGAGCACACACCTTACGAGCACGACGCGCTCGGCACCCGCCCCTCGTTCGACCGGACCGATGCCGCCCTGCTGCGGCAATTTTATGAAAAATGGTATGCCCCGAACAACGCGATCCTGGTGATCGCCGGAGACGTGCGACCGGCTGAGGCACTGGCTCAGGCCAAAGCCGCTTTCGGCGATATCCCCAGCCGCGATCTGCCCCCGCACGCCGCGATCGAACCCAAGCCTGTGCAGCCAAAAACGCTGACCCTGGAAACCAATTTTTCCGTCGGCCTGATCGCGCTCGCCTATCGAATGCCAGGGCTGAAGCAGTCGGATTTTGCTGCCGCCGACATCCTGTCCGACGCGCTGCGCAGCGAGCGCGGCGCGCTGTACGCTCTAGTACCCACCGGCAAGGCGCTGATGGCCAACTTCGATTACCAGGCTAAGCCCGATGTCGGCTTCAGCCTGGCCATGGCGGGTTTTCCAGCGGGTGACGACCCGGCGCCGCTGCTGGCCGCGACGCGCCGTATCCTAGCCGATATAGCGCGAGACGGCGTCCCGTCCGACCTCGTGGCTGACGCCAAACGGCAGGAACTGGCGCAGCTCGCGTTTCAGGGCAACAGCATCAGCGGCCTGGCGCGACGCTGGTCCCACGCGCTCGCCTTCGAGGGCGTCAGCTCGCCCGACGACGTTGCCCACGCCTACGAAGCCGTCACCACCGAGGACGTCAATCGCCTCGCACGTCAGTTGCTGGATCCGGACCACGCCGTCACCGCGATCCTGACACCCCGCGGTGCCGGCAAGAAAGTTGCCGGATCAGGCTTTGGCGGCGTCGAAACCTTCGATTCCCCACCTGACCACCCCGTAACGCTGCCGACTTGGGCGGCCGCGGCATTGACGACGCCGCACGTGCCGGACCCCGGCGACCCGCCCGACGTCAGTGTGCTGCCCAATGGATTGCGGCTGATCGTCCAGCCCGAGCATGTCAGCCACACCGTCTCGGTCTTCGGTCGCGTGCGCCAGGTGCCGGCAATGCAGGAGCCGCCAGGCAAGGAAGGCATCGCCTCGCTGACGCGTGGTCTGTTCGAATACGGCACCGACGCACATGACCGGATCGCTTTTCGGGAGGCAGTTGATGGCATCGCCGCCGAGGTGACTGTCGGTCCCGCCTTCTCATTAAGGGTGCTGACGCCCGCCTTCCAGGACGGCATGCGACTGTTGGCTGAAAACGAGCTACATCCCGCCTTCCCACCCGATGCGTTCACCGTCGTCCGCGCCCAGGTCGCCAGAAGCGTGGCCGGTCAGTTGCGGACGCCGGATTATCTGGTGCGACGGGCACTGAAGCAGGCGATCGTCCCGGACGGCGATCCAACCCTGCGACAGTCGACACCGGAAGTGGTAATGGCGCTGCGGCTCGAGGACGTGCGCGCCTACTATGCCGAGACTTTTCGCCCCGACCTAACGACGATCGTCGTCGTCGGCGACGTGAGCGCCGAGCAAGCTCGCCGTGTAGTAAACGACACGTTCGGGACGTGGCAGGCAACCGGTGCCACGCCCAGCATCGACCTGCCGCAGGTCGCCCCCAGCAAATCTTCGCGCACACGCGTGCCGGACAGTGATTCGTTGCAGGACCGCGTAACCCTGGCGGAAACACTGACGCTGCCGGTTACCAGTCCGGATCGTTACAGTCTGATGTTGGGCAACGTCATCCTCGGCAGCGGCTTTACCTCGCGCCTGTATCAAGATCTCCGCATCCGTACAGGCTACGTATATTCTGTGGGCAGCGATCTGGACTGGTCTCGCTCACGTGCCGACTACAGTGTGTCATTTGGCGCCGACACAGAGAACGTCGAGAAAGCGCGCCAATTGATCCTCCGCGATCTGAGGGACATGCAGACGACACCGGTCACCGCCGCGGAACTGACGCGCGCCAAGGCCGAAATACTGCGCAGCCTGCCGATGCAGCGCGCCAGCATCGGCGCGATCGCCGGCCAGTATCTCCGCTTGACCGAGCTAGGCCTCCCGCTGGACTCGGCACAGCGCGCCGCGGAGCGTTACTTGGCGATCACCGCGCCGGAGATCCAGCAGGCCTTCGCTACGTGGATACGCCCGGAAGACCTCGCTCAGGCGGTAAAGGGACCGGTTGAATAACTCTCATCATCCATAAGTCCAGGGTGCGTTGGGGACAGACTGGGCAGGTCAAATCCCGGATTTGAAAAGCACGTCAAGCCCGGCAACCAGTCCAAGGCCAAGAAATGTGGTGATGGTCACCCAGTCCTCGGAGTAGGCATCAAGATCCTCCAAGCTCTCTGGCAAACACAGTTTTTATCCTATCCCTTCCACTCTGGTATAAATTTACTCTCATTCAAATAATGCGAGCCGGAAACGGTGCTCCATCGCGCGTCGGAGCGTTCATCATTGCGCGCCGCTACACCTGCAAACAGATTATCAGCCCGCCGCCGGGACCGTCGCCAGATCGGCTTGCGGCTGCTCGGCGCTGTCCCGGCCCCAACGGGCGCGGATGCGCTCCCACACTTTTTCATGGCCAATATAGACAAACGGTCCGACCACAAACCCCACTGCCGACAGCCCGGTAGCCGTCGCCAGATCTCCGACCACGATCAGGTTCGTGCTAAAGTCTATAACGGTGCCGAAGCCTCGGAAGGTGATCGTCTTGGCCAAAGCGCGGCTGACGCGGAACCCACCCTCGGCCGGCGCGCCGCCTGGCGCTGGCTTCAACAACGCCGGCACGTCCACCGTCATCCGAGACGACTCCACGTAATAGTTCCACACTGTTTCATGGACGAGATAGAATACTGGCCCGGCTATTAGGCCAATCCCCGAAAGCCCGGCAGCGATCGCGGGATCGCCCAATACCAGGTAATTCGTGGTGAAGTCCGTCAAAGTAGCAACGATACGGAAGGTAATCGTTTTCGCGACGGCCTCCCTCACCTGCAACGCCTCCAACAGGCCAACGGGAATTGGGCTCCACCTCCGAACCGCCGACCCGTTCGGCACCGCCAGCACGTCCGCAGCCGTTTCGCTTGCCCCTACCGCAGCCATAATCGGCCGAGTCGTCGTACTGGGCCGGCGCGCTGCCGTTGCCGTCCATTTGGGCGCGCCTGGTCGAGACTGGAACAATCCACGCCCGACCTGCCGGACCAACCGCGGCGCCAGCACGGCGGCGCCGGCGACGACGATCCCTGGAATCAGCGCCGCCTCGATCAGCGCCGCTCCGGCCAGGACCCCCAGGCCCACAGTCACATAACGATCCATGACGCGCCCCCCGGGTGTTGGAACGAAGCCCGCCCGAACGTGGCCCAAACCAAAGGGCTACTGCGCCGAAAGCGACCTTGGCGCAAAGTGCCCAAAGCCGGTGCGCGAGGCAAGCGGGAAGCGCCGGCACGCGATCGCTCCGGCCTGACCGTGCCAGGTCATAGAACTGCGGAAACTGAGGGCATATCGTCGGTTGAACGCGACGCATGAACGTTTCAGAAACAAAGCCAGTCCCTAAAACGGGGTCTGCCAATTTGGGACCATTGCGGGAAATAACTCCTGGACGGCAAGAACGGCCTCGGCGAGCCCACACCGCTTTCCCTCCTGAGCCAAGCCCGCCCCAAGATTGACGCCCCCCCAACCCCATGCTGACTTGGCGACCGGCCGAGGGAGGAGAAGCGACAAATGACCAACAGCTGGAGCCGCACAATGGCGCACCCCCCGACTGCGCCAATTCCCTTGTCATCGCGCGACGCTCCCTATGGGCCCGCCGCCTCAGATCGGCCTGGGAAAGGCTAGAACAATGGCCGATCCGACCCCATCGACCGCCGTTCTGTTCAAGATCGCCGAACCCCACATCGCCCTAGTGACCATCAACCGCCCCGAAGCCCGCAACGCCGTCAACGGCGCCGTAGCCGTAGGCCTGGAGGAAGCGGTCGAGCGCGTCGAAGCCGACCCCGACCTGTGGGCCGCCATCCTCACCGGCGCCGGACCGCACGCCTTCTGCGCCGGCGCCGACCTGAAGGAGGTTTCCGCCGGCCGTGGCACCGCCCTCGCGACAAAGAAAGGCGGCTTCGGCGGCTTCGTCCGCGCAACCCGGACCAAGCTCTGGATCGCCGCCGCCCAGGGACACGCCCTGGCAGGAGGACTTGAGCTTCTGCTGTCGTGCGATCTCTCGGTAGTGGCCGAGACAGCGAATTTCGGCCTACCGGAAGTCAAGCGCAGCCTCGTCGCCGGTGCGGGCGGCGTCTTTCGCCTGCCGCGTGCCTTACCAAGAGCAATCGCATTGGAAATGATCGCTACCGGCGACCCGATCCCAGCCGCTCGCGCCCTGCAATTCGGCCTGGTCAATGCGATGGTGCCGGCCACACAGGTCATCGCAGCGGCGCTCGCCCTCGCCCGCCGCGTCACCGTCAACGCCCCTATCGCCGTCCGCGAAAGCCTCGGCGTCGCTCGCCAGGCCTATGACCGGTCGGAAGCCGAACTGTGGGACATCAGCGGCGCCGCCGGCAGCCGAGTGCGTGCGACCGAGGACTTCCAGGAAGGCCCACGCGCCTTCGTCGAAAAGCGCCCGCCGCGCTGGGTCGGGCGATAACCGCGAAGAAAGCAACGTTCATGCCGGACCCGTACAAACACATCCTGTATCGCGTCGAGGACCGCATCGCGCGCGTCACCCTGAACGCCCCGGAAAAGCGCAACGCCCTGTCGTTTCTTATGCGCGATGAGATCGTCAACGCCCTGCGCGCCGCCGAAGCCGATGACGCCGTCTCCGTCGTTCTGATCGACGGCGCCGGACCATCGTTCTGCTCCGGCTACGACATGACCGCCGGCCACCGCGAGCACAACAAAGAAGGCTGGGTCCACTCGCCGAATTTCGATGGCTGGACCGATCAGTTCGCCCGCAGTTGCCTGCGCGACTGGTTGACCATCTGGGACCTGCTCAAGCCGGTGGTCGTCAAGGCGCACGGCCATTGCGTCGCCGGCGGAACCGAGATCCTGTCGATGGCCGATATCGCCTTCGTCGCCGAGGACGCCCGCATAGGCTATCCGCCGATGCGTGGAATGACCACGCCGGACACTCTCTACTTCCCCTGGAAGATGTCGATGGCCCGCGCGAAATACTTGCAATTGACCGGTAACTCCGTCACCGGCCGGGAGGCTGCGGAAATGGGCTGGGTAGCAAAGTGTTTCCCCGCCGACAGGCTCGACGACGAAGTAATGCGCGAACTTCGGCCGATGACCCAGATCGCACCGGATTTGCTCGCGGCGAACAAGCATTCGGTCAATCAGGCTTACGAAATAATGGGCTTCCGCACCGCGCTGTCGATGGGCTGGCAGTGGCACGCACTGTCGTCGCGGCTGCGCCCGGGCGCCGGCCAGTTCGCCGAAAAGATGCGCGAGGGCGGCTTGAAGTCCGCCCTCGAATGGCGCGACGGACCCTTCAAGCGCGAGGGTTTCGAGTAGCAGACTACTGGCGCCGCTCGGCGGCAAGCGTATATCGGTCCGTAGTGACACCACGTCTGCGCAAGTTGACCCGCATGGGCAACTCAGCCGAAACTCGGCCCAACGCCCGGCACGGCCCGGCACCAAACATGAGGGAAACGTAACATGAGTCTTCTATGCAGCGGACGCGTCGCCATCGTCACCGGCGCCGGGCGGGGCATCGGCCGCGAGCACGCATTGGCCCTCGCCGCCCATGGTGCCAAGGTCGTGGTGAATGATCTCGGCACCAGCAACGACGGCGTCGGCTCCGACGAGACCCCCGCGCAGGAAGTCGTGCGCACGATCAAGGAACGCGGCGGCGAGGCGGTGGTGAACACCGACAACGTCGCGGATTTCCGGGGCGCCAAGCGCATGATCGACCAGGCGATCGATACCTACGGCACGCTGGATGTCCTGGTGAACAACGCCGGCATTCTCCGCGACCGCGTGTTGGTCAACATGGTGGAACCGGAATGGGACGCCGTGATCGAGGTGCATCTGAAAGGCACATTCGCCCCCTCACGCCACGCTTCCGCCTACTGGCGCAACAAATCCAAGGAGATCGACGGCCCGGTTAACGCCCGCATCATCAACACCAGCTCGATCTCCGGCCTGTTCGGCAATACAGGCCAGGCCAACTACGGCGCAGCCAAAGCCGGCATCGCCGCATTTACCATCATTGCGGCCCGAGAACTGCAACGTTACGGCGTCACGGTGAACGCCGTCGCCCCGCAAGCGCTGACCCGGATGACCGAAGGCCTGCGGGAACGCACCGAGGAACAGAAAGCCGCGATGCACCCAGGCCGCGTCTCCCCGGCAATCGTCTGGATGGCCAGCGTCGAATCCTCGGACTTCACCGGCCGCATCATCGAAGCGGGCAGCGGTCTCCTGTCCATCGCCGAGGGCTGGCACCGCGGCCCCACCGTCGAGCCCGAAGAGGACCCATCCAAGCTCGGGCCGATCCTGATGGACCTGCAGGCCCGTGCCCGGAAGAACGCGGGGATGGACGGCGAGGACCTGGATTGACCCGCTCATGACCAAACCCTTGTTCTCCGGCCTGAAGGTAATCGACTGCGCGAGTTACGTGGCCGGCCCCGCGGCAGCCACGGTGCTGGCGGATTTCGGCGCCGACGTCGTCAAGCTCGAGCCGACCGGCGAAGGCGATCCCTGGCGCACGCAATACAAACGCCACGGCATGCCGCCGTCCGAGATCAACCACCCCTGGCTGATGGACAGCCGCAACAAGCGCGCGCTCGCGTTGGACCTGAAGTCGCCGGCCGGTCGCGCGGTGCTCGATCGGCTGGTTTCCCAATCCGACGTGTTCATAACCAATGTGCCGCTGCCCGCCCGAGGCCGTTTGGGAATTCGTTACTCGGACTTCAGGGATACCTGTCCGCGGCTGATCTACGCCTCGCTCACAGCCTACGGCGAGGAGGGCGAGGAAGCCGGCAAGACCGGATTCGATGCCACGGCGTATTGGGCGCGGTCCGGTCTGATGGACGAGGTGCGGCCCGACCACCGCGCAGTGCCCGCTCGCTCGGTTGCCGGGATGGGTGACCATCCGACCGCCATGGCTCTATACGGCGCTATCGTTACTGCGCTGTATCAGCGAGAAAAGACCGGGCGGGGCGGCGAGGTCCGAGCCTCGTTGATGGGCGGCGGCATGTGGGCAAACAGCTATCTCATTCAGGCGAAGCTCTGCGGCGTCACCTTCCCACCCAGGCCGCGGCGCGAAGATTCGATGATCGCTTTAGCCAACATCTATCGCACTGCGGACGACCGGTGGTTCATGCTGGTGGTGCTGAACGAACGGCAATGGCCGGCCCTCGCGCGGGCTGTCGGAATGCCGGAGTTGACCGACGATCCCCGGTTCGCGAGACCGGAGGCGCGCGCTGGCAACGCAAGGCTGCTGATCAGCTTGCTCGACGATGCCTTCGCCCGGAAACCTCTGGCTGAGTGGCGTGCGATCCTCGACGCCGTCGGCCTCACCTTCGGTGTCGTCGGCACAGTCGCAGAGATCGCGACCGATCCCCAGGCTTTGGCAAACGGTATGCTGCGTCCACTCGCGGAAACTGGAATGATGACGGTGGACAGCCCGTTCACCCTCAGCGAAGCGGAAAAAGTGCCCGTCGAACTGGCCCCCGGCCACGGCGAGCACAGCCGCGCGATCCTGCTGGAAGCGGGCTACTCAGAAACCGAGATCGCCGCCCTGCGCGCCGCCGGAACCATCGTGGACGAATAACCAAGCCGCAGATGCACAATCGATGAGACGGACCCGCAATGGATGAATACCGTCTCGTTCGGAGCAGGCCGAGTGAGTAAGCACATCGACCTGTTGGCGTCAGCACGCAACATGACCTTGCATGCGGCGAAAAAACCGGCTAAACTCCGCATTTGATGCGTCGAATAACTTATATTTACGAGCGTGCCGATTGGCCCAGGTTCCGTTGGAGTAGCGAGGCCATCTCGGATCAGCTTGCCGCAGTCCGTCACCATCAGGGTCGATTGCTAGGACGCATTGAGTCGCTGGGCTTCAAACTCCGTGCTGAGACAACACTGCAAACGCTAACTCAGGACGCTCTCAAGAGCAGCGAGATCGAAGGCGAACTGCTTGACCACGATCAGGTCCGTTCATCGCTTGCCCGTCGGCTAGGCATGGAGAAGGGTGGATTGCGGCCCTTGGACAAAAAGGCGGACGCGATTGCCACTGTCGTGCTCGACGCCACCCAACGTTTCGACAAAACCCTGACAACCGAGCGCCTATTCGGATGGCATGCGGCCCTGTTCCCAAACGAGAGCCGAAGTCGGCAGCCGATCAAGGTTGGCGCATGGCGAACCGACGAGCATGGCCGAATGATCGTCGCGTCGGGCAAGCCCGGCAAAGAGACCGTACACTTCGAGGCACCTCATGCGCAGGACGTGCCCGCGGAGATGGAGCGCTTCCTGCGCTGGTTCGAGGATCCGGCAGACAAGACGGATCTTGTCCTGAAAGCCGCTCTGGCTCACATCTGGTTCGTGACCATCCACCCGTTCGATGATGGGAACGGGCGCATTGGCCGTGCCATAGCTGACATGATGCTTGCCCGGTCCGAAGGCACCAGGCAGCGTTGCTACAGCATGTCGGCTCGGCTCCGATTGGAGCGGCCAGCGTACTACGCGACGCTTGAAGCAACTCAGAAGGGAGACCTGGACATCACGGCCCGGTTGGCTTGGTTCCTAACCGTGCTAGACCAAGCCTTGTCCGATGCGGATGGCATCTTGGCCGCCACTATCCGGAAAGCGCAGTTTTGGGAGGAAATGGCTGAGTTGCCCATCAATCAGCGACAGCGGGAGATGCTTAACCGTTTGCTGGACGGCTTCGAGGGCAAGCTAACCAGTTCGAAATGGGCGCAGATCACCAAATGCTCGCAGGATACAGCCCTGCGTGACATAGGCGACCTGACCGGGCGCGGCTTACTGGTCCAGGATGCTGCTGGCGGGCGAAGCACCAGCTACAGCTTGAAAGGCAAGAAGTAGCGGGGGTGATGTCGAGCGAGCGTCCGACCTAGGCGCAAGCCGCGCACCGATGGAATAGGCAGCGTCCATCCTGAGCGGCCATCGGGCGGGGCTGCTCCGATACGGCGCGGCAATCCCGCCTCGCCTCAAACCGCCTCCCCAGCACACCACCCGCTCGCCCAGGCCCATTGAAAATTGTAGCCACCGAGCCAGCCGGTCACGTCCACCGCCTCTCCGATCACAAACAGTCCGGGCACCCCGTTCGCCGCCATCGTCCGAGACGAGAGATCGCGCGTATCCACGCCGCCGCAGGTCACTTCCGCCTTGGCGAACCCCTCGGTGCCGGACGGGACCACGGACCATCCGGACAGCCGCTCCGCCAGTGCCGCCAACACCCGATCGGGCACATCCGCCAGCCGCGCCGCCTCGGTCTGCACCGTCGCCGCCAACGCGGAGGCCAGCCGCGCCGGCAGCACCTCCCCCAGCACCCCCGCCAATCCCGCTTTCGCCCGAGACCGCTTGCGCTCCAGCAGAAACCCCGCGGCATCCCGCCCCGGCAGCAGGTTCACCGAGATCGGCCCCTGCCGCCAATACGAGGAAATCTGCAGCACCGCCGGCCCCGACAGCCCGCGATGGGTGAACAAAGTCGCCTCGCGAAACGCCTGCCGCCCCACCGAAACAACAGTATCCCGCGACACCCCGCTCAAGGGTCGCATCAGCGCCAGCAAATCGTCGTCGAACGTCAGTGGCACCAGACCCGGCCGGATTTCCGTCACGCGAAGCCCAAAATTCCGAGCAACTTCGTACGCGAACCCTGTGGCTCCCATCTTCGGAATCGACATCCCGCCGGTCGCCAGCACCAGACATCCCGCCGCGAACGACCCGTGGTCGGTGTCCACGAGGAACCGATCACCACGGCCAACGCCGCTGATACGATGCCCCGCACGCAGATCGACACCGGCCGCGGAGCACTCCGTCAGCAGCATCCCAACGATCTGCCGCGCCGACCCGTCGCAGAACAATTGTCCCAGCGCCTTCTCATGAAACGCGATGCCATGCCTCTGGACCATCGCCACGAAATCGGCCGGCCGATACCGGCTCAACGCCGAGCGGCAGAAATGCGGGTTATCTGACAGAAAACGCTCGGGCGCTGTCCCGGTGTTGGTGAAATTGCACCGCCCGCCGCCGGAGATCAGGATCTTCGCCCCAACCTGCGGCGCATGATCCAGCAACAGGACCCGCCGCCCGCGTTGCCCCGCGCGGATCGCACACATCAGTCCCGCCGCACCGGCCCCCAGGATGATCACGTCATATTCGATGCTGACGACCGGCATCCACCAGCTATAACAGCCAATCGCCCCGTTCCCCTACCCCGGCAGGTGCTCCCACCATGATCCAACCAATCCTGGCGCGGCGCGACAAAGCTGGGTTCTGGTTCGCCGTGGTGCTGACGGGAATTGGCACCGGCCTCGCCGCCGCCGCGCTGACCGGCCTGCTCGAGCTGACGCAGCATCTGATCTGGGGCGGCGCCGGGCTTGATCTGCTGCAGGCCGCCTCCCAGGCGCCGCCATGGAAGCATTTGGTCGTGCTGACCGCGGCGGGATTGCTGACCGGCGCGGGCCAATTGCTGATCACCCGCCTGTCAAGTGCCAACGGCATCGACATCACCGCCGCGATCTGGTTCCAGGCCGGCCGTCTGCCAAAGTTTCGCACCCTGTTCAGCGCCACGCTTTCCATCCTGATCGTCGGCATGGGCGCCGCTTTGGGCCGCGAAGGCGCGCCGAAGCAGGCAGGGGCGGTGATCGCCGACGCCATGTCCGACCGCGTCCGCCTGTCAGACGAGGAACGCCGGCTTCTGGTCGCCTGTGGAGCAGGCGCCGGAATGGCGGCGGCCTACGGAGTACCGGTCGGCGGCGCACTGTTCGCCTTGGAGGTGCTGCGCGGCGAACTCCGGCTGCGCTTCGTGTTGCCCGCTTTGGTCACCGCCGCGGCCGCGACCGGCGCATCCTGGGCGTTCCTGCCCGACACACCGACCTACCACATTCCCGAATATCACGGATCGGTTTCCGTCGCCGCCTGGGCGCTTGTAGCCGGCCCGATCGTTGGCCTGATCTCCGTGCTTTATGTGCGGTCGGTGGCGTGGGCCGATCGCCACAAACCGGCAGGGTGGCGTCGGCTGCCTGCCCCCGTCGTCGCGCTGGCCATCCTGGGAGCCGCCTCCATCCCCTTCCCGCAACTGCTGGGCAACGGCCGAGACGTCGCCGAATTGGCCTTTACCGGGCAGTTGACCCCCACCCTGCTGCTGGTCCTGGCGCTACTACGCCCGGTCGCGACCCTGATGTGCCTGGGCAGCGGCGCGCCAGGCGGTCTGTTCACCCCGTCCCTGGCGCTGGGAGCAATGTTGGGCGGCGTGCTCGGCCTGCCGTGTTCGTGGCTCTGGCCCGACGCGCCGCTCGGGCTGTTCTCTGTGCTCGGTTCCGCCGCCATGCTGGCGGCCTCGACGCAAGGACCGATCTCGACCGTTGTGCTGATGATGGAACTGACCGGATACGCTCGCGCGGCCATCATTCCGCTCCTGCTGATCGTGGTGACCGCGACCCTGATCGCCCGTACCATCGAGCCCCGCTCGGTCTACGATGCGCGCCTGAGCGACGCCCAGGTGGCGGAGCGGCAGCGCACCCGCGACCAAGCGGCATAGGAGGAAGCCAGCGGAGATCGGGCTCCCGAAGCGAGGAGCAAACGGTTTGGGCAGCGGTCAGCGCTTGCGATCGGTCAAACGCGCCGCCCCACCAAATGGGAGCGGCGTTCTCTGGCCCCAACCAAACCCAGCGGGGGCGACGTTCTTAGGCGGTTCGGCGCTCGTCGCCGGCGCATCCGGTGAAGACGACCGTACAGGCGTCGGCGATGTGGGCTGCTCCGTAGCGGCGGCAGCTTGGGCATGATCGGACGCCGTTTCAGCGAGAGGATCGGCAAATACGGGCTGCGCCGTTGCAAGAACTGCGGCGAGAGCAACTGCGGACAGGGCAAAGCGCAGCATGTGAATTCTCCCGAGCGGCGAAATCAAGCTAGCAATCGATGCAAACAACTTAGACCGGCAGATGAGCTAACCTACGAAACGCTTCACACGTCGCCGTACAGGCCCGCGCCTGTCGTTGGTGGATCTCGGACCCCATCGGCGCGGGCAATTAGCGATCACCAGTCCTGGACACGTCGGGGTTGACGAAGGCATGCTCGGCCGGCGACCAGTGGCCCGACCGGGCCAAGGAGCGGCAATGGACGTTGCTGACTGGCTGGGAAGCCTCGGCCTTGAGCGTTACGAGGCGGCATTCCGCGACAATGACGTCGATGCCCAAATGTTGCCCAGCCTCACTGCCGACGACCTCAAGGAAATGGGCATCGCCTCGCTCGGCCATCGCCGCCGTCTGCTGGAAGCGATTGCAGCACTGCGCATCGAAAGCGTGCCGGCTGGTGATCCTGTTCGATTTTCGTCCGCTCCCGCCGACCGGCCCGACGCAGAGCCTCGCCGAGGCTACAGGCGAACGCCGCCAGCTCACCGTGATGTTCTGCGACCTGGTAGGTTCGACGGCGCTCAGCGAAAAGCTCGACCCCGAGGACCTGCGTAGCCTTTTGCACGCTTATCGGACCGTCTGCGGCGATGTGATTGCGCGCTACGACGGGTTTGTCGCCCGCTACGTCGGTGATGGCATCCTGACCTATTTCGGCTGGCCCAGCGCGCACGAAGAAGACGCCGAGCGGGCCGTGCGGGCGGCCTTGGAGATCGTTCATACCGTCAAGCGGGCCTCGTCCGCCGAGGACACTGTCGGTCCGTATCGGTATCGCCACCGGTCCGGTCGTCGTCGGTGAAGCGGCGGGAGCGGGGGACCAGTCAAAGCTGGCGGTGGGCAGCACGCCCAATCTCGCCGCGCGTCTGCAAGCGCTGGCCGCCGCTGACCAGATTGTCATCGCCGCCTCGACCCGGCGACTGATCGGCAATGCGTTTGGACTGACCGATCTTGGCGAACATGAGCTGAAAGGCATTGCCGAACCGGTTCACGTCTGGCGGGCTGAAGGGGCTTTGACGATGGAAAGTCGCTTCGACGCCAACCGCGGCAGCAGCGCGCTGACACCGCTGGTGGGCCGCGGAGAGGAACTGGACCTGCTGCTTCGCCGGTGGTCGCAGGCGAAGGATGGCGAAGGCCAGGTGGTGCTGCTGTCGGGTGAGCCCGGGATCGGCAAGAGCCGCATCCTGAGCGCGCTGCGCGAGCGGCTCGAAGCACAAGGCGTGCAGGCTCTGCGCTTCCAGTGCTCGCCCTACTACGTGAACAGCGCCTTCTGGCCGATCATCGACAACTTCGAACGGGCGTTGAAGTTCGCCCGCGACGAAACGGCGGACGCGAAACTCGACAAGCTGGAAGCGCTGATCGTCACGCACTACGGCCGACCGCTGGCCGACGTCCGGTTCGTCGCCGTCGATCCTGTCGATCCCCTGCGAGGCAGCGCTACGGCGCCCTGTCGATGACGCCGCAGAAGCACAAGGACGAGACGCTGCGGACCTTGGTCGATCTCACCGAAGCGGCGGCTCGCCAGCAACCCAGCGTGGTGCTGTTCGAGGATGCGCACTGGGCCGACCCGACCACGCTGGAGGTGCTGGATCTGCTGATCGACCGGGTGAAAACCGTGCCGCTGCTGGTCGTGCTCACGCACCGGCCGGAGTTTCAGTCGCGCTGGTCGGAGCAGGGCCATGTCGGCGCATTGAACCTGTCCAAGCTGACCCGGACGCAGAGTGCGGCGATGGTCTCCGCGCTCGCCGGCGGCAAGGCGCTGCCCGAAGCGTTGCTCGAGCAGATTCTGACCCGAACCGACGGCGTTCCGCTGTTCGTCGAGGAGCTGACCAAGTCGATTCTTGAATCGGGAGAGCTGAAGGAGGCAGGCGATCGTTACGAGTACGCTGGCTCCGCTCGCGCCGTCACCATTCCGGCGACGCTGCGGGATTCGCTGATGGCGCGGCTGGATCGGTTCATGCCGGTGAAGGAGATCGCCCAGATCGGGGCAGCGATCGGGCGCGAGTTCAGCTACGAGCTGATCGCCGCGGTCGCGCCGATGCCGCAAGCGCAACTCGACGACGCCCTGGCACAACTGAGCGAGTCGGGACTGGCCTTCCGTCGCGGCACGCCGCCGGATGCCGTCTACACCTTCAAGCACGCGCTGGTGCAGGACGCGGCTTACAACTCCTTGCTCAAGAGCCGCAGACAGGAGTTGCACGCCAAGATCGCCCGCGTGATCGAGCAGCGCTTCCCGAACATCAAGACCACCGAACCCGAGGTGCTGGCGCATCACCTCACCGCTGCGGGCCTTACCGAAGCCGCCATTCCGCTCTGGCAGGCCGCCGGCGAGCTGGCGTTGAAGCGCATGGCCCTCACCGAGGCGATCGCCCATCTCAACCAGGGGCTCGAACTGGTCGCCACCCTGCCTCGGTCATCGCAACGAGACGCCAGCGAACTGGAGCTGCGCACGCCGCCTTGGAACCGCATGGTTGGCGCTCAGAGGCTGGCCAGCCCCGGAGGTCTGGACCAGCCTGCATCCCGCCCTTGCCTTGGCGAAGTCGCTCGAGCGCCACGACGCGCTGGCGCCCATTTTCTGGGGACTGACTCAGAACATCGTGGCACAAGGGCGCGTAGCAGAGTCCCTGCCGTGGGCGGAGGAGATGCTGGACGCTGCGGAGGCGACCAGGGATGCGGACCTGCTGATCACGGGGCACATGAGTGCCTGCAACAGCTTCGACTGGTCGGGCGAGTTCACCAAGGTTCTGGAGCACGCCGACAAAGTTCTCGACCTCTACGACGCCGAGAAGCACCGCCATCTGGCAGATATCCTCAACCATGATCCCAAAACCGTGGCCGGGGTCCACGCATCGATTAGCACCTGGATACTGGGCTACCCGGACCGGGCATTGCGGCTGAGCGATTGAAACGGATGCGCACGCACGCTCGCTCGGTCATCCCTTCGAACTCGGATGGGTGCTATTGCAGGGGGCGCCTCAATTCGATCACCGCTTCACGCACGAGGACCTGCGCCAGCGCGCGGAAGAATGTGAGCGGCTGGGTCGGGAGAACAGCCTGCCCGTGCTGTCGGCGATGTTGGCACCTACTTTTGCGTGGTCTGGCACTGATCCGGGAAGGCAAACCCGCCGAAGCAATTGCCCCGCTCAAAGCCAGCCTTGCGTTGTGGGAAGCGAGCGGCGGCAGGGTCCGGCATGCCCCACCTTTAACGCATTCTTGGCCGAAGCCACGGCGCTGACCGGCGATCTCGACAATGGCGCTGCAGTCTGATCGACAAGGCGATCGCCCAGGTCGAACGCCCCGGGTGGGAGGAGCGCATTTTCTACGCCGAGATCCTGCGCCTCAAGGGCTGGATGCTCTCGCTCAAGGGCGACCCTGAAGGTGCCGAACGGAACTTTCTCGCCTCGCTCGACTGGGCGCGCCGCCAGCAGGCGAAAATGTGGGAGCTGCGCACGTCGACCAGCCTCGCACGACTGTGGCAGAGCCAAGGCAAACGCCGGGAGGCGTATGACCTGCTTGCCCCGGTTTACGATTGGTTCACCGAAGGCTTCGACACCAAGGATTTGCTGGAGGCGAAGGCGCTGCTGGATGAACTGGCCGCACCCAGCAGCGTGGCAAACTCCGCCACGCTGCCAGCCGCTGCCTCTATCCCGTAATTAAATCCCCCGCCAGATCCCAGTTACGGCCATTGAACCGCATCGGGCGCATCTGCTTCACCGGACGATAATCCGTC
>CAWHWH010000063.1:0-288937 GCA_963832865.1 uncultured Pseudomonadota bacterium
CTCATGTTGCAATGCAGCATTATCATCCGCCCGCGACGTTCCATTTGCCCGTCCATCGAAGCCGGACATCTCGCCCGGCAAATCGATGGAGAATTTCGATGAAGACTATAATCCTCGCCGCTGCCGCCGTATTGAGCCTGGGCGTTGGCTCTGCTTATGCACAGGGCGCACCGGCGGGTTTCGCCGACGGCACGGACTACCAGGGGCCGGGGGCGGGGCCGCTTACGGCGCACAGGCGTTCGCTGACCACCCCGGAACGAGGCCTCGGTGCAGTTTCTCGGATCCAACACGGTTCTCGGGAAGATGTTGAAATACAACTCGAATAGTGACCGGGTGGTAGCAACGGCTACCTCAGCTAAGGGCGGCTAATCCGAACTCACTTAAGGCCCCGAGGCCGGGGAAGCAATCCCCGGCCTTTTTGCTGTCGTCGTGACCGATGTTCTCGACAACCCAAGCGCGTGGCTGAGCCAGGCTCGTCCTGGCCCTCCACCTCCGCGTGGCAAAAGGTTTGGCTTGCCCCGCTGCAGGCGCCACACCATGCTTCCCGCTATGTTTGTCGTTTCCGAGGAAGCCACCGCTGCGATCCGCACCGCCTATGAGCAAGAGGGTGAGCTGTCGGCCGCCATCGAGGTCCGGCGCCGGCAGGTCCGGATAATGGACCCCGCAAAGGTTATATGCGCTCTCAGCAGTGTCGCTTGGGACAATCGTCTGACAGCAACCGCAACAGTTCTGGAATGCCGAAACGGTCCATGCCGAGGGATCAGCGTATCCAAATTATACCTGCCGGGCCCATGTCGCACCGAGAACAAGCGATCGCCAGGCCCGAGGTGTGGGCGGCAACTTGGAACCGGCGTGATCAGCCATTTGCCATGGCTAGGAGGTTATTGAACCCGATCCGCCGCCGTACGCCGGAAGATCTCGGCCTCCACTTCTTCGGCGTATTGCTCAAGCTCGAGCGCGGCCGGATCGCCCTCGAGGACAATGGCTAAGCGACGGGCGCGAGCCGCGTCCTCAAGCAAGGTTTCGAGCGGTTTTCCATCCTCGGTCATAGGAGGCCAACGCGAAGGCCGCCCGTGGGTTTGAGCGAAGCGGGCATCGTCAACCAACGCATGCTGGCCGTCCTGGCGGGCAAACCGACGGGCTCGAGTCGGGATTGGACGGCTCCGTCGGTCGAGCCCGGCTCCTACGAAGGCGTAACGGGATGATCTGACAAGCCGCCGCGGGCAGCGGTTTCCAGCCAGCAATGGTCCGGGCGATGGGGTTCACCGGAGAGAAGGCTGGCCCTCTGAAAGAGAAGTGGATCGCGAAATATAACGCGGTGAACACTCCGTCAGCCTCCGCAGGACGGCCGAACACAACTTCTGCGGCGGCCCTGGCAAGGGATCAGCCTTTCAACTTAGTGCTTGCATACCGGATTCGTATCGTTGTGGGCCAATCTGGTCGGCTGGGTTGACGACACACCAGTCGCTGCCGGACTGGATTGCGGCACACGTCAACATGCTGGCGTCCATCGGCGGCGTTCCACGACAGATCGTGAGTGATAACCTGCGCGCCGGGATCACCCGGGCCTGCTTCTACGAGCCGCTGGTCAACCGCACCTACGCCGACATGGCGTCGCATTACGGCACCGCGGTGATCCCGGCGCGCCCCTACAAACCGCGTGACAAGGCGAAGGTTGAAGTCGGGGTGCAGGTCGTGCAGCGCTGGATTCTGGCGCGGCTGCGCAACCGGCGGTTCTTCTCGCTGGCCGAGCTGAACCAGGCGATCCGCGGGCTGGTTGATGATCTCAACGTTCGTCCGATGCGCGGCTGGGGTACCACCCGACGTGCCCTGTACGAGCAGCTCGACCGGCCCGCACTGCGGGAGCTGCCACCGACACCGTATGAATATGCCACCTGGAAGCGCTGCCGGGTGGATCTCGACTACCACGTCGAGATCGACAAGCATTTCTATTCGGTACCGTTCCGGCTGCTGCGCGAAGAGGTCGAGGCGCGCATCACGGCAAAGACGGTGGAGATCTTCCACCGCGGCAAGCTGGTGGCGGCGCATCTGCGCAGCCTGCGCCCGCATCGACCGACCACACTGGCCGAACACATGCCGAGTTCGCACCGGCGCTACCGCGAATGGACGCACGAACGGATCCTGCGTGAAGCCGCATCGATCGGCGACGATACCATGGCACTGGCCGAGATCATCCTGCGCTCACGCCCGCATCCGGAGCAGGGGTTCCGCTCCTGCATCGGCATCCTCCGCCTGGCCGAACGTTACGACGCCGAGCGGCTGGATGCCGCCTGTGCCCGGGCGTTGGCCCTGGGCACGCGCTCCTACAGCTCGGTCGCCACGATCCTGAAGAATGCTCAGGACAAGAAGGCCGCCGATCCGGAACAGCCAAGCCTGTTCCACGAGAACATTCGCGGTTCTGGCTACTACCATTGAAAGGAAAGACGATGCTGATCCACCCTCTGGCCGAGCGCCTGCGCGGCCTCGGCATGGCCGCCATGGCCGATGCGTTCCTTGAGATGCAGACTAATTCTGCCGCTGCCGAACTCTCGCGCGAGGACTGGCTCGGCCTGCTGATCGACCGCGAGGCGACCGCGCGCGACAACAAGCGTCTCGGCCGACGGCTCAGTCAGGCCCGGTTGCGTCAGCCCGCGGTGGTGGAAGACACCGACTTCCGTACACCGCGCGGTCTGGACCGTGCCCTGTTCCACAAACACGAGCTGGATCATGTCCCGCGCGTGCGTGGCGGCACGAGGCTTTATGCGTGGCGTTCAAGCACGCCCGGCGAGTTGGCGCGAGTTGATCGTCAGCGAGGAACACGGCGGCCCTTTGCTACCGATCAGTCTCACGAGCACGACCCCGATCCGGCGAAGCGGCCCAAGCCACTCTCGCCCGACAAGCGCGAGAAGTGCTGCAGATGATGATCGCGGGCCTCAGCAAGATTTACCGCTACTTCGAGCCGCATCGGCGATCGCGTGCGAGTGCTTCACGGCCTGCACCTCTGCGCCGAGAAGGACGGAAGATTGGCCGTAACGAGCTGTGCCCGTGCGGCAGTGGCCGCAAGTACAAGCGCTGCTGTGCCCCCGGTGCGCCGACAATGAGCGCACGATGTTTGAGACAGACGCGAGATCATGCAGCTCGACGCACGATCGTTGAGACTGAGTGGATCGGGCGGAGGCCAGGCCGTGACGACGGTTCGTCAGGAACGGGCGGTTTCGTGACGTCCGTGCCAACTCAGCCGCAGCTTGCACCGCGCCGTCGTCTTTCCTGACGGCCGCTGGCGTCATCATGCACATCGACCTGACCGGCCTCTCGAAACTCAACAGCAAGCAAGTGGCGAGCCGGCGGACGCTAATGCGTCCGTGCTCTGCAATGGTCGTGAGATTTGTCACGCTGGTCGCGTTGGCACTGGCTTTGAACGGCATAGGAGTTCCACATCCGAATAGGGGATTGCCTCCTATCCCAATCGACCCAACCTCACCAACCGCCGAACCGTGCAACAACCCGCTTGCGTGGTTAGGAGCTTGGATCTTCGGGGAATATCCTGTCGAGAATTATCATGGCCCCGCACATCGCTAGTATGAGCAGAAACGAGACGAGTATCGCTAGAGCAACCATAGGTTACAGTCCGCCAAACCGTCAGAACTCGGCGTATCCCAAACCGAATCGGACTGTGTCAAGCGCTTCCGGCCAGCCAGTAATTCCCTGCCGAGCACGGATCCGACAGGAGGGCACACCAGGCACCTTCCGGCAGCCTATGCCTGGATGTTGGCATTGGCATTTTCAAAAATGAGGGGGATGGATGAGGCTAGGTCCGGCTTTTCGAAGACAGACTAATCCTACTGAGTCGCAAAACGCCCAGACCGTTTAGAAATTCCTCTTGCCCCGACGCGATTGTGGTTCCGGTGGTGCGTTGTCTATCTGACAACCGACTCTATGCCCTCAGATAGGGTAAGTGCTTCCGCTTTCGCCCCACCCCCGGCATCCCATGGAACACCGGGGGGAGGTTTCATCCGCGTGGTTCCCTGCGTTGCGCTCGCGCATGGCGCGGATTGACACTTTGAATGGCACGAGGTGCGGCGCACAAACAACCCTGCGGATGGTTCGAGGTAGGCAGCGTCGGCGAGCGGCGCGGCAGGTTAACTCCCCCGGGTTTCGAGGTCCCCGGAGGTGTGCCATGGCGGTGCTGTCGATGAGCAAGCAGGAGTTTACCCGACTTGACGTGTTGTTGCGGGTTCAGTCGGGTGGGCTTCGGGTTTCTGATGCTTGTGGGCTGATCGGCCTGCGGCGGCGTCAAATGTTCCGCCTTCTGCGTGATCTCAAACGCGACGGCGCGACGAGCCTGCTATCGAAGCGCCGTGGCAGACCCATGCTCTCGAATCCTATTTGCTGACCTCGATCAGCGTCCCTTGAAACTCTTCGGCGGCTTCGGTCGGCGAAATTCCGTCGCCCCAATGAGTGCCAGCATACTTTACGTTCGCCAGCCTCCCAGTACCGCTGACGTGACGATCGGCGCCTCGAAAAGTAACATGGGGTTTCCCGTCGATCGTCGTTGCCGTTACGATTTGGGTATAGGAACAGATTTCAGTACTACCATCCTTATACTTGGCAAGATAATATCCGTTGGCGGTACCGTTACCCATGACGTAATCACCGGTTTCGGCCCAGTCTAAATGCCCACCGTCCATCATCTGTGATTGACCTGAGGCGCTGAGGTCACAAGTTCCTTTCATCACTACCACGACGTGGTCCGGATCACCCTCGACCGAAATTGCATGCTTTTCACTGCTTTTGCAGTGTGCCTTCCCAGCCACCTGCAATGGCTCGCCGGCCCGCGTCGGCGCCGTGATCATCAGCGTCGCACCCAAACCAAGCGCGGCGCTCAAAAGCAGGTTGGCGTAGATGCCTTTCATGTCGGTTCCTTCCTGGAATTTCTGCACGTTCCACTGGCGATCCATTCTCGGCATCGAGGCGGCGGAGATCGCACCTATCCTGTAAGTCGGCCTCGCTGTTGCGAGAGGCACCTTGTACCGAACCCGGTTTGAGAACCTCCCATAAACTTGGTAAAAACGCAGCATGAGGTTTTTTTATTCGTGAACCTCGTCCCCAGAGGGGTCCTGTGCCGCAGCCACGTGTCAAAACTAGCAAGCAGGCCTTCGCGCACGTCCAACGCATGTGCTGTCTCGGCATCGGCGGCGAAATGCTGATGCCGGACCTGATGCGAGCACTAACCGAGCTGATTCCTTCGCGGCAGGGGTTGTTTTTCTGGGTGGGGCCGAACCTCGAAGTTACCAATTCCTACAACACGTTCTCCGCGTCGCTGCTGGACCTCTACTTTAAGGAATTCCACAACACGCCCCGTGAGTACGAGTTTCTCAAGCCAGTCAGCAGCATTGCGACTTGGTCCCCGAGGACCCCTGTCCACCAGCTCGGGGACCACTTGTGCGTCGATCAGACGACCTTCCAACGGAGCGATTTTTACAATGCGATCTGGCGAACAGCCGAGGTTTACCAGCCACTCTCGGTGCGGGTGCGGGAGGCAGGTCGAAACCTGGGTGTGTTGCACATCTACCGGGCGGCGGGAGAAGTCGCGTTCGGACCCGACGACCTCAAAATATTGGCGTCGATCGCAAGTTTCGTCGCGCACGGTCTAACGCGCCCTGCGTTGGGGGAAGACGCGTTCGCCGGTCGCGACGACTATGCGCTTTTCGTCGCCGACCGCGAAGGCATCGTTCGGCACGCTGACTTCCGAGCGCGGCTCATGCTGGAGATGGCGTTGAACCCGCGCTTTGTCCCAACCACCCCCTTGCGCGGTCCACACAACCCGGTCCCGGAGATCGTCTGCCTTTGCCGCACCCTGGCGGCCACCGCGAACGGCCATATTGGCCAGCCCCCGCCCGTCCTCCGGCTGCGAAACCCGTGGGGCGAGTTCGTTCTGCGAGCATATTGGCTGGGGCCAACCAACGGCGCCGAGCAAACATCTCAGGTCGGTATCACCATCGAACGCCGGGTGCCGCTTGCGCTGGCGCTACTCCGCCGGGTCGAGGACCTGCCGCTGACCGCGCGTGAGAAACACCTCTGCCTACTGCTGGCCCGCGGTCTGTCGGTCCCCGATCTCGCCGCCGCGATGGGGCTGACCGCTAGCACGGTCATCTCACACCAACGCAGCATTCACGCCAAACTCGGCGTGCATAGCCGAGTCGAGCTGCTCGCCACCCTGCAAACGCGGTGTCGGGACCTGACGATCTCAACGAATGGACGCCGCAGCCTCCAGGCTGGCTCAGGGTGAACGATTAAGGCCGCGATGCATCACGCCGTAGCTGTGCGGCTGAATGGAACGGAAAAGTAGCATAAGCTGTGCGAAACTCATCATCTGCTCCGGAATGAAGTTGGATCGCATTGCGATGCCGGCTACAAGACGATGGCCAACTCGATCGATCTCAAGCTGCTATTACCGTAGCCGCGTGGCGGGGATACCGCGACACCTCCGATCGGCAACTTCCGGCACCGCTCAGCCGGCGCCCCGCCTGAAAGGCCCCCGCTTCATTCAATTTACTTGTAGTAGCCGACGCCGCAAACCTGATCAGTCACCTTGGTGAAGAACGTTATCTTGGCCGCCGGGACGTGCGAACCCGGCTCCGGCCACATATAGCTGATCACCATGATTTCATTCGGCTGTGCGATCGCCATCATTTCCTGGCCGAACGCGACACCGTCGATATCGTAGAGATCCTTGATGTTACGGCCAATCTGTACGGGGTCGATATGCGCATCGACCTTGCCGTCCAAACGAGCGCAAAACACGTAGAGGTCACGGTCGCGGAACCCGTTGGTGCCAGCCTTGAAATCCGCGAGCGCCTTGGGTTCATCCAGCTTCATCGCGGCCACCGCTCGTTCCAGCATGGCCCTGGCCGATTGTGCCGATCCTTTGTCATTCGACCCGCTGTCAGCCGACTGGGCCAGTCCGCCGGTGAGCAGCAGCCCCGCGACGATGGCAACCGCCCCGAAACCGCGTGATGTCGTCATTGTTCCCCCTATCCAGCCGTCGTTGCGACTTCAGAAGATCAAGCAGGCGAACACGTAGAGCGCGTTGTTGTCGCTCGCTGCTCGGGCGAAGCCGTCGTAGTTCGACGTGCCACCGTTGAACTGCGTATACAGCGTCTATTGTATCCCGAGTTTCAGGTTAACAAAGGGACCAGCCCAGGAATTGGCGTTGCCGAACGGCACATAATCCGCCTCGAAGATGAATGCGTTGCTGTTAGGCTTGCCATTAGCGCTGCCGGTCAGCGGGGCCGGCGTGTAGAGCAGAGGGTTTGGAGAGCCCCACGTCTTTTGCCAGGCGACCGTCGCCCCGTAGGTCTGCTGGTAGTAGTAGGTGACATCGGCGCGTATCTGGTTCAGCGAATTATCCTGCTGGCTCGCCGACCCGGTGGCGAAGGAGCTGGCGAGGTTCTGGTTTTCGTGGTCGAAGATGCCCAGCACCGAGACGATAAGACCGTCCAGGAGGTCCAGGAGGTGGGGGTGCTATGGGACCGCCGGTCGTTGTAGCCGGGAGTTCGGAATGAAGTGGCGGGTCATGTTGGAGCTGGTCGGTCCGGACGGGACCGTTGGCGTTCATGAGGTCGGCAGTCGCGCGGCCGTGGCCGAATGTTTGCCGCAAATGATCGGGCTGACGCCGGAGGAAGGCAAGCATCTGCTTGCTCAACATCCGCCCCGCCACCTCCACGGTGACAGTAATCAGCCTGCCTCCGTGAGAAGAAGCTTTTGGGCGGGGTCATTGATGGCCTCCCCGACGTCGATGCGCTCCCCATCTACTAAATCTGCTTGGTGGGTCCAGCCAAGCCGTGCGCTGTCGCCTCGATATCCACGCTCGATGAGCTTGTAGAGATCGAGGACATCGGAGCTTGTCCCGTCGCGGATGACTTGGGTGTTGGACATCACCGTGAAACTACATCCAAAGGCCATATCTCCGGAAGCCAAGCGGCAGAGGATCTTCTGAGGGGCTTCCCCAGGGAGCCGGGCCCTCCATGAGATGCAGACCGGTCAGCGCAGGAGCGATTTACCGTAATAAGCAATAATATTGAAGCCGAAGCAGTTGGAGCAGTTTCCCGCCCCGCCTACATTTCCTCGGCGGTCATCGGGACTCCTCACCGCGCGGCGAATTGCGAGCGGCAGATGAGCCGTGCGAGAGCGTCGGGGAAAATCAAGAAGTCGTCCGAGCTTTAGCTCCGCCGCGCAAACAAACCCTTCCGTTGGTGCGGCGGAGCCGAGGAACCGGCAACCCCAAATGGCTACTTCAGATAGCCGACATAATAGATCCCGATGATATTGTTGCTGGCATTGTGGATTGGTTCATAGCCGGTGACGTAATCCTTGCCCAAAATGTTGGCTTCTCCAAAATAGCTTTTGTCCTGTGCAATAGCCTCGATGACTTTTCCCTTTGGGTCGAGAAGGGTGCCGATCGCACGCGAGCCGTCGGCCTTTTGCACGTTCGTTGACACACGGACGAACTTGTCGCCGCTCTTAACAAAGAACGTAGCGGTCCCGCCCTTTTCCTTCTTAACTTCGTCAACCACTGTGAAGTCGTTGTTTATAGGGGTCGTGCCAAAGTATAAAACAGGGACGGTCTCGCCTGCGACTTGGTCCTCCCCCTTGACACTGGGTGCACCTAGCGCCGTTGCTTTCGACTTTAGAAGTTGCATCGCCCGCTGCACATCCTCCGCAGTTCCGGCGAACACTCGTGCGGGGGTTTGAACCAAAAAGGCGGCAGTGATGACCAGCAGCATTGACAGTACCGGCATGGACTTCTTCATTGTTTCCCTCCCGTTGGCCTGAGTCGCGTAATCAACAGCGAACCGTAGGCGCTGGATATTAGCCACAGTGCATTGATGTACATCAACGCGAACCCGCCGGATAGTGGCGCACAGGTGCGTGAGCCACGATGCCGACATCACCAGCGGCTCACCGGCTCCGGTAACCGAGTAGGCGATCTGAACGCCATCCGGGCTGGCACAGAACCGAACCTGTTGTGCATGGGCCAACTCGTAATATCCCACGGACGCTCTTGCCATTGGTGCGGATGGCATTTCCTTTGCCATTAGCGGATGCGGGCGATCGGAGGCGCCCGAAGGGGACACTGCCCCGTCGAGGACCCCGTGAATGCTCGGAAGGGCAACCAAAGTTGTCTCGATCAATGATCAGGGGAGCCGAACTTCGGCTCCCCACAAGATCATTTTCTATGGAGTCGTCTACTTGTAATAGCCGACGCCGCAGCCTTGGTCGCCGACGCGGGTGACATACGCTTCCTTCGGCACCGGGTCAGTGCCGCCCGGCTTCGGGAAGTTGTAACCGATCGTCGTGACCGTTCCCTCTTTGGCTGCGTCATAGACTTTCTGACCCAACGGAGAGCCGTCTTTTTCCTTGAGCGCTCTCACGTCCGTACCCATCAGGGCAGGGTTAACATGGGCGGTCAATTTGCCAGTCCCCATTTCGAAACAGTACACGTAAAGGTCACGATCTCTGAACCCACCATCGGCCTGGTTGAATTTGGCGATGGCCGCGGCCTGGTTGGCCTTCAGCTCTGTGACCGCCTTCTGCAGCATGGCTTTGGCCTCAGCTGGTGTGCCGGTTTGCTGCGCGACGGCGACGCCGGAAAGCCCAAATCCCGAGCACAGCAGCGCCGAAGCGAGAGTAATTGCAGAACGCCGATTTATGATTTTCCTCCCTGTGGTTATTCGGAAAGGCCGCCTGCCTCGTAGGGCAAGCAGGAGCAGGATAGCACAACCAGCCGCACCCGCGTCGAACGTGGGTTTATGTTTAGCCGGGAAATCCTTCACTGCACTACTGCTTCAGAAATTTTCCGACCAAATCTCCGACGGCCGCCATGTTGTATATCCCGTCGAGGTGACCGCCATCACCGGGGATCTCATGGTATTCGGCCAGCTTACCAAGCTGTCGCAAGTGCTCGGTGGCCTCTTGGGAGTATTTAGGAAAGACCATGAGGTCCGTCTGGGCGGGCAGGATCAGCAGCTTAGCCTTCACGTTCGCCAATCCCGCATCCATGCTTGGGCCATCGCCCGCCACAAACGATTGGATTGCCTTAGCTTGGTAGAGAAAAGAGTTGGCGTCATTGACTTGTGCCAACGATTTTGCAATGCCGTCCAGCGTCTGCTCGGCCAGGAATTCATTGTTCCAGCTCTTGGCTGGATCCTTGCCTTCCTGCGCCCACCTGCGCCCAACTGTCCTCGATACGCCACCCCAATTTTGGGCTTCATAGACGACGATCTTGAAGGATGCGGCAAGTCCATCTATCGGCTCGGCCTTGCCATAATAGTCGCCTTGATCCCAACGTGGATCGAGCTTTATCGGCGAAGTCCAAGCGTCCATATTTTCGATGAAATAGCCGTTTGTCTCCGCCGCGCCTACGATTGGTATAATACGATCGGTGGAGTCAGGAAAAACAGCCGCCCATTCAAAGCTCTGGATCCCGCCCATCGACAGGCCCATCACAGCATGCAGCTTCTGGATGCCCAGCGAATTGACGAGCGCCTTTTGGGCATTCACCAAATCTCTGATCGTCAAGATGGGAAACCTCATGCCGTAGGGCTTGCCCGTGCTCGGATCAATGGAGGCTGGCCCAGTTGTTATCGTATGGCCATCCCTAATGGTCTGGTTGATTAGTCCATCGCCAGCAACGATACAAAATCGATCAGTGTCGAGCGGCTTGCCTGGTCCAATGATGCTATCCCAGTAGCCAGGTTGCTGGTCGGTTTCCGCGAATTTGCCCGCGGCATGGCCCGTGCCCGAAAAATACGGAAGAATGAGGACAGCGTTGTCTTTGGCTGCGTTCAGCTCCCCATACATTTAGCTGGTTGCGAGTTTCAGGCACCGCAAAAATGCCTCAGATTGATCAAAGTGTACGCCATCAACTTCATACCGTAGTGGCGCTGTTGTTTGAACTCAAAGCGCAACAGAAGCCGTTTGAATTTGTCCTCCCAGGCGAAGGTCCGCTCCACGCAGAGCCGTAACGAATGGATGGCGGCATTGAACAAACGCTTCCGCCCGCGCTTCGGGGTCTTCCGGTTGCGCGGGTTTTCCTTGATGTTCGGGATGAGACCCGCGTTGAAGATGGCTTTGCGGTTGTGCCGGGAGTCAAATCCGCCGTCGAGATTGAGATGCGAGCCGTCAATGTTCAGATCCGTCAGTCTGGCCACGCGCTTCAGGGTGTTCAGTCCCTCTGGCAGGAGTACGGTATCGGTCTCATTCACCGGCGCCACCGGAAGCGGAGCCAGCACGAAGCCGTTATTGTCCACGATCGCGATGATCTTCTCACCCCTCTGATGTTTGTGGCCGGAATAGCCGATGCCATCGCCGCCCTTTTTGGCGACGGTGTTGGTGCCATCGCCATGCAGGATGCTGAGATCAAGCTGGTGATGCTCCGCCAGATGCCGCACGCTGGCGATGAACGCCTGCTCGAGCGAGCCGTCGTCAGCCCATTTCGCGAACACCTTGTAGATGGTCGTGTAGTGGATCAGGGCGGTCCCGTCGGCCGCTCTGGGTACTGGCATGCACTTCCATTGCATACCCGTATAGAGGACCCACAGGATCAGATTGAAGACGCGATGATAGCCCAGTTTACATTTCGACCCGCGGCGGGGCATCGAGAGGTGCGGGAAGATAAATGCGATGAACTCCGGCCCGGAGAGTTGCACGGGAATCGGCGTCGTGGCTTGGCTCTTTGTCATATGGCGCATCCGGACATGGCTTCGTGAGAAGCATGAGCGGCGCTGGCCAGAAAGTCCAAATATGGCTATAATACAACTAGTTAAGGAAACGCCCGAAACTCGCAACCACCTATGAAGAAGATCGAAAACGCCGCCAGACCAATGTCCGCCATTGTGTAGTCGCCGTCGCGCCGCGGGCCTCTGCGCTGGTCGTGCAGACCGGCGCAGACTTCGCTCAACGCCCCGATCATGTCTGCAATGGCGCTCACCCTCGCCCTTAAATCGACGATCGAGCCTACCCACAAGAGAAAATCACCGCATGCTGTGGGAGCCAGTCAATAACTCCACAATATGTGGCATATCGGACTCAGGTCATCGTACGCTGCGATTTAGAGCGCGACTTATTCGCATTGAGAACCGCTGCTGCCAATCCGTATCGGTGGCGTTAATTTCCATTTTGGGCAAAGGGGTTGGTCCGGTACCTGGAAGAACCGGCGCTCAATTGTTTTTTCGCCCATCGCAGGAGCGACAGCGAGCGTTCGGGTTCGGTGGGATACACGTTGAGATCGAAAAATCCCGGATGTTTGGCGGCTAGTTCCTCAGCCTGGGGGAGATCGACGCGCTGTTGATAGAGTTTGAGATAGCGGCGCAGCGATGCCCAATGCTGACCGGACACCTCAGTGGCATAGCGATCGGTCTGACCATGTCGCAAGTTCTTCCGCTCAAGATGTTCGTCGATCTCCTTCCCCAGTGCGAGTGCGTCGGCTTGCGATTGCTTGAGAAAGTGTCGCCACAGCGTGATGATGCGTTCGCCGTCGGCGCGATCCGCCTTGGTGACGGTGAGCTTATTGCTCCGGCTCGCGCTGCGAGATGCTGCGACAGACTTCATGGATGCTGACGCAGCCACGTAGTCCACAGGATGTCTGGCCACTGATCTCTCCTCGATCGACTTGGGGGAGAGACCCCTTGGACTGATAGTTCGTAGCAGACGACTGTTATTATTGTTCCGACTTCACCGAAAATCTCAAGTAATTCTATTTTCTCATTGAGGGTACGGTACGATAACTCATTGATCCAGCCTGGTTTATTGCCTCATTACGCCATAATCAAGCATAGTCGTCACTTCTAGTTCATTTGGTTGATGGGGCGTTTGCGACATATGTCGCTGCCTGAAAGTAGATAGTCAGGGTGATGAACGCTGCCACTGGCGATCATGTCGCCGCCGATCTTGATCCACAAGATGATGCCGTCGTCGTTGAGAATGCGCTTAACGGGCCGGAAGACATCTTGATCCAGCACCCCGATATACTCATTCACCGTGGCCTCACGGCCTATCTCCGGTTTCCCGACGTATCTGTTCGATGTAATGCCGAACCGATATGCAATCTGCGAACGCCGGATCGTCGGTGGTCATTGCCATGATGCGATCGATCCCCACGCGCAATTCGTCTGGGATAAGCAGTTTCAGTTCCAGCAAGCGATCAATGCGTTCGTGCATCGCTCTCAGTTTGCGTTTTGCTGGCAGTTTGCTGGCCAGATAGCGTTGGCTTCGTCATTCCGCCGTCGCCTATCGTCGCGTTTGCGATGGGCCTTAACGTGGGGCGCCATCATCTGCCAGATTCCTTGCCAACTGACGATCTGCAAGCCGAGTTTTTCGTCAACGGTCAGCACCCCGAATTCATCCGCGAATAGTTTTGTTGCCGGATCGTGCTCGAAATAGAGTTCGGTTAGGAAGACCCGGTCCTCATTATCGCCCTGCCACACCCCCGGATCGCAGGCGTTCCACAACTCCTCGGCCAGTCGATCGCGGTTGTCTTCATTCCAGGTCTCGATGGGGAATCGCCCAAGGGTCGCCGCTACATTGTCGCAGGTGCGGTCATCTTTCATGGTCCAGATGTCCATGACGGCCTCACTTAGGTTTTCAGGCGGTGGTTCGGGTTCTGGCGGCGGCGGATCGATCGGCGGTGCCCGGTCGTCTGGCGACGGCGGCGGATCAATCGGCGGTGTTGGTGGATCGGGTTCTCCTGGGCGGGCCTGACAGGGACTGAGGATTTCGTCCAAATTGAACGCCAATTGCTCCTCTGCGCTGAGATCAGCCGGAGCTTCGCGCGGCGGACGTTGAGCAAGTTCCTTCCGAAGCCGCGTGATTTCGGCTTGCGCCTCGGCAAGCTCGGTTGACAGCATACCATCACCAGCTTCGTGTTCGGCTTTCAGCCACGCGATTTCATCCGCGTGTTGTTGCACCGCGCGTTGCAGCTTGGTGTTCTCGGTTGCCAGCTTGTCGGCCTCGTCTTCCGCCTTCGCCAGCTTTTCCGACGCCGTCATTTTTTCCGGTTGCGCCCTCCTGCTGTTACGAGGTGGTGGCGGATGCCGCTTAATCATTTCGTTCAACGTCGGATACAGCTTGGTGGATTTCTTATCCTGTCGATCGCGTGCCACGCGCTCGCCCCACTCGATGAAATCCGCACGATGCTGATGCAGATGGCGCACCTTGTACGCCGTTGACCGCGCTAAGCCGAGCGCGATAGCGTGGTCGATGAACTCGCCCTCGTAATAGTCTGGCTCGCCGAGGTGCTGATCAATGAAGTGCAGCGCGGCGAACACCGCTAACCAGCCATAGAGTACCCGCTTGTCGCCCAAGCGTGTGTGCTGCAAACCCAACTTTCCGAGGGCGTCGATCTGCTGGCGCGTGCTGTGATCGTCCAATGCGTCGAGCGGATCGTCTCGTCCTGACTCAGCATCGGTGTCTTGCCCAAGATTCCGTACCGATTCCGTATCGTAGCCTCCATCGAGACTCGGTTTCGATTCCGTATGGGAGTCTTCGTCGCGACTCTTCTTTACGATTTCATCCTTTGGTGGTGTGGGTTTCTGGCGTGCGTCTAGTTCCGCCTTGATCGCCTTCCGAAGTCGCCGATCCGTCGCATTCTGGTGCGGCGGTCGCAGCACCGAAAGAGCCACGTGGAGCGCGTAGGTGTCGGTCGCTGACAGCCGGTGCTGATCCACGAGTTCCTTCACTGTGCGCGGGGTCCAAACGTCCATTCCGCCGGGCTATCCCTCAACCGGCAATGGAGTCAAGTCGATATTTGGCGACCGGTCATGCCAGGGAAGGCCAAACCGTCCTGGCTAAAGTGGCACTTGACAAACGACTGGAAACAAATAAATGAAACCGCGGGAGATAGTTCGTAATCAATCGGTTATCCCTCGTTCTTTAGTTTTCGGTCACGCGGGACCGGGCGGTTTGTCTCTGATTTTTCAGAGCCAGCGTCACTTTTTCGCAGTTTCGGCGTTGACAGACATCCGCAGTGGCGCTACCCCGGCGGTGACAGGCAACCCCGAACTTTGTTGCCGATCGACCCCACAATTCCCGGCTGACACACTCTGAACCCGGAGGTGGTAATCTATGAGCGATACTATACAGATGACACTACTCGCGAGAGATGGTTCCAAGCAGCATTACACAGTGCCCGTCGGTTGGGCCTACGATTCAGCGAAGCACGCCAGCCCAAGCAAAGACTTTCGTCTCGACTCACAGCCCGTAGTGGTGCGTGGGCTGGCCGATGGCGGCTTGTTCGCATCCGACGAAATGGGTGCGACCAGTACCCTTTCGCCCAGTGAGCGGGAGAGTCTGGTGACGAGATTGAGGCAAATGGCGCGGCGCAATATGACGTACGTTGAAATCTTCCGCGGCGATGTCGATGGATCGTTGACGGGCTTCAGCGCCCGGATCGCCGGGTGGTTGGCGATGGTGCCCCCGGAACTCCACGATGAGATCGAGGTGAGCATGGAGGCGTACGAGCGGGATGACGATGGAGCCGACATGAATACGGAATTCATCGTCACGTACTGGCGTCCACTGACGGCTGAAGAACTGGCTGAGCAGGAAGCCTTGTGGCGCCAGCGAGCCGCAAAGCAGGAGAGAGACGAGCGCGCCATGCTTTCGACTCTGTTGGCAAAATATGGAATCCCGCCGGGGGACGGAGTGGTCACATGACAGAACGTATTCCTGGGGATGAGGCGTCGCTAGAAGAAGGACGCCGCTTAGGTGAGGCAGCGACGTGCCCGCACGATTAGGGCGGCCTACTAATGGTCCGGTCGCGCGAATGGGAATCTAGGGCGCCCCGTCGCAGTACAAACGTGCTGAACTTCGCATAGCATAGCGTCCGGGAAAGGAGACGATGGTTGCGCAAAGCCGCCACCTGAAACGGCGAGTCGCGTTCAATTCGGCGCTCGATGATGGAAATTAGGATCGGGATACCGGATCGCTCTTCCTAAGCGATCCTGCGCCAGTTCATAGGGCGTCCGCTCTCTCCAGGCGGTTGCCATCGCATAAATTACTACCGGCTTGCATAAACCAAAAATCGAAACTGAGTCATTGATTTATTGGAGGTCCGGGCCGGAATCGAACCGGCATCCGCGGATTTGCAGTCCGATGCATCACCACTCTGCCACCGGACCCCCGGGCGCAGGACGGCGTATATGGTTCGGCCCATGCGTTGCGGTCAAGAGCCAACTCGGATCGCCGCCGATGCCACCCGCGCGTCGTGCGTCCGGTCGATCAGCAGGAACAGGAGCGCAGCGACTGTTGGTGTTTCCGGCGCCGGCGGTACTCGATCAATCCTCGCCCTTGCGGAACGGCGACTCCTGCGCAAGGCAGGCCATTTCAGCCTCGATCCCCGCGCGTTCTTCCACCAGAAAGTTCGCCACCGCACGGCGGAGCCCGGGGTGCGTGATCCAATGGGCCGAATAGGTGGACTGCGGCGTGTAGCCGCGCTGGATCTTGTGCCGTCCTTGCGCGCCAGCCTCGACCCGCTTCAGCCCGTGCTCGATGGCCCAATCGATGGCGCGATAGTAGCAAAGTTCGAAGTGCAGAAAGGGCCAATCTCCCCGACAGCCCCAGTTGCGGCCATAGAGAGCCTCGTCTCCGGCCAGGTTCAACGCGCCGGCGACGGGTTTGCCGGCATTTTCGGCATACATCAGGACAACCCTGTCCCCAAGGCGCTGACCGAGCAGGGAGAAAAACGAGCGGGTTAGGTAAGCCGACCCCCATTTGCGGTCCACAGTCGACCGGTAAAACGCGTAGAACGCGTCCCAGTGCCGCTCGGTGATGTCAGAGCCGGTAAGCGTGTGGAACGTCAGGCCGGCGGCGTTGGCATCGCGACGTTCGCGGCGCAGCACCTTGCGCTTGCGGGATGACAGCGCGCCAAGAAAGCTTTCGAAGTTCGCGTAGCCGTCGTTCTCCCAGTGGAACTGCATGCCGATGCGCTGCAGCCAGCCCGCCTCACCAAGACCGTTCCACTCATCCTCGGTGCAAAAAGTGACATGGACCGAGGACAGCCCATGCGACTGGCACGCCTGTTCCAGCGCGTTCGCCATGGTCGCCACCGAAACGCCGACACCCGGACGGCGGAGCAGGCGAGGTCCCGGTACGGGACTGAACGGCGCCGCGACCTGTAATTTCGGGTAATAGTTCTCGCCGATCCGCTCCAGCGCGTGGGCCCAGCCGTGGTCGAACACGTATTCGCCGTAGCTGTGCGACTTCACATACATCGGCACGACGCCGACGATCTCGCCGCCATCGCGTCGCAGGACCGCGTGTTGCGGCAGCCATCCGGTGCGCGAATTGGCCGACCCACTGTCCTCCATCGCGCTCAGGAACGCGTGGCTGACGAAAGGATTCCCGGCGCCGGCGCAGGCATCCCAGTCAGCGGCGTCGACCTCCGCGATGCGGGCGTGAAGCGTAAGGGTCAGGGTTGCTGAACCGTCTGGCATCCGAGGCGGCCTAGGCGATTTCAAACAGGCCCTCCACCTCGACAGCAGCGTCGGCGGGAAGGGATGGGACGCCGATCGTGCTGCGAGCGTGCCGCCCGGCCTCGCCAAATATCGCCACGGCAAGATCGGACGCGCCATTCATCACCTGGGCATGCTGATTGAACTCGGATGGCGCGGCGATGAAGCCACCCAGACGGACCACGCGCCGCACCCGGTCAAGGTCGCCGTCGCAGGCCGCTTTCAGGTGCACCAGCACGTTGATGAAGCACAGCCGCGCCGCTTCCTTAGCCTGCTCGATTGAGACACCCCAGCTTACCTTGCCGGTGATCGCGATCTTGCCGTCGATCGCCGGAACCTGGCCGGAGACGACAACCAGGCTGCCGGTCACGACGTAGGGCACGTAGTTCGCGATCGGGGGCATCGGGCGCGGCAGGGTGATGCCGAGTTCCGCCAGCTTCGCCTCGACCTGACCGGCCATTCGCTGCTCCTTCGTGAAGATAGCGAGCGTAGCCGATCATCGCCCTGTTCTAAAGAGGTCACCCCAGCGCCAGCACCGCAAAACTGGCGAGCCAGTGCTCCCCCATGTAGTCCCCACTGACATGTGGCAGGCTGGCATCGATATGCGCCTGCGCGGTGCGCCGCGCTGCCTCTGGATCAGGAGTTGATTCAGCCAGGGCGCGCCAGCACCAGGCGCGACTGAGGTTCAATCCGTCGAGGTGCGCGATCTTTCCGTCGCTGCGGTCGCTGACGCTGGCGGGGGTGAATAAAGTCACTGGCAGCGATTGCCCCAACCGAGGCAAGAATGCCTCGAACCAGTGGCGGAACTCGGGGGCGGGCAGGGCAGCTCGCATGCACTCGGCTTCGATCAGGGCGGGGGACAGGAATTCGTCGCCGCCCGGTTCCCAGGCCTGGCAGTCGGCATCATCCGAGTACCATCGCCGGGCGGCATCGATCAGCAGTGCGCGCAGGGCCTCGTCCGGGTAATCCAACGCCAGCCGCACGCCGAAGGCGGTATTTGAGTGCACGCCGGCCCGTACAGGGTAGGTGGCGATCGGCAGGAATGCCTTGAAGCGCTGAGCGAATATACCGGCCAGCGGTTCCAGGGCAGCTGACCAGGCTCGGCCCTCCGATGTCTCATGCAGCGCCAGCTCGGCGGCCAGCTTGAGCAGCCAGGCCCAGCCGTAGGGGCGCTCGAACCCAAGTGTTGCGGGGCGAGCGAGATAGCGGCATTCACCAGCGATCCGGCCGGGGGTCAGGTGCGAGTCGAACAGGGCGCGGATCGCCGCGGCGTTTGGCATGCTGGGAAAGCGCCGGTAGAGATGCGATAACATCCAGTAGGCGTGTACGCACGAGTGCCAGTCGAAGCTGCCGTAAAAGACCGGGTGCAGCTCCGCTGGGCAGCGCGCGTCTTCCGGACCCGCCAGAACGTGGTCCAACCTGTTGGGGTACTCGCGAGTGACATGTCCAAGGGCGATTGTGGTGAATCGTTGGGCGACATCAGGCGTCATCGGCGAAGGACCAGAGAAACATTGGGCATGGTGTTTCCAATTGGAGGTAGAGGCACATTGGCACCCAACCCGGATAACTTCATTGCGGTCGAGGAGTCCAGCGAGGGCACAGCAAGAATGAGTGGTTGACAGACCAATCTCACGCAGTATGCAAGGATCCGTAAAGTGCCATGAGCCGGCGCAAGTCTCGCCCTGGTTCGGATGCGGAAAGACCGGATATCAGCGCATGTTGTCCCGCCTCTTGCCGTGGACGCTAGCAGGTGACCGCGGTCAACGCGGGCTTCGATCGGGTTGTTCAGCGCCAACCGCGCTTTTTAGGGAAGTCGGCTGCCCGCCTCAGGCCTTTCGTGCGGATCGACAGGCTGCGGTCGACAGCCTGGGATCGCTCGCGCGCCCCTTGAGCGAACCGCTGAATGAGCTTGATATTCATTACGAAAAGGTCGTTGTCCTCAATTTTCCCGGAATATACCTTTACTTTTGCAGATCTTTGGGACAAAGCTCGAGCAGGCGCATGAGAAGCGCCCGTCCGAGCGTGCCCTGAGCCGCTCCGGTCACTGTCGTTGTTGTGGGGGAGGGCAACGCTTGAGACTTCCTCTCGCCGGCAAGGGTGATGGCGCGGCAAGATTCCTTTGGGTGACAGCGGCTGGAATACTTCTAGGCTTTTTTTTGATCTTATCCGCCATTATCTGGAGCGGCGAGCGCGCTTCATCCGACCGCACGAAAGCCGAACTTCGGGAGGTCCGCACTCAAGCCGTGCTTCTTGAGGCGCAGCATCTTCTCGCGGCGCTGCAAGACACTGAGACGGCCCAACGTAGTTACGTCATGACTGCGAGGCCTGGTTTTCTCGAGCCCTATGAAGCGGGACGCAAAGAGGTTGGGGCGTCTCTCGATCGATTAGCCGAAATGACTCTGGACAGTCCGATCCAGCAAGCGCGTATCCGCGAGTTGGGCAACATCATCGCAGCGAAGATCGCCGAACTTTCAGAAGTCGTTGCACTCGTGCAGGCCGGCGATCAGCCGGGTGCGGTCGCGATCATCACGAACGCGCGCGGAAAGAGCCGGACAATGGCTCGGTCCATCGTCGGCGCGGCAATTGCTGAGGAGCAGCGGCAGCAGTCTCTGCTGAGCGTTGCAGTCGACGAGGCTTTTAACCGCGACCGCCACCTTTCCTACGCGCTTGCCGCGGTCGGTCTTTTTACCTTGCTTGGCGCAGCCATGGCGGCCGTTCTGGCCTTGCGCCAGATAACTCGGACGCAATTATCCGCACAGCTCGTTGCTTCCGAAGACCGGCTGCGGCTGTTGGTGGAGCGGGCACCTGCCGCCATTGCGATGTTTGACAGAAACATGCGCTATCTTTTGGCAAATCGACGTTACATTAGGGACTACAAGTTGCATGATGCAGTGGACAAAGGGGTTTTGATCAATCACAGCCACTACGAGGTTTTTCCTGAATGCACTCAAGATCGGCGTAAGATTCACCGGCGTGTTCTAGCGGGCGAGACACTCTGTGCCGATGACGACGAATTTCCGCGGGCGGACGGCTCCACCGACTGGATGCGCTGGGAGATGACTCCGTGGCACCAGGCAGACGGCACAATCGGGGGCGCTATGCTGTTCTCCGAGGTGACGACAGCGCGTAAGCAAGTGGAGAGCCGGCAAGCACTGCTGCTCGAGCTCGCATGCCGGCAACGACGGACCACGCCGGACGAGACGATGGACGCTGCGGCCGCTGCGCTCGGCAGCCACCTTTCGGTGAGTCGCGTCGGTTACGGCGAAATTGATGTAACTGCGGAACGGGTGACCATGGGCTATGAATATCGCGATGGCATGGTCGCAGCCGCCATCGGCACGCTTGATCTCTCTGTTCTTGGCGCCGAGATCATCGAAGACTTGCGTGCCGGGCGCACACTTGTGGTGACGGACGTGGTCTCTGATCATCGTACCCGCGAGCGAAGTCCGCCGCATCAAGCGATGGACACGCGCTCGCTTATCGTGGTGCCCTTGGTGCGGCAGGAGCGCTTGCATGCGCTTCTCTATCTCGCCCATCGTGAGCCGCGCACCTGGACGACGGGCGAGGTGGAGTTGATAGAGGAGGTAGCCACCCGGACTTGGGCAGCCGTCGAGCAGGCGCGCATGAAAGTAGCGCTGGAGCGGACCGCGGAGGAATTTCTCACTCTGGCGGAGGGTTTGCCTGTGCTGTGTTGGATGGCCGAGCCAGATGGGCACGTCTACTGGTACAACCAGCGCTGGTATGATTTCACGGGCACCACACGTTCCGAGATGGAGGGCTGGGGCTGGCAGTCAGTGTACGATCCGGAGGCGCTGCCGAGCGCGCTCGAGCGTTGGCGTGTCTCTCTATCGACCGGCGAGCCGTTGGAAATGACATTTCCGCTGCGGGGAGCCGACGGCGTGTTCCGCATGTTCCTGACGCGCATCGTGCCAGTCCACGACGCCGAGGGGCGGGTGCGTCGCTGGCTCGGAACAAACGTCGACGTGGCGGAGGCCGCGGGTCGCGAGGCAGCGCTTGAACGTTCGGCAGCAGCCCTTCGCGAGCGAGAAGCTCGGCTCCTGCAGGCCCACAATGAACTCGAAAGCCGGGTGATCGAAGAGGTCAAGGCACGTGAAGCGGCGCAGACCAGACTGGCCCAAGCCGAGAAGCTGAGTGCGCTCGGGCAACTCGCTGGTGGCATAGCGCACGATTTCAACAACGTCATGCAAGCTGTCTCCGGAGGCGCCAGCCTGATTGGCCGGCACGCGGATAGTGCGGATACCGTGAAGCGGCTATCGAAGCTCGTAGAAGACGCGGCATGGCGAGGTGCCTCCGTAACCCGGCGTCTGCTCGCCTTCGCCAGGCGAGGCGAGTTGCGCGCCGCGCCGGTGCAGATCACCGCACTGCTCTACGGCCTGCGCGAGATACTCGCACACACATTGGGTTCTGCCATCAGGGTGGAGTTGGACGTGGCTCAGGGGCTGCCGGCGGTGCTCGCCGACGGAAGCCAGTTAGAGTCCGTGGTGGTCAACCTCGCCACCAATGCGCGCGACGCGATGCCCCAGGGCGGCACGATCACCATCGCTGCCACCCCCGAGCGGATAATGGACAATGGCCATGCGGAAGGGCTCGAGCCGGGGACATATGTGCGTCTTACTGTTGCTGACACTGGAACAGGGATCGAAGCCGCAACGCTCCCGCGCGTTATGGAACCCTTCTTCACCACAAAGGAGCAGGGCAAAGGCACCGGCCTTGGTCTGCCCATGGCTCGCGGCTTTGCCCAGCAGTCAGGCGGTGCGCTTACTATCTCCAGCGATCCGGGCCTCGGAACGGTGGTGGCATTGTGGCTGCCCGTGAGCGGCACAGAGATCGTGCGGCCTGACCATTCAAGAAAGCCCGCTGCTTCGATCAACGGCGAAAAAAAGCCTAGCCTTCTTTTAGTGGAAGATGAGGAGGTAGTTCGGGAGGTGGTCGCTGAACAACTGATCGACCGTGGCTACGACGTTATTGAAGCGGAAGGAGGTCGGCGGGCACTCGCGCTGCTGGACGCAGGTTGCCCCGTGGACCTGATCATCTCGGACCTATCAATGCCGGGTATGGACGGCGTGTCTCTCATTCGCGCGGCACAAATACGCAAACCGCGACTGCCCGCCATCCTGCTCACGGGGTATGCCGGCGAGACCGCCGCACTCGCTGTTGGCAGGGGACTGGATGGCTCGTTCAGTCTGCTTCGCAAGCCGGTTACCGGCGACCATTTGGCCGATCGGGTCGCAACGCTGTTGCAGGCCAGCGCAATGGGCCGAGGCGGCGAAACCGCCGCTCCGTTGAGGTTGATATCGCTAGGTCTGACTGAGCGTTTTGGCAATGCCGATCCATGAAATGTCATGGATGATTCCCCTGTACGACCGTGATGGATCAGCCCCGCGAACGACCCAATTAGAAGAGGGCGTGGCGTCCGAAGTAAGTATATTTTCAATGCTGTATCAATATTTAGCTAGCCTATTGCGGCTTGTTAAAGTAAAATTGATTGAGGAGATGGTAACGGACAAGGCGTGGATCGGGCCCGGCACTGGATTGTTCGGCAAGCCTCATCACCGTGCCGTCTGGCCCAGTGTATGCGGGCCAGTCTGGCAGGCCCGGTCCGTTCGGGTTCCCGGTCTTGGCAAAGTTCGCCCAATAGGATGAGGCGATCTCCGCCATGCGCCGATCCTCCGGCCGCCAGGGCCAGTCGCGGACCTGGAGGTTGTCGAAGACATAAACGATCTCCGCCGTATGGAACGCGCCAGCGGCTGCCAGCGGCGTCCGCGAAAGCTCGGGCGCCGGCGGCCGCAGCTCGAACAGGTAGCGGTAAGTAGCGGCCTTGCCGGTCTTGGCCTGCAATTCATTCCATAGCCACGTCGGGTAGGCGATAAGCTGGTCTCCGAACAGCGACGCGAAGGACGCCTTCGTTTCTTCCGGTGTGCCGCCCGGATAGAGCTTCAGAACCGACTCAGCGGCATTGCCGAAGTATTTGTCTACCTGCTCCGCATAGGTCTCAGGCGTCAACTGCTGTGCCCGACCCGTGAACAGGGTCCCCTCATCCGAAGTCGAGCCGGCCAGCATCGGCACGTCGCTTTGTAGGCCCTTAGTGAAGATCTCCGTCGGGTTCACTGGCAGCACCCGGCCGTCGATGATAGGACCACGGGACATCCGCGGGACGTCGGGATTCTTGACTACGGCATCCAGCACTGCCTCGGCCGGCTTTTCGCGTAATTCGGCGACGGAGTGGGCGGACAAGATATCAGCAAATTTCAGCCCGGCCTGTTCCGCCTTGGCCAGGGGCGCCAAGGCGAAAGGAGACTTGTCAGGGAACAGCATTGCGCCGCTCTCACCGATGACGCGCTGGAACAAACCGTGGGCGAGCGGGGAGGCCATCAATGCACTGACAGAGAGCGACCCAGCGGATTCACCGAAAACGGTTGCCCGATCGGGATCGCCACCGAACGCCACGATGTTGCGCTTGACCCATCCGAGCGCGGCGATTTGGTCCAGCAGCCCGTAATTGCCCGACGCATGGTCGTTGCTTTCGGCCGTAAGCTCGGGATGGGACAGGAACCCGAACACATCCAAGCGATAGTTCACCGTGACAACGATCACCCCTTTTTTGGCCAAGATTCGTCACCGTCGTACCAGGGCTCGGAGCCGGACCCGATCTTGAAGCCGCCGCCGTAGATCCAGACCATGACCGGCAGCCGGTCATCGGCCGACTTCGCCGGGGTCCAGACGTTCAGATACAGGCAGTCCTCGCTCATGAGCTGATTGGAGGGATCGACGTCGCCGAGCTGCCCGGTTTGCATGCATCGAGGTCCGAATTGTTCTGCGCTCCGCTCGCCAAACCAGGGCTTCACCGGCTGGGGTGGGCTCCAGCGCAGTTCGCCAACGGGGGGTGCAGCAAAGGGGATTCCTTTGAAGCTGCGAACCCCAGTCGGAGTCGGGTGGCACGTCGGTGATTTCGCCGCCCTCTACCGTCAGCGCCGCGGCTACGGCATCATGGGCGCCCGCGGCTAGCGACACGACGCTGACGACGGCGAAGGCCAATAAGATGTGTAGCGTTGCGGTCCGGCACTTGCGTGCAAGAGTTGCAGGCAAATGCCAATGGTGCCCCCGCGGCCCAAGATCGCGGTGAACGATCTCGCCGCTGCCCTGCAGCCGGGCCGCGGAGGGGTTCTGGCTAGAGTGGTCCGCCATCGTGCCTCCTTGTGACGCCCCGCTCCCGCATGGCGGTCTGGCCGTAGCAGCAAATGTCGCTATGGCAGCGTCAGCGGTGGGTGTCGAACTGTCAACGGTGTGGGTGGGCTGAAGTCAGCAAAGTTTCAAATCGCGTCTTCTGAGTTGATGACCCATGTCACCGCACTGCAAAAGGGGCGTCGCATTTTTGGACATCAGCGATCTTCGTGCACATTGGGAGCGCCGATGAGCAGCGCGGGAGTGATCGTGGCAACGCTTCAATCCGAGCCACCCGCCAAAGCCTCGCGGTGGCTTCCGCCGCTTGCCCCGCGCTGAGTTGTTCGCCAAACGGTAAACAGGTGCGCTGGTCCTTCGCGTTTCGGCATGATGGCGGGTTCGGCGAAACCACATGACGCGGCTCACGGGTTCGCCGATGATCAGGATCGCAGACATATGCAGGAGACCTGAACTGCCCCGCCAACCTGGTCCGAAGCGCCGCCGTCGGCTCACACTAATGATGCGCGCGGTCCTTTACGCGCTACGCGGCGGCTTTCTGGTGCGGCCGCTGGCAATCGCATTGGTGCTCGGCGCGACTGGAATGCTGTTCTCGGAATTCGAGGAGGCATTTCCCCCGCTGGATGCCTGGGTGCCGCATGTGCTGTTTCCCTCGCACTCGGATCCGCAGGTTGCCCAGGTGATCCTGGCGGGTATCGCGGCGTCGATCATGACGGTCGTGTCGATCGTCTTCGCGATCCTGTTGATGACGCTCACGCTCGCGTCGATGCAGTTCTCGCCGCGCATCCTCGTGAGCTTCGTCCGCGATCGCACGACGCAGTGGACGCTGGGCATTTTTCTCGGCACGTTCAGCTACTGCATGGCCGCCCTGCCGGCGGCGCGTGCGCTGCCGGTCCCGTTCAGTCCGGTGGCTACGGTGGCCGGCGCGATGCTGCTGGCGCTGCTGTGCGTCGGCTGGCTGATCTTCTTCATCAATCACATCAGCCAGGCAATCAGTGTCAACCATATCGTGGACCGGATCGCTGGCGAGACCGAACGTGTGATCGACGAACTGATGCCGTATCCGCGCAGCCGCATCTCCCGCGCCGAACCGCCAGCACCGCGTTGGACGGCCCCATCCTCGGCGGTCGCTTGTCCGGTCTCCGGCTATATCCGCTTTGTCGACACGGCACGGCTTGTGGCGGAGGCCAAAGCGGCCCGGCTGCTGGTGCGGGTCACGCGCCGGGTCGGCCACTTCGTGCCGGAGGGCGTGCCCCTGCTGATCGTGAACCGCGCCGACCGGTTGGATGAAGAGGTCCAGGCGGCGTTGCTGGCGACCTTCGATATCGGCCCCGCGCGCACGTTGCAGCAGGATGTTGAGTTCGGCGTCATCCAAATTGTCGACATTGGGCTGCGGGCGATCTCGCCGGCGGTGAACGATCCAAGCACGGCGATCACCTGCTTGGATCAGCTTGGCCGCATCATGATCCGTTGGGTGAGCCGCGACCCGCCGGCCAGCACGCTGTTCGATCCCCCGCACGTGCACCGGGTGACGATGCCGTGGATTGACATCGATGGGTTGCTGGAGACCGCCTTCGAGCAAATCCGTCACTACGCCGAGAGCGACCTGCCGGTGAGCCTGCGGCTGTTGCGTACGCTGGGTGACATTGCAGTGACCACGGGCGACCCGGCGGTTCAGGGGCGGCTGCTGGCGCTGGCAAACCGCGTGATGGAAGGTGCCCGCGCCCGGCTAGATGAGGCCGCCGTGGCTCGGCTGGGCGATCGGTTGGCGACCCTCCATACGATTGCAGGACCGGCGATTGACCGCGTCGGCACCTGCAGCGGCCTCGCCTGACAAAGTGCTGAACGCCATGCCGAACGTTCAGGCGGTTCCCGTGGATCAATGGGGAACTGAGCGCGCCCAAGGTTGCAGCCTTCGGGCGGCCGGTCGCACCCTCGGCCACTTCTCCCCGCCTGACGCATAAGTCCAATGCTGCGATGCAGCATTACTATCCGGCGAGCAGTGTCCATGTAGGCGGAATTCAGGACTTCTCGCCCGAGCGGATATGGAAATTCGGACAAAAACACCAATCATCCACTGTTGTGCTGAGCCATCGCGTGGGCACCCCTTCGGCACAGGGCTTCGAAGTTCAGTAACGTCGTCCAGCCTGCCACTTCCGAGACTCATCGTCTGGTGGAGGGTTTCTCCGATAGCGGTTGCGACCTAGCCGTTTAAAGGGCTTTTCCGATGGGTATAGTCCGCTTTGCGCTCAGATTTCCGCACACGTTCTATGTGCTGGCTGGGCTCATGCTGTTCCTAGGCTGCAGCGCGATCCTGGTCACGCCGAAGGACATCTTCCCTGCAATCAACATCCCGGTGGTAACAGTTATCTGGCAGTATACTGGGTTGTCTCCGGCGGAGATGGAGCAGCGAATTACCACCTACAGCGAGTATTCGATCAGTGCGAGCGTCAGCGACGTGCGCAACATTGAAAGCCAGACGCTGGAAGGCATCGCGGTCGAAAAAGTCTATTTCCAGCCGAATGTAAACATCAGTCTTGCAATCGCCCAATTGGTCTCGGCGAGTAACTCGATCCGCGCCCTGATGCCCGCCGGGGTCCAGCCGCCGATCATCGTCCAGTACAACGCTTCGTCAGTTCCGGTACTGCAGCTCAGCCTGAGCTCGGACACGCTGAACGAACAGCAGCTGTACGACTACGGCCTGTACCAGGTACGCCAGCAACTTGCGCCAATTCCCGGCATCACACTGCCGACCCCGGCTGGCGGTAAGTATCGCCAGATCATGGTCTATCTCGACCCGGACGCGCTGCGCGCCCGCGGCGTCACGCCGAACGACGTTGTGAACGCGGTGAACGCCCAGAGCCTCACGCTGCCCGCGGGCGATGCCAAGTTGGGCGACAAGCAGTTCATCGTGCGGGTGAACGCGATGCCGCTGTCGATCGAGGCGCTGCAGCACCTGACGATCAAGCAGGTCGGCCCGACCACCGTCTATCTGTCCGACGTGGCGCATGTGGCGGATTCCTGGTTGGCCCAGGCGAACATCGTGCATGCCGAGGGCAAGCGAGCAGTGCTGCTCACGATCATCAAGAACGGCGACGCGTCCACGCTCGATGTTGTGAAGAACGTGAAGGCTGCGCTGCCCTCCATCCAGAAGGCAGCGCCCCCCGGCATGCAGATCCACATGCTGTTCGATCAGTCGGTGTTCGTGCAAAACGCGATCAGCAGCGTGCTGCGTGAGGGCGCCATCGCAGCCGGCCTGACGGCGCTGATGATCCTGCTGTTCCTCGGCTCCTGGCGCTCAACCTTCGTGGTGATGGTTTCAATTCCGTTGTCGATCCTCACCTCGATCGCGGTGATGTCGGCGCTCGGCCAGACCATCAACACCATGACCCTGGGCGGGCTGGCGCTTGCCGTCGGCATTCTGGTGGACAACTCGACGGTGACGATCGAAAACACCCACCGGCTGCTCGAGGAGGGGCGGACATTCGAGCCAGCCGTGCTGGAGGGCGCGGCCGGCATCGCCGTGCCGACCCTGATCTCCACGCTCGCGATTTGCTGCGTCTTCGTCTCCGTGTTCTTCCTGCAGGGTGCGTCGAAATACCTCTTCACCCCGCTCGCCATGGCGGTGGTGTTCGCGATGCTGGCCTCTTACGGCATCTCGCGCACGCTGACCCCGATCATCATCCGCCTGCTGCTGCGCAAGGAGTATGCCAGTCACGGTGCTCCGAAGGGGTGGTTCGGACGCCTCCATGAGCGATTCAATGCCGGCTTCGACCGGTTTCGCGACTTCTACGGCTGGCTGCTCGCGGGAATTCTGCGCCGGCGGGTGCTGACGCCGCTCGTTGCGGGCTCGATAGTGGCCGGCGCGGCAGTGATATCGCTGTTCGTGGGCTCCGACTTCTTTCCGCCAGTGGACGCGGGGCTGATCGAGTTGCATGTTCGGGCCCCGGCGCGCACCCGCATCGAGACGAACCGAGCAAATCTTCCACGCGGTCGAGGACAACATCCGGCAGCAGATTCCGCAATCGGATCTCGGGCTCGTGCTCGACAATATCGGCCTGCCAGCGCGTTTGTTTAATCTGGCCTTCACCGATGGCAGCACGATCGGTGTCAACGACGGCCAGATCATGTTGCAACTGAACGAGGGCCACGCGCCTACCGCGGACTATGTCAAGAAGCTGAGACGCGAGCTGCCTGTGGCGTTCCCCGATGTCGCATTCTATTTCCAGCCGGCCGACATGGCGACACAGGTGCTGAATTTCGGCGTGCCCTCGCAGATCGACGTGCGGGTGCAAGGCCGCGACCGTGCCGCCAACCAGGTCATCGCCAAGGAGCTGCAGAAACGCCTGGCCGCCATCCCGGGCATCGTGGATGCGCACATACAGCAGGAGCTGGATGCGCCGGAGTTCGAGTACACGATCAATCGCACGCGCGCCCAGGAACTCGGCCTCAACGTCAGCACGGTCGCCAACGACGTGAATATCAGCCTGAGTTCGTCGGAGCAGGTTTCGCCGAATTTCTGGACTGATCCGAAAAACGGCATTCCGTATTTTTTCGCGGTGCAGACGCCGGAATACCGTGTCGCCAGCAAGCAGGACATCGACAATACGCCGATCTCCGGCACCCAGTCCGGCAACAACATCGTACCGAATCTGCTGGGCAATGTTGCCACGGCGCAGCGGGTGCCGGTGCAGTCGGTTTACAACCATGCCAACATACAGCCGGTCTATGACGTCTATGCCAGCGTGCAGGACCGCGATCTCGGCAGCACCGCCGCGGCGATCCGGAAGGTTGTGCAGGAGATGCAAAGCAAGCTCGGCCCCGCTGATCGCATCGTCATCCTCGGTCAGATCGACAGCATGGCTCATGCTTTCACCAATCTAACCATCGGCCTGCTGTTCGCCGCGGTATTTGTCTACGCGCTGATGGTGGTCAACTATCAAAGCTTCGTTGACCCGCTCGCGGTCATCCTGGCGCTGCCTGGGGCGGGCAGCGGCATCATCCTGCTCCTGTTCGCGACAGGAACGATGTTCAGCGTGCCGTCTCTGATGGGGGCGATCATGGCGGTGGGCGTTGCCTCGGCGAACTCCATCCTGCTGGTCACCTTCGCACGTGAGCAGCGCGAGCTCGGCATGGGCGCGTTCGAGGCCGCACTCTCCGCCGGCACCACGCGGCTGCGCCCGGTGCTGATGACCGCCGCGGCGATGATCGTCGGCATGCTGCCGATGGCGATCGGCGGCCCCGGCGAGGAGCAGAACGCAGTGCTCGCCCGGGCCGTGATCGGCGGCGTCGCCATCGGAACCATCACCACACTGCTGTTCGTCCCCTACCTATATTCCGTCTTCGGCAAGTTCGACCGCGGACACATATAACAGCCGTCGCTGATGCAGCCCGGAGCACACCAATGGACCAAATATCGCCGCGGCAATCGGAAGTCCTGCCAGCCGAACAGAAGCAACTGCCATCGGCCGATCCAAACCAGGAACGGCATCGTCGCCGCATAGCACAGTGGGTCGGCCTCACCGCCGTAGCCGTCTTGGCCGGGTTGGTCGGCGTCGGCGCGTGGGGCGAGGCGGAACGTCACGCCGAGACGATCGCCACGCTGAATACCGAACGTGACGCTGTGCCGGTCGTGCACACCGAGGTCCTCAAGCTGCTCAGTACGCCGCCGCGAATTGAGCTTACCGGGTCGACGCAGGCGTTCGATGCCGCAACGTTGTTTGCCCGTGCGACTGGATACATCAGCAAGCGCTACGTGGACATCGGCAGTCGCGTGCATGCCGGCGACGTGCTGGCGGTGATCGCCGCGCCTGATCTCGATCAGCAGTATGCCCAGGCGCGGGCCCAACTGACGCAGATGCAGGCTGCACTGGCGCAGTCGCAGGTCAACATGGAGCTTGCCAAGGTGACCAACGGCCGTCAGTCGCAATTGACGAAGGACGGCTGGACCAGCAAGCAGGAAGGCGACCAGGCTCGGCTGAGTTACGCCGCCAGCGTCGCCGCCGTCGGGGTGGCGCGCGCCAATCTGCAGGCGCAGCAGGCACAGGTCGACCAATTGGAGCAACTGACTGGGTTCGAGCGCGTGGTCGCGCCGTTCGATGGCGTGATCACAACCCGGCAGATCGATGTGGGCAGCCTGGTCACCGCCAATGCGAGCAGCGGAACGCCGCTGTTCGCCATCGCGCATACTGATGTTCTGCGGGTGCAGATCTACGTCCCGCAGAATGATTATTTCGGCCTCAAGGATGGCCAGCAGGCCGAGGTGACGGTCCCGGAATTGTCTGGTCGGGTGTTCCACGGCCGGCTTGCGCGCAATGCCAGCGCACTGCAGGACGCCACGCGAACGGTGCTCGCCGAGGTCGATGTCGACAATAAGGACGGCGCCCTGGCACCGGGCATGTATACGGTCGTGCGCCTGGACGAGCTGCAGCCCCAGCCGGTCATCGCTGTGCCGTCACAGGCGGTCATCTTCGACAAGGACGGGTTGCAGGCCGCGGTTGAAGAGAACGGCGTGGCGCAGATCCGGCATCTCGATGTGGCCGCCGATAACGGCGCTACGGTCAACGTGCGCTCCGGTTTGAAAGCGGGCGATCAGCTTATCCTTAATCCGCCGATCGGCATCACCGCCGGTATGCGCGTTAGGACGCCCTCGCCGTTGCAACCAACTGGCTCGGATCATCAGGGATGATCAACCGCGCGGCCGCCGGCGAGTCGCCGTGCCGATTGTCAGACCCGATGTTCGAACTCGATACCGCGGCGAGCAACGTCAGCGGTTCGTGGCGGGGCCGAGGGGTCAGGGAGCCGCCGATCCAGAGGGAGGCGAAGCCCAGGGACGCGGCTTGTTCGGCGAGCTGCAGGGGGGAGCAGTTTCCGGGCCGCCCTCCATGATTGCTTCGCGGGTCGGTAGCAGGTAGCACGTGCGGCCCGTGACGAAGTGAATCAGATCCCCAAAGTGCGCTTAACCTCGACCCACCGGTCGAGGATGGGCAGAACCTTATCCTCATTCTCGGCCGGCAGGCTGAACACGACACGATCGACCTCAATCTCTTGGCAAAAGCGAAGCTTCGCGAGGTCGTCAGGGACGCGGAAGATGCTGATCGGCAGGGAAGCGGGGTCGCGCCCGGCCTCGATCGCCATGTCGCGAAACTTCTTGATGACCGTGCCGACGCCATCGTGCTCTAGCCGGTCGGCGCGGGGAATCCAGCCGTTGCCGTAACGGATAGCGCGATGCGCTGCATACGGGAAGGCACCGCCGACGATGATGGGCGGGTAGGGTTTTTGAAACGGTTTGGGCCATTGGCTCATTGGCCCGAATTTCACGAATTCGCCTTCATACGCGGGTTCGTCCTGGGTCCAGATCGTCTGCATGGCCTCGATCCGCTCGCGGGCCAGCTTATTGCGTGTTGAAAACGCGGTGCCGTGGTTTTCGATTTCGTCGCGGTTCCAGCCGTTTCCTACGCCGAACAAAAAGCGCCCTCGCGAGAGTTGGTCAATCGAGGACACCATCTTTGCCGTCACGATGGGATCTCGTTGCACCACCAGGCAGATACCCGTGCCGATCTTCAGGTTTGTGGTTGCGGTCGCGGCGGTATTTAGCGCCAGGAAGGGGTCGTAGATGTCGTAATAGGGCCGGGGCAATGGGCCGCCGCTGGGATACTCCGACAATCGGGTCGAGGGCACATGGGTGTGCTCCGGCACCCACAGCGATTCAAAGCCCCTTTCCTCCAGCGCTCGGCCGAGCGGGGCGGGCTGCATGGAGTCGGTGGTGAAGAACATGACGGCGCCGATTTTCATTCTGATTCCCCCGGTTCAGTGGCAGTGTGAGCTATCGGAGGGCGGCGGCGTCAAGAGGCGGTTGCGGCCTGCATACAACAAACTAACGTCGCGGCTCAGGCTGCCATCCGGCTATTTGAACGACGGCCCGAGGGCATCTGGCCGCCTTTATGAAATGGGGCCGCCTCAGGCTGAGCGGACCGCGGGGAATACTTCTTCCGAGATCAACTGCATCTGTTCCATTGCCAGGGTAGCCGGCATGCCAACCCAGTGAATGCCAAGGATCAGCGTATTGACGCCAAATCGGCGTTTCAGCGTGAGGATCTGCTCAACCACTTCACCAGGCGATCCGAACAGGAAGCGGTCGTTCATCAAGTCCTCGAAATCCATGCTGAACGCGTCACCCGACGGCATCACCTTGTCCTGCCCCCAGTCTTTGTACGCTTTATACTTCGTTTCCAAGGACGGTTTGGCGAGGCGGATGGCTTCCGCGCGGGTGGGCGCGACGAAGACCTCACGGGCCATAGGGAGTTCGTTGGGGAATGGTTTGCCGCAGTCGTCCAAGGCGCGCTTATACACCTCCATCTGTTGCGCGATAGTGTCAATCTTGTTGTGCGGGTTGATAAACCAGGTGTCCGCCATGCGCGCGGCGCGCCGGATACCGACATTCGCGTTGGCGCCGATCCACACTGGCGGCATTGGTTTCTGGACCGGCATGGTCGTGCAGTTGGCGTGGTCCAGTTTAAAGTAACTGCCGGTCATCGTGACGAAGTCTTCGGTCCATAAGCGTTTTACGGCAGCGAGGCACTCCTCGAACCTTGGGCCGGATTGTTTCTGGGTGGAGCCGAAGGCGTTGAACTCCACTTCGCGGTAGCCGATGCCGGCGCCGAAGACCAATTTGCCGTCGCACATGACGTCGAGCGACCCCAGTTCCTCGGCGACGTGCAGCGGGCTGTGCAGCGGCAGTAGAACCACGCCGGGACAAAGGCGCAGCTTCGGCGCGATCATTGCGACCTGACAGAGATAGGGGATCTGCTGGATGTACTGGAACGGGTAAGAACTGTAGTGCGATCCCTTGGCGATGATGTCGTAACCGAGTTGCTCCGCTCGTTTGGCCGCTTCCAGATCCTCCTTCAAGCGGACACGCATGTCGTCGCCTTGCGGATACTGGCCGCGGATGATCAGGCCGAAGCGCATGGTGTCCCCTCCTGTTGCGTTGGCGGGAGGGTGGCACCAGGGCCGCCGCTGTCAAGGTCGCAAGGTGCTGCCGGCAGTCTAAAAAGACGGCTGTTTCCGTCGAAGGCGATTTTCTCAAAAGGGAAGAACTTGAAGTCATCGAGTTACCACCGCGGAGGCACTCATGCGAAGGACCGTAGCTGTGTTTGCCTGTCTTTTGAGCCTCGACGCCGGCGCGAACTCACTTCGTGCACAGGACACACCGGTCGAGGCGCAGATCATTGAGGCGTTGCACAAGCCGTTTGGTGTTCATCCTGGGTTTCGCGCCAACCACGCAAAGGGCATCGTCGCGGAGGGCACCTTCAAGGGATCGGCTGAGGGAGCGGGCATTAGCAAGCCGGCGATCTTCAGTGGCGCCCCCATACCGGCCACGGTCCGCTTTTCCCACTCGACCGGTATCCCGGACCTGCCGGATGGGTCGAGCCTCGCGAACCCGCATGGCATGTCGATCAAGTTCCATATGAGGGACGGCAGCGATACCGATATGGTGATCAACTCTCTCAAGTTCTTTCCGGTCGCTAACGGCGAAGGCTTTCGCGATCTGTTTCTGGCGAGCGCGGCAAGCCCGCCGGGTGCCCCTAAACCAACTCCGATCGAGCGGTTCTTGGCGACGCATCCCGCCGCGCCGGCTGCCTTCGCGACGGTCGCCACACCCGACAGCTTCGCCGACGAGGAGTATTACGGCGTCAATGCTTTCGTCCTGGTTGACAAGGCGGGGCATCGACAGACGGTACGCTATCGGATGGTGCCGAATCACGTGGTGCATCTAGCGCCGGCCAAGGCCGCGAAGCAGTCGCCCGATTTTCTGATGACAGACCTGCCTGGGCGGTTGAAGCGTGGTCCAATAACGTTCCACCTGAAAGCGCAGCTCGGAGGCCCTGACGATCCGACGGCTGACGCAACGAAGCCTTGGCCCGATAGTAACAAGGTCGTCGATCTGGGCGTGCTGACGATTACCAACGCGGTGCCTGACAGTGACGCGGCGCAAAAGCAGTTGCTGTTTCTGCCCGGCCTGGTGACCGACGGGATCGAACTCTCGGACGATCCGCTGATCGCGACGCGCGACGCGGCCTATCCAATTTCATTCTCTGAGCGCAATCAGTAGTATGGCACGCGAGTGCGCCCAGCTACATACCATTAAAACGGAAAGGAAATAATTTACTAACGCGGCCCGTTCGTTGTAATGCCGAGACATGAAAACGCTCCTGCTCTATGCGCTCCTGACCGCCGCCCCACTCTGTGGGTGCGTTGAAATGATGGACACATCGTCCCCACTTCCCGAGCCGTCTGGGGTCGTTCCCCCGGCGATGGCAGAATACGAGCTACGGGATTCTGAGATTTGACTTATGTTCAAAGGTCGTGGCGACAGTAAAACCTGCGGCCATGCTTTCGAATTGTCCCCATCCGGCCCGCATGGTCTTGGGGCCAGGCGGTTTATAGTAGCAATTCCAGCCACCAAGTCTGGCAATGATCCAGGCCAACCAGGCCAGAGAATGCGGCGGATGGGGGTTTTTCTGGCGTTCGGTCTTGCCCTCCAGCGTCGCGCCAATGGCTTCGGCCGCAGACAGCGAGGCGGCATCGATCACGTCGGTTGCCGGTCTCGGACTGCCGTTGCGCGCATCGACCAACTGCATCGTTCGACACGCCGTCGCCAGGCCGACCACGGCCAGCTTGAATAGCCGCTGAGCCTCATGCATCTGGGTCTCTTCCAGCCGCATCCCGTCGCTTTTCAGGGCACGAAACACCTCCTCGATGCGCCAGCGCAGGCGATATAGCCGCACGATCTCGCACGCCGCCTCGGCGTCGCCAACCTCGAGGCTGGTCAACAGACGCCAGTGCAGCGGCTCTTGGTTCGCCGGAGGATTGATCTCACGCGCCTCCACCAGGGTCATCGCCACCGTCTCCGGGTCGGTTTTGGCAGAGCCATGACGCGGCCGCTTGAGGATAACCGGGCCGGCTCGCAGGGCGACCGTGGCGATCCGACCGGGATCGCCCACCCGGCGCGGTGCCACCTTGACCAGCATTTGCGTCAGTTCGGGCCACGCCGCCGGGCTGGTGAACAGCGACGCGTCTCCGGCCGGCCCCTGCTGCGCGCCTGCGGTCAGCCGATCCTGCGCCGCGCGAACGATCAGATCGACGCCAGCCGCCCGACGGGCGAAGCAACTGTAAATGTCGCTCTCGCGGTCGCCGACCACCACCACAGACGCCGCATCCGTCAACAGTGCGCCGGCTCGTTCGACCCCTCGCAGCCAGCGCATGCTCTCCTTGTCCTCAATCGCCCGCTGGCGCCGCGGCGCCGCTTCGATGGCGTCCTCACGGGTCCAGATTTGCGCGTCCAGCAGGCCGAGAACAGCCTCCGTCTCGCTGTCGATGGCGACCAGGGGATGGATGAAAAAACCTGCCGAAACCCCATCGCCGGCCGCGCCAAGCCCGCACCGATTGGCCGCGCGGCCGGCGAAATTGATCTCGGTGGTGTCCTGGGCGACGACAATGCGCCGGCCTGCCGTCGCCGATTGCGTGCGCCCCGCCAGGGTTGCCAGCATCTCCTGGCAGGTCACCGACGGCGCCGACAGAAAACGATGGATCGCCAGTTCGCCGGCACGCGTCGCACCGAGCTTGCGGATCACCAGCGAACCGGTCGCGGTGACCCGTTCGATCAACTCGGTGCCGACCGCCGCGCGTCGTGCGTCGCCGAAATAACCCAGTGCCCCAGCCTGTTCCACCATGATAACCCGCCTTTCCCGACGGGATCACCGAATCGAGATAGCAACCGATTCGCTAGTCAAATGTAAGAATACGGTAGGGCGATGCCAGAGAGGGAGACGGAATGGGCGGATAAGGCCCGCCAATTCATCAAGGCCGACTTGAAACGGCGTAGCGTCAGCTACAAGGAACTTGTCGACCGGCTCAAGACGCAAGGCTTGGAGGAAAACCGAGTCCGGTATAGCCAGCAAGCTATCCCGCGGAACGTTCGCGGTGACGTTCTTCCTCGCTATATTGGCTGTGCTGGAGATTGATGGACTAGGTCTGGAGGATTTATGATAGAATGTCAAAACGACATCTGAAAACTGCAATGTTATGGTTTATGGGGGCCTGTATCACTTTCTATCTTATTGGACCGTCAGAAGTTTTTTCATAAGTGTATAGGCGAGCGCAAGAACACCCAACCCTTCCAAGCCCTTCATTAAGGAGACCGCATTCTGGTCAAGTTTATCCTTAGGATACAATTGAACATGGTCTGTGGATTCGTCTCGTCTGACGCCAATGCCGGAGCCATCACTGGTCTGGCCGGCGTTGTGGTGGCGGTCTTCACAGGAACTCTCTGGTGGGTCACTTGGAGCATGGTTAGCATTGCAAATCAGCAGCGTTCCGATATGCTCCGTTCTGTTGCGGCTTCTGAAAAAAGCGCTATTGCGGCATCCCAAAGTGCTAATCTTGCGGAACGTGCCCTCATCGAGATAGAGCGTGCCCTCATTGTTGGACTGAAAGTCGAAACCGTCGGGCTTCAACGAAATCAGAACGTCATTGGCTATAGACTTATTTTATATTTATCAAGTCCGGGCGTACGGTAGCCAAGTCTATTGCAAGCTGCGCTAACTTTACCCTGTTCGACAGAGACACGATACCTAGCGGGTTCACGTATCCTGATCGAATTCCCTCTTTGCGAGGACACGGCGTCCTTGGCCCATCTGTTGTGATGCCAGTGCCTGTTGATGTTGCCATCCAGGATATCGTTGACATCCATAACAGACGTAAGACTGGGCTGCTTTATGGCTGGGTAGAGTACAATGATATCTTTAGCGCGACAACTCGACGCAGGACTGAATTCTGTGTGAAAGTGGAGGTGACTGGCGACCCCTACTTCGTTACCGATCGACTCGGCGGCCCAAGCATATTCGATTTTGCTACCTATGGACCCTACAATGCAACGGACAAGCAATGCTTCCACGAACCTGGTAAGGTTCCTATAGCAACTCCGGGTGAGTTGTCGGTACCAACACAACCGCCGCCGGACTCGTCTTCTTTGGGCTAAAGTCATTTAGCGTTTTCGTGACGGGTGGGCTCTCTAATCCGCAATTCCGTGAGAAGGTGGCGCGGTGACGTCTGCTCCATAATACTGTTCAAACACCGGGAAAGACCGCGCCGCCCGTTTGCGATCAGCCTGAAAGTGCGCGGTCGCGGGGAATTGGCCGGCCTCACTGGCCGATCGAGTATCGGCTGAACCCCACAAGCGAAAACCCGCCCCACCTCTACTCCCAATGCGCCGGACGCCAGATCCACCGTCCTTCGCGTGGCGCCCAGATCCAGCGACCTTCGGCGTAGTGGCGGTACTCCGGCCGGCTCTGGACATAGTGGCCGGGCCTCCACACGTAACGGTAGCCGTCCCAGTGCCAATGTCCCGGCTCCCAAACCATCGGTCCACCGGGTGGCGGCGGTACGACTTCCGCGCGCGGCGGCGGGATCGGCGCGTAGGTGGGCGGAGGCGGCGGTTGAGCGCTCGCGCTGCCTATCCCAACCGCGCAGACAGCCGCACCGACAAGAAGCCATTTCATCGACAATCTCCCCAAAGCAGATCCAGAGATGCCATCCCAACCCGTAACCTCAAGTGGCTTATTGTGACAGCCGGATAGGACGTCAAATATCCGCGTAGCAATGCGTTTCCGCCGCCGTGCCCGGATGCGTCACCGCCCCAAGATGCGCTGGCCCCACCAACTGCGCATACTTCCAGATCGCACCGGCATTATAGTCCGTCCGCCGCGGCACCCACGCCGCCTTGCGAGCCGCCAACTCGGCCGCCGGAACCGCCAGATCGATGGTGCCCTTGCCAGCATCGATCACGATCCTGTCGCCATTGTTTACCAACGCCAAAGGACCGCCCACCGCCGCCTCCGGACCCACGTGCCCGATACAGAATCCGCGCGTTGCGCCGGAGAACCGCCCGTCCGTTACCAACGCCACCTTCTCGCCCATCCCCTGCCCATAGATCGCGCTCGTCGTGGACAGCATCTCCCGCATTCCCGGCCCACCCTTCGGGCCCTCATACCGTATGATGATCACGTCCCCTGCCTTGTACGCCCGAGCATCGACGGCGGCGTAGGCCTCCTCTTCGGAGTCGAAGCAAAGTGCAGTCCCCTCGAATCGCAAATTATGCAGCCCGGCGACCTTCACGATCGCCCCATCCGGCGCCAGGCTCCCCTTTAGCCCGACCACCCCGCCGGTCGGCGAAATTGGCGTGGAAACCGGATAGATGACATCCTGATCTTTCGGGAACACCACATCCTTGTGGTTCTCCGCCAGCGTCTTGCCGGTCACCGTCAGGCAGTCGCCATGCAGCAACCCGCCGTCCAGCAGCGCCTTGATGACCACCGGAATGCCCCCGACCTTGTGTACGTCGAAAGCCACATACTTGCCGCCGGGCTTGAGGTCGGCGATGTACGGCGTGCGCCGCATGATCGCCACCACGTCATCCATGGTGAACCGGATCCCCGCCTCGTGCGCCATTGCCGGCAGATGCAGCCCGGCGTTGGTCGACCCCCCGGTCGCTCCCACCACCACGGCGGCATTCTCCAATGCCTTCAAGGTCACGATATCCCGCGGCCGGATCCGCTTCTCGATCAGCGCCATCACCGCCTCGCCTGCCTCCACCGCGAACCGGTCCCGCTCCTCGTAAGGTGCCGGAGAACCCGCCGACCCTGGCAGCGCCAGCCCGATCGCCTCCGACACCATCGCCATCGTATTTGCCGTGAATTGCCCCCCGCACGCACCGGCCGACGGACACGCAACGATCTCCAGCTCATGCAGATCCTGCTCGGAAATCCCGCCGGCCGCGTGCTGACCCACCGCTTCGAACACATCGACCACGGTGACGTCCCGCCCCTTGAACTTTCCGGGCAAAATCGACCCGCCATACATGAACACGCTCGGTACGTTCAGCCGCAGCATCGCCATCATCATGCCCGGCAGCGATTTGTCGCACCCCGCCAGCCCAACCAGGGCGTCGTAGCAATGCCCCCGCACCGTCAGCTCCACGCTGTCGGCGATCAGGTCCCGAGACACCAGCGAGGATTTCATCCCCTGATGGCCCATGGCGATACCGTCAGTGACGGTAATGGTGGTGAACTCCCGCGGCGTGCCGCCCGCCTCGGAAACCCCCTTCTTCACCGACTGAGCCTGCCGATTCAGCGCGATATTGCACGGAGCAGCCTCATTCCAGCAGGTGGCGACACCGACAAAAGGCTGATCGATCTCCGCCTCGGTCAGCCCCATCGCATAATAGTAGCTACGATGCGGCGCTCGGCTCGGCCCCACCGTGACATGACGAGACGGCATGCCGGATTTGTCCCAGCGCCTGGTTACCATGGCCGTTTCCCCTTCGAACGTGACGATCTGGTGTGTATAGCGCCGTCGCATGGAACGCCCAACCCACCGACGCTGATCGCCGCCCGCCCCATCGAGCGGGAACATGACCCCATCTTGGCGCCGGCTTGCTGAATGCCGCGAATCTCATTGCAATCCATTGGCTTTTTCGTTTTTATATCAAAACTCTTTTGCCCCGTCGAAAGTTCGACCGATGTATCGCTGCCACTTCATGCAAGCCGGGCGCATCGTTCAGGGCCTCAACCTGAAGGTCGAGACACTCGATGCAGCGATCGCCACAGGCCGGAAAATCTTGGCCGATCATATCGAACTGTGCGACTGCGATGGTCTCGAAATCTGGCTGGATTCTGCACTGCTTTACAAATTTGCTCTTTGAGTTGAGACAGCGGTCCACCCCATCGAGGGGATAACACGTCGCCCCTTGAACCGCCTGCCGCCCAGCGAGCATCAACGTGGTTCGATCACGGCCTTTTCATTGCGAATACAACACTTATGTGTTGCCGTATCGATGTGGCCGAGCAACATATGAGCCTCGTTAATCGCAACAAGGTGTGCATCCACATGAGGCTCAGCAAGGAAGCTCTTTCGACCAGAGTCGTGGTTCGCCGAGCCAGGAGAGGCGCGGCCCCATTCGTATGGGAAATCAACAGGGACAGCATGTCCGAACCGGTCTACGTATCACCCGAGGCCTTCGTCACCATGGAAGCCGCCTTTGTGGCGGGACGCTCCAGACTTGCCGAGTTTACGCCGCCGCAAACACCGGCGCCTAGCCAGATTGAGAGCCACTTCTGACACCTCCGGCCAAAAGCGCCGCGACCCGTCTGCAACGCAGCTTTCCTTACGGATGGTAAAGTCTGCCGGAAAAAAACCGTCAGATTTATTTTCCGCAAGCCAGCGATTTCCTCAACAGAGTTCTTCACCATCCAGCCAGTGGTCGGACAGTTGGCCGCACGCAGGCCCGCCCGATACAGGCAAAAAACGCCATCCGATAAACCTTCTGTTCATCTTTTTCCTTTACAGGGGGTGCATGAACTGGCGCATTCTCCTGGCCATGATGGCCACCTTGGCACCCTGTCAAGTCCGCGCGGACATCGGCACGGCACCCGCCCAAACGGCCAACCTGGTGTGCCGGCAGGCGATCGCAGCGGCTGAACGGGCCCATGGCATACCTCCGCATTTGCTGGCGGCAATCGCGCGAGTGGAGAGCGGGCGGAAGGACCAGGCATCCAACTCGTTCAACCCCTGGCCATGGACCATCAACTTCGACGGGCAGGGCGGCTTCTACGACAACAAGGCCCAAGCGGTGGCCGCTGCCACGTCGATGCGGCCGCGCGTCACACAGTCGATCGATGTCGGCTGCATGCAGATAAGCCTGACCTACCATCCCGACGCTTTCGCCAGCATGGACCAGGCCTTCGACCCGTCGGCGAACGCCGACTACGGCGCACGTTTCCTGCTGCAGCTCTTCGAGAAGACCGGCTCCTGGCCAAAGGCGGTGGAATACTATCATTCCGCCACGCCCGAATTGGGTCACGACTATGGACAAAAGGTCTATGCGGTCTTGCCGGAGGAAACCAAGCTCGCCTACGCCGCTGAACCGCTTCCCCTCGCCGGGGGCTGGGCCATGACACCAAACCGCTCCTTGCTGATTTCGCCGATGCGACAGATCGGGCGTGTCATTCCTCGCGCAGCCGGTCTAGGCGGGGAACCGACGCCGGGACGGACCCTCGACTCCTACCGATCAGCCCCGGTCCGAATGGCCTTCAGAGCACCCTGACCATCCCGCGACTAATCCGCGTGCGCCCGCAGCGCCGCCAAACCTTTCCTCAGGTCGGCGACCAGATCGTCAACGTCCTCTAATCCGATATGCATTCGCACCACCGGCCCCGCGAACGGCCGGCTGCCGGCGGTCCGCGTCACGAATCCCGTAGTCGGTACCGCAAGACTTTCAAATCCACCCCACGAGGCACCAATCCCGAACAGATCGAGCGCCTCGACAAACCGGTGAGTCGCCGCGGGCGTAAACGACGGCTTGAACTCGATCCCGAACAGGCTGCATGCGCCGGTGAAATCCCGCCGCCACAGATCATGCCCCGGCGCGCCAGGCAAACCCGGATGCAGCACGCGAGCAATCTCCGGCTGCTGCCGCAGCCAATGCGCGATCTGCAGCGCCGACTCCATTTGCGCCTGCAGCCGCACGGCCATGGTCCGAATGCCGCGCAGCGTTAGCCAGCAATCATCCGGGCTGGCGTATTGCCCCAGTGTCCGGCCGGCCGCGTGCAGGATCTGCCAGTCCGCGTCGTTGTTCACCGTGATCGCGCCGATCAGCACATCCGAGTGTCCAGCCGGATACTTTGTCGCCGCCTGAATCGACACGTCCACACCGTGCGTGAATGGCTGAAAGTGATGGATGCCCCAGGTATTATCCATGAACACCTTCGCTCCACCGGCATGCGCCGCCCGAGCGATCGCCGGCACATCCTGCACTTCGAACGTATGGCTACCCGGGCTCTCGGTGTAGACCACCCTGGTGTTCGGCCGCATCAGCGCGGCCATCTCCGCCTCATCAACCTCCGGCACATAAAATGTCGTCTCGACGCCGAAATTCCGCAGCATGGTGGAGGCGAAATTGCGCGCCGGCCCATAAACATGATCCGGCATCAGCATATGATCGCCGGCCTTCAACCATGCCAGCAACGGCGTCGTCACCGCCGCCAGCCCGGTCGAGACGATATAGCACCGCGTCCCCCCCTCGATTGCCGCGACCGCATCCTCCAGCGCCCAGTGCGTCGCCGAACCGCCTGTCCCATACGTCAGCACCCGCTCGCCACGTCGGGCCGCCAGTGCCTGACGTTCCTTGACGGTGGGGACCAGCACGGTCGAGCCCCGCAGCAACGGCGGATTGACAAACCCATGCTCGCGCTTCGTCGCCCGGCCGATATGCGAAAGGGTCGTGCGGAAGCCGGGCTTCCGGATCTCATCGGTCATGAATTATCAGCCTACCTCGATCGGAGTGTCGGAGCGGCCGCCCCATTCCGTCCATGACCCGTCATACACCGCACCCTCGGGAAAACCCGCGACACGCAGCCCTAGTGTCAGAATGCACGCCGTAACGCCCGACCCGCAACTCGTCACCAAAGGCCGAGACCCATCCAACCCCGCTGCCTCGAACCGCCCACGCACCTCGCCCGCCGGCCGGAACGTCCCATCCGCTTGCAACAGTTCGGTATAGGGCAGGCTGACCGAACCCGGGATATGTCCGCTGCGCATCCCCGCCCGAGGCTCCGGCACCACCCCGGTGAACCGTCCCGCCGCCCGCGCATCCAGCACCAGTTCAGCGCCCGTGAGCACATTGCGCAGCATATCGCCCACGCCGCGAAGCTGCCCCGCGCGGTAATCCGGCCGGAATCGCCCCGGCACTGGCACCGCCGATTCACCGTCGTGCACCGGCCGGCCTTCCTTCACCCACTTCGGCAGGCCGCCATCCAGCACCGCCGCGTCGTCGTGGCCGAACAGCCCCATCAGCCACCAGCCCCGCGCCGCCGACGCCAGCCCCTTCTGGTCGTAGAACACCACGCGCGAAGCATTCCCGACCCCCAGCGCGCCCATCAGTTTCGCGAACCGCCCGGGCGTCGGGACCATATGCGGCAGATCGGTATCGGTGTCGGCAACCTCGTCGATATCGAAAAACGCCGCCCCGGGATATGCCCCCGCAGAAATTCGGCTCGACCATCCTTTGGCTCATTCGGCAGGTATTTCGTCGCGTCGAACACGACGAGGTCCGGCTTGCCCAGTTCCGCGGCCAGCCATTCGGTCGTTACCAAAGGACCCATCTTCAACCCCATCGACGAAAGCCGGGCATCCTAGAGTGCGCAAACCGTACGGCCAATGCCTCGGTCGGCGGCTGCAAAACCGGCGCTTGACGCCTCAGCCTCGCTCGACGTCCCATCTGGTAGAACCAACGCGGAGGAGCCACGCCCATGACCCAAGGAATGATCTCCGCGCCGCAGCCCGAGGCCGCCGAGGCCGGTGCCGACATCCTCCGCGCCGGCGGCAACGTCGTCGATGCCGCGGTCGCCACGGCCCTGGTGCAGACCGCCGTCGACCCGCAGATGTGCGGCATCGCCGGCATGGGCTGCATGCACCTCTACCTCCCGTCGCGCGGCGTCCACACCACGATCGACTTCCACGGCCGCGCCCCCGCCGCCGCGCGCGCCGACATGTGGGCCGACCGCATCGTGGGGGAAGCCGACGACGGCTGGGGCTTCTTCCTGCGCGACCGTGAAAACGAAATCGGCTACCAGTCCATCACCACCCCGCGAACCCTGGCGGCGCTGGATCACGCCCTTCGCCGCTACGGGACCATGACCCTGTCGGACGTCATCCAGCCGGCAATCGAGTATGCCGAAAAAGGCTTCCTGGTCCGCCCCCACGTCGCCGAATACTGGCACCGTCCACCCGCCGCCGGCCGAGCCGCGAACATCGGCATAATCACCAAGTTCCCAGCCGTCCGGAAGATCTACACTGATGCCGCCGGCGCGCCGCTCACTGTCGGAGCGACGCTGCGCAACCCCGACATGGCGAACACGTATCGCCGCATCGCCCGCCACGGAGCCGCGGATTTCTACAGCGGCGAAATTGCCCGCCAGATTCTCGTCGACATGGATGCCAACGGCGGCCTGATCAGCCACGCCGACTTGACATCTTGTGCCCCTGAAGAAACCACCCCGCTCTGGGGCACCTATCGCGGCGCCCGCATCGCCACCAACAACCCGCCCGGCGGCGGCATCATGCTGTTACAGATGCTTAACATCCTGGAGCAGTTCGACCTGCCCGCGATCGGTCACAACACCCCAGAATACATCCGCATCGTCTCCGAGGCGATGAAGATCAGCACCGCCGACAAGGACGCCCAGGTCGGAGACCCTCGTTTCGTCGACGTCCCCGTCCACCACCTGACGTCGAAGGACTACGCGCGCCTAATGGCGGACAAAATCAGGCGACGCGAGAAAACCCCCGTCCCGCGCTTCAACGCCGGCGGCGCGGAAAGCCGGCACACCACCCAACTGTGCATCGTTGACCACACCGGCAACGCCGTAACCATGACCCACACGCTCGGCCAACCGTCCGGCGTGATCACCGAGGGTCTCGGATTCATGTATACCGGCGCTATGGCGGTGTTCGACCCAAGACCGGGACATGCGGGATCCCTCGCACCCGGCAAGTCGCGCTTCTCCGCCCTGTCGCCAACAATCGTGTTCAAGAACGACCAGCCCTTCCTCGTGCTCGGTGCGCCGGGCGCCACCTACATCACCATGGGCAATCTGCAGGTCATGCTGAATGTAATCGACTTCGGCATGAACGCCGAAGCCGCGGTCAACGCACCCCGTTTCGCGGCGGTTTCGGACACCATCGAACTGTCCAACCGCATCCTACGCTCCGCTGAGCGCTCGCTGCTGGCGGATGGCTATCCCATCCGGCGGCTTCCGCAAAGCTATGCCTTCGCCTGGGTGCACGCGATCCGGATCGTAGACGGCAGAATGGACGGCGGCGCCGATCCCGCCACCGGCGGATCGGTTATCCAGGTGACACCATGACCATCCCTCCCGATTGGCTCGCCCTCAACCTGGCCAACTGGAATGAGCGCGTGCCCATCCATCTGAATGCCCCGCCGCTGCACTATGATCTCGATCCGCTCAAGCAAGGCAGACAACAACTCGAGCCGATCGCCGCCGGCATCCTCGGACCAGTTGACGGCCTGCGCGTGCTGCACCTGCAATGTCATTTCGGTCAAGACACGTTGACGCTCGCTCAGCAGGGCGCCACCGTCACCGGCCTCGACTTTTCCCCGCCGGCCATCACCGCGGCCCGATCGCTCGCCGCTGACCTCAACCTGACGCATCGCGCTCGGTTCGTGCAGGCCAATGTCTACGACGCCGAGGCGGCGATCAACGAACCAGGCTCCTTCGATCGCGTCTTCGTCAGTTGGGGCGCCCTGGTCTGGTTGCCCGATATGCCGGCCTGGGCGCGGATCGTTGCATCCTTTCTGAAACCAAACGGCTTCCTCGCACTGGCCGAAGCGCATCCCGCCGCATGTGTGTTCGACGACCGCACCGCGACGCCGGACGGCAGGCCAGGATGGTATATGCCTTATCTCTCTCGGCAACCCATAATCGAAGACCAGCCAGAGGACTATGCCGATCCCACCGCGCGTCTGAGGAACAGCCGAACAGTCGAATTCCTGCATCCATTGAGCGACGTCATCATGTCTCTGATCAACGCCGGGTTGCGCATCGACCAATTCCACGAACACGACAGGATCACTTGGCAGTTGTTCGCGTATCTGGAAAAGCGCGGGCCGAGCGAGCACGTCTGGCCGGACAAGCCGTGGTTGCCGCTGTCCTATTCTTTGCGGGCGGCGAAGCCCTGATTCATCGTCGGGCAGCGAGCCTTGACCGGTTCAGCGATCCGCCGCCCAATTGACCTGGCGCAATGTTAACCGCCTTAATCGGTGTAAGCCCGGCACGGCTTGGGCCGACAGTCTTTCCGCCGAGGACAACCCGCCCAAACACCTTTCAAAGGGCAAATTCAATGATCGTCGCCGACGTCATGACCAGCAACTGCATTACCATCGCCCCCGAAGCGACCGTGGAGGAAGCGGTCAACCTGATGCTGACCCGGAACATCTCCGGCCTGTTCGTGGTCGACAAGTCCGGTGACGTCGCGGGCGTCATCACCGAGGGTGACCTGCTGCGCCGCGACGAAATCGGCACTGAGCGCCACCGTCCCTGGTGGCTCCGCCTGCTCGCCTCCCCGGCTAGGCAGGCCGCCGATTTCACGCGAGCCAACGGACGTCACGTGCGCGATGTCATGACCGAGGACGTGCTCAGCATCGCGCGGGACGCGCGGCTGGAAGATGTGGTGGCGACCATGGAGAAACACCGCATCAAGCGCCTGCCGGTAACCGCCGATGGCCAGATCGTCGGTGTGGTCAGCCGTGCCGACCTGCTGCGCGCGCTGGTCGGGCGAATTCGGCATGTGGAACCGCTGAGCACCGACGACCGCGCCGTCCGCACCGCCATCCTGAACGCGCTGGAAGCGCAACCCTGGGCGCCGACGACAACGCTCAACGTCACTGTGGCGGATGGCGTCGTCGATCTATGGGGCACTGTCACCACCGACGAGGAACGCCACGGCATCCACGTCATCGCCGAGAACACCCCCGGCGTGAAGTCGGTCAACGACCACATGGTCTATATCGAGCCCTATACCGGCACGGTGATCGACGCGCCGGACGCACGGTCATAGCACCCGCAACCAGTGCGTCCGAGAGGACGGATAAGCACCCCGACTGGATATCGCGGCATGGCCTCCCTATCTCGCCTCTGTCTACAAGGGAGAGGTCCAATGAGCGAATTCGACAGCAAATACACTGCCCAGAACCTGATGGCGGTGCACGGCCTGCGAGCTCAGGCGGTGGTCCACGAACGCCTCACCGAAGCACGTCAGCAGGGTGATACATCAGGATTGGAGCGCTGGCAGAACGTCGAAGCCGCGATCAGTGAATTACGCCGTACTGCATCGGCCCGCGCCACACAGCGCTGATGGCTGGGGCGGGAGGGATCGAACCTCCGTATGACGGAATCAAAATCCGTTGCCTTACCGCTTGGCGACGCCCCAACGTGCCGCCGTGATAGGTCGGCCGGCCGCTCGCGTAAAGCGGGAAGCTCGCCTACCCCTCGATTCCCCCGCCCCACACCCACCATCCCGCACGCCTGATCCCGACGGCAGCTTCGCGCGCGGCTCCAGCGGACGCGAACAGCCCGAAGCAAGTCGCCCCCGACCCGCTCATCCGCGCCAGCAGACAGCCTGGCACCGAGCCCAGCACATTCAGCACATCCCCAATGACCGGCGCAATCGAGCAAGCCGCCGCCTGAAGATCATTTCGTAATCCCCGCAAATCCGCCGCGAGTGCGAAGGCGTCCCCCCATCCACCCCGAGAAAAACAAGCCACCTCCGAGAACCCTCGGCCAGACCGCTCCCGAAACACTCCGGGCGTCGAAACCGCCACCCCAGGATTGACCAACACCAACCCTACCTGAGGCAGCGGCGGAGCCGGTACCAGGATCTCCCCAATCCCCGACATCAGCGCCGGCCGCCCCAACAGACACACCGGGACGTCTGCCCCCAGCACCCGCGCCAATCCATTCAGTTCCGGCGCGACACCCCAGAACCGGCACAGCAACCGCAGCGTGGCCGCCGCATCAGCCGATCCCCCCCCGATCCCCGAGGCAACGGGCAAATTCTTCTCCAGCACCAACGTCCCGCTTGTGCGGATCCCGGCCAGATCCGCCAACCCGCGCGCCGCCCGCAGCACCAGATTTTCCGGCTCCGCCGCCAACCCCGCCGCGAACGGCCCAGTCACCGTCAGCGAAAGATCCGGACTAGCTGACACGCTCAGCCGGTCGCCCACCCCCGCGAACACGACCAGGCTATCGAGCAGATGATACCCGTCCTCCCGCCGCCCGACGACATGCAGATGCAGATTGATCTTCGCCAGCGCGAACGTCGAAAGCCCCGGTGCCAAGCACTACGGCCCGCTGACGACCGAACCCAAATGCCCGGTGTTCAGCTTGGCCTCCAGCTTCGCCGCGTCATCCGGGGTCGGATTGAGCGTCAGCGCGCGCCGCCACTGATACTGCGCCTCGATCTTGCGTCCGGCCGCGAAGTAGGCGTCGCCGAGGTGCTCGTTGATCGTCGCATCCTCAGGCTCCAGCTCCACCGCCCGCTCCAGCGTCGTGACCGCCTCCTTGCTGTGACCCTGACGGAACAGCACCCAGCCCAGGCTGTCGGTGATCGCCCCGTCATTCGGCCGCCGTTCCGCCGCGGTCTGGATCATCTGCCGCGCTTCATCCAAATGATGGCCCATGTCGGCCATCGAGTAGCCCAAGTAGTTCAAAACGAACGGCTGATCAGGCGAAAGCTCCAACGCGCGCTCGAAATCGGCCTTCGCCTTCGGCCATTGGTGTGATCGCTCCTCGGCCACGCCGCGGTCGTAATACAGCACCCAATCCGAGGCGGACGCATGCGCAACCCGTCCGATCGCCTTGTCATAGGCCGCCACCGCGTCCGGAAACCGCTGCGTCGTGCGCAGGATGTCGCCACGCTGTTCGTCCGGCAACGGACTGTCGGGATAGTCCCGCGCCATACGCTCCAGATCGCGCATCGCGTCCTCCGGCCGCCCCAGCCGGTCGACCAGAACCGCCCGCCGCAACTGCACCACGGAATAGATTGGATCGCTCGCCGGCACCTCATTCAACATGCGAAGCGCGGCTTGCTGGTGGTGCCGGCTCCCCAGAATATCAGCGGCCAACAGCCGCGCCGCGGTGAAATCCGGCCGCAGATCCAGCGCCAGCCGCAGCGCGATCATCGAGAAATCGTCCGCGTCCTGCGCCCGCAGCAGGGCCGCGAAGGTGAAATAGGCCTCGGCGACGCCGTCGATCGCCCGTGGCACAGGACGTTTGGTGACCGACGCGATCAACGCAGGCATCGAGATGGACAGATCAGGCGCGCCCACCAGCAGCGCGGCAAGCGTTCGTTGCGCCTCAGCCGCCTGGCCGGACCGGGCCTGCCAGCTCGCCAGGATCTGCGCCACACGCAGATTCGGCTCCGTCATGGTGCTCTCAGCCGCTCGGTAAAGCCCTGCGGCAACCTCCGGCCGATTGCCGAGGTCTGCGATCATCGCCGCCTGTACAGTGAACAGAGCACGAAACCGGGGGTTCTCGACGTACGGGCGCAGGGTCGATAGCGCCGTGTCGGTCCGCCCATCCCCCTGCTGCGCCCAGGCGACCAGCAGCGGTTGCAGCAACTGCGTCATGCCCTGGCGCGGCAAGGAATGGAAGATCGTCTCCGCATCCTGCCAACGTCCGGCTTTGATGTCCACGTCAGCCAGCACCAGTTGCGCCACCTGGCTCTCTGGCAACTGAGCCGCCAGTTTGACAGTTTCCGGCCGCCCAGCGTTGAGGCACGCGATAAATGCCTCCAGCGTCAGGTCCGGGTCGCCCGGACTCTCCGCCAACGCCTTCAGCAGATCGTTCGCGGCGGTGGCGGGATCGCCTTCCGCCATGGCGAAGCGCCCGGCGAGGAAGTTGCCGATCACTCCAGCGGGCACTTGGCCCGTATCAGGTCCGAGGACGGGAGGATCGGAAGCCGCGCAGGCCGACAACAGCGTGAGCGCGAGGAGGACGGACCGCCGTGCGGTGCGGACATATTGCATCTGCTCACTGTAGCAGGCGTGAAACGCCCTGTCATTCAGCGTGATAGATGATTTCACATGAATAATATAACATCCCACGCCCCTGACGAACGGCCGGGCAACTCCGAATGCGCCGCGGTGATCATCAAGTCCAATAAATCGGCTGCCTGCGGAATTTTTCGAATGCCAGGATGATCCGAGGCCGTACTGTCCCCGCTCGCGCCGCCATGAAGCCCGCGACCACTCCAGCGCCATAGGCATGGCGTCCATTCGCGCCGCCGAGTTCCTCCAGCAGATGCGTTGCCACGGCACCATCGTTCAGCACACCCAGGCGTTGCTGCAAGTTGCTCAGGCGGCGGATGAAGCGGTGCGCAGCTTTGCCGGGAAACATCGTGGCGAACATCTCCGCCGCATAGCGCGCCCGCTTCGCCCGCAGCCGCACCGCGTGAAGCCCGGGAACATCCAGTTTTTCCATCCGCTTCCCCGCGCCGACCAGCTTCTTCCAGCGATCCTGCAACACCGCCGAACTGAAGGCGGTCAGCGTCAGCGGCGCCTCCGCGGTCGTCACCCGCCATGACGCGGCCGCCGCGAACCAGGCGAGCTCAATACCCAGCTTGCGAAAATCGGCACCAGCCAGATACGCGGTCAACGCGGCCCGATGCGCTTGCCGCCGTCGCATCGCCGCCGAGGCCAGCCGTTGCAGCCGCTGATCGGCCGTCAAAGACTCCCGCAGCGCCGGGATCGTCTCATCCACCAACACATCCCAATCCCGGCTCGGACCAAGCTGCCTGCCCAGCGCCTTAAGGCTGCCGTTGACCGCATCCAGCGCACTCGCTTCAACGACCGGCCGGAAGATCGACATAGCGGAGCGGGCGCGACGAACCGCCACACGCATCTGGTGCACCGCCTCGGCGCCTGTCTCATCCAGGCGGTCAGCCAACGGTGCATAAGCCAGAACCACGTCCGTCAGGTGGCCAATGATGTGCGCCAGAGCCTCTGGCACGCCGATCTCCGAATCCGGCAGGACAGGAGCACCCCGATGCCGTGCCTTCGGCGCGCGCCCGGTTGCCAGTCCGATCGCCTCGGCCGCGAGCGACGCAACCGGCACCTCGGCGGCAATCGCGCCGGCGATCAGCAGCGCGGCGGCACGGACCGCCACCTCCTCGCCGCTCAGCAGAATGCGGGCGACCGGCTGCTCCGCCGTTACCGCCCGCAGAACGCCCCGCTCGATAGTCAGCGTAACCAAATCCTCGCCGAATCGATGAACGCTGGTTGTCCGCCGGCCCTCGAACGCGGCGAGCGGTGCCAGTGGAGACGGAAGCGTCGCCATATCAGGCGCTTCCCCGACCACCGGCGGCGGCTGCGCGGGCAGCCACGTGTCCGGCCCTGGAAGTGCGCGCTCCAGCCGCCAGAGACCGCGTTGTTCGGACAAGGCAAGACCGTCCGCCAGCAGCGCGTGCTCAGGACTGTCGTGCCAAACGATCTTGACCGTCTGACTACGCGCCCGGCCCTCACGATTCGCGGCCAGCGCCTTCAACCGCCCAAGGCCGGCCGCTGCCTCGACCGGCACGGTAAGTTCGAACTCCATCAGGATTAGCCAGCGGCCTCGAGCATCCGGGGCGTGAGAAACCGCACCAGCCGGCCGCCACCCTCGCGCAACTCCCACCACGATCTGGCGACAACAAATTCCGCCAAGGCGCCGGTGGGGAAGCCGGCCGCCAGGGCGCGGGTGGCCTCGCTGCCGCTAGCCATCGCGAGCGGGCCGGCCAGGCTCACCGCGAGGTCATGAAGGCCAGGATTGTGACCGATCAGCAGCACGCTGCGCACGGTCTCCGCCACGCCGTGCAGCGCCGCCATCAACTGGATCGGGTTGGCCAGATACAGGCTGTCCATCGCTTCTATCAACGGCGCCTCGTCCCACGGTTCCAGCAGCTCCAGCGTCTCCTGCGTCCGCCGGGAGGTGGAGACGAGAACAACGTCCGGTACGAGGCCGAGGTCGCGCATCGCCTGCCGCATCACAGCGGCCGACCGGCGCCCGCGCGCGTTGAGCGGACGGTCCCGGTCGGGCATCATAGCGTCGTCCCAGGCGGACTTCGCGTGCCGCAAGAGCAAGAGCTGGCGCATCACAAACCCATTCTGCCACGGCTCGCGACCGTTGTCCCCCCGCTCATTCGAAGCTAACGATTCAGTCTCGAATAATCTCGAGCGCTAGCACCTGCCCACGCGTGAGGCTGCTACAGGTAGCTCGAAGCCATCGACGGCGAGCCTTCCAGCGCGTGCGCCATGAACTCCAGCGCCTCACGCACCTGCGCTCGATCAGCCGGCCCGCCGAGGCAAACCCGAACCGCCTCCGGTGAGGGCGTGCCGGTGGCAAATGCGTCGCTGGCAACGATCCCAATGCCGCTCGTCCGCATATGCCCGACAAACGCGGACCGGGTCCACGGCGCCGGTAGCGACAGCCACAGATGAAACCCGGTCGGATCGGCCCTGAACTTGGTTCCGCGCAGGATCGCGCGCGCCAGCGATTGCCGCTCCGCCGACTCCATCTGCACCGCCGCCAGCAGCGCGTCCCCGGTTCCGTCGTTGATCCACCGCGTCGCCAGCGCCACCGTGACCGGCGATGCCATCACCGTCGCCGACCGCAGGGAGGCCGCGAAGCTCCATCCGGAACGATTGTCCGGCACAATGACGTAGGCGACCCGCAGACCAGCCCCGAGACATTTCGCCAGGCCGGAGATATGCCAGGTCAGTTCCGGCGCCAGCGCGGCAAACGCAGGCGGCGCGTGTTCGGGCAGCAGCCCGTAGGGATCATCCTCCACAATCGGCACGCCGAACCGACGGGCGATCGAGGTCAGCGCCAGCCGCCGCGGTTCGCTGATCGTGTGCGTCGTCGGGTTCAGCAGCGTTGGATTCAGATAGAGCGCCTTCGGAGCCAGCCGGGCACAGGCACCGGCAAAGGCGTCAGCGTCCACGCCCTCGTCATCCATCGGCAGCCCGGTCAGCGTCAGTCCGAGCTGTCCGGCGATCGAGCGAGTTCCGGGATATGTGATGGCCTCCGACAGCACCACATCCCCGGGCTTCGCCAGCAACCCGAGAATGCCCACCAGCGCCGGATGGGCGCCCGGCACGATGAAGACGCGATCCTGCTGCGGCACCAGTCCCCGCCGGCTGAGCCAGGCCGACGCAGCCTCCTTGTCCGCCGCGACACCCCCAAAACCCTGATAGCGCATCAGCAGCACGAGGTCCCGGCTGATCGCCTCCCAGCCGTCCTGCATCCGGTCCAGCAGCTCCGGATCGTCCGGCTCCGGCGGCAGGTTCATCGACAGATCGACGATCTCCGGATGACGCGCCATCGCTGGATGACGGCGGCGGACGCCGTCGCTGACGAAGGTGCCCTGACCGACGCGGGACTCGATCAGCCCCCGCCGCTTCGCCTCGACATAACCCCGCGCAACAGTGGTGAAGTCGATGCCGAGCACCGCTGCGAGGGTGCGCTGCGGCGGCAGGCGGGCGGACGGCGACAGGCGGCCAGCCTCGATGTCTCCCGCGATGGCATCAGCAATTGCCAGGTAGCGTGGCGTGCCGCGACGTGACAGATCCGGAACCCATTCAGTCAAGCCATCATCCCTTCTGTGACATGATCCACGGAATTGACTGTATATTGTTGCACAGAGCAGCGCCAGTAGTTCGTCGCGATTGTCACGGTGGGCATGCTGCCGCCAGAGGCCTCCAGAACCTTCGCGCGTGACCAAAAGCAACCGGAATGTGCAGAGTTACGATATATCCTCCCTGATCCTGCCGATCGGACACGCAAACCCCGCCGACCCATCCCGTGGAGTGGCGTATTTGTGAGCGGACATACGCCGGAAACTTTGCTTTGATCGCTTCGTGGGCGTTTGCCCAAAAAAGGTGGCCATATTTTGATCATTGGTCCATTCAATTGACAGCATAATTGACTGCACTATTGATCGTATCACTGACCCGTCCGTCTACAGTCAATCTGGCACGCCATTTGCTCCTCCCATCCCGCCACCCAAGCAAGGAGGACCAACATGGCAACCGTAACAGCGCCCGCACACCAGAAAGGCGATTTCTTCGTAGACTACGAGGAAAAGGTCTTCGAGGATGTCAAAGCCGAACCCGGCGAGAAGGCTCTCGTCACTTTCCACACCGTCGCGTTCGAGGGCTCCATTGGCCTCGTGAACATCCTTCAGGCGGTCCGACTCGCGCGCAAAGGCTACGAAACGTCTATCCTCCTGTATGGACCCGGCGTCACCCTCGGCGTCCAACGCGGCTTCCCCAAGATCGGCGACGAGGCCTTCCCCGGCGCGCAGAACTTCAACAATCAACTCAAGCGCTTCATGGACGAGGGCGGGAAGGTCTATGCCTGCCGCTTCGCCCTGCAGGCGCTATACGGTCACGGCGAACCCTCGTTGATCGAAGGCATCCGGCCGATCAACCCGCTCGACGTGCTCGACCTGGTGCTGATCCACAAGAAAGCCAACGCCGTCATCCTGGACACCTGGACTCTCTAACCGTCATGGCCGGGCGAAAGTCCGGCCATCCACGCAAAGGTTTCAGCAACAGGACCCGTCCAATGCCGAAGACCATACGAGCCGCCGCCGCGCAACTCACCCCCGACCTCGAAACCCAAGGCGGCACAGTAAGCAAAGTCCTGAACGCCATCGCCGAGGCCGGCGGGAAAGGCGTCAACCTGATCGTTTTTCCTGAAACCTTCGTCCCCTGGTATCCCTATTTCTCCTTCGTCTATCCGCCCGTATCGACAGGCAAGGACCACATTCGTCTCTACGAACACGCCGTCGTCGTCCCCGGCCCGGTCACCGACGCAGTCGCCGCCGCGGCCCGCCGCCACAACATCGTTGTCGTGCTCGGCGTCAACGAACGCGACCACGGCTCGCTCTACAACACGCAACTGCTGTTCGACGCCGACGGCAGCCTCAAACTCTCCCGCCGAAAGATTACGCCCACCTTCCATGAGCGCATGATCTGGGGCCAAGGCGACGGGTCCGGCCTAAAGGTGGTGGACACCGCCGCCGGCCGCGTCGGCGCGCTCGCCTGCTGGGAACACTACAATCCGCTCGCCCGCTACGCCCTTATGGCCCAGCACGAAGAAATCCACGTCGCGCAATTTCCCGGCTCGCTGGTCGGCCCAATTTTCGCCGAACAGATCGAGGTCACCATCCGCCACCACGCCTTGGAAAGCGGCTGTTTCGTCGTCAACGCCACCGGATGGCTCACCGACGACCAGAAAACCGCGATCACCCCCGATACAAAACTGCACAAGGCGCTGACCGGAGGCAGCTTCACCGCGATCATCTCACCCGAGGGCAGCCACGTCGTTCCTCCCCTGACACAAGGCGAGGGCCTCCTCATCGCCGACCTCGACATGAGCCTGATCACCAAGCGCAAGCGCATGATGGATTCGGTCGGCCACTACGCCAGACCGGAACTATTGAAGCTACTTCTCGACGACCGTCCGGCCCCCCCGATGCAAACGATTCCTCATGGGAGTATCCAGGATGAACGCGAAGATTCCGACGGAACACCTGATCAACGAATTGCAATCCCACGGCGTGCGGCTGGCTGATCCAAAAGCCGGCGTCGAAAGCCGCCGCGGCGGCGCAGGTCCGTCCGATCACAAGGCCATTACGATCGACGGGATGACGGTCATGGTTCCGGTCCATACGGCGCCGGCCTTCGAAAGTCCCTTTGTCGCCGAGGCTCCCGACCGCAATGGCAACAGCCGCATTGTCCGCAATGGCATCGATCTCGGACGCATCAGCTTCCCGAAGCGCCCCCGCTTCTACGACCTGACGACCGAGGACGGCATCCCGTATTCGAAAATCGCTGTGCTGCACGGTCGGGACGTGCTGGCTACGACCGTGCTGCAAACCTGCATCCGCTATCAGAGCCGAACCAAAACCTGCCAGTTCTGTGCCATCGGCCAATCCCTCGCCGCCGGCCGGACAATTGAACGCAAGACCCCCACCCAACTCGCCGCCGTCGCCAAAGCCGCGGTCGAACTGGATGGCGTCAAGCACATGGTTCTTACTACCGGCACCCCGCCGGGCAACGACCGAGGCGCCGCCGTTCTCGCCGAAAGCGCCCGGGCCATCAAAGCCGCCGTCGACCTGCCCATTCAGGGCCAATGCGAACCACCCGACGATGACGCCTGGTTCGCCCGCATGTATGACGCCGGCATAGATACGCTCGGCATGCATCTCGAAGCCGTCACCCCGTCAGTGCGCACCCGCATCATGCCCGGCAAGGCGACGGTTCCGCTGAGCCGCTACCTCAACGCCTTCGCCGCCGCCGTCCCGGTGTTCGGTCGAGGCCAGGTCTCCACCTACATCCTCGCCGGCCTGGGCGACACGCGGGACGCAATCCTGGATATCGCCGAAACGTTGATCGAACTGGGCGTCTACCCGTTTGTCGTGCCGTTCGTGCCGATCTCCGGCACGCCGCTCGAAAGCCATCCGGCCCCTACCGCCGCCTTCATGGACTCCATCCTCGGCCCGCTCGCCTCGATGCTGCTGCGAGCCGACCTGCTCGCCACCGACATCAAGGCAGGCTGCGGCAAATGCGGCGCCTGCTCCGCGCTCTCAACCTACGAGCGGAGGGTCCTCGCATGATCATCGAACCGGTTCGCCCCTTCCTGGCCTGCGAATTCCGCGTGAAGTTCGCCACCCTGTCCTGGGAACGCACTCGAGCGGCAGCGCTGCGCCGCCAGGTCTTCTGCGAGGAGCAGCGGCTGTTTCAAGGCGACGATCGAGACGCCATCGACGACATCGCCATCCCGCTGGTTGCCCTGTCGTCGCTCGCTATCACCCATGAGGACGTCGTCGGCACCGTCCGGATCCACGAGGCCGAGTCCGGCCTGTGGTGGGGATCGCGTCTCGCCGTTGCTCGGCCATACCGGAAAATCGGCGCCATCGGAACGTCGCTGATCCGTCTCGCCGTAAGCTCCGCCCATGCCAGAGGCTGCCGCCGCTTCCTGGCCCACGTGCAGAGCCAGAACGCGACCCTGTTCCACGCACTCCATTGGCAGACCCTGGACGAGGTCACGTTGCTCGGACATCCCCATCATTTCATGCAGGCAGACTTGGCCTGGTACCCGCCGCTGACAACGCCGGAAACCGGCTTCCTGTCGCATCTCAAACAGGCCGCATGATGTTCGAGCAGATCGTCGAATCCCTGCGATCCAGTCGCGGTATCGCCGCGAAAACCGACATCGCGCGCGTCGCGGACCAACTGGGCTTCACCGCGAACGATACGATCCGCGTCGGCGACGATTGCGCCGCGATCCCCGACGGAGACGGCTACCTGCTGCTGGCGATCGAAGGTTTTATCAATGAGTTCGTCGCCGCCGATCCCTGGTTCGCCGGGTGGTGCGGCGTGATGGTGAACGTCTCCGACATCGCCGCAATGGGCGGCCGCCCCATCGCCGTGGTGAACGCCATCTGGTCGGCCGGCGACGCCGCGGAGCCGATCTTGCAGGGCCTGCGCGCCGCCTCAGAAACGTTCGCCGTTCCGCTGGTCGGCGGCCACACCAACCTGCGCACCGATCGCTCACAACTATCTGTGGCAATCCTCGGCAGAGCCAAACGACTTCTCACGTCCTTTGATGCGCAACCGGGCGACCGCCTCGTTGCGGCCATCGATCTGCGCGGCCGCTACCGAGACCCTTTTCCGAACTGGGAAGCCGCCACCGACGCGCCCGCGATCCGCCTCCGCCAGGACATCGAAATCCTGCCCCTGATCGCCGAGGCCGGCCTGTCAAAAGCCGCCAAGGACATCAGCCAGGGCGGCATCATCGGCACCGCCATGATGCTGGCCGATTGTTCGTCCGTCGGCCTGAACATCGATCTCAACGCCATCCCGCGCCCGGACGCCGCGCCGCTCGATCGCTGGCTACAGACCTTCCCCAGTTTCGGATACATCCTGACCACGTCAGACGCCCCAGCCGTCATCGCCCGCTTCGCCGAACGCGGCATCCATGCCTCCGACATCGGACTGGTTACATCCGAAAGGACCGTGCGCGTAACACTGGCCGCCGCATCCGAAACCATCTGGGACTTCACGCGCCAAACACTGCTCGGATGCGCCCATGCCTGAACTTCGCTTCGTCCTTCGCTGGCCCGACGGCACCCGGGAAACCTGCTACTCGCCGTCCACCGTCGTGCGCGACCATTTCGAACCCGGCACACTCTATCCACTCGCCGATTTCCTCGCCCGGTCCCGTGCCGCGCTAACTGCCGCCAGCGACCGGGTCAAGGCAATCTACGGCACCCCCTGTTCCCGAGCGTTGGGCCAACTCGCCCGCATCGAGTGCGCCACCGCAGGCTTTTCAACCGACACACAGGTGCTTTTCGAATCTTTCAAGGAATGAATGCCATGACCGAGATCCCCCATGTCAGTGTCGCCGTCATTGGCGGCAGCCAGGCCGGCTTGTCCATGAGCTATTACCTGTCCGCCAATGCCATCGATCACGTCGTGTTCGAGAAAAACCGCGTCGCCCATGCCTGGCGCACGCAGCGTTGGGACAGCTTCTGCTTGGTAACGCCGAACTGGCAGTGCAAACTGCCCGGCTTCGATTACCCCGGCAACGATCCGGACGGTTTCATGGTCCGTGACGATATCGTCGCCTATGTGGAGGACTACGCCCGTCGCATCGAAGCGCCGCTGAAGGAAGGCGTCGGGGTCACGTTTGTCACCCGAACGGACCGTGGCTTCCTGGTCGACACCACTGACGGTCCCACCACCGCTGACGCCGTCGTCCTCGCCGTCGGGGGCTACCATCAGCCCAACATCCCACGGGTTGCCGAGCGTCTTCCCGCCTCGATCGTTCAGCTCCATTCATCAACCTACCGCAACAGTCGCACCCTGCCGCCCGGCGAGGTCCTGGTAATCGGCAGCGGTCAATCCGGATGCCAGATTGCCGAGGATCTGCACCTCGACGGCCGCAAAACCCATCTCGTCGTCGGCAGCGCGCCGCGTTGCCCGCGCGGCTATCGCGGCAAGGATGCCGTGGACTGGCTCGCCGACCTCGGCCAATACGATCTGCCGGTCGATCAGCACCCGCTGCGCGAGAAGGTCCGCAAGAAAGCTAACCATTACTTGACCGGACGTGACGGCGGCCGCGACATCGACCTGCGCAGATTCGCCCTTGGCGGCATGAAACTCTACGGCCGGCTGACCGGCTTCGCCGACGGGAAACTGACCTTCGCCGGCGATCTTGAAAACAACCTCGACGCCGCCGACGCCAGCTACAACAACATCTGCGCAACGATCGACAAACACATCGCGGCCAACCAGATCAACGCCCCGGACGGTCATCGCACCCTCCCCTGCTGGCGTCCCGAATGGCCCGTCAGGAGCCTCGACCCGGTCGCGCAAGGCATCACTAGCATCATTTGGGCCACCGGCTTCCGCGCCGATTGGTCCTGGATCGACCTGCCGATTTTCGACGGCGCCGGTTATCCCACCCACACCCGCGGCGTCACCTCCATGCCCGGCGTCTACGTCCTCGGCCTGCCTTGGCTCTACACTTGGGGCTCCGGCCGCTTCGTCGGCGTTGGGCGCGATGCCGGTTACCTCGCCCAACGGATCACCACGCATCTGGCATCCACTCGGGAACTCGTAGACAGCTGATCCGACCACGTTCCCGCGCGCTAACGGAACCCGCGCCGCCCGCCCGCGCTGTCTCGCAGCGAGGAAAAGGAGCCAGGGATGAGCGCGGCCGCGACCACATTCAAGGAGATCACCACCGACATCCCCGCGCGCATGGACCGCCTCCCCTGGAGCAACTTCCATCTGTTGGTGGTCATCGCGCTTGGAGTCACCTGGGTCCTCGACGGATTGGAGGTCACCCTTGTCGGTTCGATCGGCCCGATCCTCCGGGACAAGCAAACCCTCAGCCTGACCGACCAGGACATCGGCAATATCGCGGCCTGCTACGTCGGCGGCGCCGTGGTGGGGGCCCTGCTGTTCGGCTGGCTCACCGACCGCTTCGGCCGCCGGCTGATCTTCAACCTCACCCTCGGCATCTACATGGTGGGCGTCCTGCTCACCGCCTTCGCCTGGAACTTCTGGAGCTTCGCCTGTTTCAACTGCATCACCGGCCTCGGCATCGGCGGTGAATATGCGGCGATCAACTCCGCCATCGACGAGTTGATCCCCGCTCGCCTTCGCGGCCGCATCGACTTGATCGTCAACGGTAGCTACTGGGCTGGTGCCGCGGTTGGCGCCGCCGGATCTCTGCTGTTGCTGTCCGGCCGGCTTGTCAGCCTCGATATCGGCTGGCGCCTCGGCTTCGGCATCGGCGCGGTGCTCAGCGGCTTCATCCTGTTCCTCCGCCGCTACGTGCCCGAGAGCCCGCGCTGGCAGATCACTCACGGCCGTGAGGACGAAGCCAAGCAAACCACCAGCGAGATCGAGCGAAAGATCGACAAGGATCTGCCGCCGCCGAAAAACACCCTGAAGGTCCACCCCAGAAAGGTCTTCGGGTTCGGCCTGATCTTGGGCGCAATGCTCGGCAAGAACCGCAGCCGAAGCTTCCTCGCGTTGACCCTGATGGTCGCCCAGGCCTTCCTGTTCAACGCAGTTTTCTTTACCTACGGCCTCGTGCTGGCCACTTTCTATCACATCCAGGAGGCGAGAACCGGCGTCTACATCCTGCCCCTCGCCGCAGGGAATTTCCTCGGGCCGCTGCTGCTGGGTCATCTCTTCGATACCGTCGGCCGCAAGAAGATGATCGCCGGCACCTACGGCCTGTCCGGTCTCCTGCTAATCGGCGTCGCGATCCTGTTCGGCATGGATCTGCTGACCGCATGGACGCAGACGATCTGCTGGATGGTGATCTTCTTCGTCGCCTCCGCCGCCGCCAGTTCCGCCTATCTCACGGCCAGCGAGATCTTCCCGCTGGAGACAAGAGCCATGGCGATCGCGCTGTTCTACGCCCTCGGCACACTGATCGGAGGCGTCAGCGCGCCGTTCCTGTTCGGCCATCTGATCGGCTCCGGCAGCCAGTGGGCGGTGGCGGGTGGCTACATCGGCGCCGCCGCGCTGATGATCGGCGCCGCGGTGTGCGAGGCGACGATCGGTGTCGAGGCCGCCGGCAAATCGCTGGAGGACGTCGCCCAACCACTGTCGAGCAGTTAGCCGGCGGCTATGAACTACAGCGTAGTTTCAATCACCTTGCTGGCGGTGATGTCCCCGGCCTGGGGCCGGGCGGCTGATCAGTGGTCGCATGCCGAACCGCTGACGGTGATCATGGTCGACAACAGCTTCCAGCCCGACCACATCACCTTCCACGCCGGTCAGCCCTATGAGTTGCGCCTGGAAAACCACGGCAAGGACCTGCATGAATTCACCGCCCCTGCCTTCCTGAAAGCCGCCACTATCCGGGACAAGCAATTGCTCGCCAACGGCGGGACGGATATTGTCGTTCAGCCCGGCAATTCGGTCCGCGTCTTGCTGATCGCCCCCCCAAAAGGCCACTACGATCTGACCTGCGCCGATCACGATTGGGACGGTATGGTCGGTAACATCACGGTGGACTAGATTCACCCGCGACCGCTCCATTTCGGCGAGGGTCGCTCGGTCTCCGAAAACCCCTCGCGTGCGCGATTCGTTACGGCGCAGGAGGGAACGGCCGGCGGGCCGAGTCCGTGAAGAACAGGCGCGGCAGGACCCCCGGCCCCAGAACCTCGGCAAGGTTCCGGAAGGCGAAATACGGCACCAGAATCAGGAACATGATCAGGAAGGTCGCCAGCACCATGTCCAGGCGGTCGCCCGCAACGTGGGTCAGTGATTCTTTGACTGTTCTATGATGCAGCGCACCGACAAGAATTTCCTCCAGCGTTGTCAGAACGATTAGCAGAACCAGCGTGAGCGCCGACTGGTAGAGCGTCGGCCAAACGAGCGGCACGTTCTTCTTTTCGCCGAGATGCAGCGCTTTGCCGATCAGCATGAACTTGGCCAAAAGCAACGCCTTGATCGCGGCGATGCCCCAGAGATCGAACTCGACCCCGACGCTGCTGAGGATGGCGCTCTTCATGATGATCAGCGAGCCAAGACAAACATACAGATAGAGACTGAGGATCAGGAGTTCCTTCAGTTCCTCGGTCGCCCTGTGCCGCAGCGACGGCTTGGCCGTTGTCGGAGTGTTCAAACTGCTCTCCACCGTGTTGGGATCCGATTGGCAGACGGAGCCGCGCCTGTGATCTCGACGCCATCGACGTCCCGATGATGGGCCCATCCCGCGGCATGATCAATCATAGAAACTGCCGCAGCCAGCAAAGCTGCGTTTCGGGCGACCGTGAACAAAACTCCTCCCGGCCCGGTCTCGGTTAGTTCAAAATCTGCTGCGGATTGCCGTCGCCTTTGTATTTTTACCATAAAATCGCAATCAAACCGAATAGTCCGATTAACATGAGCAACGCGGCAACCGTCATTGCGATCGGTCGCATCGCGTTATAGGCGAAATCCGGCCGCGATAGACGTTTCAAGATGCGGGCGTGCTGAACAATCGCCGCGAGCAAACCCAGGATACCCACGACAATGAAGCTGGCACCAAAAATCAGCGAACTATGCGGCACATCGAACCGAGTATGCAGGCCCGCCGCGTCCATGTAAGCGGCGAGCTTGCCGATGCCAAATCCAAAACCGATCAGGGACAGCGCGGTCCGGATCCACGCCATCAGCGTGCGTTCCGCGGCCTCGCGATTGCGCTCCTTCGCCAGTTCGTTGGCAATGTTGCGGGGAGTCGGCGTTTCACTCATCGGCAACCCCTCCGGTCCGCCCGATGCGCTGAGTAAACCGGAGGCGCTTTCAAACCCCGTTGGCGGCCGCCTTCATCGCTTGCGCAAGCATCGCGCCCGGATTGAACTCCGGCGGAGCCTGCCGCGGCGGGAACTCTTTGAATGTTTCGGCATGCAGCTTGAGGATGTAGCCGGCTGGCATGACCGTCCACAGCTTCTCCCCAGCGTAGAGCGGGTAGCCCGGCGCATCCATGTGCTGCTCGAACGGATCGACGCGAAGGTTGACCGGCCGAGGCACGGTCGGTCGCATCGACTGCCCTGCGAACCAGTCGTCCTTGATCTGGAAGTGGATCTTCCAATTCTGGTAGCGGATCGCGAACAGCTCGTGTTCCCCGTAATAAAAAAACTCGTGCCGAGCGGACTCGGTGCTGCCGCCCGTCAGGTAGGGAAGCTGATTGTAACCATCGAGGTGAACGCGGAAGTGCTTGGCGCCCGCCTGGTGCCCCTGCAGCAGCCTTTCCTTAATATCGGGTACACCGGCGGCGGCCATCACCGTCGGCACGACATCCTCGAGTGAGAAGATGCCGTTGAGAACCCGCCCCGCCGGGATGTTCCCGGGCCAGCGCATCAAAAACGGTGCCCGGAAGCCGCCCTCCCAGCCCAGCCCCTTTTCGCCGCGGAAAGGCGTTGTGCCGCCGTCAGGCCAACTGAATTTCTCCGCGCCGTTGTCGGTGGCGAAAATTACGATCGTGTTGTCGGCGATGCCCAGCTTCTCGAGCTTCCCAAGCAACTCGCCGACCACCCAATCGAGTTCCTGCATCCCGTCCGCGAAGAGCCCGAACTTGGTCTTGTCGCGCCAGCGCTCGGACAGCCGCGTCCAGACGTGCATACGAGTGGTATTGTGCCATAGCAGGAATGGTTTGTCGGCTGCGTGGGCACGGTCGATGAAGTCCAACGAGCGCGCGAGCAGGTCATCTTCAATCGTTTCCATCCGCTTTCGCGTCAGCGGGCCGGTATCTTCGATTTTCTGCTTGCCCACCCTTCCGAACCGGGGGTCCTCGGTTGGGTCGTCGGTGTCCGTCGCTTTGCAGGACAGGACCCCACGCGGCTTGAAGAACGACTGGAATGCCGGGTGATCCCTCGGATAATCCGCCTGCTCAGGCTCTTCTTCAGCGTTCAGGTGATAGAGATTGCCGTAGAACTCATCAAATCCATGCAGCGTCGGCAGATATTCGTTCCGGTCGCCGAGATGGTTCTTGCCGATCTGGGCGGTCATGTAGCCTTCCGGCTTGAGCAGGTCCGCCAGCGTCGGATCTTCCGCCTGTAGCCCCTGTGTGGCACCCGGAAGTCCGACCGTCGTCAGGCCAGTCCGCATCGGCAGTTGCCCGGTGATGAAAGCGGCGCGACCGGCTGTGCAACTGGCCTGAGCATAGCAGTCCGTCAGCAGGACCCCTTCCCGCGCGATACGATCGATATTAGGCGTCGGGCCGCCCATGATGCCGCGGTTATAAGCGCCGACGTCGAACCAGCCTACGTCGTCGGCAAGAATCAGGAGGACATTCGGCTTCTTCTGTTCCGCCATACTCTCCCATCCGATCAGGGGCGCAATAGTAACTCTCGGCCAGGGCCCACGCGACCGCTATGCAGTTTTGGCATCAGGCCGATCCCTCCGCGAAACACCCCCCTGATTTGCGCACGGTCGAGCCGATCACGCTTTGGGACTCGCCGGGGTTGCGCGCGTTAAGAGAAGGTGCGGACGGGGAACCCGCATCATGTAACACGCGCTTAAGCGATATTGCGCGCTTCCTCGCCTCGGCCGCTGACGCTTCTCAATAATCTAGTTGTCGGGCATGATCGCGGGATACGGAGGATATCGCGATGGCCGATCTTGACCTTGTTCCCCTGTGGGAAGCGCATTGTCGCTTTGAGTTCGAAACACGAGATGTCGATGCTACGATGGCGACAATGGTCGCCGAACCATACGTCAATCATGTCCCGACGATGACTGGCGGGGTGGGGCATGAAGCGCTCAAGCGTTTCTACGCCAACCACTTCATCGGGGCGAATCCACCAGACTTCGCGATGGAGCCGATAAGCCGCACTGTCGGCGCTGATCGTATCGTTGACGAATTCATCGTGCGATTTACCCACACGACCCAGGTTGATTGGATGCTGCCGAGGGTGGCGCCCACCGGGCGGAAAGTGGAGGTCCCGATGGTGGCAATCGTACAATTCCAAGGTGATAAACTGGTACACGAGCACATCTACTGGGATCAGGCCTCTGTGTTAGTGCAGATCGGCTTGCTGGACATGGTGGGCTTGCCGGTCAGCGGCGCTCAACAGGCTCACAAGGTCCGGGACAAGACGCTGCCGAGCAATCAATTGATGGGAGAAGTATAGGGTCGGTATCGGGATCTCAACAACAGGCGGTTCTTGCGCGACCGCACTGCCTTGCCGCGTCTCACGCGATAGGCTAGGACGCGCCCACCTTCCGGGCAGCCATGTCCGGCCCCAGTCCCGGGCGGCGTTCGGCAGGCCCGTTTCATACCACCCGGCGCCGCGATCGCGCCCTCGGAAGGATTAGTCCATGGCCCGCAACAAAATCGCCCTGATCGGCGCCGGCAACATCGGCGGTACGTTGGCGCACCTGATCGGTCTTAAGGAACTTGGCGACGTCGTGTTGTTTGACGTGTTCGGTGGGATCGCGGCCGGCAAGGCGCTCGATATCATGCAGTCCGGGCCGGTCGACGGCTTTGACGCCGTGATGACGGGAGGGTCCAACTACGCCGCCATCGAGGATGCCGACGTGGTGATCGTCACGGCCGGTTTCCCGCGCACCCCCGGCATGTCCCGCGACGACCTGATCGGCAAAAACGCCGGCGTCATCGCCGAGGTCGCCGACGGGATCAAGACCCATTGCTCGGGCGCCTTCGTCATCTGCATCACCAATCCACTTGACGCCATGGTTTGGGTGATGAAAGAAAAATCCGGGCTCCCCGCAAACAAGGTCGTCGGCATGGCCGGCGTTCTCGACAGTTCCCGCTTCCGCCTGTTTTTGGCGCACGAGTTCGGCGTCTCGGTGGAAGATGTGACCGCCTTCGTGCTGGGCGGCCATGGCGACACTATGGTGCCGCTGATCCGTTACTCCACCGTCGCGGGTATCCCGGTGCCGGACCTGATAAAGATGGGCTGGTCCACTCAAGCCAAGATCGATGCCATATGCGAGCGCACCGCCAATGGCGGCGGCGAAATCGTCAAACTGCTCGAACGTGGCAGCGCATTCTACGCACCCGCCGCTTCCGCGATCGCGATGGCGGAAGCCTACCTGAGAGACAAGAAGCGCGTCCTGCCCTGCGCCGCCTATCTAACCGGTCAATATGGCATCAAGGACCTGTATGTCGGGGTCCCGGTCGTCATCGGCGCCGGCGGCGTGGAGAAGATCGTCGAGATCCAGCTGAATTCCACCGAACAGGCGGCGTTTGAAAAATCCTGTGGCGCGGTGAAGGAACTGATCGAGGCGTCCCGCAAGTTGATTGGCTAGAGCCTTTTCGAGCTGACCGGACACCCCGATCATCCCATGCGCTGGTCCTCCGTTCAGCGCGGTCGAGCCCTAGGGAGCCAGACATGAACATCCACGAATACCAGGGCAAGGAACTCCTGAAGCGCTACGGCGTCACGGTACTTGACGGACATGTCGCTTGGACGCCGGAAGAGGCCGAGGCGGTGGCCACCAAGCTTCCCGGACCGGTATACGTGGTAAAGTCGCAGATCCACGCGGGCGGCCGCGGTGCCGGCCGTTTCGCCGACGACCCAAACGGCAAGGGCGGGGTGCGCCTCGCCCGCTCTCCAACCGAGGTGAAAGTAGCCGCCGAGGCGATGATCGGCCACACGCTGGTCACCAAGCAGACCGGACCACACGGGCGCCCGGTGCGGCGGGTCTATGTCGAGGCGGGATGCGATATCGCCAGGGAACTTTATTTGTCGCTCCTGGTCGACCGGATGAGCGGTCGCGTCACAATCGTCGCCTCTACGGAAGGTGGCATGGAGATTGAGGAGGTCGCGGCCAAGCACCCGGAGAAAATCCTGCGCGTCGGCGTCGATCCGGCCTCGGGCATCTCCGGATTTCATGGCCGGCGCCTCGCCTCGGGGCTCGGATTGACCGGCAAACAGGCCGCTTCCTTCGGAAAGTTCGTCGCCGGAATCTATTCGGCGTTCAGCGCTTTGGACTGCGCGGTGATCGAGATCAATCCGCTCGTCGTCACCGGCGGCGGCGAAGTCGTCGCATTGGATGCGAAGGTCAGCTTCGACGACAACGCGCTGTTCCGTCACCCCGAACTGGAAAAGCTCCGCGATGAGGGGGAAGAAGACCCCAAGGAATTGGAAGCCGCCAAATTCGAGCTGAACTACGTGGCGCTCGACGGCAACATCGGCTGCATGGTCAATGGCGCCGGGTTGGCGATGGCGACCATGGATATCATCAAACTGTACGGCATGGCACCCGCGAACTTCCTCGATGTTGGCGGCGGCGCAACGAAGGAGCGGGTGACGGCCGCGTTCAAGATCATCCTGTCCGACCCCAACGTCGAAGGCATCCTGGTCAACATCTTCGGCGGTATCATGCGCTGCGACGTGATCGCCGAGGGCGTGGTGTCCGCCGCGCGTGAAGTGCAGCTTTCGGTGCCCCTCGTGGTACGGCTCGCCGGGACCAACGTCGAACTGGGCAAGGAAATCCTCGCCAAGTCGAACCTGCCCATTGTCGCCGCCGACAACCTGGCGGACGCCGCCGAGAAAATCGCCAAAGCCGTGCGGGAGGCCGCATAGATGTCCGTCCTGATCAACGCCAATACAAAGGTCATCTGCCAGGGCTTTACTGGCGCGCAGGGGACCTACCACTCGGAGCAGGCGATCGCCTACGGCACCAAGATGGTCGGCGGCGTGACCCCGGGAAAGGGGGGCTCGACGCACCTGAACCTGCCGGTGTTCGACACGGTGTGGGACTGCCGCGAACAGACCGGCGCCGACGCCACGGTGATCTACGTGCCGCCGCCGTTCGCCGCCGACGCAATCCTGGAGGCAATCGACGCGGAGTTCCCGCTGATCGTCTGCATCACCGAGGGCATCCCGGTGTTGGACATGGTGCGCGTGAAGCGAGCGCTGAGCGCCTCGAAATCCCGCCTGATCGGGCCAAACTGCCCCGGCGTGATAACTCCCGACGAGTGCAAGATCGGTATCATGCCGGGCCATATCCACAAGCGCGGCACCGTCGGTGTCGTGTCCCGGTCCGGCACTTTGACCTATGAGGCGGTGGCGCAGACAACCGCTACCGGCATGGGTCAGACGACTTGCGTCGGTATCGGTGGCGACCCGGTCAAAGGCACCGACTTCATCGAAGTGCTGGAGATGTTTCTGGCTGATCCCGAGACCAAGCAGATCGTCATGATTGGCGAGATCGGCGGCCAGAGCGAAATCGATGCAGCCGAGTTCCTGGCGAAGAACAAAGTGAAGAAGCCAACAGTGGGCTTCATCGCCGGAGCGACTGCACCTCCCGGTCGCCGGATGGGTCATGCTGGGGCGGTCATCAGTGGCGGCCGAGATACCGCCGCGGCAAAGATGGACGCGATGCGCAGCGCCGGTATTCATGTCGCCGAGAGTCCCGCCGCGCTCGGCAGCACGATGGTCGAAGTGCTGAAGGGGTAGAGGGACGGAGCCGCTTGCCTGAACGTGAATGAATGCGGGCTCTGGTCAGATTCCTCCTCTCGCCATTGATTTGGTGGGCCAACGCTCGGACGGTAAGTATTGGGATCGGACCACTAAGAGTGGTCCAGCGGTTATTATCACGGCAGAATCCAAACGCGTGTAAAGACATACGGGAGGCTGACAGACATGGTTGAGGTCCGCAGGGAAACCGATAGCCTTGGTGTGGTGGAAGTGCCCGGAGACAAGTTGTGGGGAGCGCAGACGCAACGCTCACTCGAGCATTTCAGTATCGGCAAGGATCTAATTCCACGAGAAATGATTACTGCCTACGCCGTCCTGAAGAAGGCTGCGGCCCAAGTCAATCATAATGGCGGCCGGCTGCACGATCCGGCCCACACGCTGATCGTGCAGGTGTGCGACGAAATCATCGCCGGTCAACACCACGACATGTTCCCCCTGCACGTCTGGATGACGGGCAGCGGGACGCAGTTCAACATGAATGTCAATGAGGTCATATCCAACCGCTGCTGCCAAATCGCGGGCACGCCGTTGGGCAGCAAGGCGCCAGTTCATCCGAATGACCACGTGAACATGTCGCAGTCATCGAACGACTCGTTTCCATCCGCTATGTATATTGCCGCGGCAACGAACGTCACCGCCCGTCTCTTGCCGGCCGTCACCGCGCTGCGTGACGCGATCGCGGCGAAAGCCGAGGACTGGAAGGACATCGTCAAGATCGGCCGCACCCACATGCAGGATGCTACCCCGATCACCCTCGGCCAGGAGTGGTCGGGCTATGCCGGCATGCTCAGCGACGATGTCGAGCGGCTCGAGGGCGCGCTGCCAGGCGTTTATCGACTTGCGCTTGGCGGCACGGCGGTCGGGACCGGCATTAACGCTGCGCCCGGCTTTGCCGAAGCAGCGGCGGCACAGATCGCGACGCTTACCGGCCTACCTTTCGTTACCGCACCGAATAAATTCACCGTCCAGGGATCGCATGATGCATTGGTTCAGCTATCCGGCACATTCCGCACCCTTGCCGTGTCACTCTACAAAATCGGCAACGATATTCGCCTGATGTCGTGCGGCCCGCGCGCCGGTTTCGCCGAATTGGAGATACCCGAAAACGAGCCCGGTTCCTCAATCATGCCAGGGAAGGTCAATCCCACCCAGGCCGAAGCGCTCACCATGATCGCTGCCCAGGTCATGGCCAATGACGTCGCCGTCGGCTTCGGGGGCGCGGGCGGCTATCTGGAGATGAATGTCTATAAGCCGCTGATTATTTTTAATATCGCGCATTCCATTACGATTATGACCGATGGCTGCACGAATTTTCGAAAATTCCTGGTCGAGGGGACGAAGCCGAACCTTGCCAAGATCAAGGAGTACGTTGACCGTTCATTGATGCTGGTGACCGCTCTGGCTCCGGTGATTGGGTACGACAAGGCCTCTCAGATCGCGCATTACGCAATGGATCATGATCTCACCCTGAAAGCCGCGGCGATGAAACTCGGTTTTGTCAGCGAGGAGGAATTCAATCGGGTGGTTGACCCGGCAAAGATGGTGCGGCCCTACGTCGCCCAAGAGGTATAGGAACCAAGGGCAGCAGAGCGTCCAAAGTCTTCACCGTCGTCGAGGCGACAATCGTCCCATCGTCCAGCGAAGATGGTCAATCCATGTTGCAGCGAACCGACATTGGCAAGGACGTGGAACCGCTCGCATCGGCGTCACATGCGGATCGAGACCAGACGACCCTCGACTGCATCGCCGCCGTGGCGCGGCTGCTGTTCGTCAACGGGCAGACGACGGAAGCAACCCGCCTGGCCGTCGTTCGGTTGGGCAGAGCCCTTGCGGTCGAGGCCACGCTCTTGGTTCGTTGGGGCGAACTTGTCGTGCATTCGAACGGCCGCGCCGTCGCGATTGTCGCCGCCGATCCTCTTATTGTCGATATGAAACGTGTGGCGAGCACCGAGCAGTTAGTGGACGACATCTGTGACGGTCGCCTAAACCTTGATGGTGCGCGATCGTCTCTTGATGCCATCAGCCGCGCCGCTCCGGTCTCGGCAACCCGTTTCGCTGTCATGGCGGCCGCCGGTGCCGCCGCGCTCGGGGTTATCTTCGGCACCTTTGACCCGATGACGCTGGCGCTGATCGCGTTTAGTGCGGGCGCCGGCGCCATTATCCGCCGAACGCTTGCGCGCTTCACCCCTAATCCATTGATTCAACCGTTTTGTGCGGCCTTGTTTTCCGGCGTGACAGGCGCGGTGGCGACAACCCATGGCCTCACCGCCGCGCCGCACCTGGTAATGGTCTGTCCGTGCATGGTCCTCGTTCCCGGTCCTCATATGCTGAACGGAGCACTTGATCTGGCGCGAGCGAGGATCCCAATCGGGGTGGCAAGGATCGTGTTCGCCAGCCTGGTCGTGCTGATGATTTGCACCGGCCTTATGATCGGGCTGTCGCTCGCCGGCGCCACGCTATCGGACCCATCGCCGGCCACGACCGTGCCCTTGGTCTTTGACGTCATCGCGGCCGGCGTCGCCGTCGCCGCTTATGGAAGCTTCTTCAACATGCCCTGGAAGACGCTACCAATTCCGATCGTTATCGGTATGGCAGCGCACGCGGCCCGGTGGATCGTCCTGCAGCAAGGTGCCAGCCCCCAAACTGGCGCGTTCATCGCGTGTTTGCTGGTCGGTCTCCTGGTCACACCCTTGGCTGATCGGGTTCGCATGCCTTTCGCGGCCTTCGCTTTCGCATCGGTGGTGTCACTGATCCCGGGCGTCCTGCTATTCCAGGTGGCGGCAGATCTCTTAGCGCTGCTTCAACCCGAAGCGACGATGAATGTGGATTTGCTTCTCACTGCCGTCAGAGACATGACAACGGCTTTCGTGATTGTGCTGGCGATGACACTGGGCCTGGCCATTCCAAAAATGGGATTGGGATGGCTGCATGGAGGCCTGACGCGGCTTCGACGACTCTCATGACCCCGCCAAGTCTACTAAGCCCACTCGTCTCGCTATCACTCGCAAGTCTACTGCTGTTCGCGACCGCAATTGATGCGCGGCGCGACGGGCGCCGACCCTTGTGGTTGCGCCTCGTTGGCCGCGTCGTCATCTTCGCCGTCCTGACGTGGCTCATGCAGCTTGCTGTCGGCTCGCCTTTGGAGCCGCAGTTCCACGCCTCCGTGCCCGGCGAATATCTGTGGGCGCAACTGGTCGAAATTGGTTGGTGGATGGTCGGCGCGCGCGTCGCAGTCGGTGTCTTGCGGCTCGTCGTCGTGCTCGAAAATCGCCCCCGTGAAACCCAGATCGTCTCCGACTTGCTGGCGGGCGCCATCTATATCGCCACGACCCTCGCGGTCATCAATTTCGTCTTTGGAGTGCCAATCGCCGGCTTGGTGGCGACCTCCGGCGTTGTCGCCATCGTGCTCGGCCTGGCGTTGCAGAGCACACTTGCGGATGTGTTTTCCGGAATTGCGGTCGGATTGGAACACGCCTACAAACCTGGGGATTTGCTGTGGGTCGAAGGCGGTATTGAAGGTCAGGTTCTGCAGATCAACTGGCGCTCGACCCAGATCGCGACACCACAGAACAGTATAGCGATCGTGCCCAACAGCGTCATCGCCAAGTCCCGTCTGGAGAACAGAAGCGCGCCGACACCGACCCGCGGGGTGACAGTCAGCGTAAGCACCGATGCCGCCATCGATCCCCGGCGCTGCGTGGCGGCTCTCGATGCCGCCGTCTGCGCTTGCTGGTTGCCGCTGGCTCAACCTAAACCGACGATCAATTGCGTCGGGCTTCAGGGCGACGGAATCGTCTATGAAATCCGCTTTGTCGTCGGTGCGACCGGGGAAATACCGGCCGCGCGCACCGAAATGCTCTCAAAAGTGCACCGCCATCTGCGTCATGCCGGCATCTCGCTCGGCGTCAGCGGCATAGCCCCGCTGCCGTCGGCGTCAGTGCCGACCATCGCCGAGGTCATGGCGGAGTCGGACCTGTTCGGCCCGCTTGCGCCCGATGAGCGGGCTTTGCTTGGGGAGCATTTTGTCGTCGTCGATCGCGAGCCCGGGGAGACGCTGATCCGTGAGGGTGAAATGCCGGAAGCGCTTTTCCTGCTCACGGCAGGCACGGTCGAGCTGACCCGCGGCGAGGGCGTCGGCAAGCAAGGCAGTATTACGGTCAAGCCCTGGTGACAGTGTTGGAATGTTGGCGCTGATCACCGGAAGGCCAGCGCTTCTGACGGCAACGGCGCTCACCCCGGTGACGGCATATAGTCTGGGCAAGGCGGATATCGCCAAGGTATTGCGCGCACGCCCCGGTTTGGCAACCAGTCTGGAGGCACAGGCCAAGCGCGGGCAATCCTGGTTGCGCTGCGAGGTCGCGGCGCACGAAAATGAGCAGATCGAGAAGCCCGGTATGCTGCTTTCCCGCCTTCGGCAGTTCCTTCAGCGGCTCAACAACTAGCGGTCGTGTCTCGCCGCATCCGCTTCAAGCTGGACGGCATAGCCGAGCCACCCCGCGATACGCGTCAGGCCTGATTGCCGCCGCCACCGGGACCGGCTACCCATCAAGTTCCGACGCACCGGAGCCCGGATGGACAAAACCCTGCATGACCGCCTGACGCGATGGCGGCAACACTTGCACGCGAACCCCGAACTCACCCTCCACGAGCATCAAACCGCCGCCTTCGTGCAGGATCGCCTAACGGAAATCGGCGTCCCCTTCACTGCCGGCGTAGGTGGCCACGGCATCGTCGGAACGATCAGTCGAGGCCAGTCCAACCGCTCCGTCGGCCTGCGTGCCGATATGGACGCGCTACCGATCCTGGAAACCAGCGGCGTGCCCCACGCCTCCACCAACCCCAACGTCATGCACGCCTGCGGTCACGACGGCCACACCACCTCCCTACTCGGGGCTGCGGCCCTGCTGGCGACGGACCCAAACTGGGCCGGCACCGTCCAACTGGTCTTCCAGCCAGCCGAGGAAGGTGGCGGCGGTGCCCAAAGCATGATTGCCGACGGCCTGTTCGAGCGTTTTCCGATGGAGCGCATTTTCGCCTACCACAACTGGCCAGGCCTTGAGGCGGGAACCGTCGCCATACACGATGGTCCGGTCATGGCCGCCGGCAATCGCGTCTTCTTCACCATCACCGGTCATTCCGGCCACGCCGCGATGCCGCATCTGACCCGCGATCCGATGGTGGCATCCGCGCACCTGCTGCTGGCCCTGCAATCCATCGTTTCCCGCAGCGTGGATCCCTTAGACAGTGCCGTTGTCACGATCGGCACGATCCAGGCCGGCACCGCGGCCAACCAGATCCCCGGCCACGCGGTGATGCGCGGCACGATGCGCGCCTTGCGTGACGAAGTGCGCGACAACGTGGAACAGGCGATCCGCCGCATCGCCGACGGCGTGGCGCGCAGCTTCGACGTGACCATCGACGTGCAGATCCCCCAAGGCATTCCCGTGACAAGGAACTCGCCCGCCGAGCGCGATCTTGCCGCGGAGGCGGCAATCGCGGCCGGCCTGAAGCTGCGCCGCGACCTAGCCCCGGCGATGACCGGCGAAGACTTCGCCTGGTATCTTGGCCGCCGCCCCGGCGCCTTCGTCTGGATCGGCAACGGACTGTCGGATGGCGGCCGCGAACTGCACAACTCCAACTACGATTTCAACGACGCGATCCTGCCCGCCGCGGCAGGTTTTTTGGCCAGCGTCGCAAAGCAGTCACTAGCGTAGACGCTTGCCGAACGGGCGTTTAATCCCAACCTTGAGGTTTCCTACAACAGCACAGGGCAATCACCATGGCCGAAATCCCCGCCGGATACCTCGATTTGTTCACTGAAAAACACCCGATCGCGAATCTCGCCACCTTGCAGCCCGATGGTTCGCCGCAGGTGACCCCGGTCTGGTTCGACTACACCAAAGGGGTCATCCGCGTGAACACCGCAAAGGGCCGGGTGAAGGCGCGCAACATGTCGGAGGGGTCTAAGGTGGCACTGTCCATCGTCGATCCGGACAATGCTTACCGCTACGTCCAGATTCGTGGCACCGTAACGAAGGAGACCACGGACGGCGCCGAGGCGCACATCGACAGTTTGGCCAAGAAATACCTCAACAAGGACGTCTATCCCTGGCGTGACCCAAAGCAGACGCGAGTGATCTACGAAATCACTCCATCTGCAACTCAGGCAATGGGTTAAATCGCTTCCCATGGCACGCCGCGGGCGTTCAAACCGGCGGTGTGTCGTCCATCAGATGCCCCGCGCCTCATTGCGCGTATCGTAGATATGCGGGCGACGCGGCGCCGGTTCAACGCGTCCTCGAGCGTGACGCGAAAGAAACCGCTGGTTGTATAGCCGTCGTGCTCGGTAAGATCGGCAACGATTTCGGAATAGCTTCCCGAAGCTCCGGCAGAATAGAGAAATCTTCTTAGTTCACGATCGCTCGGACCTTGCTTCTCACCCAGGTGCAAAAGTCGCGTCGCAACTCACTCCAGACATGCGACTGGGAAGAACAGAAAGAGTACGCGCTGGCTTCACTCTATAGCAATAGTTGACTCTCGAAATTGTGTATTGCCTCGAGTCGCGAACCTTTTTCTGGTGGATTCGTAATTACCTGAGGTAGTTGGGTCACAATGTTAATTCAGAATGTTCACAGTCCGCCAAGCACCTCAAAGTCGGCCCCTGACGCCAGGGCGCTGGCCGTCTTAGCTTTCGCCAATGGCATCCGATCTCTTTGGATTTGAGAACTTTACGCTGAAGGGTGATCCGCTCTCGCGGGCGAAAGCTGCTCTGCGTGTCGCCCGCCACCAGGTGCGTCTGGCCTATGGGGACACCGACAGCTGGCGACTGGAAGCAGTTCTGTCCGATATCGAAGATGAAATCGGGGTCCAGCTCAGCCAAATTCAAGAAGCGGTGGATGATGACGCCGCCGACGCGGAAGAGAGCGGCGAAGCAGCGTCACTTCGGCAGGCCTGGTTGCCGCTAAGGGTGGCTTGAATGGCACAGAGACCGATCTGGCGTGGACACTTGCGCCTGGCATTGGTGTCCTGTCCGGTTGCTCTGTACAGCGTCAAGCACGATCGCGGCAGCATCAAGTTCAATATGATCAATCCTGAAACCGGCAACCGGATTCGGATGATCACCGTCGACGCGGAGACTGAGAAGGAGGTCGAACGCCGTAACCTCGTCAAAGGCTACGAATTTAAGAAGAATACCTATGTCCTAGTGACGAACGAGGACTTCGAGAGCGTGAAGGTAGAAAGCTCTGAGGTAATGACGATCGAGAAGTTCGTGGACGCCAGCTCAATCGATCCTATCTACTATGATTCAGGATATTACCTGGCTCCCGACGGCAAAGCCGGGCGCGATGTCTATCAGATCCTTCGCGAGGCCATCAGTCGGACCGGGCGCGTCGCTTTGTCCCGGGTGGTGATCGGCCAACGAGAGCGGGTCATCGCGTTGCGCTTGTACGAGAAAGGCCTCGCCGCGCATACGCTGCATGAGCAACGCGACCTCAACGACGCCAGCGCCCTGTTTGACGACCCGGTGCCGGTTGATGAGGAGATGGTAAAATTGGCGACCCAATTGGTCGATCGCCAAACCGCCGTTTATGAGCCAGCGGACATCGAAGACCGCTACGAAACCCGCCTGCGGGCAATGCTCGATGCCAAACTGAAGGGCGAGGGCATCGACCTTGACGCAGCTCCCGAGCCGCCGGCGACGAACGTCGTCGATCTCATGGCGGCTCTGCGGCGCAGCATTGCTGAGGATGACAAACGCTCGGCCGATGCGGAGGCATCATCACCGGCGAAGTCTAAACCGACAAAACCGGCCGCCGCGAAAGCGCCGCGAAAGCGCGCGTCGTAGCAACCGCGCTCAGGATTCTCCCAGTTCGGGCTGGCCTGGATCGGGCTTTTTGATCCTTGGGCGCCTCCGCTTTGGCGGCGCAGGCTCTTGGCGGCGAACTTCGCCGATCAGTGGCATCGTAAGCTGTGCGTCTCTGGGCGCCGTGCGGCGTTGGCCTGCATCGATTTTTTCCTGGTGCTCCAAGACGCGGCGGCGGTGATCCCGTACTTCTTGCGATGCAGCCAACCTGACCTCCCTGACCTCGCGCTCAGCCGGACACGCTCTGTGTATGACGCCGAGCAGAATATCCACACGCCGCTGCTCCAACGACCGGTCGTGCGGCCGCCATTCTCTGCGATCGAGCGCTTCACTCCAACTGGCCGCCGTCATGCCAATCTGCGCGAGGCGCTGCCATCGTTTCAACACCCGGAAACGTGATTAGGCAGAGATTTCGGCATAGGAAGCCTCGATCTCGCTTAGCCCTGTTCGGCGGCGACAATGGCGCCGTAGGCCTGAACGAGCCGGTCACCGCGGCGGTGGACACCGCGATCACAACGGTAGAAGACCTGGTCGACGAATTGTTCAAAGGAAAGGTGCTGTCATGAGTTACGCAGCCAGACGATTGCGCCGCGCGCAGAGGGAGGTGGCGTCTGGTGGTTCCGGGATGAGTATTGGATGGTTGATCACCGGCATCGGACTCGGCGTTCTGCTCGCGATCACCATCACGGCGAATCTGAAGGATATCCAACGCTATATCAAGATCAGCTCGATGTAGAACAGTCATGGCGACTGGCGAAATCGGCGAAATGGTCCGGGTACGCGGCTTGGTGCAAGGGGTCGGCTTTCGCCCGACGGTCTGGCGGCTGGCACAGGCACACGGTCTACGCGGATCGGTGGCAAATGACGGCGAGGGCGTCACCATCCATATCGGCGGTCCGCCTGAAGCTATTGCCAAATTCGTTGATAGCCTGCTGGCGGGACCCCCGCCGCTCGCCCGCATTGAACGGGTCGAGCGTTCCCCCGCCCGGATGCCGCCGGAGACAGAGTTCCGTATCGCATCCAGCCGCGCAACGTTGGTGCGCACCGGCGTGGTACCGGACGCCGCGACCTGCCTCTACTGCGAAGCGGAAATCCGCGATCCGCGTGCGCGGCGCTATCGCTATCCGTTCACCAATTGCACGCACTGCGGTCCGCGACTTTCGATCATCGAAGCGATCCCTTACGACCGTCCGAGCACGTCGATGCGGTCGTTCCCGCTGTGCGAGGCCTGCTCCGTAGAATATCACGACCCGGCGGATCGCCGCTTCCATGCGCAGCCGATCGCCTGCCCGGCCTGCGGCCCGCGCGCCTGGCTGGAACCCGCTTCGTCCGGGCCGGATGCGATCGCTGCAGCGGCCACGCTTCTGCTCGGGGGCGCCATCGTTGCGGTAAAAGGTTTGGGCGGCTTCCAGCTCGCCTGCGACGCGACCAACGAGGAAGCCGTGGCTCGTCTGCGCCGGCTCAAGCGCCGCGACGCAAAACCGTTCGCCCTGATGGCGGCCGACCTGGCAACCGCGCGTCAAAGCTGCATCGTCACGACCGAGGACGCCCGTCTGCTCGAAAGCTCGGAGGGTCCGATCGTCATCATGGCGGCGGCACCCGGGAACCGCATCGCGGCCGCCGTCGCCCCGGGCATCGCAACACTTGGTTTCATGCTGCCGAACACGCCGTTGCACCATTTGCTATCGCGGGACGCGGATCGGCCAATCGTGCTGACCAGCGGCAACCTCTCCGAAGAGCCGCAGTGCATCTCCAACACGGAGGCGCGGCAGCGCCTGTCGAGCATCGCCGATGCCATCCTTATGCACGACCGCGATATCGTGCGGCGCGTGGATGATTCAGTGATCCGTGTCATGGCCGGCGCCCCCCGCATGCTGCGTCGAGCGCGTGGCTACGCTCCCGCGCCAATGACGCTGGCGGATGGGTTTTCTGCTGCGCCGCCAATCCTCGCCATGGGCGGCGAACTCAAAAATACGTTCTGTCTTCTGCAGGACGGCCGGGCCGTCGTTTCGCATCACATGGGCGACCTGGAAGACGCATTGACCTTCGACGACTACACGCGATCAATCGAGCAATATCACGGATTGTTCGAGCACGTGCCGGAAGCCGTCGCGATCGACCTGCATCCGGATTACCTCCCCAGCAAGCTGGGCCGCGAGCGAGCAGCGGCGTCGGGCCTGCGGCTGATCGAAGTGCAGCACCATCACGCCCACATCGCCGCCTGCATGGCGGAAAACGGTCTCGGCCTGCACGCCGCCCCGGTTCTCGGCGTCGCACTGGATGGGCTGGGCTACGGCGCTGATGGCACGCTCTGGGGCGGCGAGTTCCTGCTGGCCGGCTACGCCCGTTACCAGCGCCTGGCGTGCTTCAAACCGGTTGCCATGCCCGGCGGGGCGCGCGCCATCCATGAGCCCTGGCGCAGCCTGTACGCGCATCTGCGGGCCGCGAACCTGCACGCGGATCCGGATCTCTTCGCGGCGAGGTCGACCCCAGTGCTGGACGGCATGATTGACCGCGGTATCAACGCTCCATTGGCCAGTTCCTGCGGCCGCCTGTTCGATGCAGTGGCGGCGGCGCTCGGCATCTGCCGCGATCGTGCGCTGTACGAAGGCCAGCCGGCGGTCGAACTGGAGACAGTGGCCGATCCCGATGAGCGTGGCGCCTATCCATTCGGCTACGAGCACACGGGCGCCCTGATGGTGATCGATCCAACCCCGATGTGGCGCGCGTTGTTAGCCGATCCGGTTATTCCGGCGGTCAAGGCAGCACGCTTCCACACCGGCCTTGCCACCGCGGTGGTGGAGGTTATCGGCGCTTACGCGGGACCACTGGCTTCGACACCGTGGCGTTGACCGGCGGCGTCGTTTCAGAACAAGAGGCTGCTCGAGCAAGTCGCCAGCCGGCTGTCCCCGCTTGATCTTCGGGTGTTGACCCATCACAAAGTTCCCGCCGGCGACGGTGGGCTCGCACTGGGGCAGGCGGCGGTCGCCGCGGCCGCCATCGCCGGTTAAAGGAGAGGCGTTTCATGTGCCTGGGCATCCCTGGCCGCATCGTCGAAATCACCGATCCCGATACCATGACCGCGGTCGTGGAGGTCGGAGGCGTGCGGCGGCCGATCAACATCTGCTTCATTGTCGCCGACGGCGCTCAGCCGTCCGCCTACCTGGGCGAATGGGTGCTGGTCCATGTGGGTTTCGCCATGAGCCGTATCGACGCGGCGGAAGCCGAGCGAACGCTGGCTCTGCTCACCGAGCTGGGTGAAATTCAGGCGGAAATGGAAATCATGCAGCAAAGCGCTGAGGCGAACTTCTCCTCTGGGGGCACAGATCACGGCCATGAAATACGTCGATGAATTCCGCGACCCGGCCAAGGCGCGCAGTCTGGTCGCCGAAATCCGCAGCCTGATCCCACACATTCCGCGCCCCGATGCGCGCCCGTTGCAGATCATGGAAGTGTGCGGCGGCCATACGCACGCCATCTTCCGGTATGGCATCCAGCAGATGCTCCCGGAAGAGGTGGAATTCGTGCACGGCCCCGGCTGCCCGGTCTGCGTTCTGCCGATGGGCCGCGTCGATGACTGTGTGGCCATCGCCGAACGGCCGGAGGTGATCTTCACGACGTTCGGCGATGCGATGCGGGTACCGGGTTCGCGTAAGAGCCTGCTCAAGGCGAAGGCCGAGGGTGCCGATGTGCGCATGGTTTATTCGCCGCTGGACGCGCTGGCGATCGCACGCAAGAATCCGAACCGGGAGGTCGTATTTTTCGGTTTAGGTTTCGAAACAACAATGCCCAGCACAGCCATGACGCTGATTCAGGCGCGGCGCGCGGGACAAACGAATTTTTCGTTATTCTGCAACCACATCACGATCATTCCGACGATCAAGGCGATTTTGGATTCCGCCGATCTGCAACTGGACGGCTTCATTGGTCCGGGGCACGTCAGCATGGTGATCGGCACCCGCGGCTATGAATTCATCGCCCGCGACTACCACAAGCCAATCACCGTCGCGGGCTTCGAGCCTCTGGATGTATTGCAATCTCTTTGGATGGTGTTGCGACAACTGGCGGAAGGCCGCTGCGAGGTCGAAAATCAATATGGCCGTATCGTGCCAGAGGCGGGCAACGCGCGCGCCCTCGCGGCGGTGGACGAGGTCTATGAACTGCGGCCGTTCTTCGAATGGCGTGGCCTGGGGTCAATTGATCATTCCGGGGTGCGAATCCGTGATGCATACGCTGTGTTTGATGCCGAACGAAAATTCAGCGTGCCGAATGTCATGGTCGCCGATCCGAAGGCGTGTCAGTGCGGCGAGGTGCTGAAAGGCGTGATCAAGCCTCACGAATGCAAGGTGTTCGGCACCGCCTGCACCCCTGAGATGCCGCTTGGATCTTTGATGGTATCTTCAGAAGGTGCGTGTGCCGCCTACTACAGTTACGGCAGAACCGAGCGGGTGCCTGCATGAACGTGGGTGGTCCGCCGGAAGAGCGGATCAATCTGTCGCACGGCAGCGGGGGCCGGGCGATGCGCCGGCTGATCGACGAGGTGTTTGTTCGCGCCTTTGACAATGCCGCGCTAAGCGTCTTGGAGGATCAGGCGACGATCGCATTGAGCGATCTTGTCCTCCATGGTGATCGGTTGGCTTTCACCACCGATACCTATGTCGTGGACCCCCTGTTCTTCCCCGGTGGCGACATCGGTGGACTCGCGGTCGCGGGCACGGTGAACGATCTCGCAATGAGCGGCGCGCGGCCGCTGTTCCTGTCCTGCGGGATGGTCCTGGAGGAAGGGCTGCCGGTTGCAACCCTGCGGCGTGTCGCGGCCAGCATGAAGCAGATGGCGGATCGTGCGGGGGTCAAGATCGTTACGGGTGATACCAAAGTGGTGGAGCGCGGAGCGGCCGACAAGATGTTCATCAATACTGCAGGAATTGGCGCCGTGCCGGCCGGTATTTCCATTTCCGCGGCGAATGCGCGGCCGGGCGATTTGGTGATCGTCAACGGTGTCATGGGCGACCATGGCACCGCCATCCTGATCGCGCGCAATCAACTGGCACTGAAGGCCGACATCGAAAGCGATTGTCAGCCTCTTGATGGATTGGTCGCCGCGATGTTGGCGCGATACCGGAACATCCACTGTCTGCGCGATGCGACGCGCGGCGGCCTCGCGACGGTGCTGAATGAGTTCGCCCGAAGCTCGAACGTCGGGATTAGGATCAACGAACGCGATGTGCCGCTGCGTGAGGAAGTAAAGGGCGCCTGTGAGATCCTCGGACTTGATCCGTTATACCTCGCAAACGAAGGCCGGCTGGTTGCTATCGTTCCGCCGGACGGTGCCGACGCCGTCCTGACCGCGATGCGAACGCACCCAAGCGGCATCGGCTCGGCGATCATCGGGGAGGTGACGGATAAGCGGCGTGGAATGGTAACGATGCAAACCATCTTCGGCGGGGAGCGCATCGTCGATATGCTCGTCGGCGAACAGCTTCCACGCATATGCTAGAGCAGCTGAATGCACGAACTGAGCATCGCGGATAGCATCGTGGAACATTGCGAGCAACAAGCGAACGGCGCACGTGTGCTGCGGGTGCGGTTGGAGATTGGCCGGTTATCCTGCGTCACACCTGACGCGCTGCTCTTCTGCTTCGACGTCTGTGCCAAAGACACCGTCGTGGAGGGTGCCGTGCTGGACATCATTGCGATCCACGGCCGGGCTCGCTGTCGCGGTTGCGGAGAAGAGATCGAGATCGGATCGTTCATCGACAGCTGTCCCTGCGGCAGTAGAAATCTGCAAGTCATCGCCGGCGAAGGATTGAGGCTGAAAGATATGGAGGTTGCGTGATGTGCACGACTTGCGGCTGCTCCGATACCGAGAGCGCGACGATCACCGACCCAGTCACTGGCGCGCAGACAGCTATTGCCGATCCAGACCATGGGCACACCCATGCCCATGGCGAGCATCATCACCACCATGAACATAGTGACCACCACCACATTTATCACGAAGGGACGCTTCACGCCGGGGTTCACGGGCGAACGATTAAGCTGGAACAGGATTTGCTCGCGAAAAACCAGCTTGTAGCCGAACGAAATCGCGGGCGATTCGAGGGTCGCGAAATCCTGGCGGTGAATTTCATGAGCTCGCCCGGCGCGGGCAAGACGACGCTGCTGGAAAAGACGATCGGCGCCCTTGATCAATCCGCGTCCGTTTATGTCGTGGAAGGTGATCAGGCGACGCTCAACGATGCGGAGCGGATCAAGTCGACCGGCGCCCCGGTCGTTCAAATCAATACCGGTACCGGCTGCCATCTGGATGCCGAAATGCTGTCGCGGGGAATTGCCGAACTGAAGCCGCCACGAGGCGCGATCGTGTTCATCGAAAACGTCGGTAACCTTATTTGCCCGGCACTGTTCGACTTGGGAGAGCGGGCAAAGATCGTGATCCTTTCGGTAACCGAAGGCGAGGACAAGCCGATCAAATATCCCCACATGTTCCGGGCCTGTCAGGTGATGTTGCTAAGCAAGATCGACCTGCTTCCCTACCTGCGATTCAGTATCGAGGGCTGCGTCGACTATGCTCGCCAGATCAACCCTGATATTCATATCATTCCGGTCTCCGCTGAAACCGGAGAAGGTATGGACGCATGGTATGCCTGGCTGAACGCCGAGCGGAACGCTGTCATCCAGTCCTGACGCGAAGCGATATTCCGCAGCCGGACGATAAGTCTTCCTAAAGTCGCCGGAGACCGGTTATCACCGCGGCGAATGATCAAACTGTGAGCCCATGTCGAGCTTTTCCACCATCATCCTGGCGCCCTTCATTCTCGCATTTGCGGTCTTCGTCGGTCGCTTCTATGGACGCGAGGGCGCGCGTTCCATGCGCAGTCTCAGCTTCCTGCTGGCGGTCTGCACGGTGGCATCCGCCTTCAGCTACCTGCTCCTGCGCGTCACCGATTCGCTGCCATCCTATGGCACGATCGGATATGGCGTAGGCGGTCTGGTGCTGCTGGCCACGGCCATCGGACGCTTGTTCATGATCTGACGCGAGGCGTTACGTCCGCAGCAGACGCGACCAAAATCCGGTCGTGGCCCGCTTGCCGTGCGAGACATGCGGCGCGTGAGACGGCGGCGGAAGCACACTGCTGATCAGGTGCCGCCCGATATCACGCTGTTCGATCCGCGCCCGCTGAAATGCGATAATCGTCCCAGCCAGTTCGTCCGGACCACGCTCGGTCAGCACGGCGGCCCAGCTTGCCGCGGCGTCGAACTGGCCGGCGCGGCGCAGCACGTCCAGCCGGCGCAGACCCAGTTCGACGTCATCGGTGTCCGCCCACAAGGCCGCGACGGTGGCCCTCAGCTTGGCCGGCTCCGACATTGCCGCCGCGTCGTCAGCCGCCCAAGCCGCCTGCAACAGAGCCTCAGCCTGTTGCGGTCGGTCGCCGGTCCGCTCACAGATCAAGGCCCAGCGCCGGAACGGCAGCGTCTCCTCCAGCGCCGTTGTGCTCAGCATGCGATACTCGTCCGATTCGACTACGGCACGCGCGGTCGAGGGCAGCGCGGAGAGGTCAGGCGCCGCGGCGCCGCACCGGGAACAGACCTGGATCCAGTCGCGCAAGGTGGACCGTGCCGGCTCGCCCGGACGCATATCCAAATCCGGCGCGATCTCCGGTTGTGGGGCGCGGAAGGGCGCCCGAGACGGATTGCCGCAAACCCCGCACAGTGACTCACTCATGACCCGACCTCCGCCCGCAAACCGTCGCGTAGCCGCTGCATCGCCCGCTCCATCAATGTGGCTGACTGAGCGAAACATACCCGCAGCCAACCTTCCCCGGCCGAGCCAAACGCTACGCCCGGCGCGACGGCAACGCCATGGCGCGTCACCAGTTTCTTGGCAAGGTCCAGACTGTCGTCGAGTCCCTCAACGGCCAGGAAGGCATAGAACGCGCCATCCGGCGGTTGATAGCGAATGCCGTTCAATCCCGCCAGCGCCTGGCTGGCCAAATCGCGGCCGGTCGCACAGTAGGCGCGAAACCCCTCCACGGATTCAGTGTCTGCAATCGCCGCAACCCCAGCGCGCTGGGTAAACGGCGCGACACCAGAATGCACCGCTTCCACTATATCGACGATCGCTTCGCTTGCGGCCTCGGGGACCACCATCCAACCCAGCCGCCACCCCGTCATCTTCCAGGTCTTGGAGAAACTGTTGCAGATGATGATCCTATCGTCCGCTTCGGCGATATCGAGCATCGATGGCGCCGCGGCATGCCCATCGTACACCAGCCGCGAGTAAACCTCGTCGGAGATAATCCAGGCCCCGTGCCGGTTCGCGATCTCGCGGATCGCCCGAAGTTCAGTCTCGGACGCTGTCCAACCGGTCGGATTTCCTGGCGTGTTGAGGACGAAGGCCCGCGTCCCCTCCATCATCGCATCAAGCTTATCGAGATTCAGCCGAAAACCGCCGTCCTCTTGCACATCCAGATCGATCTGCTCGACGAGCGCCCCCCGCAGCCTGGCCGCACTGGCGATGTTTGGCCATGCTGGACTGTGCAGGACCACGCGATGGCCTGCACGCAAGATCGCAGTCATGGCCACCGAAATCGCGGCCATGCCGGATGCCGTCACCTGGATGCGGCTTTCGGCCACCGGTTTTGCATGCAACCGGCTCAGATAGCTGGACAGTGCCCCCCGCAACGCCGGCAGGCCGCGCACGTCAGGGTAGCGGGTGTGTTCGTCCCGAAGAGCACCGATGGCGGCATCCAGAGCGGAGTTCGGGCTGGGCTGGTCCGATTCGCCGAAACATAAAAAGTCCACATCCGGCGTTTCGAACGCCAGGCGCGCGACCTCGACGATCCGCGAACTGGGAATGAGAGTGAGGTCCATCGAGTCCATATATGCTACCCGCGGCGCGCCTGGCGCCTCATCTGTCGGTTGGCGTGAGGAAAGAAAGAGCGCACGGCGGGATCCTGGTCAGGTGGTGCGGCAACGCCGGCCGCGTCCACGGTCGCGGACAACGTGCTGGCAGAACTATGCGGAAGCAAACCGGTTTCCTTTGGGTCGAGCGGATCAGGCCGACCGATCGAGTGCAGCGTCTGACCCTCCGGCGGATCGAGGGATGCTGGCCTGCCGGCGGGATCGGGATAGATTATACCGTAACGGTGAGGAGCGTGTCACCGGAAACGATTATGGCATTTTCATTCTGACTGTTCAGGCTGAAAATGATCTGTTTGTTTGATAGGATGATTCGCGCGCTGGGACGTCCCGCTTAACACAACGCTCCAGCCGCCGCCGATGCTACCATGCGAGATACCATGCGACGCGAGCAGCCCGGAGAGGCAATGATCGGCATCGCGCATTCACTGCGAGGAGGACGGACTGGGCGGGGCGCGTTCGGCGCCGGTTCCGGTGTTGCGCACGCAGTCGTTGACCATTCGATCGTGCGCGAACACATCCGACAGGCCGCGATTGGTATCGCCGGGCGCATAATTGTTTGAAAACGGGCTGTTGACCTGAGATGCCGGGCTGAAGATCTGGCCTCGATTCTGCTGCTCGTATATTTGGTTGGCACGCTGCCGGCAGGCCGCCCGAGTGGCGGCGTTGGCCTGCGCCTGTTCGCTCGGCGGCCCGATATCGCACGCCGACAGTGCGATGGCCCCCAGCAGAATTCCTAACGAGGCGACACGACAACGGTGGCTCATGACGGGGCTCCCGAGAGGCGTTGGCCCTGATGCGACGCCTCGATCTGAAAGCCGCTCACGAAACGGGACAGCCGCGTTCGAAATCCCACTTCGTCGAAGCGGGCGTCACGGGTCAGCGGCTGGCTCGCCGCGGCTTTCAGGAGAGCCGGATGGAATTCGGCACCGTCGCGTGCCAAATGAAACAATGACCGGGTCCAGGGCGCGTGCGCCAGCAGGTCGATCAGGGCAAGCAGGCGCAGGCACAACGATAGGCCGGCGGTGTTGGCGATGCCCACGGTCCGGTCCACCGCGCCCACCCAACAGCGAGCATCCTGGTCGGCGAGGGCAAGGTCGGTATGGCTGCCGTCCGGACGGTTGAAGCGGAAGCCGCGCACAGCGCCCTGCCGCTCGGCCAGCGCCGCTTCGCGCGCGGCATACCACGCGCGTTCCAGGTCCCGCTTGCGGACGCTGGGGAGCGCCTCAGGCGGGAGGTCGATCAGGTAGGTCATCAGCCCATCGGAATCGCCACCGACGCGGATGGTCTCCGAGGAGGATGGCCCGTATGCGGATTCTTGCGCGCTCATCGCCTCCAGGATGGACCGGGCCAGGCTGACGCGCCAGTGTTTCCTGGGATCAGTTTGGTTTCAGTTTGAATCAGCGGTCAGGCGAAATCGACCCCGATCGTCCCGATCGTCAGATGCAGCGGTTAAGTGGATCGGGGCTGCGGAGACGTCAGGCCGAAGCAGCCTCGATTCTGGACAGCGCTTCCTGCCGCCCTAAAGCGGCTAGCGTCGCGTCAATGCCAGGGCTGATTGTGCTCCCCGTCAACGCAGCCCGCAAGGGCTGGGCCACCTGACCCAATTTCAGCCCGCGCCGGTCAGCGAACCCTCGCAACGCTGCATCGATCCCTGCCGCGGAAAAATCCGTTTCCGCCAGCGCGGCCGCTACGTCGCGCAACATCGACCGGGCCTCTGGCGTTAAAGCGGAGGCCGCTTTCGGCTCCATCGGCAACGGCACGACCCGGGCCAGAAAGGCAGCCGATTCGGCTAACTCCACTAGCGTCTTCGCCCGTTCCTTCAAGGCCGGCATCAGCGCCCGAACCCGGCCCGCGACATGGCTACCGACCGATACATTGGGCCGATGCGCCAACCGCTCCAGCACATCCTCGGTCAACCGGTCGTCATCCGCCTGCCGGATGTAGATCCCGTTCAGGTTCGTCAGCTTGGCGTAATCCATCCGGGAGGGGCCGCGGTTGACATCGACGATGTCGAACAGCCGAATTGCCTCCTCCCGCCCTACAACTTCCAGGTCGCCATGCGACCAGCCCAACCGCAGCAGATAGTTGCACAGGGCCTCCGGCAGGAATCCTTGATCGCGGAACTCCAGCGCGAACTGCGCGCCGTGCCGCTTCGACAACTTCGTCCCATCGGCACCGTGGATCAGCGGGATATGCGCGAACCGGGGCAGCTCCCACCCCATTGCGCGATACACCTGGATCTGCCGAAAGGTATTGGTCAGATGGTCATCGCCACGAATCACGTGGGTGATCCCCATGTCGTGGTCGTCCACTACGACCGAGTGGTTGTACATCGGCGTCCCGTCGCTGCGCAGGATGATCATGTCGTCCAGCTCGGCGTTGGCGACGCGGACAGGACCTTGCACAAGATCCTCCAGCACGGTTTCACCGTCCCGCTGGCTTTTCAGCCGAATCACCGGAGTGACCCCTGGCGGTGCCTCCGCCGGATCGCGGTCACGCCAGCGTCCGTCATAGCGCCAAACGCGCTTTTCCAACCGAGCCCGCTCGCGCTCGGCTGCCAGTTCTTCCGGCGTGCAGTAACAATAGTAAGCCTTGCCGGCGGCAAGCAGCGCGCGCGCAACCTCGGCATGCCGCTGCGTGCGCTCGGATTGGAAAACCGTCTGCCCGTCGCGCTCCAGGCCCAGCCAGTTCAGGCTGTCGATGATGCCCTGAGTGGCGGCCTCGGTGCTGCGTTCGCGATCGGTATCCTCAATACGAAGCAGGAATTCACCGCCGCAATGGCGACTGTAAAGGTAGTTGAACAACGCGGTGCGGACCCCGCCGATGTGCAGCGGTCCGGTTGGACTAGGGGCGAAGCGGGTGCGGACGGTCATGCGGACGATCTAGATCATTTTCGGCCTGACTGTGCACCTCTTCGCTCCACACGGCTTCATGTCGCGGGGTGCTATTCCAGTTCGGCGAGCAGCGCCTTCGCCTCCAGCAAATCCCTGGTGTCGAAGCCTTCGGTAAACCAGCCGTATACCGGGGCGAGCAATTCATACGCCTCTCGGCGTTTGCCCTGGCCCAGCCACAGCCGTGCCAGGCTGGTCGACGTGCGCAGCTCCCACATTTTCGCTTGCTGGCGGCGCGCCCAGTCGAGCGAGGCAAGAAAATTCTGTTCGGCGCCTTCAAGGTCGCCCTTGAGCGACAGCATCCAGCCCTTCAGGCGCAGGATCTCGGCGTAATGACAGGCGTTCCTCCCACCTGGGCGTTCGACTTGGGCGATCTGCTCGTCGATCAGGTCCAGCGCATTGTCGAGGTCGCCGGTCAGCGCCATGGCTTCGGCCAAGGAAAGCCTTTTGGATCGGCATGCGGACCCTGCCGCCGCTCGCTTCCCAGGCCGCGATGCCGGCCTTGAGCGTGGCAATTCCTTCGACAATCTTGCCTTCCCGGATAAGTGCCTGGCCATATGAAAACGGCGCATGAATAGCCCACAGCACGGGCAGGCTGTTCTCCCGACCCAGCCGCTCACATTCTTCGGCGCGCTTGCGCAGGTCCTCGTGGTCGAAGCGGTGATCGAACTCATGCGCCCCAATGGTCAGCGCCCATCCGACGTCGAAGAGATGACCGCGCCGACGGGCGTGCGCGTCTCTCTCATCGCTTAGCCGCAATGCCCGGTCCGGGTAGCCCAGAATCCAGGCGCAAATCGAGCCGAACACGCCAGCTTGAGTTTTGGGGTCGCTTTTGGAAATGTCTGCAATATGAAAATGCTTTCCCTCGTCATAGAGGTCCAGCACCGTGTCGGCGTGCTCCGCGCCTTTGACAAACTCGCCGGCCCAACAGCAGCTCGTGCAGGCAGCTCCGTGTCCTGTGATCAGCAGGTCAGCATTACCTGTTGCCTTGGCAATGTCCAGCATCTCATCCGCCCACAGCACAGCCTCCACTGCGCGCCCTTGCGTCAGGACGTTGAGCGTCAGTCCCCAAAGGATGGGCACCAACGCATCGTGACGGTCGAGCGACTTTGCCAAGGCAAGGGCCGGATGCAGGCTGGTCCACACTTCCGGGGCGGGCCAGCCTTTGAGCGCCAGCCACGTGGTGCCAAGGAGGCTGCGCAGCCCCAGTTCGCTGGCGTCTCGTTGCGATGACCGAGGCAGGGTGGCAGACCAGTTCGAGCCCTTGGTTGAGATGGGAGATGGCCTCGGCGAGGGCCATGCGCTTCGACGCCAACTCGCCGGCCGCCTGCCACAGCGGAATGGCGGCTTCAGTAAGGCCCGCCGCGGTGAGGTGATGCGCCAGCACCTCGGGTTCGGTGGTCTTGATGTTCGGGAACCGCGCCTCGATCACACGCGCGATCTTGGCGTGCAATTCCTGTCTGCGGCTCTTCAGCAACGAGTCATACGCCGCGTCCTGCACCAGCGCGTGCTTGAAGGTGTAGACGGCATCAGGCGGCGTGCCGCGACGGAAGGCCAGTCCGGACTCGCTCAGCCGCGTCAGAGCGTCGTCCAGTTGCGCCTGCGGCATCGGCGCGACCGCGGCGATCAGCTCGTAGCTGAACTCGCGGCCAATCGCCGCCCCGATCTGAGCGATCTCCTTCACCGGCATGAACCGATCCAGCCGCGCCATCAGCGAGTCCCGCAGCGTGGCCGGAATCGTGACGGCGCGAGCCGAGCCGCTATACTCGTAATGATCGCCTGCCTCCGTCAGCTCGCCCGATTCGAGAATCGACTTGGTCAGTTCCTCGACGAACAGCGGTACGCCATCGGTCCGGGTTAGGATTTGCTCAAGCAGCGCCGCGGGCAGCGCCTTGCCGCCAGCCAGCGCGGACGACCATCGCCGCGCTCTGCGTCCGGGTCAGCTTGGACAGGTTCAGGGCACCGACATGGCCCTGCCCGGACCAGCGCGACTGAAACTCCGGCCGGTGGGTCAGCACGACCAGCAGCGGAACGGCTCTCACCCGGTCGATCAGCAGATCCAACACCTCCAGCGTGGTGGGGTCGGCCCAGTGCGCATCCTCGAACAGCAGCACGCTGGGTTGCTGACGGGCGGCCGCTTCGATGAGATCGACCAAGGTCCGCAGCGTCTCGTCCTTCTGTTTCTGCGGCGTCATCGGCAAAGCGCCGTAGCGCTGCTCGCAGGGGATGGACAGGATCGACGCGACGAACCGTACGTCGGCCAGCGGCCGGCCCTAGTGGGTGACGATCAGCGCTTCCAGCTTGTCGAGTTTCGCGTCCGTTGTTTCGTCGCGGGCGAACTTCAACGTCCGTTCGAAGTTGTCGATGATCGGCCAGAAGGCGCTGTTCACGTAGTAGGGCGAGCACTGAAAGCGCAGCGCCTGCACACCTTGCGCCCTCGAGCCGCTCGCGCAGCGCGCTCAGGATGCGGCTTTTGCCGATGCCGGGCTCACCCGACAGCAGCACCACCTGGCCTTCGCCATCCTTCGCCTGCGACCACCGGCGAAGCAGCAGATCCAGTTCCTCGTCGCGGCCCACCAGCGGCGTCAGCGCGCTACCGCCGCGATTGGCATCGAAGCGGCTCTCCGTCGCCAGGGCACGCTCTACCCGCCAGGCGTGAACCGGTTCGGCGATCCCTTTCAGGTCGTGTTCGCCGAGATCGGTCAGTTCAAACGCGTTGCCGACCAAGCGACGGGTCGAGGCGGCGATGACTATCTGGTCGGCGACGGCCAGTCCCTGCAGACGCGCCGCCAGATTGGGCGTGCTGCCCACCGCCAGCTTTGACTGGTCTCCGGCACCGGCCGTTTCGCCGACGACGACAGGACCGGTGGCGATGCCGATACGGACCGACAAGTCTTCGGTGGACGATGCCCGCTTGACCGTCTGGACGATTTCCAACGCCGCTCGCACCGCGCGCTCGGCGTCCTCCTCGTGCGCGGTGGGCCAGCCGAAATACGTCAGGATGCCATCACCCACGTAGCGGGCGACAAACCCGTCGTAGCGCGCGATCACACTCGCCGCAGACGGTCCGATAGGCGTGCAACAGGCCACGCAGCTCTTCGGGGTCGAGCTTTTCACTCAGCGCCGTCGAACCCACCAGGTCGCAGAACATCACGGTGAGCTGGCGACGTTCGCCACCGTGCGAAACCGCATCTTCGCGAATTCCCGGAGCGGTCGCCGGTGCGACAACCGGAGTGACACATGTCAGCGCTTCGTTGCTCGTCCAATCTCGCAATGGCCTGGAGCAGACGCTTGCGATCACCAAGCGTCAGGCCGAGCTCGCGAAGATCCGCGTCGCTCAGTGAGCGAATGACATCGAAGTCGATCCCGTTCGAGACGAAGGCGTAATCATAGCGTCCCAGTCCAATGTCGGCCAACCACGTCCCGAACGGTGTCATTGGACCTCCCTCAGGGCGACGGCCTGAGCTTGGATCAGTTTGTGCCCGGCACGTCGTCAAACAAGAGAACAGGCTTGACCCAGCGAGATGACCGTTTGCTGTCCGCCAACATCCAAGGCGTTGTAACACGATAGCGGGCTCCGCGTACCGATTGCCACCGACCGAAGGTCGGCCATTCGTTCGTATGGTTCGATCCGGCGGAGGCCATTGGAATGCAGGTAGGTTTCGACTCGTCACAATAAGGAATGGAAAATCAGCAGTGTTCTCGTAACCTCACGTAGCGGGCATACCCCAGTTCGGCGAGAAGCGCCTTCGCCTCCAGCAAATCCTTGGTGTCGAAGCCTTCGGTGAACCAGCCGTAAACCGGGGCGAGCAACTCATACGCGTCCTGGCGTTTGCCTTGGCTCTGCCACAGCCGCGCAAGGCTGGTCGACGTGCGCAGCTCCCACATTTTCGCCTGCTGGCGGCGCGCCCAGTCGAGCGAGGCGAGAAAGTTCCGTTCGGCACCTTCAAGGTCGCCCTTGAGCGAGAGCATCCAGCCCTTGAGGCGCAGGATCTCGGCGTAGTGAAGGCGTTCCTCCCACCCGGGGCGTTCGATTTGGGCGATCGCCTCGTCGATCAGGTGCAGGGCATTGTCGAGGTCGCCGGTCAGCGCCATGGCTTCGGCCAAGAACGCTTTCATGGTCGGGCTGCGGACCTTGCCGCCGCTCGCTTCCCAAGCCGCGATGCCGGCCTTGAGCGGGGCAATTGCTTCGGCGAGTTTGCCTTCCCGGATGAGTGCCTGGCCGTATGCAGACGGGTGCCAACATCGCCCACAGCACGGGCAGGCTGTTCTCCCGACCCAGCCGCTCACATTCTTCGGCGCGCTTGCGCAGGTCCTCGTGCGTCAAGCGGTGATCGAACTCATGCGCCCCAATCGTCAGCGCAAATCCGAGGTCGAAGGGGTGACCGCGCCGGCGGGCGTGCGCGTCTTTTTCATCGTTCAGCCGCAATGCCCGGTCCGGGTAGCCCAGTATCCAGGTGCTAATCGAGCCGAAGATACCGGCTGTAGTTTTGGGATCCTGGTTGAGGATGTCTGCAAGATGGCGATGCTTCTCGGCGTCGTAGAGGTCCAGCACCTTGTCGGCGTGCTCCACAGCCTTGGTGAACTCGCCCGCAGCAACAGTAGCAGACGCAGGCAGATACGTGTCCCGTGATCAGCAGGTCGGCATCGCCGGTCGCCTTCGCGAGGTCCAGCATCTCCTCCACCCACGGCAGGGACTCCGCTACGCGCCCTTGCGCAACGACGTTGACTCGTCAGTCCCCAGAAGATGGGCGCCAGCGCGTCGTGGCGCTCGAGCGACTTCGCCAAGGCAAGGGCCGGATGCAGGCTGGTCCAGACTTCCGGAGCGGCCCAGCCTTTGAGCGCCATCCACGCAGTGCCAAGGAGGCTGCGCAGCCCCAGTTCGCTGGCGTCTCGTTGCGATGACCGAGGCAGGGTGGAGACCAGTTCGAGCCCCTGGTTGAGATGGGCGATGGCCTCGGTCAGGGCCATGCGCTTCAACGCCAGCTCGCCGGCGGCCTGCCAGAGCGGAATGGCGGCCTCGGCAAGGCCCGCTTCCGTGAGGTGATGGGCCAGCACCTCGGGTTCGGTGGTCTTGATGTTCGGGAAGCGCTGCTCGATCACGCGGGCGATCTTGCCGTGCAACTCCTGTCTGCGGCTCTTGAGCAACGAGTCGTACGCCGCGTCCTGCACCAGCGCGTGCTTGAAGGTGTAGACGGCATCGGGCGGCGTGCCGCGACGGAAGGCCAGTCCCGACTCGCTCAGCTGCGCCAGGGCGTCGTCGAGTTGGGCCTGCGGCATCGGCGCGACCGCGGCGATCAGCTCGTAGCTGAACTCGCGGCCAATCGCTGCCCCGATCTGGGCGATCTCCTTCACCGGCATGAACCGATCCAGCCGCGCCATCAGCGAGTCCCGCAGCGTCGCCGGAATGGTGACGGCGCGAGCGGAGCCACCATACTCGTAGTGATCGCCTGCCTCCTTCAGCTCGCCCGATTCGAGAATGGACTTGGTCAGCTCCTCGACAAACAGCGGCACGCCGTCGGTCCGGGTCAGGATCTGCTCGAGCAGCGCCGCGGGTAGCGCCTTGCCGCCCGCGAGCGCGGAGACCATCGCCGCACTCTGCGCCCGGGTCAGCTTGGACAGGTTCAGTGCGCCGACATGTCCCTGCTCGGACCAGCGCGACTGAAACTCCGGCCGGTGGGTGAGCACGACCAGCAGCGGCACGGTTCTGCACCCGGTCGATCAGCAGATCCAGCACCTCCAGCGTGGTCGGGTCGGCCCAGTGCGCATCCTCGAACAGCATCACGCTGGGTTGCTGGCGGGCGGCCGCTTCGGTGATATCGACCAAGGTCCGCAGCGTCTCGTCCTTGTGCTTCTGCGGCGTCATCGGCAGGGCGCCGTAGCGCTGCCTCGCAGGGGATGGACAGGATCGCGGCGACGAACCGGACGTCGGCCAGCGGCCGGCCGTAGTGCGTGACGATCAGCGCTTCCAGCTTGTCGAGTTTCGCGTCCGTTGTTTCGTCGCGGGCGAACTTCAGCGCCCGTTCGAAGTTGTCGATGATCGGCCAGAACGCGCTGTTCACGTAATACGGCGAGCACTGGAAGCGCAGCGCCTGCACGCCTTCGGCCTCGAGCCGCTCGGCGCAGCGCGCTCAGGATGCGGCTCTTGCCGATCCCGGGTTCACCCGACAGCAGCACCACCTGGCCTTCGCCATCCTTCGCCTGCGACCACCGGCGCAGCAGCAGATCCAGTTCCTCGTCCGCGGCCCACCAGCGGCGTCAGCGTGCCACCGCCGCGATGGGCGTCGAAGCGGCTTTCCGTTACCAGGGCACGCTCTACCCGCCAGGCGTGAACCGGTTCGGTGATCCCCTTCAGGTCCTGTTCGCCAAGATCGGTCAGGTCAAACGCGTTGCCGGTCAACCTGCGGGTCGAGGCCGCGATGACGATCTGATCGGCGGTGGCCAATCCTTGCAGACGCGCAGCGAGATTGGGCGTGCTGCCGACCGCCAGCTTGGACTGATCCCCCGCGCCAGCGGGTTCACCGACGACGACGGGACCAGTGGCAATGCCGATACGGACCGACAGTGCTTCGGTGGACGACGCCCGCTTGACGCTATGAACAATCTCCAATGCCGCCCGCACAGCACGCTCGGCGTCCTCTTCGTGAGCCGTGGGCCAGCCGAAATACGTCAGAATCCCGTCGCCCACGTACCGCGCGACAAACCCGTCGTAGCGCGCGATGACCTCCCCGCAATGGGTCCGATAGGCGTGCAACAATTTGCCCAACTCTTCGGGATCGAGCTTTTCACTCAGCGCGGTCGAACCCACCAGATCGCAGAACATAACAGTGAGCTGGCGGCGTTCGCCACTGGGCGAAACAGCCTCCTGACGGATCGGTCCTGAAGCGGTCGCCGACGCGACCATCGGGGTAGACGTCTCGATCGCGGGTTGCCCATCCAGCCTGGCTACGGCCTGTAGCAGACGCTTGCGATCACCGAGCGCGAGGCCGAGCTCGCGAAGGTCGGCGTCGGTCAACGAGCGAATGACATCGAAGTCGATCTCGTTGGAGGCAAAGACGGCGTCGTAGCGCCCTAACCCGATTTCGGCCAACCACGTTCGGAATGGCGTCATTGGTGCTCTCTCCCTCAGGCCGAGACCTGGGTTTGCATCAGCTTACACACCCAGCTGCAATCCAACCAGAATGGCTCAAGCGAAAACAGCCTCGCTTTTGCACGACAACAAGTTAGCGTCTTCGCGGTAAAGCCGCACAAGCAACGCCTTGGGGCTGGCACACACGTTCACTCTTTGTAGACACTTGCATGTCTACTTTGCCCGCATGAGGCTAATCGCCGCCCTGAAAGCCGCTTTCAACTCCTGGCTCGATACGGAGCGCGAACGGCTGGCGCTATGGCTGCCGGTGTTCATGGGGGCCGGGGTTCTCGCCTATTACACGCTGCGGTTCGAACCGGCACCTTGGGTCGGGGCGGCAGTAGCCCTACCCGTGAGCGGACTGGCGGTCGGCCTTCCCGGGTTGCGCTGGCTGATCGCACCCTTCGCGGCGGCCGCTCTGGGCTTTACCTCGGGCCAAATCGCTACCGCTCGCGCACCGCCGATCGAGGTCGACCTGCCAACCCACGCCAGCATCGTCACCGGCACAATCCGTGCGGTCGAGCCTTTGCCCGAGGGACGCCGGATCACCATTCTTCCCGCCTGGATCGATGATGCGCCGGAGCCTTTGCGCCGCTCGGTGCGCATCCGGCTGCAGAAGAAGGACGATGGGGACCTGGGCAGCGGCGATTCCGTGCGCATCCGCGCGCTGATCCGGCCGCCCGCATTGCCGTCGTATCCGGGCGCGTGGGACCTGCAGCGCGATGCCTTCTATTCCGGCCTGGGTGCGTCAGGCTACGCCCTGGCCAGGGCCGAGCGGACGACGCAGGCGGTGCCGTCCGGTCCGATGCGGTTCGTGCAATGGCTGCGCGAGGTGCATCGCCCGTCGGGTCGTCGCCGTGATCCCGGGCGCGGCTGGAGCGGTCTCGGTCACGCTTCTAACCGGCTCGTCGATGGCGATCCCCGAGGCCGACCATGCGGCGTTTCGCGACTCGGGCTTGGCCCACCTGCTGGCCGTCGCCGGGTTGCATATCGGCATCGTCATGGGCTTCGCATTGGCTATTTCCCGCTTCGGCTTCACCCTCAGCGAGCGTGCCAGCCTGTTCTGGCCGACCAAAAAGTTGTCCGCGATCTGCGCTCTGACGATTGGCGGCGCCTACATGGTGCTGACCGGCATGCATGTGCCGATCATCCGCAGCTTCGCCATGGCTTGCCTGTTGACCATCGCGATCCTGGCGGACCGGCGCCCGGTTTCCGTACGCGGGCTGGCCCTGGCCGCCACGGCCTTGATGGTGATCTCCCCGCAGGACGTGCCGAATGTCTCGTTCCAGATGAGCTTCTCGGCGGTGCTCGCGCTGATCGCCGGCTACGAAGCGCTGCGGCCCTGGCTTCGCCGATTGCACGGGACAAGCTGGCACCGGCGGTTCGCCTCGCATCTGATCGCTCTCGCGCTGACCAGTGCGCTGGCGGGGTCCGCATCCGCTCCTTACGGCGCTTATCATTTCGGTCATGTCCAGGTCTATTTCGTGCTGGCCAACATGGTCGCCGTGCCGCTGACCGCGCTGTGGGTGATGCCGGCCGGGTTGATCGCCCTGTTGCTGATGCCGCTGCATCTGGAGGCGCTGGCTCTGGTGCCGATGGGCTGGGGGGCACAGGCCGTGGTCTGGGTAGCGCGCGCGACCTCCGCGTTGCCCGACGCGACGATCACCGTGCCGCACATTCCGGCCTGGGGACTTTGCGTGTTCTCCGCCGGACTTGCCTGGCTCGGGCTGTGGAGAACGCGGCGGCGGCTTTTGGGCGTGGTGGTGATGCTGGTCGGATTGGCCTCGCCGGTGCTGGATCATCCGCCCGATCTGCTGGTCTCGGACGACGGGCGGTTGATCGCGGTGCGGACGGCGCAAGGGGCGTTCCTGCAACAGACGCAGGGCGGCTCGAAGTTTGTCCGCGACGCCTGGGCACAATACTGGGCGGTTGGGACGTTTCAATCGATGCCAATTGAGTCGGGTCTGGCCACGGGATCATCCGGGGCACCGATGCCGGCTGGTGTGGCGACGGGCAGCTTGGACCTCACGCCGGGGGAGAGGCCCGCTGCTGACGGGTCTGAAGCGATACGGTGCAAGAAAGACGCCTGCCTGCTGCGGCCCTATCCTGACCGGCCCGGCGCCATGCTGGCCCGCGGCGTCCAGCATCCGGATTTCTGTGGCCAGGTCTCCGTCACCGTTTCGGCCGAACCCGCTCGCGGACTGTGCCCCCGCCCCTGGCCGCAACTGGTGGATCGGTTCACCGTCTGGCGCAACGGCAGCGCGGCGATCTGGCTGGAGCCGAACGGTGCCACCATCGTGACCGATCGAACCGAGCGGGGCGATCGGCCGTGGGTACCGCCGCCGCCGAAGCCGAAGAAGGGGGCGATCCCCGTTCTGCCGCTTGCTGTGATCGATCGCGCGGAGCAACCCGCACCTACTCTGAGCGTTCCGGCCCACGAGGCCAGCAACGGAGAGTAATGTATGTTTTATCACCGCAAGGAAACCATCATTCCGGTGGACGTGAAGAAGCCTGATCCGCGCTTCGGTATGTTCCTGCTGGAACAGTTCGGTGGCGCGACGGGTGAATTGACCGCAGCCTTGCAGTATTGGGTGCAGTCTTTTCACATTACCGATGCTTCGATCCGTGACATGCTGCAGGACATAGCGCTCGAGGAATTCAGCCATCTCGAGGTTGTCGGCAAACTGATCGAGCAGCACACAAGCAAGCTTGACCAGACAGATGTATTCGCGGCGCCGTTGTTTCGGGTCCGTGGCGTCGGCCCGCATTTCGTGGATAGTCAAGGCTGTGCCTGGACCGCGTCTTACATCAACGAGGGCGGCAACGTTGTTCGCGACCTACGGGCCGACATCGCGGCGGAAGCCGGTGCTCGTCAGACGCTACGAGTCTCTGATCCATGCCAGCACCGATGAGGGCACCACGAAGGCGCTCACTCATCTGCTGACGCGGGAGATTACCCACGCTCAGATGTTCATGGCGGCGCTGGAACGGATGGGCAAGCTGGACGACCCCTATTTCGGCACGATCAAGCCTGATGAGACGGTCGATTTGGTCTTCAATCTGTCCAAGGGAGACGACCACCGCGGGCCATGGAATAACGCGCCGCAATTCCGATTTGAGAACGATCCGAAGCCGATGGGTGGCATGCCTCCGGCCCCGGTCAATCCGGACGATGAAAAGTTACCGATGGCGGCCGAGTAATTTAGAGCATGATCACGCTGAGCGGAACGTTCAAGCGTGTGAATCATGCGATCAAACAACAGGATAGAGCATTTACGGCCTGCACTGTCAGGCTGAACAGCCGTCAGCCTCGCACGATCATGTTCAAATGAAAACGGGCCGCCCCTTCAAGGAGCGGCCCGCTTTTCTTGGTCGGTTGAAGATACGGATTAGAAATCCATATCGCCCATGCCGCCCATTCCGCCCATTCCACCACCACCCGGCGGCATCGCGGGACCCTTCTTCTCCGGCTTCTCAGCGACCATCGCCTCGGTCGTCACCAACAGACCGGCCACCGAAGCGGCGTCCTGCAGCGCGGTCCGCACGACCTTCGTCGGGTCGATGATGCCGGCCTTCACCAGATCCTTGAACTCGCCGGTCTGCGCATCGAAGCCATAGTTGTACTCGTCATGTTCCAGCGTCTTGCCGGCGATAACCGCACCGTCTTCGCCGGCGTTCTCGGCAATCTGGCGCAGCGGGGTCTGGATCGCCTTGCGCACGATCTCTATGCCAAAGCGCTGATCGTCATTGTCAGCCTTGATCTTGCTCAGGATCAGCGAGGCCCGCGCCAGGGCAACGCCACCGCCCGGGACGATGCCTTCCTCGACCGCTGCGCGCGTGGCATGCAGGCTGTCGTCAACCCGGTCCTTGCGCTCCTTCACCTCGACCTCGGTGCTGCCGCCGACGCGGATGACGGCCACGCCACCGGCGAGCTTCGCCAGACGCTCTTGCAGCTTCTCGCGATCATAGTCCGAGGTGGTCTCCTCGATCTGTGCCCGGATCTGGCTGCAACGGCCCTGAATGTCGGGCTTCTTGCCGGCGCCTTCGACGATTGTGGTGTTTTCTTTCTCGATCAGGATCTTCTTGGCCTTGCCGAGGTCCGCGATCTTCACGTTCTCCAGCTTAATGCCAAGGTCTTCGCTGATCACGGTGCCGCCGGTCAGGATCGCGATGTCTTCCAACATCGCCTTGCGGCGATCGCCAAAGCCAGGCGCCTTCACAGCCGCGACCTTGAGGCCGCCGCGCAGCTTGTTCACCACCAGGGTTGCCAGCGCTTCGCCCTCGACGTCTTCGGCGATGATCACCAGCGGACGGCCGGACTGCACGATGCTCTCCAGCAGCGGTAGCATCGGCTGCAGGCCGGACAGCTTCTTCTCATGGATCAGGATGTAGGGCTGATCCATATCGGCGATCATCTTCTCCGCATTGGTAATGAAATACGGGGAGACATAGCCGCGGTCGAACTGCATGCCCTCGACGACATCAAGCTCGGTGGCGATACCTTTGGCTTCCTCGACGGTGATGACACCCTCGTTGCCCACCTTCTGCATCGCTTCAGCAATCATCTTGCCGATCTCGGCCTCGCCGTTGGCGGCGATCGCACCCACCTGCGCGGTTTCCGAGGGGGTGGTGATTTTCTTGGACCGCTTCTTCAACTCATCAACGACAGCCTGCACCGCGCGATCGACGCCGCGCTTCAGGTCCATCGGGTTCATACCGGCTGCGACAGCCTTGGCGCCCTCGCGGACGATCGACTGCGCCAGCACCGTGGCGGTCGTGGTGCCGTCACCGGCGATGTCGTTGGTCTTCGAGGCCACTTCGCGCACCATCTGGGCGCCCATGTTCTCGAACTTGTCGGCAAGCTCGATCTCCTTGGCGACGGTCACGCCGTCCTTGGTGATCCGCGGCGCGCCGAAGCTCTTGTCCAGAACCACGTTGCGGCCCTTGGGTCCCAGCGTTACCTTTACGGCATCAGCCAGGATATCTACGCCACGCAACATGCGCGCACGCGCCTCCCCGCCGAAGCGGACGTCTTTTGCAGCCATTCGTATCTATTCCTCTTTGTCTTGGTGTCGAGAGAGCGAAGATCGCTTACGCCGCCTTCTTCTTGCCCGCGGCGGTGTCGGTGATAATGCCCATGATGTCGGACTCCTTCATGATCAGGAGTTCCTCACCATCCAGCTTCACTTCGGTGCCGGACCACTTGCCGAACAGGATCCTGTCGCCGGCCTTCACGTCGAGCTCCACGAGCTGGCCCGCTTCGTTACGGGCGCCTGGGCCGACGGCGATAACCTCGCCTTCCATCGGCTTCTCTTTGGCGGTATCGGGAATGATGATGCCACCGGCGGTCTTTTCCTCGGCGGTCAGGCGCCGGACTACGACCCGGTCATGCAGGGGACGGAAACTCATTTTAAGACGCTCCTGAGTTCGTTCTCAGTAAAGGATTGAACGGATCGCCACAGCCGGGCGAGGGCCTCGGATGAGCACCCTGCTGGCTGTTAGCACTCCCCGGTAGGGAGTGCCAGCGATCTAGTCCCAGCGCGCCGCCAAGTCAAGCATTAGCAGCACTCTTTTGGCTGGAGTGCTAAGTTGCTGAAATAATTGTGTTTCTAGTTGCGCAATCCAACTTTTCTCCCACATCATCATATGATCGGGCCGGCAATCGTCCCCCAGGACCCTCTTCAGGCTCGGATTGCGTGCTTTGAAAGGAAGCGGATCGACCATGGCCCTTGTTCGGCAGTTGCAAGATTATCGCCTTACCACCGCTGAGATCCTCTATCATCTGCCGGACCATCCCAACCTGCTGCAGTCGTATATCTGGCAGGATCTCGATATCGCCCCGCGATATCCCGTCCTGCATAAGTTTCTGGACTTTTGGACGCGGGAGATCGAGGGCACGCTGCACTCGGTGCGGGTCGCCTCGGCGAGCCTGGTAAAACCCCCGACTATTGGCCATGCCGACGCGATGCTGCACCTGCATTAGGGCGGAAGGCCAGCAATCGGGCGACCGAGCGAACAAAGAGCAGGGCTGGCGTGGACTCGGTACAGTCAACTGAAGGAGGGTCGGCCAATCTGGGATATCGTAGCAGCAGATCCTCCATCGACAGTACATCAGAAAGTCGGGTGTGCGCCACACACACCGCTCCATCCGGGCCGAACGTCGCCTCGAAGGTCATGTTAGAGGCGGATTCATCCCGTTGGATGCCGATCCGGTCGAACAGGTCAATAGGCGTGCCGTTGCGCGTATGGCCCACACCGTCACCGCCATAGTCGGCGCGCACAAGGCGCACGCAATGCCTGCACGCGCACCCACGGTGCCCATCGAATAGCCCAGGGGTTTGGCAACAAAACACCCTGGCTGCGGTGGCAAGGGAAGACTGGTATGGTCGCTCCCCGAACCACAGGCCAGGACCTTCCGATGACCCAAGCCGCGCTTGACGCACCCCTGATCGATCGGATCCGACGCTACCAGGACGAACTGACCGCCATCCGCCGCGACATCCACGCCCATCCCGAACTGGGGCTGGAAGAGTATCGCACCTCCGATCTTGTTGCGCGGAAGCTCGAGGAATGGGGGATCGAGGTGCATCGCGGCGTCGGCAAGACCGGTGTGGTCGGCGTGCTGCGCAGCGGCAACGGGCAGGCCTCGGTCGGACTTCGGGCCGACATGGACGCACTGCCCATGCAGGAAGCAACCGGGCTGCCATACGCCAGCCAAATCCCGAACCGGATGCACGCCTGCGGCCATGACGGCCACACCACGATCCTGCTGGGCGCGGCGAAATACCTGGCGGAAACGCGCGCCTTCAATGGCACCGTCAACTTCATCTTCCAGCCCGCCGAGGAAGGCGTCGGCGGCGCGGAGGCGATGCTGAAGGACGGCCTGTTCCAGCGCTTCCCTTGCGACGCGGTCTATGGCCTGCATAACCATCCCGGCCTGGCCGTCGGCCAGTTCGCCACCAGTCCGGGCGTCCGTTTCGCCAGCGGCGCGTTCTTCGATATCCTCATCACCGGCAAGGGCGCCCACGGTGCTCGCCCGCAGCAAGGTATCGATCCGGTGATTGTTGCCTGCCACCTCGGCACCGCGCTGCAGTCGATCGTAGCAAGAAATATATCAGCGCAGGACACCGCGGTACTGAGTGTCACCCGCATCCAGGCCGGAGACGCCTACAACGTGATCCCGCAACATGCTGTCCTGGCCGGCACTGCTCGGACGATGAAGGCCGATGTGATGGCGCTGGTCGAACAGACCATGAAACGCCTGGCCGTCAGTATCGCCGAGGGGTTCGGCGCTGAGGCCGAGGTCGATTTCCGCACTCTGTTCGCACCGGTCGAAAACAACGCCGACGAAGTGATCCTCTACGCCGACGCGGCGGCGGAGGTCGTTGGCGAGGCGAATGTAAAGCGCAACGCGCCGCCATCGATGGCGTCCGAGGATTTCGGCTTCATGATGCAGGAAGTGCCGGGCGCTCATGTCATGTTTGGCAATGGCGCCAGTGCCTCGTTGCACAACCAGACGTATGATTTCAATGATGAGGCGATCCCATACGCCGTCGCCCTGTTCGCCGCGATCACCGAGAAAAAGCTGCCCAAGGGAACAGCGGATTGATGCCGGTCAGCGCTCGCGCCGACGGTATCAGAGTCTTCCTTCGCGCGCCGTCGCCTGCCGATCAAGCGCGCATACCGGTCAACGCAAGCGTTCACTTGGCAATGGCCGGTTCTGACCCGAAGCGGACCTGCACTTGGTGCAGAACTCAAGCAGGACTGTGCGAAAACCAATTGACCGTGACGGCAACAAGCAATGTTCGGATCCCGCGGCAAACCCGCAGGTAACCTCTTTGCGGCATCTGCCATCAAGTTCAGAGTTGCGTGCCGGCCAACGCCATCCAAGTTTTCACAGTCCGCAAAGAAAAATGCAGCACGAAAAATTTAAGGTATCAGCTACGAGAATGAGAAACGGTCTTCGCTGGAGGCAAATTGACATTGAAAATTATGCGACTGACGACGTCGACGCGTCGAGCAGGCGGCTCTTGGCCACGCAGATGACCTTCCCGATGGGCGCATAGACATTCATCTCTTGACACCGAACCCGCTGCACCCAAATCGCTGGTAACCATCGGACAATCACCGGCGATCCGCGCCTGCTCTTGCTAACTTCCGAAACGGGGATCCTACCATCTGAATGATCCGAATTGGCTCCTTGGCTGCCGGATAGCGGCATGATCTCATCGAACTGACCGAGACGGGTCGGCAAATAATGTCATGCGAATTGTCGGTCGTGTCATCGAGTCCGAATTCTGCGGCGCTGAGAATCCCTGGCGAGTCGGGGTAGTCGCAACTTGGTTGTGAGACAGCCACAGTATCGCGGACCTCAGCTTGACAAACTCGATGCCCGGGGACGATTTTTGTCCACACAGGAGGAGTGGTCAGTTGCTTCTGAAACTCAAAATTGCAAGCGCATTCCTTCATATGGGCGCCACCCTCGGTAAGCAGTCAAATGAGATGGCCGTGCGCGATCTCATACGCCGAATGCGTCCTAGGACGCCTGCTCACCAACTCATTCGAATTGGCGGCGCGAACGACGGTGGTTATCTTCTGCCGGACGATATCGAAGGTATCGTTGCATGTTTTTCACCTGGAGTCGGATCGACTGCGACGTTTGAAGAAGATATGATTAAGCGTCAGGTCCCATGCTTTCTTGCTGACGCCTCTGTAGAAGCCCCCTTTGAACACGCCCTGGTCAATTTCGAAAAGAAATTTATTGGCGTAACCCACAGCGAAACAGCCACAACACTGGATGAATGGGTAAGACGTTGCGCACCACCTGAGGGTGATCTCTTGCTACAGATGGACGTGGAGGGAGCCGAGTGGCCAAGTCTATTGAGCATAACAGAGCACACACTTCGCCGCTTTCGCATAATCGTGATGGAGATGCATGACCTGGATCGACTGCTTGACAGAGTCGGCTTTACGCTCATTGGAAACGCTCTAGATCGTTTACTCTTTGATTTCGACGTCGTACATATCCATCCAAACAACTCAGCTGGCTGCGTGAATAAGAAGGAAATTGTGCTCCCACGCGTGATGGAGGCAACCTTTCTACGAAAAGATCGGGCTAAGTCAAATGGCTTCAGCAGCCAGTTTCCTCATCCGCTGGATATGCCGAATACAACTGAACTTCGAGATATCATCTTACCGGATATTTGGCGTGGCGAATAATCCTGTAGCGCGTCGGGAGGCGTGCCCCGATTGCATGGGCAGAAGCCCCGGCACCAAGCTACCATGCCCCGACCCATTTCGGCCATCCGTTCACTGCTGAATTAGTCCTCCGCTAAGGTCCACCTTGAAACCGCCCGACGGCTACTGGAACGTCAGAACGTCTTCCATCCAGAATTCCAGAGCTTCGCACCAAAATATCATATCGACAAAATAAGTAGGCTAACGTGTGCATACGTTAGTGGATCGGTTTGACTGTCCGCAAATCGGTGGAACGCCGACGTTCGCACCGGGCATCGTCGGCGTGACAGGTCTGACAAGCTCGGACCCGCGTGGTATACTGAGTGATTGACCCACAGGCCCAGGATCCCGCCGATGACCCAAGCCGCGCAAGCTCAATCCGCACTCGATCGGGCCCGTCTCTACCAGGACGAACTCTCCGCCATTCGCCGCGATATCCACGCTCATCCCGAACTGGGCCTGGAGGAGTACCGCACCGCGGAGCTTGTTGCGCGGAAGCTGGAGGAATGGGGGATCGAGGTGCATCGCGGCGTCGGCAAAACCGGAGTGGTCGGCGTGCTGCGCAACGGGAACGGGCAGGCTGCGGTCGGCTTACGGGCCGACATGGACGCGCTGCCGATCCTGGAGGCCACGGGGCTGCCCTATGCCAGCCAAAACCCCGGCCGGATGCATGCCTGCGGTCACGACGGCCACACCACGATGTTGTTGGGAGCGGCGAGATATCTGGCGGAAATCCGCAACTTCAACGGCACGGTCAACTTCATCTTCCAACCCGCCGAGGAAGGCGTTGGAGGCGCCCTGGAGATGCTTAAGGATGGGCTGTTCGAACGTTTTCCCTGCAACTCGGTCTACGGGATGCACAACCGGCCGGGGCTGCCGGTCGGCAAGTTCATAACCGGCCCCGGCGCTCGGGCCGCCGGCGGGGCATTCTTCGATATCACGATCACCGGCAAGGGCGCCCATGGCGCGTACCCGCACCACAGCATCGATCCCATCGTCGTCGCCTGCCATCTGGGGACGGCGCTGCAGTCGATTGTCTCCCGGAACATCTCTGCTCAGGACACCGCTGTGCTCAGCATCACGCGCATTCAGTCCGGTGACGCCTACAACGTGATCCCCCAGTCAGCAATCATGGCCGGGACGGTCCGGACGATAAAGTCGGATGTGATGACGATGATCGAGCAGAACATGAAGCGTCTCGCCGTCAGCGTCGCCGCCGGGTTTGGCGCCGAGGCCACGGTGGATTTCCGTATCATCTTCGCGCCCATGGTCAACAACGAGGCCGAGGCGATTGCCTATGGCGACGCTGCCGCCGCTCTGGTCGGAGAGGACAATGTGCGCCGTGACGGTCCCCCGGGCATGGGATCGGAAGACTTCAGCTTCATGATGGAAAAGGTGCCCGGCGCGCACATCAATCTGGGCAACGGCGACAGCGCCGCGCTGCACAACCATCTGTATGACTTCAACGATGAGATAATCCCCTATGGCGTCGCTCTATACGCGGCAATCGTGGAAAAGAAACTGCCCAAGGGCGTGACGGACCAATACTGACGCATCGGGCCTGCGGCAGAACACGGATGATGTGTGGTAGCCAGGGCGGAACCTCGCTCTTGGCCGGAAATCTTCAGGCAGCGGCTAGCTCGGGGTAGGCGCGGGTGGCGTGCCGAGGTGCGGTCCGAGCCAGGTACCGGGACAGGCGCCGCGAAGCGAAGCCTGCTCCGTAGGCAAAACGAAGCAGCGGCCCGAAACTATTGGCCGCCATCGCGCCGATGGTGAACAAGCCCGGCACCGATGTTTCGAAGTAACGAGACAACATCGGCGTCGTATCCTCCAGCGCCAGGCTTGCCATGATCCGTGGGCTGATAAATCCCAGGCGGCGCATATCAACCTTGAAGCCGGTGGCGGCGATCACGTGGTCTGCTTCGATCGCGAATGGCGTCCCATCACCGCCGGCAAAAGCAACTCTAGCCCGGCCGTCGCGGACGCCGGAGCGGACCAGGTTTGCTCCAAACTTCACAGCCACGTTCCGCTCCACTTCCGCGCGCGATGTCCATCCCGGGGCGGGTCCGAGGTGCTTGCGGACCACCATGTGACGGAAAGCCCGCGGCAGCTGGTAGAATAGCATCGGCGCCGTGACGCACGCCACGGAGCGCCAACTCGTGCCGAGACCGGTCTCGGGCGCGCTGACCTTTTCCCACGGGCTGCGCCGGCGAGGCGGATTGCAGAAGGGGATGCGGTCCTGACGAGTCACCACCGTCACGTGGCTGCCCTTGGCGCTCACCAGCCCGGCCAGCTCCACCCCGGACGCGCCGCCACCAATAATGAGCACGTCCTGTCCGGTGAACCGATCCAGGGAATGATGCTCGATACTGTGAGAACATAGCGAACCCGCGATCGGAGCGAGTTCAGGCGGCGTGAAAGGGAAGCTTCCGATCCCGGTCGCGATGACGACCCGGTTCGCCGTTACCGCTGTGCCATCCCGTAGACGAAGCGAGTAGCCGTCGGGGTCGCGATCGAGTTTTGCTACCGGCCGTTCGTCCAGCATCGGCACGAAACGCTTCTGGAATGCTTCGCCGTAAGCGCAGAACGTCTCCACTGGGATCGGAAGGCCCGAATCTTTGTATGGCAGGCCCCGGTCGGCGCAAAAGTCCCGCAGTGTCAGGGCACCGTCCGGATGCCATAAGTTCGAAGCGAAACCTTCGGATTTCAGCACCATGCCTTCGGGCATGTTGGTGCGCCAGAACTGCATCGGCCGGCCGAAGACCCGGACGCTGACATTAGCGGCTGCCAGGTGCGCGGCGAGCGACAGCCCGTAGGGTCCCGCGCCGATAATGGCGACATCGGTAGTCGTGCTCATGGGAGTTCTCCGTCTGGTTTGAATGTTGTCATCGCTGGATGGTTCACTGTCGCGACAACAAATTCCCTGATCGATCCTCGATCTTCATCTTTTCATCCCGCAGCGACCCGGAGTGGCCGGGCGCGAGGTGCCCCCGCACCCAAATTCGGGCCAGGCCCCACATCTTCACCACGGGGACCAGATGCAAGCGGGCGAGTGACTGGTATTCGTCATGCTCGTTGTTCGACAGGCCGAAGATGAAGTGCTCTCCCGGTTCGGGAATCGCGACGGTGCCGAACAGCTCATCCCAGACCGACAGCAAAAGCCCGTAGTTGCGATTGTAGTGGCGTGGGTCTGTGCTGTGATGCAACTGGTGCCAGTACGGGCACAGGAATACCCTGTTAAGCCATTTCCCATAGGACATTTCCAGGTGGGTGTGGCGGACGACGTCCATCATCAGCAGGTTTCGGATCGTGTAGGCGCTGACGCCAAAGACCGTGAGTTCAACGGGGTCGACGGCAAAGAACAGCCAGATTCCATAAGTAACGCCGGGAATCAGTCCATTCCACCAGCGGTTCAGGACCTCGTCCAGGGGGTGTACGCGATCCTTGGTGACGCCGACCATCACCTGAGCGGAATGATGCACCTTGTGCAGTTCCCATAGCATGGGGACCGTGTGGCAGAGGTAGTGATAGACGTAATACGACAGGTCATAGGCGATCACCATCGACAGGGTGAACGCACACAGGATCAGGGTGCTCGCTGGTCCGGCGTGGGTTGCCGGGCCGAAGATCAGCGTCAGCAACGAATAGGACGCGTAGCCGGCGGTGACCGTGGACAAAGCGAGCGGCGCGACGAACAGCGGCATGAAGAGGCGGCGGGAGAGCCAGAACAGGAAGTCGGCCCGAGCCGATTTGTGGGTCAGGATACCAGGTGGCAGGCAGTGGCGGAGGAAGGCGCGGAAGCCGCCCTCGGCTTTACGAGCTTGCCAAAAGGTCACGAACGCCGCCAACACGACGGTTCCCCACACTAGATACAAGGCGAGACGGTCGGTGTGGGAATTCGGTGGCCAAAACGCACTTAGAACGTCAGAGAAACTGAATCCTGCGATTTGCATGCCTGGAGACCTCACAACCGAAGAAGCGCGATTAGGCCCGCTCCAATGGGCGCGGACAGTCCTAAAATCGAAGGTGAGGTTAGTTGATCCAGATCAAATTGGCGGCTCACACTTTGGTTACGGTGACGTGATGACAAGTTCAGGGAATTTCCGCATCTCCCGCGAATGGCGCAAAGACGGCCGACACGTGAGGGTTCCGCCGTATGGCGGGAACCTCGTCGTGTCCGCCCTATTATGCAAATATAACGGTATCGTGTTTATCGGCGCCAGTTGCGTATAGGGGATGGACCGTTCGCTGGGCTTATCCCAGGGCAGTCAGCCGCGCGGACAGGAAGCGACGGACCGCGGGGTCTGGCTCGAGACCGATCGCGCGCTGATAGGCTGCCTTTGCCTCGACGGTCATGGCGGCCCCGGCCAGAAGAACGGCTCGGGCGGCCCAATATGGCTGGTAGGTCACCAGTCTCGGGTCGTCGGCCAGGGCATCCAACTGGCGTAGGGCGGTCGCGGCGCCGGACGTCTCGGCCAAAGCGACCGCGCGATTGATTGCCACCACCGGGGACCCGGTCAGCGCGGCCAGGGCGTCGTACAGCCGCACGATCGCCGGCCAGTCGGATCGCCCGGTTCGGCGGCGGATCACATGGGCGGATTGCACCGCGGCCTCCAGTTGAAACCGTCCCACTCGGCCTGCGGCGCTGGCGCGCAGCAGCGACGCCTCGGCTTGCTCGATCAAAGCCGCGTCCCAAGCCTCGACTGATTGCTCGTCCAGCGGCACATAGTCGCCGCTTGCGGTGCGCCGAGCGGCGCGGCGCGCTTCGGCGTAGAGCATCAGTGCCAGGAGGCCCAGCGCCTCAGGTTCATCGGGAAGCAGCGATACCACCAGGCGGCACAGGAAGATGGCCTCCCGCGCCAGGTCCCTCGGGGACAATTCGGTGCCGCCAGGATCGGTCCACCCGGCGGAGAAAGCGGCATAAATCGCGTCGAGCACGGCCTCGAGCCGCTCCGGAAGGTCGGCCAGTTCGGGCAGGCGGAACGGGATCGCCGTTAGCTTGATCCGCGCCTTGGCCCGCACCAGCCGCTGTCCCATCGCCGCGGGCGCGGTCAGGAACGCCGAGGCGATCGTCGCGGCATCCAATCCCAATACCGTTTGCAGCATCAGCGGCGCGCGCACCGCAGGATCGATCGCCCGATGCGCGCACACGAACATCAGCGCCAGGCGATCGTCCGGAATATCGGCTTCCGCTTCCGCCGCGACTTCCTCAGCCAGTAGCTGCAAATGGGTGCTGGCTTCCCGGCTGGTACGTTTGCGGCGTGCCGCGTCGATCAGCTTGCGTCGGGCCACGGTCAGAATCCAGGCCTGAGGATTGTCAGGGACCCCGCGCGCCGGCCACTCGGTCAGCGCGGTGGCAAAGGCTTCGGACAGCGCATCCTCCGCCCCCGCCACGTCGCCAGTGCGCGCGGCCATGGACGCGAGCAGCTTGCCATAGCTGGCCCGCGCCACAGCCTCCGCGCTGCCGGCGGAGTCGCTCATATCGGCGTTCGCCGGTAGGCGAGATACCACGCTTCGCCTGCCGCGATCGCGCTCACATCGCCCAAATCGGCCGGACCTCGACCACCCCATGGGTGGCGCCGGGGCACCGTTCGGCCCACGACAGCGCGGCGTCGAGGTCGGGTGCTTCGATGACGTAATATCCGCCGAGCTGTTCCTTGGTTTCGGCGTAAGGGCCGTCGAGCACCTGGGTCTTGCCGTTCGTGGTGCGGACGGTGGTGGCGGCCGAGGATGGCCGCAGACGATCACCGGAGACCATGACCCCGGCCTCCGCCATGGCCTGTGAGTAGGCGCCGTAGGCGGCCAACATCTCCTTCATGGCGGCTTCCGGCGCTGAGGTCATCGCGGTCTCGTTCCCGTAGATCAGCAGGACGTACTTCATGTCGGGTTCCCTTGAAACGGCTGACGCACTATGCGTCGCCGTCCCAATGACGTTTACGCCACGCCGATTTCGACAGGGAGGACAGTAACACCCGGTAACCGCCCCAGCCTCGCGCTGCGCCGCCCGAGGTTCAGATCGCGCGCATTGCCGTCAATACGGGAAGCCAAGGCGGAGGTAAACGATAGCGCCGGAGCACCCAGACCACCCAATCTTTGATGTGGCCGAAGCACTCACTGGAGTGCCCGACCGCGAAGTAGTTCACCCGCCCCCGCAGCATCGGATTGATCAGGCTTACTTTGCTTTAAAGCGAAAGTAGATCTTCGGCCCTCACCTGTTCAACGATCGATCAGTCCAGCCGGAAGATCTCACACATCCACTTCCTCGACCGTCTTCGCGCGTTCCTGGATGAAGGCAAATCGCAATTCCGGCCGGCGCCCCATCAGGCTTTCGACCAGGTCATTTGTCGTAGCGCGCATTTCCGGGATCGCCATCACCTTGAGCAGCGTCCGCTTTGCCGGGTCCATGGTGGTTTCCTTCAGCTGCGCTGGCGGCATCTCGCCGAGGCCCTTGAACCGGCTGACCTCGACTTTTGTCCCAGCCTTGAAGGCTCGGCGCATTTTCTGTTCCCGATCGGCGTCGTCCATCGCGTAGAGCGACTTCGCACCCTGGGTCAGCCGATACAGCGGAGGCTGCGCCAAATAGATGTGGCCGTGCCGCACCAGTTCCGGCAATTCCTTGTAGAAGAACGTCATCAGCAGTGATGCGATGTGCGCGCCATCGACGTCGGCGTCGGTCATGATGATGACCCGGCCATAGCGCAGTTTCGAGCGGTCGAAACGGTCGCCGACGCCGCATCCGAGCGCCTCGATCAGGTCCTTCAACTCCTGGTTCTGGCGCAGCTTGTCAGCGGACGCGCTGGCGACGTTGAGGATTTTCCCGCGCAACGGCAGCACCGCCTGAGTTTCGCGGTTGCGCGCCTGTTTTGCCGAACCACCCGCCGAGTCGCCCTCGACCAGAAAAATCTCCGTATCCGCCGCGTTCTCCCGCGTGCAGTCGGTCAGCTTGCCGGGCAGCCGCAACCGCCGGGTCGGAGATTTCCGCGCGGTGTCCTTGCTCTCCTTGCGGCGGATGCGGTCCTCGGCGCGTTCGATCACGAACGCCAGCAGATTATCGGCCGAGGCCGGATCGCCGGCCAGGAAATGATCGAACCGGTCGCGCAAGGCGGTTTCGACCAGCCGGGAAGCCTCGGCGTTGGTGAGTTTCTCCTTCGTCTGGCCCTGAAATTGCGGCTCGCGCAGAAACAGCGACAGCTTCGCCGCCACCGGTTCGAGCACGTCGTCAGCCGTGATCTGCGCCGCCCGCTTGTTGCCGCGATGCTCGCCCCAGACGCGCAGGCCCTTCAGCAGCGCCGATCGAAACCCGGCCTCGTGTGTGCCGCCCTGCGCTGTGGGCACCGTGTTGCAATAGGAATGGAGGAAACCGTCGCCCTGCTCGAGCCAGACCACGGCCCATTCGACCTTGCCGGTGGCTTCGCCGGGCAGTGCCGCCTCGCCCGCCCAGATCTGCGGCAGGACTTTGCCTAAATCACCGATGTCGGCCGCCAGACTGTCCCGCAGGCCGCCGGGGAAATGCAGCACCGCCTCGGCCGGGACGTCGTCCTTGAGGGCCTTCAGCAGCGCCGGGGCGCAATTCCAGCGAATTTCGACCCCGCGGAACAGGTATGCCTTCGACCGGCACAACCGGTAAAGCCGGCTTGGAACAAACGCCAGCGTGCCAAAAATCTCCGAGTCCGGCTTGAAGCGGATAGTGGTTCCCCGCCGATTGTGCACTGGCCCCGCATTGATCAGCTTCGTAACCGGCTTACCCTGGGCATAAGACTGCTTCCACAGCACGCGATCGCGCGCCACCTCGACCTCCATGACCGCCGACAGCGCGTTGACCACGGAGCTGCCAACGCCATGCAATCCGCCGGACGTCGCATAAGCCTTGCCGCCGAATTTCCCGCCGGAATGAAGCGTGGTCAGAATCACTTCCAATGCGCTCAGATTCTTGAACTTTGGATGTGGATCAACCGGGATGCCACGCCCATTGTCACGCACGGTGAGCCAGTTGCCCTCCTCGACCGAGACCTCGATAAAGCTGGCGTGGCCGGCCACCGCCTCGTCCATAGAATTGTCGAGAATTTCCGCCGCAAGGTGATGCAGCGCCGCTTCGTCGGTGCCGCCGATATACATTGCCGGGCGCTTGCGAACGGGCTCCAGCCCTTCCAGCACCTCGATATCTTTGGCGGAGTAATCCGAGTCGTCGCGACTCGGCAGGGGTAGGCGCCCGTTCACTTCGGCCTTCGCCGGCTTGGCAGGCGGCTTCGCCCCGACGGGTTGGAGGCCAGATTTTTCGGGCCCAGATTTTTCGGGTGGGGACCCGAACAGATCGTTCATGCTGTGTTCCCAAGTCGCATTCGCACCCTACAAGGTGGGCAGGCGCTTCGGCAACAGGGTTGATCGGATTCGGCTGATGTCGGGGCCGCCCCTGCGTGGCCGTCAGCTTCGGTCCCAGACCATCGCGAGCGCGTTCCATCTGATCTGTTCGCCAGTGTCAGCGCGCCCGGGCGTAGCTGTAGCAGTCGCGGGGCTCGGCGCTGATATTCGGATGGACCGCCCACCGGCGCAACAGCGCCTCGCGGACAAAGCCTGCTTGTTCCACGACTTGCACGCCTTCGGCATTCTCGACGTCGCAAACCGCGCCTATGCGGAAGATTCTCGGCTGAGCCAGCGCCCAATGCGCGACCTCCCTCAGCGCTTCGGTGATGAGGCCTGCGCCCCCGCAGGACCGCGCGAGCACATGTCCAACCTCCAGGCGATACGGATCGTCCAGCCGAAGCCCAAGGGCGCCGCGGATCGCGCCAGCCTCGCAGACGACATAAGTTCGGGCAATCCGAGGGGACATTGCGATGCAACGTGCGATGTAGGCCGCTGTATCGCCGACGTTGCGGTGCGGCCGCCAGGTGAGGAAGCGCGTTGCCTCAAGGTCCTGGGCGTAGCTATCGAAGATCGGACCGGCATCCTCCGGAGCGATCGGCCGGAGCAGGAGACGGGTTGTGTGAAATGCGCTGGGCAGCATGCGACTGAAATTTACATGCTCGGCCTCCCTCGGAAAACGACGAAGTAGCGGCTTCGCCCCGAGGAAGCTCGATCGAAAAGGGACGCGTGCCCCCATCGGCACGACGTCAGGTGCCACGCCGCTGGCCACGACACCTGTGCAGATCCAACGGCCGTGGAGCGGGTTCAGCCTAGCGCCGGCCGAACATCTTCTCGATGTCGGCCTTGGACAGTTTCAGCACCGTCGGCCGCCCGTGGCTGCACGTCGCGGCCCGCGGCGTTGCCTCCATCTGCCGCAGCAGCGCGCTCATCTCGGCCTGCCCCAACTTGCGGCCGGCGCGAACGCTGCCGTGGCACGCCATGCGCGCGATCACCGCGTCGAGCCGCGCCGACAGCACGGTCTGTTCGTCCGCGTCGGCAAATTCGTCGGCGAGATCCCGCAGCAGCGGGCCCGCTTCGGTCGCGCCCAGCGCCGCCGGCAGCGCGCGGACCAGAATCGCGCCGGCACCGAATTCTTCAAGCTCCAGCCCGAGCCGCGCCAGATCGCCGGCGCGGGCGACCAGCCGCGCTACGTCGTTGGCCGGAAGATCGACGACTGACGGCAGCAGTAACGGCTGCGCGCGGACCGCACCATCCAGCATCTGCGAACGAATCGCCTCATGCGTCAGACGCTCATGCGCGGCGTGCTGGTCTACCAGCACCAGCGACCCGTCGGCGGCGACGGCGATAATATAAGTGTCCAGCACCTGCGCGACCGGTGCGCCCAGTGGATAATTGACGGGCGGAGAATCAGGCGACGGATCATCCGACAACCGCTGCGGCGCGGCGATCTGCCGTGCCGCCGGGGCTCCGGCGAACGGCAGCTGCGCCTCGGCCAGGCTGCCACCGGGGAAGCCCCCACCGGACAGTGCCAGGGGCGGCGGATAAGACCCCGCCGGCCGGGACCACGACCCCCCATACGCCCGGCCAAGCGGCGACCCGAGCGACGGCATTGGCACCACCTGCCCGGTCCCCACTCCCAACGCCCGCCGCACCGACCCGATCACCAGTGACCGCACCGCGGCGGCATCGCGGAATCGCAGCTCGGTTTTTGCCGGGTGGACGTTCACGTCCAGCTCATCCGGCGGCACCTCGAGAAACAGCGCCACTATGGCGTGTCGCCCCGCGGCGATCACATCGCGATAGGCCACCTTCACCCCTGTGCGTAGCACCGGATCGGCGACCGGCCGGCGGTTGACGATCAGCGTCTGTTCCACCGGCGTCGCCCGTGTCACCGCCGGGGAGCAGACATATCCGCTGATCCGAAGCCCGTCGCGTTCCTCGGCGATCGGCAGCATCACCGCGGCGGCCTCCGTGCCCAGCAAAGCGCCCACGCGCTCGATCCGCGCCTGCGCGGGAGCCTCGAACACCACGCGCCCGTCCAGCTCCAGCCGAAACGCCACGCCGGGGGCCGACAGCGCCAGCCGGCGCACCACGGCCTCGGCGTGCTCGGCCTCGATGCGCGGGCTCTTGAGGAATTTCCGCCGCGCGGGCGTGGCGAAAAACAGGTCCCGCACCACCACCCGGGTGCCCGGCGACCCGGCGGATGGGGCAACCTCGGCGACGTGGCCGCCCTCGACGGCAATGACGTTGGCATGGTCCGTCCCTTGCACCCGAGAGGTGATTCGCAAGCGCCCGGCCGCGCCGATCGACGGCAGCGCCTCGCCGCGGAAGCCCAGCGTGGTGATCCGCACCAGGTTATCGTCGGTGAGCTTCGAGGTGGCATGGCGCAGCACGCAGAGCGCCAGTTCGTCCCCTGACATGCCGATGCCGTTGTCGGTGACCTCCAGCCGGTCGATGCCGCCGCCGTCGAGACATACCGCGACCCGTGTTGCGCCGGCATCGAGTGCGTTTTCGACCAGTTCCTTGGTCGCCGCGGCCGGCCGTTCGATCACCTCGCCGGCGGCGATGCGATTGACGGTGGTCTCGGAGAGCAGGCGGATGCGCGACATCAGATGACCCGGACTACCATCAGAGAGTGCGATAAAATCGAAGCGGCGCGATCCTGTCCATGCCTATCGCCGGAATGGCCGTTGCGGGCGCGAGGCCGGGCCGCCGGCCTAAGTCTCGGCCGCGGCCTTGCGCGCCAGCGCTTCCTCGGCCGAGGCGACGCCGCCATGCGCGGCTGACCACGCTACCGGGTTCTCCAAAAACCGCCGCACCTCCGAGAGCGCCGAATCCGCGAAATACGGCCGGTCTTTGCACGCCTCCAAAACGTCCCACCAGGTGCACAGGCTGTGCAGCGTGATATCCATATTGGCCAGGGTCTCGAACGCACCCGGAAAGACGCCGTAGAAAAATACCACGAACGCGTGGTTCACGATCGCCCCAGCGTCGCGCAGCGCGTTGGCGAAGCGAACTTTCGACTGCCCGTCGGTCGTCAGATCCTCCACCAGCAAGGTACGCTTGCCCACCGGAACGTCTCCCTCGATCAGCGCGTTCTGCCCGAACCCTTTCGGCTTCTTGCGGACGTAGGACATCGGCGCGCCCATCCGGTCGGCGATCCAGGCGGCGAACGGGATGCCGGCAGTTTCGCCGCCGGCGACTGTCTCGATCACCTCGTATCCGACATGGCGGTCGATCTTCTCCACCGCCAGGTCGCAGATTTTCCCCCGCGCCCGCGGGAAGTAGATGATCCGGCGGCAGTCGATATAGACCGGCGATTTCCAGCCGGAGGTGAAGGTGTAAGCCTCCTCCGGACGAAAATTGACCGCCTTGATCTCCAGCAGGATCCGCGCGGCGGTCAGCGCGGCATCCCGATCCCATTCGGTCGCAGAGGATGGCGTCTGAGCGGGCTTGGCCATGGTGAGGCAGTCCTGAGTGGCGGGTTGCGCGACTTGTAATAGCCGATCGGCCGATTCGCTGACAGTGTTCCGATCGCGACTGGTTCGTCCCGGTCCACCATGGGCGTGCCACGCGTGGCACGCGAAGATCGAGATGGCTGGCGCCCCCTGACAATAACGTTTCTTCCAAAGTTATGAATACCGCCGGTTGGAGCGGCGCGCCTGAGCAGTGCTGAACGCGGCGTCGCCTATGCCCCAGGTCGTGCGGCGGCGCGTGGGGACTGCTGGCCGGTGCCGCTCTTGTTGAATTGATTGGTATGATCTTTTAGCAACCGGATACAGTTTCGTTTCCGGTTACAACGTGCAGGTCATCGCGGACACTAAAAGTTCATGATAGTGTTCTGATTTCTCTGTTTTATCACGTTGTGTTGTAAACGCTGACGTTACGTGGGGAGATCGGCTGATGTGGCAGGCCCGTGATAATGCCGGAAGTGTCTATCAATATCGATATTTCGGCAGCTTTCGGCTGCTGTTGGCCACGCTCGTCATGGCGCAGCACTTTGGCGCCGATTTGGCGCCGGCCCCGCTGGCGGCGGCGCTGGCGCCTTACATGACCGGCGGCGTGGCCGTGCTGGTGTTCTTCGCGCTGTCTGGTTTCGTGATTACCGAGGCCGTGGACTCCGTCTATCGCAGCCGTCCGGTTCCTTTTTTGACAAACCGCTTGCTGCGAATCGTGCCGCATTTCCTGCTGGCGGTCGTCCTTTCGATGTTGGCGCACGAGTTCTTCCGGCTCGCGGGCGGCGTGCGGCTGTGGCGCTCCCAGCCATCGTTTCCGGACAATGCCTTTGGACTGTCAAACGTGCTGTTGAACTTTTTTGCCATCGCGCCGATGGGGCGGCGGGTCCTCGATTACGACTTCTTGACGATCACCTGGGCCGTCCGGGTGGAGATGGTGTTTTACCTGACGATGTTCTGTTGCATCGCGATCGGGCGGCGGCTTCCCTGGCCGCGTGGCTTCGCCGTGATCGCAAGCGGCTTGTTGGTGCTCATGCTGCTGCTGTCATGGCCTATCATTCTGGGCAAACACGGTCCCGACATGCTGGGGTTCACGCCATATTTCGCCTTCGGAGGCGGGCTTTACTTCGCCACCGCCGGCTCGCGCGCCGGATGGCTGACCGTGTTGGCCAGCATTCCAATGATGCTGTGGCAGTTTATCGAAAGCCAGATGAGAAGCGTGCCGATCCAAGGGATCCCGCTGTCGATCACCGGCAACCTGATCATCCTCATCGCACTGCTAGGCGCCATGTCCGCGTTGGCCTTCGCGTCCATCGCCAAAGGCCGTGCCATCGACCGGACGTTTGGCGATCTGACCTATCCGTTGTACCTCTATCACGAGGACGTTTTGGTCGTAATCCTGACGGTGACGACGGGCTACGCATACAGCACGCTCGCGGCGGGCTTCGTGCTGAGTTTCGCCACCGCCGCGATCCTGATGACGTTGGTCGATCCCGCGGTCACGCGCTACCGTGACAAGGTCCGCGGAAGAGCCCTGCGCCAGGCTCAGGTCCCTATCGGCAGCGGCGCCGAACCGTCCGCGCCGGCTATCGGGCTGCGATCAGCTCCGCAATAGCCGTTCCCACGTCGGCGGTGCCCGCTTGACCGCCCATGTCGCGGGTTTTTGGGCCGCTCTCACGCAGCAGGGTCTCGATCGCGTCGACTATGGCGCGGCCGGCGTCGGCCTCGCCCAGATGATCCAGCATCAGCGCGGCGGACCAGATCTGGCCGATCGGGTTGCAGATGAACTTGCCGGCGATATCGGGGGCGGAGCCGTGCACTGGCTCGAACATCGAGGGGTAAATCCGCTCGGGGTTGATGTTACCACCCGCGGCGATGCCGATCGAACCGGCCACGGCGGGGCCGAGGTCGGACAGGATGTCGCCGAACAGGTTGGAGCCGACCACGACGTCGAACCAGTCCGGGTGCTGCACAAAATGGGCGCACAGGATGTCGATGTGATACTGGTCGGTGCGGATGTCGGGATAGTGTTTCGCCATCGCGGCGAAGCGTTCATCCCAATAGGGCATGGTGAAGGTTATGCCGTTCGACTTGGTTGCTGACGTGACATGTCGCTTCGGCCGGGTCATTGCCAGTTCGAAGGCGTATTTCATGATCCGATCGGTGCCCTTGCGGGTCAGCACGGTCTGCTGCGAGACGAACTCGCGGTCGGTGCCTTCGAACATCCGGCCGCCGACGGAAGAGTATTCGCCCTCGGTGTTTTCGCGCACCACGTAGAAGTCGATATCGGCCTCGGTGCGGCCGGCGAGCGGGGTGCGCACGCCCGGCAGCAGCTTGCACGGCCGGACATTGGCATATTGGTCGAAGCCGCGGCGGATCGGGATCAGCAGGCCCCACAGCGAGACGTGGTCCGGCACGCCCGGCCAGCCGACGGCGCCCAGCAGGATGGAGTCCGACTTCGCCAACTGATCGAGACCGTCGGCCGGCATCATCAGGCCGGTGTCCTTGTAGGTCTCGCATGACCAGTCGTAGTGGGTCAGGTTGAGGTCGAAACCGAAGCGGCGGGCGGCGGCGTCCAGCACTTTCAGCGATTCCGGCACGGTTTCCTTGCCGATCCCGTCGCCGGGCAGAACCGCGATGTTGTAGGTACGCGTCATGGGCCTGGTTTCCTCGCTGGCGTTTGCGCAGGGATAACGGACCCGCGCGTCCGGGCCAAGCCCATGGCATTCGCCGGTCGGCGAGGTTATCTCTTGACGCAGGACTGAACGAGAACCGCCATGCACGTCGCGACCTCCCCCGCTTTCAAGCAAAACGCCCATGCGGCGTTGGGCGACCCCGGCTTGCAAAAGGCCTTGGCGCGCAGCGGTCCCAGCTTCATCGCCCGGCGGTCGGCGGCGGTGGCCGCATTGCCGGAGTTCGAGCAGTTGCGGGACACCGCGCGCGACATCAAGAACCATGCGCTGGAGAATCTCGATTTCTACCTGGAAGCCTACGAGGCAAAGGTGCTGGAATCCGGCGGCAAGGTGCATTGGTGCGCCGATGCCGAGGAAGCGCGCAAAACCGTTCTGGCGATCTGCCGGGCAGCGAACGCAAAGACCGTCACCAAGGGAAAGTCGATGATCGGCGAGGAGATCGCCATCAACGAGCATCTCGAACGGCATGGCATCACGCCGGTCGAGACCGATCTGGGCGAGTATATCATCCAGTTGCGCCACGAAGTACCGAGCCACATCATTGCTCCAGCGTTTCACTTGAACATGGAGGACTGGGAGGCGGCTTTCAGGACAGCGCATACCGATCTGCCGGCAGACCGAACCTTCCTGGAGCGGCGGGATCTTTTGAACGAAGCGCGGACCAAGCTGCGGTCTCGGTTTTTGGCGGCGGATGTCGGAATTACCGGGGCGAATTTCCTGATCGCCGAGACCGGCAGCAGCGTCATCGTCACCAATGAGGGGAATGGCGATCTGACGCAGACGCTGCCCAAGGTCCATATCGTCCTCGCCAGCATCGAGAAATGCGTGCCGACGCTGGAGGACGCCACCTCATTGCTGCGGGTGTTGGCGCGATCGGCGACCGGCCAGGATTTCTCGGTCTATACGACGTTTTCCACCGGGGCTCGCCGGCCGGGCGATCTGGATGGACCGGAGGAATACCATGTGGTGCTGATCGACAATGGGCGGTCGGCGATGATCGGCACCGACTTTCAGGAAATGCTGCGGTGTATCCGTTGCGCGGCCTGCATGAACCATTGTCCGGTCTATGGCGCGGTCGGCGGGCACGCGTATGGCTGGGTGTATCCGGGGCCGATGGGTTCGGTGCTGACCCCGAGCCTGATCGGGGTGGACAAGGCGGGCCATCTGCCCAACGCCTCCACGTTCTGTGGCAAGTGCGAGAGCGTCTGTCCGGTCCGGATTCCCCTGCCGAAGTTGATGCGTCATTGGCGTGAGCGGGAATTTGAGCGCCATCTGAATCCCGCGGCGGCGCGAACCGGTCTTGGTGTCTGGGCGTTTTTCGCGCGACGCCCCGGGCTGTACCGGTTGGCGACCCGTGCGGCGGCCCTGGGCTTGGGGTTTCTGGGGCGGAAGAAGGGGCGGTTCGGGCGATTGCCTTTGGCCGGCGGATGGACCGATGGGCGCGATCTGCCAGCGCCCGAGGGCGATACGTTCTTCGCGCGGTATGCCAAGGCTCAGCGCGCCGGCCAGGTTTGATGAGCGAGGCTTGATGAGCAAGCAGTCGATCCTGACCGCGATCCGCCGGGGATTGAAGCGGGGGGCCTTGCCGCCGGATCAGGCTGCGATGTTGCACGGGCGCCTGGCGCAGCATCCCCGGCATCTGATCCCGGCTCGGTCTCAGTTGCCCGCAGCCGGACAGATCGAGCTATTCGTGCGGAATGTCGAGCGCGAGTTTGGGTCGGTTGTACGGGTGGCCGATCTGGACGAAGTGCCGGGCGTGGTGGTGGATTATCTGGCGGCGCAGAACCTGCCGGGGCGGGTCGTCATGGCGCCGCATCCCGAATTGCAGGCAATCCCTTGGTCGGCGCGGCCCTTGCTGGAGGTGCGCGAAGGTCGCGCGCAAGGTTCGGATGCGGTCAGCGTACAACACGGATTCGCGGGCATCGCGGAAACCGGGACGCTGATGCTGCCGAGCGCTCCCGAGCGGCCGGTCACGCTGAACCTGCTGGCGGAGACGGAAATTGTCGTGCTGCGGTCGTCGGCGATCGTAGGAGCGTATGAGGAGGGGTGGGACCGGCTGCGGGCCGAGATCGGCGAAATGCCTCGGAATGTCATGTTCATTACCGGACCATCTCGATCTGCCGATATCGAGCAGACGCTGGAGTTGGGGGCGCATGGGCCGCGAAGACTGCACGTGGTGCTGGTTGAAGATCGCTGAGCCGCTGATTGTAAGTCTGCATCTCGAAAGATTGCGGTTGGTGCCGCGCGGAGGTGATAAAAGCGCCAAGCTCAAAAACGTGATGTAACCGATCGCATCGCCGTGATGTTCATCCCAGCACCGGGTCCCACATCCGCCGCATGAATCTGATCAGGCACTCCGCCGCCCGCGACCTGCGCGTCGATTTCTTCCGCGGCCTTGCGCTCTGGTGGATCTACACCGACCACATCCCGGGGGATGTGCTGGGTGATTACAGCCTCCGCAACTTCGCGACGTGTGACGCAACCGAGGTCTTCGTCCTGCTCGCCGGTTATGGGGCCGGCTTGTCGTACGGGATGGGGCTAGGTCGCAACGGCTACATCTCGACCGCCGCGGACGTCCTCAAGCGGGCCTGGACGCTGTATATCGCGCACATCTTTCTGTTTGTGCTGTTCACCGCACAGGTGACCTACTCCGCCACCGCGATGAACCGGCTGAACTACCTGTCAGAGACTAGGCTGGACGTGCTGGGCGACGATCCGTACCGCAGCATGCTGGAGGCGGTGCTGCTGCGATTCCAGCCAAGCTTGCTGAATATCCTGCCGCTGTACGTCGTGCTCTTGGTGTTTTTTGCCGCCACGATCTGGATGTTGCGCTGGCCGCGGCTGCTGTTCGGGTTCTCCCTCGCGATCTACCTACTGGTCCGTGTCACAGGCCTTAACCTCGGCTCATGGGACGAGGGAGGCTGGTTTTTCGACCCCCTCGCCTGGCAGTTCCTGTTCATCATCGGCGTGCTGCTGGCCTGCGCGCCGATGCCGCTGCCCAAGCCCACCTGGCCGTACGATGCCGTTGCCGTCGCGGTGGCCGTCCTGGGCGTGGTCGTGACGCTGGCGATCGAGCCCTATCCGCATCGGCTCGAAATGGTGACCCGCTCGGTGTTTCGGGCGCTGGTAGTGGACGATAAGACCAGCCTGTATCCGCTCCGGCTGATCTCGATCCTGGCGCTGACCTGGCTGTGCGTCCGGCTGATCCGCTTCGATGCTGCCTGGCTGCGGTCGCGCTGGGCCGCGCCGCTGGAGCTGCTCGGACAGAATTCACTGCCGGTATTCTGCTCCGGCATCGTCTTCGGGTTCGCCGCCCGGCTTGGTCTTGAGTATGACGATCGTGCCTTCATGCAGGTCGCGATCAACCTGCTCGGCGCGATCGCGATGCTGGCGGTCGGTGGTCTGGCGGCCTGGTATCGGACCAAGGGCAAAGGGCGGCCACCACGAGCCGTGCCGTCTGCCTCCCCCGCGCTATTGCCGGTGAATGCCCAGACTGATATCGGTTGAGGACTGATATCGGTTGAGCTATGCAACGGATTTCGCTTGGTTTTCTTTTACTCGCCCTGCTCGTCGCGGGTTCTTGCCCGGGACGCGCGGATGGCGGACTTGCGTGCGATCTGCCGGCCGACCTGATAGTGCCGGCGGACCCGTTGGCCCATGTCGCGGCCGCACTGGCGAAAAAAAATCAGTTGGACATCCTGGCGCTGGGGTCCGGGTCCACGGTCGGGGATTCGAGCGGCGCGGGCGGTGGTCCGGCGATGGCTTACAAAGCGCCGCGGGCTTCCTTCCCCTACCGGATGGTGGAAACCCTCAAGGCGATGCGTCCCTCGGACCGCATTGAACTCACCGTCGAGGGCGGGCGAGATATGACGGCCGAGGCGATGCTGCCGATACTGCAGCGGGAGCTGGCGGCGCATCACTACGATCTGGTGTTGTGGCAGACCGGGACGGTCGAGGCGGTCCATGGCCTGCGGCCCGAACGTCTCCGCGAGGTGCTGCAAGAAGGGGCCGACGCACTGGCGAGTGCGCAGACGGATCTGGTGCTTATCGACCCGCAGTTCAGCCGCTTCATGCGCGCGAATGTTGACATCAGCCCTTACGAGACGGTGCTACAGCAGACGACCGGCAACCCCGATGTGACACTGTTCCGCCGCTTCGACCTGACCCAGCTTTGGATCGGCAACGGCCAGGTTGATCTGGAGAGGGCCAGCTCGCGACCAGCGGGACGAGACAATCGCGCTGCTGAATACTTGCCTGGGTGAGGCGCTTGCCCGGTACGTGCTGGCGGGTATCGGCGAGCATTGATCCGACCCCTGCCGGTGCCGGCCAGCATTGATCCGAACTATGGGGCCGGTCGCCGAACTCGCCCGGCGAGGTCTGGCCAACGCACCGGATGTCCCGCATCATCCGGATGACAAACGGGGGGATCAATGGACTATCACTCAGCTTTCGCCGGGATAAAGGTTGTCGACTTAAGCGGCGGCGTTGCGGGCCCGTCATGCGCCATGATGCTGGCCCAGCACGGCGCCGACGTGATCAAGGTCGAGACCCCACACCACGGCGGTGACTGGTCCCGGATCCTGGGGCGGACCTATCAGGATCACTCTGCGTACTCGCTGTATGGCACGCTGGGCAAACGCAGCCTGGCGGTGGATTTGAAGACGAAAGAGGGGAAGGAAATCCTCTGGCGGCTGGTCCGCGGTGCGGATGTGTTCATCGAGGGGTTCAAGCCCGGCACCATCCAGCGCTTCGGCTTCGGCTACGACGCGGTCAGCGCGAAGGAACCGGGGATCATCTACTTTTCTATCTCCGGCTTTGGCCAGACGGGTCCGCTGGCGGCGCGTCCGGCGATGGATCCGGTGCTGCAGGCGTTCATCGGCATCGTGACCGAGAACAAGGGCGAGCTCGACAACCACCCGCATCGTATCGCGATTTCCCTGATCGATATGTTCTCCGGGTTGCTCGGCTTCCAGGCGATCTCGACGTCGCTGTATGCGCGGCGGGAACAATCGGCGAAGAAGGGTCGGTTCATCGAGCTCAGCCTGATGCAGGGCGGAGCAATGCTGGCGGTGATCCGGATGATCGCACATCACCTGGAACACGGTGTGACCCAGCGCACCAGCATGCCGAATGGCGTGTTCAATACGGCGGACGGGCAGATCAACATCACCATGGTGCGGCCATTCCACTGGGAGCCGTTCTGCGCGGCGATCGAACAGCCGCAGTTGCTGGACGATCTACGATTTTCAAGTATCGCCGCCCGAGCGCAGAACCTGGATGAACTGTATGGTGTGCTGCGGCCGATCATCGCGGCCCGCTCCACGGAGTGGCTGTCAGAGCGACTGACGGCAAACGGCATCATGAACGGGCGGGTGAACAGCTACGAGGAATTCCTGCAGGAGGAGCAGGTGGCGGCAACGGGAATAATGTCGTGGCTGGCGGAGCCGGGCGTGCCGGAACCGATACCGATGCCAAACATTCCCGGATTGCCGCCGTTCGAGAGCGGCACGAAACGGGCACATGCGCCGGCGTTGGGGGAGCACACGCGGGAAGTACTGGCGGAAAATGGATATTCGGGGGCCGAGATCGGGGCGCTATACGAGAAGAAGATCGTTGCCGGGGGGCGTTAGGGTCGCGCGTCGGGGGTGCAGTTCAGAGGCCTAGGTCTCGGTGCGCGGTATTCACGAACCTTCGCCGGCGACGAAGCGCTCCGCCTCAACGGGATCGGCGAACCACGGGAAAAGGGTTCGCGGATCGTTGAAGCCGTTGACGAACGCCCGCCCGATCCTCTCCGACGTCTGCGCGGCGCCCAAAATATTGATGACGTGAGGTGGCGGCGGCATCAAAAAGCCATTCGAAAAGCCGGTCGACCATTGAGCATTGTCCCAAAAACAATCGAACGTCTGCTGCATCCAGGCGCGGTCAAACGGTTTGTCGCCGTTCTCCAATATGCGACTGAGATAAGTTCGAGCAGCTTTTGCCGCATTGTTAGATCCCTGCCCTGCAATGGGGTCATTCAGCACAACGGCATCTGCCATCCCAAGCACCAACCCGCCCGAGGGAAGTTGGCCCACCGGTTTGCGCACCGTGGGCGTGAGTTGGCCGGCCAGTACGCCGTTCGAGTCAGTAAGTGCCATATTCCGACAGCGCTCGGCCTCCCACGGTACGAATTGCCGGATAATGTCCTTGGCACGCGTCAGGTAGTCGTTGGGAGTGTGAACGTCCCGCCAGCAATCCATTGGGCCGCCGGGCAGGCCCGCAAAGGCCAAGATATTACAGGTTCCCCCGATGGTCAGTGCTGGAATGACAAAACATTCCCCAGCTCCCGGAATTAGATCGATGTGGAAACGTCCAAATCCATCGACCGCCTGGACGCCGGTGACATAGACCATGCCCCACGTCCGAGCCGGCGTGTCGAACGGCGATCGCGAGGCATCGTGTTCGAAGAGGCCGCCGATGCTGGCCTTACCCGATGCCACGATGACGAGATCGCTGTGCCTGCTGTATCGCTCGAGATCGTCGACCCCGGCTTCGTGAATGACCAGTTCGCCACCAATTTCCTCAAAATGCTTCATCCAGCGAGGAAACTTGATTCGCTGATCGACGGATTGGGCTGGTTTGTCGAGCTGGTATGCCCAGTGCAGTGCCAGACCGGAGCCGTCTTCGGCGGCGACGTTCAGACCGACGCCATCCAGGTTCGGACACTCGGACTCCCAGAAATTTATGCCAAGGTCGCGTTCGGACTGAAGGGCATCGTCGAACATGCCCTGGCTCGACGTGACTTTGCCATTGTGAATGTCGTCAGGTTTGCGATTGGAAATGAGGCTGACCTCGATATTTTTCTGACGCAGGCCGATTCCAAGCTGCAAGCCAGCCTGACCGCCGCCGACAATTGTAATCCGCATTTCTCCTCCCCTCCGTGACGAGAAGCCTGGGCCGAGGACATGGACACGATGGATTTTTCAAATCAAACCAAGACAAAGACCAACCCGGCTCAGTACAGGGCGGCCTTGTCCAGGCCAATCCTGGAGCGTCTCAGTTGGTATTTGGCGGTGGCAGGAAACCTAGCTGACGCATAGTAGTCGCCATATCCCAATAGTCTACATTGTGTATGATCTTACCATCCGCGCACTCCATGAGAGACACGCCGGCGACGTTGGCAGCTTTGTTGGACGCGGGCATACCCGGCATGTCGCCTCTTTGCGTTCCGGTTACCTGCCATGCGACCGCGGCGCGATCTCCGGCAATAACAGTAGACGTAAGCGCGAAGCTTAGATCGGGGAATGCTTTGAACCAGCTTGCCGCGAAACCTCGCAGTTCATCCTTGCCATGAAGGACGGTATGAACGGCCGTGTCCTCATACACAACATTGTCGGCGAAGAGCGGCATGAGCTTCGGCAAGTCATGCGACCAGCCAGCCAAGAAGTCCTGAGCCAACCGGTCAGTGCAGCCTTCAGCGATTGCTGAAGTGGCAGGCGTCGTTAGCAGTGCAGCAATTGACAGAAGTGGCACCACTAGTACGGATCTGACTTGCTTTGCCATCGTCCTCTCCTGTGAGTTCAGGCGTCCCTTTGAACAATCCAGCCCAGGGACAGCCGCATCGTTTCGTCCAAGACCACAATTATCTCGAAACCTTGCCGCAACCCCCTGACGAAACCTAAACTGCATCGCGGGTGGTGTGCGCAACTGACGCCAGCATTCTAGCTTACCCCAACAACAGGGAAGCGTTCCTTCACAATCGCGTGACGATTGACGACCTAAAGTCTGACCGCTGCGGCCACAGGCCGATGGTATTGGACGGAATGTCCGCATCGATGGCGCTGCAACGTTGAGAAAAGTTCGATTCATCGCAGTGAAAGATATTGCTATAAAGAACTAAGCTCCCGCTTATGCCGGGTTTTACTGAAGCGTTTGACGCCGTCGATCTGAGGGAGGCGAAGGTGATGCTGCGTCAAATCGGATGAACAACAACTGGCGGCGAAACGCAAGGCTCGCTGAATGGGCGTGCCGTGCTGACCTACACATGGTATTTGGCAGCGGAGGCGCTGAGCGGGGGCAATAGTTCGCCGGGGGTGAGGCTTCGATCGCATGGGATCCATTCAGCGTGATCGAACTCTCTAAACGATCGGCCCCCGAGCATTCAACGCGTCCCGGTCAAATCCCGCGACCCGCTTGTATCCCGCCGCCGTGCCGTCCAACTCGTCGGCGGTCAGCACGTCCTCAATGCTATCAAAGCCCTGCGGCGCCCGTTGCTCGACCAGCTGCATCACCTGCTCCGGCCCATTCGCCCGGTTCGCCATCACAATCTTCGCCGTCGCCGGACGCCGCTCCGCCTCATACGCGAGCAGCGCCTCCGGTGTCGGCCCAGCCCGCCGGAGCTCGCGCGCCAGCACCCGAGCATCCAGGACACCTTGCGAGGCGCCGTTTGATCCGATCGGATACATCGGATGCGCCGCGTCCCCCATCAACGTGACGCGCCCGAACGTCCAGCGGTCTAGCGGGTCGCGATCCACCATCGGATATTCAAAGCAGGCGTCGGCGGCTTGGATCAAACCCGGCACGTCCAGCCAGTCGAATCGCCAGTCGGCGAACCAGGGCAGAAAGTCCTCCGAATTCCCGACTCGGTTCCAATCCTCCCGCCGCCAGTCGTGATCCGGCCGAAATTTGCGTTCGGCGATCCAGTTGATCACCGGTTCCCCCATGGTCGGCGCCGGATCTGCAATCGGATAAGCGACGAACTTCTGGAACTCGTGCCCCGCCATGATCATGCTGCGCCCGGTCAGGAACGGCTTCGCCCGCGACGTGCCGCGCCAGAGAATGGCGCCGTTCCATAGCGGCGGCCCCTCATTCGGATACAATATCTGCCGCACGGTGGAATGGATGCCGTCAGCGCCGAGCAACAGGTCGCCCTCCTGATCGGGCAACCGGTCGCCGGAGCGTTTGTCGATGAACCGGGCGATCACTTTCGTCGAGGTCTCTTCCCAGCCGTCCAAATGGTAGCCGGTGAGGATGTTATAAGCGCCCAGCCGGTCCCGCGCGGCCTCCAAAAGCACCAGTTGCAACAGGCCGCGATGGATCGAGAACTGCGGCCAGTTGTAGCCGGCCTCACGGCCGCGCGGCTCCGACCAGATGCGCTGGCCATGCTTGTTGTAGTAAGCGAGTTCGGCGGTCGGAATGCCCGTCTGGGCAAGCGCGCCTTCCAGGCCAAGCTCGGTCAGTTCCCTGACCGCATGCGGCAGGACGTTGATGCCGACACCCAGCGGCCGTGGGACGGAAACGGATTCGAAGACCCGGCAATCCACGCCAATCTGATGCAGGCTGAGGGCGGCCGTCAGCCCGCCGATGCCGCCGCCGACAATCAGGATGGTCATTGGTGGTCCGTCTCTATTGATGCGCGCCGGGGAATTGTAGCAGCTTCAGTGTGCCCGGAGGAGCAGGTCAATATGATCAAAATTCGCTCAGCAAATGCTAGTCAATTCACCACTTGAGTTAAAGGACGCGCGAAATAGCTTGAGACCGAAATCATATGCTTGAATTTTGGTCACACTGCGTTGCGGCAGCAATTGGTTCAGGTTACCGTATTCAATCATAGCCATTAAGGACCGCGGTATCATGACGTCAGGCATCTCTGATCGGCCCCTCCCGCCGAGGCGCGAATAACTCATCCGACCGTTTGAACGAACCTCCTGATCCGGAGACTTCTGAATGCAGCTTGGCGTTTTCATCCCTATCGGCAACAACGGCTGGCTGATCTCCACCACATCCCCGCAATACAAACCGACATACGACCTGAACAAGACGGTCGTCGACAAGGCGGAACAGTTCGGCTTCGATTTTGCGTTGTCGATGATAAAGCTGCATGGCTTCGGCGGACCATCGCAATTCTGGGACTACAATCTGGAATCGTTCACGCTGATGGCCGGGCTCGCCGCAACGACCACGCGGATACAGCTCTTCGCGACCTGCGCGGTGCTGACCATGCCCCCGCCGATCGCCGCTCGCATGGCAGTCACCATCGACAGCATCTCGCACGGCCGGTTCGGGGTGAACATTATCTCCGGCTGGCAGCGCCGTGAATACACCCAAATGGGCATGTGGCCCGGTTCCGAGCACTATAAACGTAGATACGAATATTGCGCCGAGTATGTAACTATCATGAAACAACTCTGGGAAACCGGGCGCTCAGACTTCAAGGGCGACTTCTTCCAGATGGACGATTGCCGCTGCCTGCCAACGCCAACGTCAAAGATCCCCATCATTTGTGCCGCGCAGAGCGACGCTGGCACCCGCTACGCAGCGCGGCACGCCGACTATAATTTCTGCGCCAGCTTCGGCTACAACGCCCCGGCCGCCGTCGCCCCCAGCATTGCCCGCCTGGTCAAAGCCACCGAGGAAACCGGCCGCGATTGTGGCGCCCTGGTCCTGACCATGATCATATCGGATGAAACTGACGAGGCAGCCAACGCGAAGTGGGAGCACTACAAGGCCGGCACCGACCTCGAAGCCCTCGCCTATCGCGACGAACAGGCGCGGGACGACCCAAGCACCGACATCTATGCGCAACCGAACCGGCGCTCCCTGCTCGGCACCGACAAGCTGCCCACTAACCAAGGCGTCCTAGTCGGCTCCTATGCCACCGTCGCAAGGATGCTCGATGAACTGGCCGAAGTTCCCGGTGTGCGCGGCGTAATGATGACGTTCGACGATTTCGTCATCGGCATGGAGCAATTCGGCACGCGCATTCTGCCGCTCATGCGGTGCCGCGGAGCTATCGGTGCACCTAATTCCCCCGCCGACGCCCTTCTTTACCCCACCCCCGGCCGCAGGATAATCGGAGCGTGAGCCGCAGGCGGGTCGCGTTCGCGAATCCCCGCGAGGCGCAGCCCTTCGGCGTAGTGCATCTTGTCGCTCTCCCGCGCGATCGGGTTCGCTGCCAGAAACCGTTCAATCGTGAAATCGGGTTCCAACGCCAGTAGGCGGCGGCGGACTGTCGCGGCTTCCTGGTCACGATGCAGATGCCCGAGCGCCGCGAGGTAGGGTTTATAGCCGGCGGTAAAGGCCGGATTGAGTTGGCTGACAGACCGGCCGACCTCCACCGCCTTTTCGTACTCGCGCTTCATCAGGTGGATCAGAACGAAGAATGCGTCGAAGAAAAATGCGTGGGGGTCGAGCGGTGACAGTTTCTTGTAGCGATTGTTGCGCCGTTCCGCCTCGTCCAGATCGCCCGCATAGGCACAGGTAACAGCCGAGAGCGCCCAAGCCATTGCCAGATTTGGATTCAGCGTCAAGGCGCGCTCATGCAGCACCTTCGCGTCTTGCAGTTGCCGGTGCAGGAACGCTCTGACATGGCCACTGATGGTCAGCCCGCGCGCGTCGAAAGGATCGAGCATGATCGCTCGTTCGGCCAGTTCACCGGCCCGTGCCATCATGATCTGGGGGCAGTCCGCCCAACCCTGCCCAACAAAGAAGATGTGCCAGTAAGCATACCAGGCATAGCTCGCGGCATAGTCGGGTTCGAGTTCAATCGCCTTCGACAAATACTCGCCGGCCTGCACAAACGCCTCGTGCTCCATCCGCCCGATCAGCGGGATCGACCGCAGCATGTAATCGTAAGCAGTGGCATCAATCTGGGCCCGGCTGGTGCTGCGTTTGGCTTCGATCAGTAGAATCTCCGGGTCGATCTGCGCCACCACCTCGGCGGCGATCTCGTCCTGCAACGATAGCAGATCGTTGGTTTCCCGATCGAAGCGGCGCGCCCAGACGATCTGATTGTTGGCGCGGAGGTCCAGCAGCCGCAGGCTGATGCGGATTTTGCTGCCGGCCCGTTGGACCGATCCGTCGAGCAGGAAGTCGAGTCCAAATTCCCGTCTGATCGCCGCCTCGTCCCGGCTATCCGCGGTGAACCGCCCCAGCGAATTCGACGACACGATGAACATCCATCGGAAACGTGACAGCGCGTTGGTGATTTCATCGGCCAAACCGGGTGCCAGATGCGCGTCCTCGTCCGGCATGCCGACCAGCCGGAACGGCATCACTCCGATATGGGCGCCCCCGCGCGTGACCGAACTCTCGCGCTTGCGCGACGCCGGCAGCATCTCATCCTCCGACTCCGCCAGCGGCGGCGGCACGACGGCTGCCTCCGCAGGTGGAGGCGCTGCTTCCACCGGTTGAGGCGGCCGCAGCGGCAGGCGGCTGTGCGACGGCCCCCTGATTTCGTTCAATAGCTTCTGCGTTTCAACGGACGGTGCCGCATCCAGCATATCGGCTAATACGGCCCGGCATCGATCATAAGCCTGCACCGCCAGGCCGCGTTCACCCCTCGCGGCGTGGGCCTTCATCAAGGCACGCCAAGCACCCTCATGCGAGCGATCGATCGTCAGCAATCGTTGCGCGGAGGCGATGGCGGCGTCCGGCTCCATATTGTCCTTCAGCATCAACTCGGCGATGCTGCGAGCCCGGTCGCGCAGGCTTTCGCGCTCCGTATGCAACCATGCATCGAAGTTCGGATCGATGCCGTCCAGGTCCTCCAGCAGGTCGCCGTCCAGCAGCGCCAGCGACGCGGGTCGCGCCGCGGTTGCCTGCATCACTTCCTCGACGTCGATCCACACGGCTCCCGGCCGCAAGGTCAGATGGTCGCGCGTTATTAGCAGGATCTCCGTCTCCGCCAGTGACAGTGCGTCGAGCAACCGATGAATTTCCTGCCGCAACGACGCCCGCGCCTGCTCCTCCGGACGGCGGCTCCACAGCTGTTCGGCGAGACGGCCGCGCAGCGCCGGCCGTGGCGCCGCCAAAGCGATACTGGCCAATAGCGCTCGGGTCTTGCGTCCAGACGGCAGAACGCTCTCGCTGCGAATCGTCCAAGCTTCCATCTGGCCGATCAACCGCAGCCGCACAACAACATGGTCGAGCGCGTTGGAGGAATTCGACAGTGTCGAGACCCGCGTTGGAGCGTCCGCCATCATTCCTCTCGGGAGCACCGCAAAGTTGTAGTGCTTAGCATCATCCCGCGCCACATCCATTACCCTGCGCCGCCCGCTCAACCAACATCGATCTGCGTTCGTATGAAAGCGAGCGCGGCGCGAAAAGCCGCCTCGGCGTCCATGGTGGTGGTATCGATCTGGTATGCGTCATCGGCCGGCCGCAACGGGGCGGTCGCCCGAGCGGCGTCCTTCGCGTCGCGCTGGCGCATGTCCTCTTCGACAGTAGCGAGGTCGGCATCAGTCCCCTTCGAGTGAAGTTCCAGCCACCGCCGGCGCGCCCTTTCCCCCAAGCTCGCGGTAACGAACAGCTTCGCGGCGGCGTCGGGGAATATCACCGTGCCGATGTCGCGCCCGTCCAGCACCGCGCCGGCGCGTTTCGCGAAGTTACGCTGAAACGCCAGCAACGCGGCCCGCACGCCCGGAATCGAGGCAACAGACGTCGCGGCGGCATCGGCCTGCGGTCCGCGCAGGTCACAGCGGTCGAGGTCTGCCGGCCGCAGCGACCGGGCCGCGCTTTCCGCCGTCGCCGCATCACCCGGATCACCGCCCGCATCCAACACAAGCCGCCCCACCGCTCGGTAAAGCAGCCCAGTGTCGAGGTAGGGCAACCCTAGCGCGGCGGCCAAACGGCGGGCGAGCGTGCCTTTGCCCGCGGCTGCCGGGCCATCGATCGCAATGATCGGCTTCATCGTCATGCCGGCCGGATCGCGGCGCCAAGACCGTTCATCAGATCGACGAAGCCAGGAAAGCTGGTGTCGATGAAGCCGGCGTCATCGGCGGTGACCGGCGACTCGGCCACCAGCCCCAGGACCAGCGCAGACATCGCAATACGATGGTCCATATGGGTTGCGACCACGCCGCCGCCGGCCGGAGGCGCGCCGGTGCCATGGATGATCAAGTCGTCGCCTTCGATCTCCACCTTAGCGCCGTTGACCGACAGCAGCGCGGCGGTCGCGGACAGGCGGTCACTTTCCTTGACACGCAGCTCTTTCAACCCGCGCAGCCGCGTTGTACCGGTGGCGCAGGATGCGGCGACGGCCAGGATCGGATATTCGTCGATCATGCTGGGCGCACGTTCGGCTGGCACATCGATGGCACGCAGCGGGCCGGCACTGACATCCAGATCGCCGACCGGCTCGCCTCCCTCGATGCGGCGGTTCTGTACGACGATCGTCGCACCCATTTCCTCCAGACACAGCATCAGCCCGGTGCGCAGCGGATTCAGCCCGACTGCCGCGATGGCGACGGTGCTGCCCGGGACCAGCAAAGCGGCGATCAGCGGAAATGCGGCCGAGGATGGATCGCCCGGCACAACCACATCGGCGGCCTGCAGCTCGGGCTGGCCCTGCAGCTCGATGATCCGGCCGGCGCCGTTGAGATCCACGCGGACCACGGCCCCGAAATGGCGCAGCATGTTCTCGCTGTGGTCGCGGGTCGCCTCCGGTTCCTCCACCCGCGTGATGCCGGGCGCATTCAGGCCGGCCAGCAGCACCGCCGACTTCACCTGCGCCGAGGGAACGGGCACGCGGTAGTCCAGGGGCAATGCCTCACGGGCACCCTCGATCGCCAGCGGCAAGCGGCCGCCTTCACGCGAGGCAAAACGGGCCCCCGTTGCGGTCAGCGGATCGATCACCCGGCGCATCGGGCGCCCCCGCAGGCTGGCGTCGCCGGTCATCACCGCGAACAAGCGGTGGCTGGCCAGGATGCCGCACAACAGACGAGCCGCCGTGCCGGAATTGCCCATGTCGAGAACATCGGCGGGTTCGGTCAGGCCGCCGATGCCGCGACCGGCGACCCGCCACACGCCGTCAGGGTCATGCATGACCTCCGCGCCGAGGGCACGCATGGCGGCTGCGGTGCGTAGCACATCGTCCCCGGTCAGCAGGCCGGCGATGCGGGTCTCGCCGATCGCCAGCGCGCCGAACATCAAGGCGCGATGGCTGATCGACTTGTCGCCCGGTATGGCGATCCGGCCGGTCAGCGGCGCCAGTGGTTTGCTTGCGATCAGCGGGCGAGGGGCGGCTTCGTCCATGAATTCGGTCCGGTAGGTGGCAGGTGTGCGGTTGTTAACCGAGTTCCAGCGCAGCGGATACCGCCGGAGGTGATCAGGCTTGGCGGACGATCCTCAGCACGGTGAGCAAAACATCCGGAAACGAACAAACAAACTCGGGCACCGATTAGCCATTTGACAGGCCCCCTGTCGCGGTGGCATGGGCGCGCGCTCTCGTTTACGCCCAAAGATCGTAAAGGGCCCAATATTCTCATGCCTAAGCCTGAACTCGGCACTAAGCGGGTCTGCGTCGCGTGCGGCACCCGATTCTATGATCTGACAAAATCTCCCGCCGTCTGTCCCAAATGCGGCACCGAACAGCCGGTCGATCAACCGCGTCCGCGCCGTACCGGCGGCAACGTGGTAGAGGACAAGCGTCCGAAGAAGGTGACGCCAGCACCCGAGGACGTGGACGTGGAAGTCGAGGGCGTGGAGGACGTCGAGGAAGAAGACGTCCTGGAGGCCGCGGACGACCTGGAGGATGATGCCGACGTCATCGGCGGAGACATCGAGGTCGAGACCCGACACCGACGAACACGAGCGCTAAAACTTATCGCCCGTGGGACCACCCGGCTCAGCGGGATATTGCCCTAAATCCGCCTCATGACGCGCAGCCAGAGCATCAGCAGCGCGTCATAAGGCAGGGCCGGGGTCTCACGCAGGCGCCAGTACCAACGCAGCCAACGGCTCGATCGCCGCCGGCGCAACGGGCGGCGGGCACGGGCGCGCCGCGATCCCCGCGAGCCGCAGCAGGATCAGGCATCGCGGCAGGTGATACGCGCTGGTACAGGCGTAAATGGGCGACTGGCCGCGCACCAACCGGGCGACGGCGCGCACGGACGACATCGTGTCGGTGCCGGTGTTCTCTTGCAGAATGGACGTTTCGGAGAACCCGGCCTCCTTCAACAGCCGCGTCATCACCGCCGCCTCCGCGTCGCCGAAACGCCCTCGGCCACCAGTTGGAATGAACAGCGGCCGGGAGAACCGCTTACCGAATCGCGCCGCGGCTTCGACCCGGTGCCGCAGAGTTCTGGCTGGGCTTTCCATCCGGCCGGACCGCCGCGCCGAAGATCACGATGACCGCGTCAGGGGCCGGCGGGTTGACTTTCATCGTCACCGTTTCTCATGCTCAGTTCGGACGGAGGAAACGATGAAGATTCTCACCGAGGCGGCGCTTCACCAGTATCAGGAACAGGGATATTACGCACCAATCCGCGTGATGCCGCGTGCCGAGGCTGATGCCCTGCGTGGCAAGCTGGAAGCATTCGAGGCCGGCGCCGGTATCCTGGAAGGCAAGTTGCGCCACAAATCCCATCTGCTGTTCACCTGGCTGAATGACCTTGTGCGCCATCCGCGCATCCTGGACGCAGTCGAGGACGCCATCGGGCCCAACATCCTTTGCTGGGGCTCGTCGTTCTTCATTAAGGAACCGCGGAATCCGGGGTTTGTCTCATGGCACCAGGACTCGACCTATTGGGGTCTGGATCCGGCCGATGTCGTGACGGCCTGGGTCGCTTTCACCGACAGCACGCCCGCCAACGGCGCCATGCGTGTGATTCCGCGGTCACATCTCTTGGATCAGATACCCCATCACGATACGTTCCGGCCGGAGAACCTGCTCAGCCGTGGGCAGGAGATCATGGTCGAGGTCGATGAGCGTGAGGCAACGATGCTGCCATTGGCAGCCGGCGAAATGTCGCTGCACCATGTGCGGCTGATCCACGGGTCTGACCCCAATCCGTCGGACCAGAGGCGCATCGGTTTCGCCATCCGCTACATCCCGACCAGGGTGCGGCAGGTCGCTGGATCCCACGACCATGCAACGCTGGTGCGCGGCGTCGATACTTACGGTCATTTCGAGCCCGAGGAACGTCCCGACGCCGATATGTCGGAACGCGCCGTCGCCTACCATGCCGCCGTGACGGGCGCTCACGCCGCGATCTTGATGCGGGAAACTGGGAAAGAGATGCGTGCTTAGAGCGTGGTCACGCTGAGCGGAACGTTCAAGACGTATGAATGATGCGATCGAACAAGGGGTATAGCGTTGACGGCCTGCACAGTCAGGCGAGAAATGCTTCCAGTTCACAACCGCGCCGGCGCCGCGCCTCAGGCGCTTGACGTTAAGTGTTGAAACCGGACGTAGGGGAAAGAATGGGAAAACGTATCGCGTTCGTCGGCGCCGGAGCGGTTGGCGGCTATGCCGGTGCGCATATGACGGCGGCTGGGCACGACGTCACGCTGATCGATCCTTGGCCGGAACATGTGGACTATATGAAGGCGCATGGGATGGAGATTTTCGGGATGACTCCCGAGGAGCGCCTCTCGGTGAAGGTCAGTGCCATGCACATCACCGAAGTGCAGGCGCTGGCGAAACAGCAGCCGATCGACATCGCCTTCGTTGCGGTGAAGGCGTATGACACGGTCTGGGCAACGACGCTGATCCGACAGTACTTGTCAGCCTCTGGCTGCGTGGTGTCGATGCAGAACTGCATCAACGAGGAGCGAGTAGCCGAAGTGGTCGGCTGGGGGCGCACCTTGGGGTGCATCGTGACCGGCGGGGTCGGCGTGGATCTGTATCAGCCAGGCCACATTCGCCGAGGTTATGCCAAGCGCGCCGACATCACATCATTCTACGTCGGCGAACCGAGCGGCAAGATCACCCGGCGGTCGCAGGAGATCGCGGATATCCTGGCCAGCGTCGATACCTCAAAGCCGACGGACAACCTTTGGGGGGAGCGCTGGACCAAGCTGTGTGTCAACGGAATGCGCAATGGCGTCTCGGCCGCCACCGGAATGGGCGGCAATGCGCGTGACGGCCACGCGGCAGTTCGTCGCATCTGTATCCAGTTGGGCGGCGAGTCTGTCCGGGTTGGACAGAAGCTAGGATACAAACTGGGGAATGTCGGTGCGTTGCCGCATGAGATGCTGGCGAGGGCGATGGAAGGCGAGGCGAAATCCTACGCGGAGATCGAGCGCCTGATGACGCAGGGCGGTGCCGGCCAGGCGGAGCGCAGCGATTACCAGCGGCCGTCGATGGCGCAGGACATGGAGAAGGGCCGCCGCACCGAGATCGAGTTCATGAACGGTTTCATCGCCACCGAGGGCGCTCGGGCCGGCGTCAGGGCGCCCACGCATGAGATGCTGACCAGGCAGGTGCTGCGCGTGGAGCGCGGCGAAATCTTGGCCCGGCCGGAAAACGTCTTGGTGAATAATTAAATCTTACGAAACGACCGTAGGTCAAAAAGCATCGCTCGGTCAGGGCGAATACGCGGCCTAGCCAGACCTGAACCGACCGTCTTGAGATCCAGCGGACGCTGTCGCGGATAAGTAGGCAACGTCGCCCCGGCAGTAAAGCGATGCCGCTTCTGTTCCGGCTGGAAATCGATGATCTGCCAGTTATGCGCGGGATGTTTGACCTGTGTCCTGGATTTGAAGATACACAAGCGATGGTTTGTTATTTGCCAGGAAAACTCAACGGCGCAGCTTCGGCCGACTGTGACAATGAAGTTACAATCTCCGAGGGAGCATCGGCAACGCCCGAAACGACGTCTCCCCACCGCTCCGGGAGCCGTGGGAAACTGTCGGGTGTTCAGGCCGCTCGTGCGGTCGCGGCGCTCATGGTGGTCCTCTATCACGCGACGCGCGGGCTTTCGCTTCCACAGTATCTTGGCTACATCCCGTTCGGCAATAGCTTCGGATTTGGCCATGCCGGAGTGGATTTCTTCTTTGTGCTCAGCGGCTTCATTATCATGCACGCTCACACGGCGGATATCGGAAAGCCGGACCGGCTTTACGCCTATCTGTGGCGCCGAGCCACCCGCATTTATCCGATCTATTGGATCGTTACACTGATCCAGGCAAGCCGGGCTTTCGTTTCCGTGGATTCTGCCAGCAGGCTGGCCCCATCGCACATCGTCCATTCTCTCCTGTTGTTGCCCGAGGCAATAGAACCACTGGTTGGCGTCGGCTGGACCCTACGATCCGAGATACTTTTCTACATCGTTTTTGCGCTGGCCATCCTCGATCGGCGCCTGTGCAAGCCGCTTATAGTTATTGCTCTCTTGCTCGTAACGATCGGACTCATCGTCTCGCCGGCTGATCCCTGGGCAGGCTTGCTGGTATCAGGTTTCAACATCCAATTCCTGATGGGGATCGCCGCCGCTAAGTTTTTGGCGCAGCAGAGTGTCCCGAACCCTATCACGCTGATCGTCGGAGGCATCCTGCTTTTCCTGGCGGTTGGCGGGATGGAGGTGCACGGGGTGGTTCCCCTCAACGGGTTAATTGGCAGGGTGCTCTATGGCGGTGCGTCCATGGCCATCTTGTTGGGGCTGGTCGAAGCGGAGCGCGGCGGCACGATCCGATTCGGTCGTGCAGGCGTCATGCTGGGAAATGCCTCGTACGCACTTTATCTTATCCATTTGACGGTCATCCCATTGGCGATCCGCGCCCTTGCACGCTTTGGGTTCCTGGCTGCCATGCCCGCCGCCGTCACCGTGTCGGCGTTGACGGTGCTCTGCGTCTGCGCTGCGATTTCGCTGCATCAAGCGGTGGAAGTGCCACTCGCGACCTTCATTCGGCGGCGCACCCCACGAGCTTGCCGGTGACCGCTTCGGCTGTCGCACCGCGCGATCCCACCGGTGACAAAGCCAGTATCCGCCAACGCTCCGCTGTCATGGTAGCCATGCATCCGACGAAGGTACCACAACCGCCCCTCAACCCCCGGATGATGACATCGATCGCGCTCTGACGCATGGTGACGCGAACCACTTCAAAGGAGGAAGCCGATGGGTATGCTCGATGGCAAAGTCGCGGTCGTAACCGGGGCCGGCGGCGGCATCGGACGCGCGACCGCGATCGCCCTGGCCGCGAACGGCGCGAAGGTCGTGGTGAACGACATCGGCGCGACGGTCACCGGCGAGGGCCAGGATGCCGGTCCGGCTCAGCGCGTGGTCCAGGAAATCGATCAAGCTAACGGCAAGGGCCGTGCCGTGGCCAACAGCGGCAGCGTCGCGAGCTGGGAAGACGCGCAGCGTATGGTGCAGGACGCGATCGACAATTTCGGCCGCATCGACATCGTGGTGAACAACGCCGGTATCCTGCGCGACCGCATGTTCCACTACATGTCGATCGAGGAATGGGACGCGGTGATCAAGGTCCATCTGTATGGAGCCTTCTACGTGTCGCGCGCCGCGATCCCGCATTTCCGCAAGCAGGAGAGCGGTAACTACACCCATATCACATCGACCTCCGGCCTGATCGGCGCCGTGGGGCAGGTGAATTACGGCGCGGCGAAGATGGGCATCGCCGGGCTGTCACGCAACATCGCGATGGATATGCAACGATACAACGTGCGGTCGAACTGCATCGGCCCACACGCGTTCAGCCGCATGATCGAAACCGTGCCGGGCCAGACCGAGGAACAGCTTCAGGCCCGAGCAGCGAAGACCCGTCCGGATCATATCGCACAACTGATCGCTTTTCTCGCCACCGATGCCGCCGCTGGCGTGTCCGGTCAGATCTTCGGCGTGCGCGGAAATGAGGTGTATCTGTACAACCAGCCCCGGCCGATCCGGATCATGGCGCGCCCGGATGGATGGACGCCGGAAAATCTGGCCGAACATTGGCTGCCTGCCGTGAAGGACAGCTTCACGCCGTTGGAACGCACCCGCGACGTATTTCCGTGGGATCCGGTCTGATCCGCCTTGCGTGTGGCCACCCCGGACTTGTTCCGGTGATCCGCCGTGTCATCCTATAACGACAAAGGATGACCGCGACGTCGGTCAATCGAGCGGCCGCCCTGAGACAAGGACCACGACCTCATGCCACCCACCCTCCGCGGCGCGGATATCGTTATGCGCACGCTTGAGCGCGCCGGCCATACGGACATCTTTACCCTGTCCGGCAATCACATCATGTCGCTGTTCGACGCCGCGATCGAGACGAGGCTGTCGTTGATGCACGTTCGCCATGAAGCGGCAACGGTGCACATGGCCGATGCGTATGGACGTCTGACCGGACGACCCGGGATTGCCTGCGTCACCGGCGGCCCCGGTCACGCCAACGCCGTGGGCGCGCTGTTCACGGCTCTGGGGCAGGAAACCCCGATGGTACTGCTATCAGGACACACCGAGACCGATCAGATCGGGCGCGGCGGATTCCAGGAACTGCGGCAGGTGGATATGGCCGCTCCGGTCTGCAAAGCCGCCTGGATGGCGACGGCCACCGCCACGGTGGGCATGGATGTGGCCAAAGCAATCCGTGTCGCGACGTCCGGCCGCCCCGGTCCGGTGCATCTCAGCCTGCCGTCGGACATCCTGGACGCGACGGTGACCGAAGACGCCGTCGTATGGGCCTCCGAGGGCGACTTCTCGACGCCGCCCATGCCCTTGGCCGACGCGGCGGCCGATGCGATCATTGCGTTGCTAGCGACAGCAAAACGGCCATTGGTGATCGGCCCCCCGGTGCTGGCGACCCGCAAGGGACGCGATCTGCTGCGGCGAATCGAGGCCACCTTGGGGATTCCCACATGCCTCAGCGAGGGTCCGCGCGGTTTCAACGACGCCAGTCTGGGCGCCTACACGGATGTCGCCCAGCGTACCGACATGGTCCTGCTGCTGGGCAAGGCGCTCGATTTCACGCTGAAGTTCGGCGGTCCGCCCTTCGACTCGGGTTGTCGTTTCATTTCCATCGATCCTGACGGGGCCCTGCTGTCCCGCGCGGCGCGCGACAAGGGACCAATGCTCTCGTTCGGTTGCGTCGCTGATACCTATCCCGCCGGCGAGGCGCTGCTTCGCCGTGGCGCCAAGCGTGTCGCCGTCGATCCGGCCTGGCTGGCCGACGCCCGCGCCTGTTTCGATGACCGGCCGGCCTCGTGGGCTGAGTTGGCCTCCGCAACGCCCGGCAAACTGCACCCGGCCGAGGTGTTTCGCGCGTTGCAGCCCCATCTGGCAAACGACCCGGACAGCGTGTTGATCTGCGACGGCGGGGAGTTCGCGCAATGGGGACAAAGCATGTTGCGCAACGACCGGCGGATGATCAACGGTGTGGCCGGTTCGATCGGGTCATCATTGCCGATGGCGTGCGGAGCCCGTGTGGTCGAGAAAGCCGCACCGATCTTCGTGGTGCTCGGCGATGGCACGTTCGGCTTCCATATGTCGGAAATCGAAACCGCGGTGCGCCTGAACCTGCCCTATGTCGCGATTGTCGGCACGGATGCGAGGTGGAATGCCGAATACAACCTTCAAGTCCGCGACTACGGCCCGAATCGCACCCATGGCTGCGAACTCAACCACACCCGCTACGACCTTGTGGCAACTGCATTGGGAGGTCACGGGGAACTGGTTCGAACCGCCGCTGAGCTGCCGGGCGCGATCGACCGCTCGGTTGCCAGCGGAAAGCCGGCTGTGGTCAATGTGATGATCGAGAGCGTTCCCTCACCGGTCCTAAGGCGCGGCTAATTTGCACATAAGCGAAATTATCTTGACCGGAGCGCCATGGCCACGGGATCGTGTTCCTGGGCCATCGGCCAAGGCTGTATCCTGAACCATAGCGCCTGAGGAGGAGTGTGACATGAAAAAGCTCGCCGTTGCCGCCGCGATCCTGGTGAGCACGTCATTGTCCGCGATGGCGGCGCCGTTTTGCCTGGAAATCACCGGAACCGCGCCGCAATGCATGTACGCGGATGGCAACGAGTGCCAGGCTGACGCGAACCGGCAGAATGGCGCGTGCGTGCCCAATCCGGCCAACGTGACGCTGCCTACCAGCAGGATCGGCGAATTCTGCATGATCCTGCCCATCGGGCTAACGCATTGCGGCTACGCCGATGGAATTGCCTGCGCGCAAGACGCGTTGAAGCAGCACGGTGTGTGCGCGAAGAGCTCAGGAACGCTGCCGCGGCAGGTTCCGGATCCGTTCGCTCCGAACGCGGGGCGATAAAACCACGACTGGTTTGGCCGGCGTTTGCATCGGCCGTTAGTTTCTAACGCATTTTTCGGATACGCCGCTGGTACGCGGTAGGGATGCTGAAATGGTGGTGGGATTGGCTCAGACCGGCGATGTTCGGAACACGGGCACCGTCGCTTGCTGAGAGGTATCGGTGTGCGTGCCCGGATCAGCTTGCCGCTGCTGATACCCGTACTGGGTTTGTTGGCTCTTGCTGTCGACGCGCTCGGCTTGCTTTTTGACGAAAGTGCGAAGACCAAGAGGGCAATCAGGACCGTGCTGGACAGGCTGACGCAGCAAGCAGCCTGAAATCGAGACCTGCATGAACAGCATGCGCCGCAGATGTGGCGACGGGTGACTAGATCGCTGGCCCTTGCTGGGACGATAGTGACGCTCAGTGCCAAAAGGTTAGTTTGCGCGTTGTCTATGATAGCTACCACCATGCGACCATGTCTGTGCTACCCATATCTCTCGTCTGGTGCTGGCCCGGCCATCGTTCTGGAGCACGGTCTTCAGCATTACCGGCTGAAAAAAGCTGTGGCTTCATCGGTCGCCGGTTCGTTGCCCCACCGGGATCGCCAGACCGAAGAACCCCCCGATTACGTTCAATGCCGGGCAAGGCGGCGCGCCGTACGGAGAAGCATCTGGCGATCCTCGGGATCGCACTCGCGGTATAGACGCAGCAGCGCCAGTTCGTCGCCTTGCCGCACCTCTCCCGCCGCCCGTTTGTCGTTGCCGTACATCAGGTATTCGACATTCACCTCGAGCACATCGGCGATGCGAGACAGGTTACCGGTAATCTGGCCGGTCCGGCCGGTTTCCCATTGCGCAACGGCACTGCGCGAAACTCCGACCTGATCGGCTAGGTCGTCCTGCGTCAAGCCACGCTCTCTGCGCGCCGTGCGTATGCGTGTTCCGATATCCTGGGATGTGCTCATGAATGTTAGTGTAACTTACAGTCTCCGGCACCGCCAGCGAAATCGAGTCGGGATTCAGGGCAACATTCGCGGTTTGGTTCAACCGAACAGCTGAGGTCTCGCTTTCGGCTGGTCGGCTTCGCTCTCGACGCCACCGCGCCGCAAAGCGCCTTCACGAGTCCGCACCTGCCGTCAAAATAAGCCCGTCTCGGCCATAGCGCACCCTTTCCTGGATGCCCGCACGCATCAATCGTGAAGCCCCAATCCCCGTGGCAAGGGAAATTTTCCTGCATTCTAGTGTTATTTATATTGACGGCAGTTGTCAGTATCTCTAACTAACACATTGTTCTCTCATTGTTCGCCAGTGGAGCCGTCGATGCCTAGGAAATTGATCTGGACTGAAGGACAGGATACCCAAATCCGCCGCCTCCGCACCGAGGGAGCAAGCTGGGACCTGATCGCAATCGCGCTGGGTCTCGCTCGCTGGACCGTCATCGAGCGCGGCCGCACGATCGGCGTGCAACGAGCCCCCGCGAACGCCGTCCAAGTTTTGGATGAGGCCGACCGCGAACCGCTGCCCGCCGGTCACGCGGAAAGCTGGGGTGCCATCAACCGCGGCACCAGCCTCGAGGACGTACCCTTCCAGACCCCCGATACCATCCGCTGACGCGGCCGAGCCCTCTTTCATTTCCACGCCGAAGGACCTGAGCGATGACGAATTCGAGCGCGACAAAATCCACGATCTCAACGGCCCAAACGCAGCCGCGGCGTCCGCTAATGACCAATGGATACGAGATCGACGCCGATTACGTCATCTATCGGCTGGAGGAAGCCGGCGCGACCTTGCTCGCCTTGCCCGGCACCGGCTGGACGACGCGGCTGCGCATGTCCTCGCTCGAAATCGTCCGCACCGCGCTGGAGGCATATGGCTGGACCGAAGCGCGCATCCGCCCCGCGGTTCCGTCGGCGGAAAAGATCACCCGTATGGACGAGGCCCTGAGTTGGATCCCGCTGATCCCACTGGATCGGTATGTACTGCGCCGCGTGGTGGGCGCGCGGAGCCTGGTGCATCCGATTACCGACCGGCACCTGTTTCCCTGGCGCCGGCTCGGCAAGGCGCTTGGTTCAGACCATAAGGCGATCCAGCGCTGGCACGCGCAGGGGATCGCGATCATCGTCGCGGCATTGCTAGCGGCGCCTTGACCCTCCCACCGGCGCGCCGCCGGCTTCGTTTCGGCCGGCACACGCCAGGCGGCGCCGCGGTTGGGCCGATGAAACAGCAAAACCGCAGAGCCGCATCGCCGCCAGCGTGGTTTCCACCAGGTCACAGCATATCATGAGCAAACCTCCCGCGCCCGATACGCAAGCTCGACCACAAGCCGATACGTTCTACGATCCTGAAGCCATTTTCCACGAAGATGGTCCGCTCGATCCGATGTTCATGGCGGACGCCACGCAGGCCCTGATGCGGGCCCATCCGCTCGACACACCGGAACCCCAGGCTTCGCAACGGCGGCACATGAACGCATCGCTGACCGCGATGGCGGCGATGCACCCCCGCGACCCGATCGAGGTGATGCTGGCGGTGCAGGCCGTCTCTGCCTACCACGCCGCCTGTGCCTGCTGGCGGATCGGGATGAACCTTCGCCAACCGCGCGGCGACAGCACGCGCCACCTCAGCGCCGCCGCTTCCGCCGCCCGCACCTTTGACGCCCTGCTGCGCGCGATGGAGCGTCGGCAGGCCAAACCGCTTTCCGTGCCGATTGGGCGCCCGGCACCGCGGGTGTGGTCCACGGACAAAGCTTCGCCGACGCTGGACTGGCTAGCACAGCGCGTGCGCCTCTACGACGAAACCCCGGTGCCCGAACTGCCCCGCCGAACCGCTCATCTGGTAGCCTGGACGACCGAGGCGGTGGCGATCGCCAAGCAGATGCAGCAGCAGGATTGTGTCGAAGAAGAAAACGCGGGCCTCGATCTGGCCAATGTCGAAGGCATCCTGCCCGGCGGAGGCATAATAATGCCGGAATATCCCACCCCGCAGCAGCAGCGATACATCGCTCGGCGGCTGGGACTGATGTACAAGCGGGAACACGCGGACAATCAGCGGAACGGAATCAAGACCTATCCGAAGATCAGGCCGCTGCGAACAGGTGACCTTGTTCCGTAGCGCGCCGGCCTTTGGTCATCTCATGATCGAAGTCGTCGGGCCAGCGGTACCATTTGAGATGCATCAAAGCGGGCGTGGTTCATCACGCGCCATAATTAGAGCAACGTGCGAAGCTGGCGTGGCCGGCCGATCGCGAACCTGAAGGACCGCTCATCATGCCGGACATGCCGCAGTTGGATCGCCTGACGGTGCAAGACCACCCTCCGCGTTTGACGACGCCGGCGGACCTCGATCGGCAACTCCATGCGTTGCAAAGTCGCTTTACCGGAGGGCGCTCGCCCAGCACGGTCGCCTTGGCCGGCCTCGACTGGGCGGCACATGCGGCGAATACGCCATTCCAGGCCGCTGCCCGGGGAGAATCAGCGGTCGCGCAATGGCGGCGCTTGCTGGCCACCGCATTGGGCGGACCACCAGCCATTGTGCCCCCGCCGGACGATCACCGTTTTCAGGGTGACGCGTGGCAGCAGCGTCCCTACAGCCTGCTGGCCCAGGCCCTGCTTCTCGGCGAGGAATGGTGGGACAGTGTCATCCGCGGCCAGGAGGGCGTTTCCGAACCCAATCAGCGCATCGTCGCCTTCACCGTCCGGCAATTGCTCGACATGCTGTCGCCGTCCAACGTACCCTGGCTGAACCCGGAGGTGATCGAAGCCATCCAGAAGACCGGCGGCCGCAACCTGATCGCCGGCCTCGAGAACTTCCTGCGGGACAGCGCCGGCGCCGCCCCCACCGGATTCAAGGTTGGCGAGAATCTCGCCGTCACGCCGGGCAAGGTCGTCTTCCGCAATGAACTGATCGAGTTGATCCAGTACGCGCCGGCGACCGCGAAGGTGGCGACCGAACCGGTGCTGATCATTTCAGCCTGGATCATGAAATACTATATCCTGGACCTGTCGCCTGGAAATTCGATGATCCGCTGGCTGGTCGGCGAAGGGCACACGGTGTTCGCCATTTCGTGGCGCAATCCGGGCGCGGACATGAGCGAGACATCGCTCGACGACTACCGCGTGAAAGGCGTCATGGCCGCGATCGATGCGATCGAGGCGATTTGTGGCCATGTCCAGATCCATGCCACCGGCTACTGTCTCGGCGGCACGTTGCTGACAATCGCCGCCGCCAGCATGGCTCGGGACAATGACAAGCGTCTCGCCAGCCTGTCGTTGTTCGCGGCCCAGACCGATTTCACCGAGGCCGGAGAACTGGATCTTTTCATCACCGAGGACCAACTGGATTTTCTCAGCGATGTCATACGGACTCAGGGCTTTCTCAGCAGCGAGCAGATGGGCGGGGCGTTCGCGATGCTGCAGGCCAACGATCTGGTCTGGTCGCACGCGATACGAGCGTATATGCTGGGTGAACGCGACCATCCGAATGATCTGATGGCGTGGAATGCCGACGGCACGCGTATGCCGGCACGTATGCACATCGAGTATCTGCGGTCGCTGTTTCTGCATAATGATTTGGCCGAGGGCCGATTCAAGGTTGGCGGCAGCTCGCTTGCACTTGACGACATCAAGCTGCCGATGTTCGTCGTGGGGACCGAGCGAGACCATATTGCGCCCTGGCGTTCGGTGTTCAAACTGCATCTGTTGAACGATGGAGAGCTGACGTTTGTATTGACGTCGGGTGGTCACAATGCCGGCATCGTCAGCGAACCGGGCCACCCGGGCCGCCATTTCCGCATCCGAATGCGCCCGCACGGCGGACGGACACTGGACCCGGCGGAATGGCAACAAAGCGCCGTGCCACAGTCCGGGTCGTGGTGGGTGGCGTGGAGCAAGTGGCTTGGTGAAAGGTCTAGTGGGTATGCCGACCCGCCACCCATGGGCGCACGCGGGTTCATGCCGATTTGTGATGCCCCTGGGACTTACGTGCTCGAAAAATGACGATTGGGAATGGTGGGGGCCGCCTGTCGAGCGCAAGGTCCTGTCAAGCCGACTACTTGGAGGAGAGGCTCCGCTGCCACCGCCTCGCTCAGATCCAATGCAAGCCGTAGATGGCCGGAACAAGCCCGGAACAATTGCGCGTCAGTTGGGCATCGCTCCAGCCGCTATTGGCTGTTCCGCCGGTCCTGCAAATTGCGGGGCGAGGCGCTGCAGCAGTGTTGCGATGCGCCTTTGCGCATCGTCTGCATGCACGTAGGCAAGGCGGGAGGCGCGGTCGGCATCATGAGCCTGAAGCGCATCGATGATCGCTTCGTGCGGCGCGCTATCGCTACAAACTGTCACACAATCGTGGCCGGGGAGGACGATTTGCACCAGGCGTTCGAATTGCTCCATCAGGCCCCGAGCAATCGCTGCCATGCGCTGGTTTCCCGACAGATCGGCGATTGCATGATGGAACGACCGATCGTATTCGATGCATGCGGTGTCGGTGTAAGCTTCTTTTGCGAAGACTCGAAAACGATCCAGTGCCTGCAAGGCCGTGTCATCTGCGTGAGCCGCCGCTGCCGCGCAGCGCGGTTCTATCATCAAACGAAAGGCAAAGACGTCCTTGACGTCAGAGGCTGAGATCGGCCTCACCCGGTAACCTTGTCGGGGCAGCACAGTTACGAAATTTTCCCGCTCCAGGCGAAGCAACGAATCCCGAATCGGTGACCGGCTGACATGATAGCGCTCCGCCAGTATCTGCTCTCGCAGCTCTTGTCCCGGTTGAAATTCACAAGTCAGAATCGCGTGCCGAATGGCTTGGTAGATTGCATCACGCAATAACACTGCTTCGCCCTCCCGGCTTAGTCTGGGCGGTCCATTTGGCGCAAACGGAGGCCCGGTCGATGGTTGTCAAATGGGAGGGGCCGGATTCCTGCAACCGATTTGCCCTCAAAGGGTCTGGCGGAAGTCAGGACTGGGGTGGGTATTGCACCACCATAATGAAAAATTACTGCTGTTCATTGTGTAATCCATTAGCGGCGGCGCTTGTTGCTTCGGCAACTGCAACGAGAAAATCAGACTGAGAGAAGGGTTTCAGGAGAAATCCCCCAGGGCAAAAATGTTGCTGAGGGGACGGATTTGTTCCGCTGATAAACAGCAAGCCTATGCCGGGCCACTGATCCCTCGCGAGTCGACCGAGCGTCCAACCATCCATTCCACGGCCTAGATTTATGTCGGCCACCAGCACATCTGGCTTCGTGTTAATGTCTGGAAACATCAAAGCATCCTCACCCGTTGACGCCTCGACGACCTCCCAACCGCCTTCGGTGAGTATTTCGCCAATGGTCTGACGATATGAGGTGTCGTCATCAACGACCAGAACCGTCCGACCCTTGCCAAATTCGATTGTTTTTGCGGACGCGTCTGGACAAAAATGATCCATGACATTTCTCTTTGGTTGTGGACCTTCAGCCATGCGCAAGAATGCACGTTCGCAGCCAGTTCATTTGGGTCTGCCCTGGTTAAGCTCAGTCCAGATCAGAGCATTTTTAATCCGACGCCATCGCACCCACCAGCATCAGAACAACGAAAATACGACCGCATCAGATGGCGGTCAGGGCTGCTCCTGCCGCGCTGTCAGCCTCGGCGTGATTGCCGACTCACGAGTTGGCCCAGCGTGGCAATTGCCTGTTCCGCCTGGGGCGTCCATGGATGGCCGAAATTGAGCCGCAGGCAGTTGCGGAACCCGCCGTGGTTGGAGAACATCGGTCCCGGCGCGACGCTGATACGGTTGGACAGGGCCGCCCTGTACACGGTGAGCGCATCCGCTGCGTCCCAGGGCATGTCGACCCAGATGAAGTAACCGCCGTCCGGCCGCGTGAGCCGGATGTCGGCTGGGAAATGCCGCATCACAGCGGCGACCAGGGTCTCCTTCTGCCGCTTTAGCGCCTGCCGCAATGTCCGTAGATGCCGGTCGTAGCTACCTTGCTGTAAATATTCAGCCACGGCGGCCTGGGTCGGGATCGAGCCCGACAGGCTGGTCATCAGCTTCAACCGCCGTACGGTATGGGCAAATCGACCGGCCGCCACCCATCCGACGCGATAGCCCGGTGCCAGCGTCTTGGAGAATGACGAACAGTGCATGACCAGGCCCTGCCGATCGAAGGTCTTGGCCGACGACGACGGCTCGGTGCCGTGGTACAGCTCGCCGTATACATCGTCCTCGATGAGGGGCATTTCGTGCCGTAACAGCAGATCGACCAATTCCTTTTTTTCTCGCGAGGCAGCGAGCAGCCAAGCGGATTTTGGAAGTTTGTCATAAGCCAGCAAGCCTTAGGCTGTTGTGTTTCCAGAACCTGGGCCAAGGCGAGGAGGTCCACCCCCTCACGCGGATGCGTTGGCACCTCGATGGCCCTGAGCCCGAGCCGTTCGATCGTCTGCAAGGCGGCGTAGAAACAGGGACTCTCTACAACCACTGCGTCGCCAGGCCGCGTCACGGCGTCCAGGCACAAGTTCAGCGCATCCAAACCGCCGTTCGTGAGCACGATTTCGTTGGCGCTGACCTCGAGCCCTTGCATCACGTAGCGCTTGCCGATCTGTCGCCGCAGCCGCTCGTTGCCCGGCGGCAGATCGTCGAGTGTGCTCCACGCGTCGAGCTTGCGTATGCTGGATGACAGCGATCGCCGCAAGTCGTCGAGAGGAAAAAGCAATGGGCTAGGAAATGCCGACCCAAGCGGAACGATATGGCGGGACCTGACCGAACTCAGGATCTGGTCAACCAGGTCCGTGATCTCGACCAGGTGCGCGCCTTCGGGCGGCGTTGAAGTTTCGGGTTCGGGCGCCAACGCGCTGGAAGGCGGATTGACGAAATAGCCGGAACGCGGGACGGCGCGGATCAGCCCACGGTTCTCGAGGAGGTAGTAAGCCTGGAACACCGTGGAGGAGCTCAGCTGGCGAGCCTTGCAGGTCTGCCTTATCGAGGGCAGACGGTCGCCCGGCCGAAGCACGTTCGTGGCGATCTGGCGCGCGATCTCTTCGGCCAGTTCTTCATAGAGCCGGCGCCCGGGCTCCGCGGTCTCGCGGTCATCGGTGGCCATGTCGTCTCCGCTTCCCTCAGCGATCGCATCGCCCCTTCGGCGTAGACTGGCGCAGAGTGGAACGATGAAATGCCCACAGGGTCATCTGGGAGACGATAGAGGGCGGTGTGATGCCGGAAACCTTCCGCTGCGCCGCGGCCCCTTGGGCCGATGACGGTGAGTGGTTGCTCCTCACAATGAGGTGGTAGCAAGCGTATCCGGTGGTTATCTTTCTTGCTAGTCCCTTGCGGGCGCGATGAACGCCCATGGGGCGGTTTCATGCGTAATGTCGGTCGTGACCTCGATCAATGTCGGCGTGTTGGCCTTGATTGCCTCTGACAACGCGTCGCGCAGACCACCGGCGTTGGTCACCCGCCAGGCGTGGACGCCGAAGCTGCGCGCATAGGCCAGGAAGTCCGGGTTGCGCAGGCGGGAACCGGAATCACGGCCCTCGAACAGCCGATGCTGGTCACGCAGGACATTTCCATAAGCCGAGTTGTTGAAGACGATGGTGATCAGATTGATGCCGTACTGCATTGCAGTCGCCAATTCGGCGCCTCCGAACAGGAAGCCGCCATCGCCGTTCAACGATACGACAGGCCGGTCCGGCATTGCGACCTTTACTCCAAGGGCGGTTGGAAAACCGGCGCCGAGTGTTCCCGAGAAGCCCGAGGTGATCAGCGTCCGGGGCGCATAAAACGGAAAACCGAACCAGGATACGTAACCCACCTGAGTCATTTCGTCACAAATGATACCGTTCTCCGGCAACACCTCCCGGATCGCCTGAAGAAATGACATCTGTGGCTGCACGCTCTGGACCTCCACCAGCGTGTCGGCCTTGGCGCGCGCAATGACCGCGGCTCGCCCAGTGTCGTTGCGCGAAGCAACAATCCCGGTCAGTGCCCGCGCGGCGTCGGCGGTGTCGGCGACGATACCGATACCGACCTTCATACGGGACATTTCGGCGGGGTCGATGTCAATTCGGGCAATCTTCAAGCCGGCTGGCATCTTGCCCCAGCGTCCGGTCGGAACCTCCAGCCGAGTGCCGAAGGCGACCAGCAGATCGGTCTCCGGCCACAATCGATACGCGGCCGGGATGGTGAGGCCAAGCGGATGGCGGTCGTCGACGATGCCCCGGCCGGAGCGGAAGGAGACGACGGGCGCGCCAATTCGTTCCGCCAGCGCCTGAATTTCCGGGGCCGCATGCACCGCGCCGCCCCCCACCCATAGCATCGGCGCCTTGGCCTCGTTCAGCAGTTTCGCAAGCGCGTCGATCTTTTCCGGATCCGGCATCGGGTTCGGATGCAGCGGCAACGGCTCTTGCGGCGAAACCTCGGCAGTCGCGGTGAATTGGTCCCACGGCATCTCCAGCGCCACGGGGCCACGGCGCCCGGACAGCATCTCCTGGAACGCCCGCGCGACGAGATACGGCGCCTGCGACGGATGGTCGATTCGTTCGGCCCACTTCACCAGCGTCCGGAGGGTGGCCAGTTGGTCCGGCAATTCGTGCAACTGTCCTCGACGCCGGCCGATCATCATACTGGGGACTTGGCCGGTCAGGCACAGCACCGGCGCATTGACCCCCCACGCCGTCGCCAGAGCTGCGGTCGTATTCAACACACCTGGGCCCGGCACGACGGCATATGCCGAGGGCCGCCCAGTCGCGCAGGCGTAACCAAGCGCCATATACGCGGTGGTCTGTTCGTGCCGCGCATTGATAAGACGGAGGCGGTTGGAGGCGCGCGCGAAGGCGTCAAACAGCCCATAGGTCTGAACCCCAGGCAGGCCGAACACCGTATCGATGCCGTGCCGCAGAAGGCCGTCGACAATCGCTTCTCCGCCGGTCATCCGAGACATGGGCCAATCCTCCAATTTACCAGCGGAACGTTGGCATGGCGTGGCGGGGCTGGGAAGGCCGATGGGCCACCCGAGCCATTTCGTTCCAGACCGACCTATAGAAACGAAATCGGGTCCACGTCCACATCGACGCGGGCATTCCCCGGCACCCGAACGGACGCCAGCCAGGACCGCAGGATCGGCTGGACCGGTACATCCCGGCGCACCTTCAGCAACAGCCGCCGCCGGTGCCGGCCGCGCAGCAGAGCCATCGGAGCGGGTGCCGGCCCCAGCACGACGATCCCATTCCCGCGCGGCGCCGCCCACCCTAGATCGCGCGCCACCGTGTCCGCCATGATGGCGGTCTCCGCACTGACGATCAGCGCTGCCAAGCGCCCATAGGGCGGCCATTCGCCGTCGCGGCGGCTCTCGGCCTCGCTGGCCATGAAGGCGTCCAGATCGCCTTGCAGCAGCGCCTGCATGACCGGGTGATCCGGGATGAACGTCTGCAGCATCACCCGGCCGGGCGCCTCCGCCCGCCCCGCTCGGCCGGCGACCTGGTGCAGCAGCTGCACCGTGCGCTCAGACGCGCGCAACTCCCCGCCCGCCAGGCCCAAATCGGCATCGACCACGCCTACGAACGTCAGATGCGGAAAGTGCCAACCCTTGGCGACGAGCTGGGTGCCGATAATCAGATCGACCTCACGGTTCTCGATCGCATGGGCGGCGGCGGCGGCGGCATGCGGGCCGGAGATCGTGTCGCTCGCCATGATCAAGCGGCGGGCGTCGGAGAACACCTGCGAAGCTTCCTCGGTGATACGCTCGATGCCGGGGCCGACCGGAGTAAGGCTGTCTCTTGCCGAGCAGGCGGGGCATTCCGGCGGGATCGGGATGGTGTGGCCGCAGTGGTGGCACAAAAGCTGGCTGCGGGTGCGGTGTTCGACCAACCAGGCGGTGCAGTTGGGGCACTGCATCCGGTGCCCGCAGTGACGGCACAACGTCAGCGGTGCATACCCTCGGCGGTTCAGGAATAGCATCGCCTGCTCGCCGCGTCCCAGGGTTTGGCTGACTGCCTCGATCAATGGAGGAGCCAGAAAGCGGCCGCGATCGGGCGGCGTTTCACGCAGATCGATCAGGTCGATCCGTGGCATGGACGCTCCGGCATGACGGCTGGTCAACCGTTGATGCCCGTACCGTCCCGCCTCGACATTCACCACCGTCTCCAGGCTCGGTGTCGCTGACACAAGGATGGCGGGACATTCGGACAGACGGGCCCGCACCACCGCCATGTCGCGAGCGTTGTAAACAACACCGTCCTGTTGCTTGAACGCCGCTTCGTGCTCCTCATCCACCACCACCAGGCCGAGGTCGGGGAACGGCAGGAACAGCGCAGACCGAGCGCCGACGACAACCGGCGCGGTCCCCTCGGCAACCGCCGCCCAGGTGATTTTTCGGACCCGTGACGCCAGATCGGAGTGCCACACCGCCGGCGCCACGCCGAAGCGACGCTCAAAGCGTTCGGTCCACTGCGACGAGAGCGCGATTTCCGGCAGCATCACCAGGGCTTGGCGCCCTTGGCGCAAACAGGCCGCGACGGCCTCCAGATACACCTCGGTCTTGCCCGAGCCGGTCACCCCGTCGAGCAGCGTCACCGAAAAAGCGCGATCGGCAACCGCCTTGCGCAACACCGCGGCGACCTCTTGCTGCTGACCCGACAGTTCCGGTCCCGGGTAGTCCGGGTCGGGGCGCTGAAACGGCGCGTCCGGCGGCGCGACCGACGCGATGATCAGACCGGACTCGGTCATGCCCCGCAGCACCGCCGCGCTGACCCCTGCCTCACGAAACAAATCGGCGGCCAGCCGAGGTTCCCCGCGCGCCAGCGCATCCAGCACACGCTGCCGAGGTGGGGTGATCCGCACCGAGGGCAACGGATCGGCGCACCGATAGCGCACGATCGGCGGGGTGAAAGCGTTCGTGACAACGCGCAAGGCCATCGCCATGACGTCGCCCGGCGGGGAGAGCGTATACGCCGCGATCCAGTCGATGAACCGGCGCAGCGATTCCCGCATCGGCGGGGTATCCAGGATCCCGACCACGGATTTGAGCTTGTGCGCCGGCACCGCCTCATCCGCGGGCGCATCCCACACGACGCCGACTTCTTCGCGGCGATTAAGCGGAACCAGCACGATATCACCGGGCTGCGGATGCAGATCCGGCGGCACGCGATAATCGAACGGACCCGCGAACGGATAAGGCAGTAACACCGGGACCCGGCGCTGCTGATCCGGTCCGAGCGTCGGATGGAGGAGTGGCACGCTATGCAACCGGCGTTATCGCGATCAATCGAACGCCTTAAAGCATGATCGCTTCGGGCGGAACGTCCCCAGTGCGTGAATCATGCGATCACACAACGACAGCATGATCGCGCCGAGCGGAACGTCCCCAGCGCGTGAATTATGCGATCAAACACGAGAGCATGATCGCGCCGAGCGGAACGTCCCCAGCGCGTGAATCATGCGATCAGACAACGACAGCATGATCGCGCCGAGCGGAACAGTGCGTTCATTTCCGTGCTCGCCGCCTCCCGGACGTTTCAAAGATCGTGGCCGGAATAGGAACAATTGAAGCTTTTGTTGCACAAAGGAAAGTCCGCGACGATGTTCCCTTCGATCACAGCCTCCAGAAGCGGCCACTGGAACCACGAGGGGTCGCGCATATGGCAGCGCTCGATCACGCCATCGGCAATGCGTAACCAGACGAGCACGTCACCGCGGAACCCCTCCACGATAGCCATCCCTTCCACCATCCCGGCGGCGTTCGTCATTGTCTCAATATCCGGGGTCTCAAATGGACCCTCAGGCAAGCCGGCCAGCAGCTGATCCAGCAACGAAAGACTTTCGGTGATCTCCTTCAACCGGATCCAGACGCGCGCGTTGACGTCGCCTTCCGTCAGCACAGGCACCGCGAATGTCAGCTTGTCGTAAGGCGCATAAGGCAGATCGCGACGCGCATCGAAGTCTCGCCCTGACGCTCGCCCGACATATCCGCCCGGGGCAAACCGCGCCGCCAGTTCCGGCCGCAAGATTCCGGTCGTGACCATCCGATCCTGCAAGGATGGCGTGTCATCATACAGTTTCGTCAGCCGAGGCAGCGCCGCCCTCAGCTCCAGAATGAGCGTGCGCAAATGACCGATCTGCGCTGTCTCGAGATCCGCTGTCACCCCGCCCGGCACGATTCGGTCCATCATCAGGCGATGCATGAAGCAGGCGGCGGAGGCCCGCAGGATTTTTTCGCGCAGCACCGCGCAGTGGGCGAGCATGATGCTGAAGGAGGCATCGTTGCAGATCGCGCCGAAATCGCCGATGTGATTGGCGAGACGCTCCAGCTCCGCCATGATCGCCCGCAACCATACCGCACGCGCGGGTGGATCGACGCCGAGCGCGCTTTCGACAGCGCGGGCGAACGCATACGCATACGCCACGGTGCTGTCACCGGAGACCCGCCCGGCCAATTGGGCACCGCGCGCCAGTTTCGCGCCCGACATCAGCATGTCGATGCCTTTATGGGTGTAGCCGAGACGTTCCTCCAGCCGGACGACCGTTTCGCCATCGCAGGTGAAGCGGAAATGCCCAGGCTCAATGATACCGGCATGGACCGGGCCAACTGGAATCTGGTGCAGGGCCTCGCCTTCGACCGGCAAGAAAGGGTAGGACGCTGCCAGAGCCTGTTCCTCCGACCAGCGGCCGTGATCGAGCCAGGGGCGCGTGTCGGTCAGGCCCTCGGGTTCCAGGCCGAACAAGTCGCGGATGGCGCGCTCCAGCCGGATCGCGGCAGGGTGGTTGGCGCCCACCGACGGATAGCGCTTGGAGGGACATGCGAGGCTAATTACCGCGACCTCTCGCGTGTCGAGCACAGCCATCAGCACGCCGCTCGGCTCGCCCCACAAACCGAGCAGCGTCAGGCTGCCGTTCGGCCAGCCGATCCACGGCTCGCTGCCAGGCTTCTAATCCCACCTCAACCCGAGGTCGATCGCAGGTAACCAGAGCCATCGAGAAAGTCCGCCAATCTCAGCGGAAGCTGATCGTTACGATCGACGCGGTCAAGTCTCTTTAGAACTTAGGGCCTGCTGCGAAATAACCGATCGTGGCCGCGGACGCATCCGCTACGCGACGTCATGGTCGGCGCCTGCGCCGACCATCCATGGCTTGCGGTCTTGAATTCGCGAAATCCGTAGATGGTAGGCCTTCTCCTACCATGACACCTTAGGGCGAAGGTGTCTCGCCTGCAGCACTTGTTTTGCGGCAGGTCCTTAGCAAAACAGATGGGGAATGACTCCTGCATGCGGTGCTTTCGCCATTGCAAACTCAGACCCAACTTTCCCACCAGACGAAAAAATATGACTTGAAATCAAAGCATTGTGGGGCGCAGACCGATTTAGGCACCACACGTGCCAAGGTGGTGGAAGCTCGACGCCGAGCGAAAATCGATGGTCCAGCCTTGATTTTCGACGACCAACTGTGCCAACTGCATTCCTCGAACACCGACGCCAGCACATCAGCGTCGAGCCGGTCAATGCCAAATGTCCTCGGAAAGGACAGTGATTTTTAGCACCACAAATCGACATTGGCCTCGGAACCCCGCAGTTTTCTGGGGCATTCCGGGTGTCGGATGCGTAACGGTGGGAAAGTTGGGTCAGACCCTTGCCGCCAGCAACTCGCTCAGGTGCTGATCCAGCTGACCGATTGCGCTCGGGTCTGCGCCGAACAGCGCGAGGTGCCCATCAATCGTTTGGATCGGCCGGAACTCGGCATCGGGAATGAGCCGCCACTCGGCTTGACAATCAGCCGGTGGAAAGAACATATCCGATGACATCGGCATGACGAAGGTCTTTGCCTTGATGCGGCCCAGTGCAGCTCGCAGGTCGCCGCCGGTGTGACGGCTGACGTCGCCGCGCTGCCACTTCCATGCCTGGCACAACAGGTCGTTCGGATCCATGACGCCAAAATAGGCGAACATGAAGTTGATGGTGAAATCCTCCAGCGACGAAAAGCCTAACGTCTTATGGCGATTTTGCTTGAAGAACTCCGTGCTCCAGCCCATCACCGCCCACATCTTGGCATGACGCAACAAACCTTCTCGCACATCTGCGGATGACGAGTAGAAGCCCTTGTTGAAACCGGGGTCGGACGTGATCGCGTCAACCAGCGTCTCGGTGAAAAGGAAATCATGGATGGTGTTTCTCGCCGTCCCGGCGATCGGCGCCGCGCGCTTCACCATGTCGGGGTAACGAACAGCCCATTCGTAAGTCTGCTGCGCGCCCATCGACCCGCCGACCACCAGGGCAAGGCTTTTGAGGCCCAGCTTCTCGGTTACCAGCTTGTGCTGCGCCCGCACATCGTCGCCGATCCGCACCCGCGGGAAGTTCGCCATTCCGGCAGGTGCCGGCGTGTTGTGCGGTGAGGTCGATAGGCCGTTGCCGATCTGGTTGATGACCACAATGAAATACTTGTCAGGATCCAGTGCCCGGCCGGTTCCGATGTACACCTGCTCCATGATCTTGTTGGTGCCGGAGTACCAGGTGGGGATTAGTATGGCATTGTCGCCGGCGGCATTCAGGGAACCGAACGTCGCATAGGCCAGTTGGCAGCCGCGGATGGTCCCGCCTTCCTCCAGATCAAGATTGCCGATGTCGTATAGCTCATAGGGGCCGTGCAAGTCCTGTGAGTAGTAATTATTGTCAATCATTGTTTCCCCAGTATATCTCGCCTGACCGGGCGGATTTGAAGCGTCGCCGCCCCAAACCCGCCCGCACTATTCTTCAGGCCTGCTCTACGCCAGTTCAAACCCCTCGTAGCCCTTGGCCGCGATTTCGTCGCACTGCCTCCGGTAGCCGCCGACACCTTCCGGACCGAGATACGGCAAAAAGGCACGTGGTTTGCCGGCAATATTGGCACTCATGTACCAGGAATTGGCTTTGGTCATCAGCGTCGCGCTGACCACCTCATTGACATGCGCGACCCATTGATCCTGAGCCTCCGGTTTCGCCTCGATGACCGTCCTGCCGGTCTTGCGCATGCTGTCGATGCACTCGGTGACCCACTCGACGTGCTGCTCGATCGCGACAGGCATGTTCGTCAGCACGGACGGGCTTTGCGGACCGGTGATGGTGAACAGATTGGGGAAGCCGACGACCGAAATGCCGAGATAGGTGTGCGGACCATCCCGCCACTCCTCATCCAGCGTGCGGCCGCCGCGACCCTTGAGGTTCAACGCCTTCAGCGGACCGGTCATGGCATCGAACCCGGTCGCGAACACGATGATGTCGAACGGGTATTCCTTACCCCCGGCTCGGATGCCGTTTTCGGTGATCTCTTCGATCGCACCGTCGGTCTTGGCATCGACCAGCAGCACATTGTCCTTGTTGAAGGTCTCGAAGTAGTTAGTGTCCAGCGGTTGCCGCTTGGTGCCGTAGGGATAACCCTTGGGGATCAGCTTCTCGGCCACAGCCGGATCTTTGACCGTGGTGCGAATCTTGCGCTTGAGGTAGTCAGCGATGACGTCATTGGCCTCCTGACTAAAAAACATGTCCTGGTAGTTGGCCAGCCAGAAGGCGAAGCCGCCGGCATCCCACCTCTTGTCGAATTCTCTTTCGCGCTCCTCCGGCGTGGTTTCCAGCACCGACTTCGGGATGAAGTAGTGCTCCTGGCCGAAGAACAATTCGCGAGTGCGCTTGACCACGCCGTCGTAGTCCGCCTTGCGCGCCTTCGCTACTTCCGGATCAACCTTGCCGTTGCGAGCCGGCACACAATAGTTGGCGGTGCGTTGGAACACAGTGAGCTGCTTGGCCTGCTGAGCAATCTCCGGGATCGCCTGCACTGCGGTGGCACCGGTGCCCACCACAGCCACCCGTTTGCCGGTGAAATCAACGCCGGAGTGCGGAAAGCGGCTGGTGTGATACCATTTGCCCTTGAAGCGATCCAGGCCCTTGAACTGCGGCAGATTGGTGGTCGACAGGGTCCCCACGGCGGTAATGAGGAAGCGCGCGGTGACTGGTTCGCCCTTGTCGGTGTGCACCGTCCAGAGATTGGTTTCCTCGTCGAACTCCCCAGCGGTCACGCGCGTGTTGAATTGCATGTCCCGCTTGAGGTCATGGCGTTTGGCCACATGCTCAAGATAACGCAGTATTTCGTCCTGCTCGGGATAGCGTTCAGACCACTCCCATTCCTGCAGCAACTGCTTGTCCCAGGTGAAGCAGTAAATGTAGGAATCGGAATCGCAACGCGCCCCGGGATAGCGGTTCCAGTACCAGGTGCCCCCGACGGTCTCACCGGCTTCAAAAACCCGCGCCTTCAGGCCCAATTTGTCTCGTAGCGACTTCAGCATGTGAATGCCGGAAAAGCCCGCGCCAATCACGACAGCATCAAAGTCTGGCGTTGGATTTGCCATTTCTTCCCCTTTGTTCGTTTTATTGCAATCCACGACCCCCGTCCGCCGAGCGAGCCGGATTGGCCGACGGAGCATGCTCGCGACCGCTGACGTTATCGCCAAAGACTATCGCGAACAACCCCTCCGCCTATAGCGTGGGGCTGGCGCCACACAGCCTGCGTGGACGCCGGTTGCAAGGCCATCTAACGCCTACAGTCACTTGTCTCGGCGCCCGGCGGCAGTAACCTCGCTCATCCCAACAGTGTAGCGACATGCCGGAACCAGGCGACCAGCGCGGGGGGTAGCCAGATCCCGGCCATCAGCACCAGCGCAAGATGGGCGAGCAGCGGAATATAGGACGCGTGGACGCGGCCGATCGGGCCCTTGATCGGACCGAACGCTACGTCGTTCAGCCGCAGCAGTAGCGCCCCGAACGCCACCAGCAGGCCGGTGACCAGAACCACCGCCAACACCGGCTCCCGCGCGAAGGTCGAGGACACGATCAGGAACTCGCTGGTGAACACGCCGAACGGCGGCAACCCGACGATGGCGACGACGCCGGCGACCAAACCCCAGCCCAGGATCGGGTGGCTCTCCGTTAGCCCGCCGATCTCCGCGATACGCTGCGTGCCTTTCACCTGGGTAACATGACCGACCGAGAAGAAAATCGCCGACTTGGTCAGGCTGTGCATCGTCATTTGCAGCAGGCCGGCAAAGTTGCCGAGCGGACCAGCCATGCCGAAGGCGAACACGATGATGCCCATATGCTCGATGGAAGAGTAGGCGAACAGGCGTTTGATGTCGCGCCGGCGGTAGAGCATGAACGCCGCGAAGATCACCGACAGCAGCCCCAGCGCGATCATCAGCGGCCCCGGCGCGATCGCGTGCGGATTGGCGGCCAGCAGCACCTTGAACCGCAACAGGGCATACAGCGCGACGTTCAGCAACAGCCCCGAAAGCACGGCGGAGATCGGTGTAGGACCCTCGGCGTGCGCATCGGGCAGCCAGGCGTGCAGCGGGGCCAGCCCGACCTTCGTGCCGTAGCCCAGCAACAGGAAGATAAAGGCGATATTCAGCAGCGACGGGTCTAATGAAGGGGCGGCATGCAGCAGGTTGGTCCAGATCATCGCATCGAGGCCCTCGCCGACCACCGGCCTTGCGGCGAGATACACCAGGATCGTGCCAAACAGCGCCAGCGCGATGCCGACGCTGCCAAGGATGAAATACTTCCAGGCAGCCTCCAAAGCTTCGGCGGTGCGGTACAACCCGACCATCATCACCGTGGTCAGGGTCGCCAACTCGACCGCCACCCACATCAGGCCGATGTTGTTGGCCAACAGCGCCAGATTCATCCCGAACAGCATGAGTTGGAACATTGCGTGATAGAAACGCAAATGCGGGGGCTTCAGGCGACCGGTTTCCAGTTCGTGGCCGATATAGGAGGCGCTGAACGCGCTTGTGGTCAGGCCAATAAAGCAGTTCAGCAGCACGAAGACGATATTCAGGTCGTCCACCAGCAAATAGGGGCCGGTGGCCGGCCGATCCCACAGCAGAGTCAGCGCGAACAGCAGCGACACCAGGCTAGCGAACACGTTCAGCGCCGCGCCGGCCCGGTAGCCGGGCAGCACCGCCAGGATCGCGGCGGCAGCCAGAGGCGTTAGAAGGATCGCGGCGACCGGATCGGGTATCATCCCTCACCTCCGCGCGAACGGTCCAGCGCGCCGACATCGATCGTGTCGAAACGCTCGCGGATGCGGAACAGGAAGACGCCGACCACGATGAAGGCGATTAGGATCGAGAAGGCGACGCTGATCTCCACCACCAGCGGCATGCCGCGAGCGCCGGTAGCGGCGAGGTTGATGCCGTTCTCCAGCGACATGAAGCCGACGACCTGGCTGATGGCGTTGCGGCGGGTGACCATCATCAGCAGTCCGATCAGGACGACGGAGAGCGCCAGGGCGATGTCCTCGCGCGCCACGGGATCGGTGTGGGCGGTGACGGGCAGCATCACCTGCAATGAGAGGGCGACTAGGGCGATGCCGGCGAGCATGGTCACGCCGATGCCGCCGACGGTTTCGATCTCGCGATGCAGGCCCATCTGGAAGACCATACGGCGCAGGGCGTAGGGGATGAGTATGGCCTTGAAGCCGAGGGCGATGCCCGCGGTGATGTAGAGATGTGGAGCGTCCTGGATGCGAGCCTGCCAGGCGACCGAGAGTGCCAACACGAGGGCGTGCAGGCCCAGCCCGTGCAGCAGCGCGGTGAGCCGGTTCTGGTACAGCATCATGAAGCTGACCAGCACGAGACCGCCGGCCAGCATGTGGGCGATGTCGAAGGACAGGCCGTGGGTCATGGGTGGGCCGCCCTCCTCACTGTTATCATGGCCGGACGAGCGAGCACGTTTCGCCGCATCACATTCCCCGCGAGACGAACAGCAGCAGCACGCCGAGCAGGCCCAGCATTAGGGCGGCGCCGAGGAAGTTGGGGACACGAAACACGCGCATCTTCGCCACCGACATCTCCGCGACGCCCAGCGCGACGCCGCCTGCCGCCATTTTCGTCAACCAGGCCGCCACGCCGATAGCGTCCTGTATTGGGTGAGAAGGGCCATTGGCCATGCCCATAGGAATGAAGATGCAGGCGATCATGGCGATATACAGGGTCAGTTTCAGCGACGCGGCGAGCTCGATCATCGCCAGATGGCGGCCGGAGTATTCGAGCACCATCGCCTCGTGCACCATCGTCAGTTCCAGATGGGTGGCGGGGTTATCGACCGGCACCCGCCCGTTCTCCGCCATCGCGACGATGACCAGCGCGATCGATGCCAGACCCAGCGAGACACGCAGGCCGACCTGGCCGTTCAGCATGTCCTCGGCGATCGTCGATAGTTGCGTGGAGCCGACGATCAGCGCCACCGAGAACACCAGCATGAGCATCGCCGGTTCGGCCAGGGAGGCGATCATCATCTCCCGCGAGGAGCCGATGCCGCCGAAGCTGGTGCCAATATCCATCCCGGCCAGCGCCAAGGCGAACCGGGCGCTGCCGAGCAGGGCGGTGATTGCGATCAGGTCGCCGGACCAACTGAACATCAGATTCGCGGCGAACGTCGGTATCAGCGCGGCAGCAACCCATGTTGCGGCGAAGACGAAATACGGCACGACGCGGAACAGCCAGGAGGCATTCTCGGCCACCACGGCCTCCTTGTGCAACAGGCGGCGCAGGTCGCGGTAGGGCTGGATCAGAGGCGGGCCGCGGCGGCGTTGCAACTGGGCCTTGACCTTGCGCACCAGACCGGTCAGCAGCGGCGACAGCGCCAGGATCACCGTCATCTGGACAAGCTGTCCCAGCAGCGACTGGATCATTGCCATAGTGTCAGCGCCAGCAGCAGCACGACCAGGGCGGCGAAAACGAAGCCCAGATAGCGCCTTATCGTCAGGAACTGCAGAAAGTTGGCGTGGTCGGCGACCCAGCTGACGCCGCGGGCGAGCGGGGCGTAGATCGCGTCCCAGATCGGATCGCTGATGTAGCGGATGATGCTGGCGGGGCGGTTGTCACCGGGGGCCGGCATATCGACGGTCTCGCTCGACCGGAAAACGACGGTGGCGAACACCCTGCGGATCGGCTGGGAGAAACTGACGGCGGTGTACTGGCTGGCGGGCGTGGGGTCCGGGAAGCCGCAATCCCACGCTGGCGTGCGCCGCACGGCCTGGGATGCCAGGCGATGGACGACGACTACGGTCAGCAGGATCGCGGCAGTGATGAAGGCAAATACCAGGAGGCCGTTGTACGAGCTGCGGCTCGCCTCGATCGGCACGATCGAAAGCCAGGCGCCTCCCATCTGCGTCGGCATATTGGCGCCGGTCAGCATATGCGCGACCGGCGCCAACGCGTCGATCACGGCACCGGGCACGATTCCCGCCAGCAGGCACAGCAGAGCGAAGCCCAACATGGCGGCGACGGACCACGGGTCAGCCTCCCTGGCCAGCCGAGCGGCCTCGGTGCGAGGGCGGCCGAGGAAGACGATGCCGAACGCCTTGACAAAGCAAGCGGCGGCGAGCGCGGCCGACAGTGCCAGCAGCGCGCCGTCGGCCGGGATCATGATCTTCAGGCCCCATTGCGGAAGATCGGGATGTAGCAGGATCGCCTGGAAGGTCAGCCACTCGGAGACGAAGCCGTTCAATGGCGGCAGGGCCGAGATCGCCGCGCAGCCGACCAGGAAGGCGAACGCGGTCTTCGGCATGCGGTGGATCAGCCCGCCGAGATGATCCATGTCGCGTTCACCGGTCGCGTTAAGCACCGCGCCGGCGCCGAAAAACAGCAGGCTCTTGAACACCGAGTGGTTGAACACGTGGAACAGCGCCGCGGTGAGCCCAAGTGCGGCAGCCGCCGGCAATCCATTGGCACCGAACGCCAGCGCCAGCCCCAGGCCGATGAAAATGATGCCGATGTTCTCCACCGTGTGATAGGCGAGCAGCCGCTTAAGGTCGTGCTCCATCAGCGCATAGAGCACGCCGAGCACGGCGGTGATGCCGCCCACCGCCAGCACGACGGCGCCGGCCCACCACTGGCTGGGACCGAGCAGGTCGAAGACGATGCGAATGAAGGCGTAGACCGCGATTTTGGTCATGACGCCGCTCATCAGAGCCGACACGTGGCTTGGAGCGGCGGGATGCGCGAGCGGCAGCCAGACGTGCAGCGGCACAAGTCCCGCTTTCGATCCAGCCCCAATCAGCGCGACGATCAATACCGCCGCCGCAACAGAAACGCTCGGGTGGTGGGCACGAATAGAGTCGAAGGCGTACTCGCCTCCGCTGCCTGCCAGCAGGCCGAAGGCGAGCAGCAGCGCAAGGCCGCTGAAGGTGGCCATGATGAGATACACAAAGCCGGCCTCGGCGTTTCCCTCCTCGCGATGATGCGCCATGACCAGCGCCCAAGAGGTCAGCGACATCAACTCCCATGCGAAGAGAAACGTGAAGGCATCGTCAGCGACGGTGACCAGGGTCATGCCGGCGAGGAACGCAGGGTAGAACGGCAGAACCCGTTCGGGGTGCGCCTCGTGGCGCCCGTAGCCGAGCGCGAACAGGCTGGCGCCTGCGCCCCCGAGTCCGATCAAGATGATGAAGAAGCCGGACAAGGCATCGAGCCGGAAATTCGTCCCGATCCAGGGAAGACCGAGCGGAAGTTGCAAGTGCTGAACGGGGGCGGTGAGCGCTTGCAGGCCTTCGATCATCAGGCCAATTGCGAGCAGAAAGCTGCCGCCATAGGTAAGAATGCGGGCCGCGCTGAAACGCGCGGTGATGGTCCCGATGAGGGCGAGAGCCAGAAGTGCGGCGATAATGACGACGGTGTCGATCATGAAACGAAAAACACACCTCGGCCGCCGGTGGTGCTTGGCGCGTTCAGTTCGATGCCGGAAGCGTTAAAGGGGTTTGCAAGTTTCATCGGCGAATCGACGCTGCCACGGATAACCCCGTCGGGCCTCGATGCGCTGGATGGTGGGCATGGAGAGGCCGAACCGTTCGGCCAGAGCGCGTTGGTCGAGGCGGAGGAGCGCTCGGGCGGCCCGCTCCCGGCGGCGGTGATCATGTTTGTGACGTCGGTTTTGTATGTTGCGCCCGGAAACTGACGTATTATGAACCAGGGATCAAGTGACACGGACGCCCGTAACCAAGGGTTTCCGTCTGGGTACGAGCTGGCAGCGTGGTTTGCCTGTGATGCCGAAATCATCGGAGCGTTGAAAGTGCAGCTTCGCATCGCGCCTCGCGGTCGGAACAGCGACGCGTCCTTCGCGCGGGATGCGTTAGCGCTACGAGTCACCACTTCAAGGCAATTTGTGCTACAAAGTGGCCATTCACGAGGCCAACATGACCGCTCTGCTAACCGACGATCCGGTCTTGCGGCGCTACAAGGCGGCGCTCGAGGGCCTGTACGGTGACCAGATCGACCGCATAGTGCTGTTCGGCTCACGCGCCCGCGGGGATGCGCACGCGGATTCCGATTACGACATCGCGGTCTTCCTGAAATCCATGCCCGACCGCTGGGCCGAATTCGCGCGCCTGGCCAACTTGCGGATCGGTTTTCTAGAGGACGCTGACGCATTTTTCGACACCAAGCCGTATGACGCGACCGCTTATCGGGAGCGCACACCTTTGATGCGGGAGATTCGACGCGACGGGGTCGAACTATGACGCCGGAGACCGCTTACTTCTTGGACAAGGCGCGCCGGGTCCTGATCGAGGCGGATTCGATCCTGGCAATCAACATCTATGACGTCGCTGGTCGCATGGCGTATCTCGCGGGGTTTCATGCAGCGCAGGCCTTCATCTCCGAGCAAACTGGCAGGTCAGTAAAGACCCACAAAGGCGTCCACGGCGAGTTGTATCGATTGACTAAGAGCGCCGCCGATTTCGACCCAAAGCTGCGGACATTTCTGTCCGAGAGCTATGACCTAAAGACGATCGCGGACTACGAAATCGGTCCCGGCGCCGAAGTATCGCTCGACCGGGCCCGCGTCGCTGTTGAACAGGCCAAGCGTTTCGTTGCTTACTTCGAGTCCAAACTCAACTCGGAAGCGCCTAGCGAAAGCGACAACGACTGAAGCGCCGCGGTGCCTGAGCAGCGCTTCAGGACGTCTTCCCAACCAACGGTATCTTTTTCCCAACGCCGCGCACGATCGGTAGGAGCAGTTTGTTCCTCGACAAAGCGGAATCGCCGCCGGAGCGCCATTCCAGCGACCCTGGCACCAACCATTCCTGTGTCGGAGGAGCAGCCATGCCTGTTCCCCCACCGCCGGCCAACAACAACGGATCATTCGGCTGCATATGCGGCGTGATGGCGCGAAACAGATCCATCACGGAGTACGGTTTCGCCAGCAGGACCGTCGCTCCCGCCGTCTCCGCCGCGGCAGTGAGGCGCGGTGAAATCTCCCGGACGGTCAGTACCGATAGGGCGGCCGGCATAACCAGGGCGCCGCCGGATGCGAGCGCAAGCCTCATACGCGCTCAGATGGGCGGTGCTGGCGTCAAGCACGACAAGGCTGGCGACAACTTGGCTGGCGTAGGAGTTGGCTGCCGCGCTGCCTTCAGCGAGCAGAACAGCGAAATCGAAGCGGCTGAACTCCACCCGCAGAACACCGCTGATCATGCTGTCAGGCTCGGAGATGATAATGATGATCGGGGGCGTGGTCATGCTTGCGCATGATGCGCTTCTAAAGGTTGATGAAAGATTAAGGCGGCATACCGGCAGAGCCGACCCCGGCGCGATTGCAATCGCTCCTACGCCTAAGGCGAAGGCAGGTGCCTGCGATAACCCGCCGCGGAGATCATACCGCAGCCCCTCGGCGCAGGGCCGACCCCCGAGTAGCGCGGCGACAGCCATCGTGGCAGAGCAAGACTACCGCGCAGCGCCCAGCACCCAGGCAAGCACGCCCTTCTGTGCGTGCAGGCGATTCTCCGCCTCATCGAACACCACCGACTGCGAGCCGTCGATCACATCGGCATCGACTTCTTCGCCGCGATGGGCGGGCAGGCAGTGCATGAACAGCGCATCGGACGCCGCCTTTGCCATCAGCCGGCTGGTCACCCGGTATGGCGCCAGCACGTTGTGCCGGCCCTGATCCGGGTGGTCCGACATCGACACCCAGGTGTCCGTCACCACGCACCGGGCACCCGCGACCGCCGTGTCCGGATCATCGGTCAGATCGATCTCCCCACCTTGCGAGCGTGCCCACGCCACCAAATCGGCCGGAGGACGCAACTCCCCCGGTGTCGCGAGCCGCAGGGTAAAGCCAAACCGCACCGCCGCCTCGATCCAGCTCCGCGCGACATTGTTGCCATCGCCGAACCACGCCACCACCTGACCGGCGATCGGTCCGCGATGCTCCTCGAACGTCAGCACGTCCGCCATGAGCTGGCAGGGATGCGACACCTCGGTCAGCCCGTTGATCACCGGCACCGAGGCGTATGCCGCCATTTCCTTGAGCTTTGCCACGCTGTCGGTGCGCAGCATGATGGCATCGACATAGCGTGACAGCACGCGTGCCGTGTCGGCAATGGTCTCACCGCGCCCAAGCTGCATTTCCTTGCCGGACAGCACGATCACGTCGCCACCAAGCTGGCGCATTCCCACCTCGAACGAAACCCGGGTGCGGGTCGAGGGCTTTTCGAAGATCAGCGCCAGGGTCTTGCCGGCGAGCGGGCGCGATGACACGCCCCCGGTTCGCTTGAAGCCCAACGCGATGTCCAGCATCTGGCGCAGCGTTGCCGTATCGAAGTCGCGCAGCTCGAGGAAATGCCGCGGCGCCGTCCCTTGCTGGGACCGAGCCGGCATGCCGGCCTTTCGCCGGGCGGCCCCGCTCATTGTGCCGCCGCCTTGTCGACTACCGCCGCCACCTTGGTCGCCGCCGCGCGCAGCATGACAAGCGCCTGGTCGATGTCGCTATCGGTCACCACCAGCGGAGGTGCCAAACGGAGCACGTTTTCGCCTGCGGTGATCGCCATCAGGCCCTCCGCGACGCAGGCGGCCTGGATCTGGCCCACCGGAATGGCAGCCTTCAAACCGAGCAACAGGCCCATACCGCGGGCATCGACGAACACCGAGGGGAACTCGCGCGCGATCTTGTCGAGTTCGCCACGTAGTTTACGGCCTTTGCGTTCCACGTCTTCCAGGAAACCGGGAGCGAGGATCACGTCCTGCACGGCATTGCCGGCGGCACAGGCCAGCGGATTGCCGCCATAGGTCGTGCCGTGGGTGCCAGGCTTCAGCGCCTTGGCATATCTCTCCTTCGCCAGAACAGCGCCGAGCGGAAAACCGCCGCCGATGCCTTTGGCGGAAGAAAGGACGTCGGGCGTGATGCCGGCCCATTCATGGGCAAAAAGTTTGCCGGTGCGGCCCATGCCCGATTGCACCTCATCCATGCCGAGGATGATGTCGTATTCGTCGCACACCGCGCGCAGATCACGCAGGAACTGCACGTCGGCGGGACGCACGCCCCCCTCGCCCTGGATCGGTTCGACGATGATGCCGCAGGTGCCGGGCCCGATCGCGTCACGCACCGCGTTCATGTTGTTGAACGGGACGTGGTCGAAGCCTTCGACCACGGGGCCGAAACCCTCCATGTAGTGCGGGTTGCCGGTTGCAGCGAGGGTGGCCAACGTGCGGCCATGAAACGCGCCCTCAAAGCAAATCAGGTGGAACCGCTCCGGCTTTCCCGCGTCGTACATGGCGCGGCGCATCATCTTGATCATGCCCTCGTTCGCCTCGGCGCCCGAGTTGCAGAAAAACACGCTGTCCGCGAAGGATGCATCGACCAGCCGCTGCGCCAGCCGTTCGGCCTGCGGGATGCGATACAAGTTGGACGTGTGCATCACCTTTGCGGCCTGTTCGGCGATCGCCTGAACCAGGTGAGGATGCGCGTGTCCCAGGCTGGCCGTGGCGATGCCCGAGCCAAAGTCCAGGAATCGTCGGCCGTCCACCGTCCACAGCCAGGCGCCCTCGCCCCGCTCGAAGGCGAGGTCGGCACGAGTGTAGTTCGGTAGCAGCGCGGATATCATCCGGGTCAACCTTGGTTTGCGTCTTCCCAACGGATCACCCGCCCGCGACCTTTCGGGGCGGGTCCGGGGGAAGGATCGATCATTGGCGATCGGTTAGTCGCTGTCAAACAGCGTTTTGATCGTGCTCGGCCGATCTCGGCGGTACCAAAACAGCTTGCATCACACACCGTGAAAGGCATCGTAGCGCTATGTCGAGCAATTCACCCCCCGATGCCGGCAGCCTGTACCAGGCGGCGCTGGATTACCTCGCGCGCTATGCCTCGACCAAGGCCGGGCTGCGGCGCGTCCTCGAGCGGAGGATCGAACGCTGGGTCCGCGCACAACCTGATCCGGACGCCGCCGAACCGGCCCATCAAGCGGCCCTGGCGGCGATCGACGGGGTGGTGGAGCGGCTGGCCGAAGCCGGCGCGCTCAGCGACACCGCATTCGCGGAAAACCGGGCCAGAAATCTGGTGCGAAGCGGGCAGTCCACCCGCTCCATCCAGATGCGCCTCGTCGCCAAGGGGGTGGCGCCGGATGTCGCGCGCTCGGTGTCGGCCGGCGGCGCCGAAACCGAGTTGGCCGCCGCATTGGTGCTGACGCGCAAGCGTCGGATCGGACCCTACCGGCTAGCCGACGACCCCGATGCCGAGGTGCGGGTCAAGGAAATGGGCGTCCTGGCGCGCGCTGGCTTCTCCCGCGACATCGCGAAACAGGCGCTGGATACCCCGCGGGAGGATGCGGACAACCGGATTTTCGAATTGCGGCGCTGAGGGACTCAGCCGGGCGGGGGCTTGAATTCGCCGCCGCAAGAACATCGCTTGGTCTAAGTGTCGGTTCCCGGCGTGAAACAGGAGAAGCCACCGCTCAGAAACAAGTATCCGGACCTCCAGCACGCGATTCCGAACGGTACGTGAGGGCGCCGATAGGGCGGGGTCACGCGGTCACCGGGAACCTCGACCCATTTGTCGGGTCCGTTCTCCCAACCCGACCCATCCTTCGCAAGCTTACGCAGGAAGACTTCGTAGTTGCCGGCAGCATTGACCCGGTATTGAGCCGGCCGACAGTCGCTTTCCGAACAACACGGTGCGCCATTGCGTTGAGTCAGAGACCGAATGACGTCCCCATACGGAGCCATCAGCACTCCGTCTGAAGACTGCGGATCGGGCGGTTCAGCCGTGGACCGTCGCGGGGCCGAGGCCAACATTATCAACGAAACCACGAGCAACGTCACTCGAGTCAGGCGATTCGAAGCCATCGACATCCCTTGGCCCATGGTGGTCGGCGCCGCGATCCCCGCCCCCGCGATCGAAATCTTAACTTTAAGTTCATGTTAGCTTGCGCCGAACGACAGCCGCTTTCAATGGTGGCCTCGAACCGGAACCCTCCGCCAATGCCCTCCGGGATTTGACTAGGCCTCCGACCAGACCTCAATCACCATCGGCGGATGCTCGGCGCCGTCTGATGCCGAATGGGAGGCATCAAACCGACCTCCTGCACCCGGCGCACCGTAAACGCCCGCTGGCGACCGGCTGTTAACATCAGTATCACTGTGCATCCGCCACCATCAGCGCCGCTGCGGTCGCAGTCTGGTTTTGGGGAACCGCCGTCGCAGCGTTTTCACGTCGATACTGTGCCCACCTTCTCGCCCCTGGGGCGCCACCTCGACAATATTGCAACGACGCCGCGATTTGCTGGCCCCGCCCATTGCAAGGATACGCTGTCGGCGAAACCGACAGATCGCGTCGCCACTGCCGCACTCCCACGCCGCACGCAGGGTCAGGCGGTGACCTCCAAATGCCCCGCTACGGAAAACGGAGCCTCGGTCTTCTCGTGCACCTCCCCCAGCGTCACCCCCGGCGCCATTTCCATTAGCGTCAGGCCGTCGTCATGGCCTTTCGCCGCGACCGAGAACACGCCCAGCTCAGTGATGACCAGATCCACCACACCCGCCCCGGTCAGCGGCAAGGTGCACCGCCTCAGCAGCTTCGACTTGCCCCCGGCGGTGTGTTCCATCAGCACGACCACCCGCCGCACGCCGGCGACCAGGTCCATCGCGCCGCCCATCCCCTTCACCATCTTTCCGGGGATCATCCAGTTCGCGAGGTCACCGTTCTCAGCCACCTGCAAAGCGCCCAGGATCGAAATATCGATGTGCCCGCCGCGCACCATCGCGAAGCTGGCGGCGCTGTCGAAGAAGCTGGTGGTCGGCAACTCCGTCACCGTCTGCTTGCCGGCGTTGATCAGGTCGGCGTCTTCCTCGCCCTCGAACGGAAAAGCCCCCATGCCGAGCATGCCGTTTTCCGAGTGCAACTGGATCGACATCCCCGCGGGGACGTGGTTGGCCACCAGTGTCGGAATCCCGATCCCCAGATTCACGTAGAATCCGTCATGCAGTTCCTTGGCCGCCCGAGCAGCCATCTGGTCACGAGTCCAGGGCATTGTTGCCTCCTATTGAGCATGATCGCGCGCGGCGGAACGTCGAAAGCGCGTTAATCATGCGATCAAACCTAATAATGATCGCGCGTGGCGGGAACGTCGAAGCGCGTGAATCATGCGATCAAACCTAATAATGATCGCGCGTAGCGTGAATCATGCGATCAAACATGGTCTACCCCCGCTTGCGCACAGTGCGTTGCTCTATCCGTTTGTCAACCGAATCGAGCTTGACGATGCGGTTGACGAAGATGCCGGCCGTAATGATGTGATCCGGGTCGATCTGTCCCGGTTCCACCAGATGCTCGACCTCGACAACCACCGTCTCCCCGGCGGTCGCCATGATCGGATTGAAGTTCCGGGCGGTCTTGCGATAGATCAGATTGCCTTCGGTATCGGCCTTCCACGCATGCACGATCGAAAGATCGGCACGCAGGCCGCGTTCCTGCACATACAGCCGCCCGTCGAATTCCTGCTGCGGCTTGCCTTCGGCGATCTGAGTCCCCGCACCGGTCGCCGTGAAGAACGCCGGAATGCCGGCGCCACCCGCGCGGATCCGTTCCGCCAGCGTACCCTGCGGGTTGAACTCGATCTCCAGTTCCCCGGCCAGATATTGCTTGGCGAATGTAGCGTTCTCGCCGACGTAGGAACTGATCATCTTCCGCACCTGCCGCGTTTGCAGCAGCAGGCCAAGGCCTACATCGTCGATGCCCGCGTTGTTGGAGATGATGGTCAGGTCCTTCACCCCGCTGTCGCGGATCGCGTCGATCAGCGCCGAGGGGATGCCGCACAGCCCGAACCCGCCGGACATGATCGACATGCCGTCGCGCAGCAGGCCCGCCAGGGCCGCTTTCGCATCCGGAAAAACCTTGTTGACCGCCATCCACGCCCCCAACCCGCATCCCGCGCGCATCTAGCCGAAGCGAGCGCCAATCAGCAAGCACCCCACGGGCAGGTCGTGCTTGTTGTGGAACCGATGGACGGCCCAACAAGGAGTGTGGAATAAATCCGACGTCCTTTTAGCCAGTCCCGGCGACTGTGTTTGGAATTCTCAGCGTCGAGTCGCGTCCGAACAGGTTCCCAAGCCGCCGCCCTTCCTGCATAGTTCACAGAAGCCCCGAGGGAAAGCGAAGAGGAATGGCCGACCGCCTGCCGCCAACAGGGTTCTGGAGCTACACGACGTCCGACGATCAGAGTGCCGGCGGCCACCTGACGGAGCTTCGGATTCGTCTTGCGAACCGACTACAGCTGGAGGTCGGTCGGCCGAAGGTCGTCATCTTCCAGGATAAGCACGCGATCCCGATCGGGTACTGACTGGAAAAAGAAAATCTACGGTGCACTCGATGAGGCCTCATTCATTCTTCCAATCGTGACCCCTGGCTTCATACAAAGCGAGTGGTGCTGCAAGGAAGTAATGTACTTCAGCGAGCGGGAAAAAGTGCTTGGCCGCGAGGACCTTATATTCCCCTTCATCTACGTTGATATCGAACACATAGATCCGGACCAACAGGACGATTGCTACGACAAAGAGGTCTACCATCTGCTTCGTGCCCGCCAGCACTTCGATTTTCATGACAGGGTTGATCACGATGTCGGCAGCGAGGAGGTCAAGCAGCGTATCGCTTATTTAGCGAAGGCCATCCATAACGCTCTCCGCCGGCGCGTCCCGGTGACGGGTTCATCCCCCGAACCAGCGCCGAAAGTGACGGTGCAATCGGCTCCCAAGCAGGGAGTTGCCAGTTCGCCCCCACCACCCCGGGACCCGCCGGTGCCTGTCAGGGATGAAGCCGCACAGCCGGTCGCGCGAGAGTTGGAAGCGGCCACGACGCTGACCGCAACCCGAGACCACGAAGACGCTCCCGAACTCATCCGTATCCCCAACGGCGCCTTCACCATGGGCGTGCCGCCCAAGGAAGAAGAGCGGGAGGGGGTGCCGAAAGAATATCGCGGGTGGTCCACACCGCGGCAATCTGTCACCATCCCCAGTTCGTTCTGGCTCGGGCGATACCCTGTTACCCGCGCCCAGTTTGCAACCTTCATCGCGGAAACTGGTCACGAAACAGGCAGCGAAGCCTGGACTTTTGAACCAGACGGCAAGGGCCAGTGGACTTACGAACGTCGTAAGAACCGCCACTGGAGCAATCCCGGCTTCGAGCAAACCGACAACGACCCAGTCGTCTGCGTCAGCTATGAAGACGCGATAAAATACATCGAGTGGCTCAGAGCTCTTACTGGCAACGCAGTACCGCTTACCGAGCGAAGTCAGAATGGGAGTACGCCGCCAGAGCCGGAACCACGACCGCACGATTTTGGGGGGATGGAAGGGCCGAGGCCGCGCGGTATGCCAAGGTTGCAGACCGGACCTTGGCCGCTCGCATGAATCGTGACTTCGATCCCGAGCGCTTCTTCGAAGGCGAGTCCGGTTACCCCTTCACCGCCCCGGTCGGTTCCTTCTTGCCTAATCCTTTCGGGCTTTATGACATGCTGGGGAACGTCTGGGAGTGGACAGCAGATGTTTTCAACGAAACCCTGAAAGGGATACCGCTCGACGGATCGCCAAATACAACCGGAGATAGCAGCCGGCGTGTGGTGCGCGGCGGGTCCTGGGACGACGATCCAGGGAGCGTCCGCGCCGGCAACCGCGACTGGGACATCACCGGGGACCGGGGCAGACAACACGGGCTTCCGCGTGGCCAGAACCCTTTTTTATCCTGAGTCTTGATCTCTTTACATCGTAGGGGTCCAGGGGACGAAGTCCCCTGGTCGGGAGTTCATTCGTTATCGAATCATCCACCGGAATCTGCTGCGGGATGCCGAATCTCCTCTTCCGCGACTCGCCCCAGGCCTGATTGCCTGGGCGCATGAACGCATCAGTCAACAACGCTCGCCGCACCGGACCCGCGCTGGAAGCGATGTACCAGTTCCTGCTGTGGCTAATCCCGACCATCGACAAGTTCCCCAGGTCGCAGAAATTCGTGCTCGGCGACCGTATCGAAGCCGCCGCGCTGGACGTCCTGGATGCGCTGATCGCCGCAACCTACACCCGCGGCCGAGATGCCATGCTGACGAATGCCAACCTCGGGCTGGAACGTCTGCGCATCTTCATGCGCCTGTCGCGGGAACTGCGGTTGATCGACGGGCGCCGCTACGAACACGCCGCCCGTGGCCTGGATGACGTCGGGCGGCTGGTTGGCGGCTGGATCAAGGCGCAGCATGCCCACGCGTCATGACGATCTGTTCGGCCGGATCGCCAATTTCACCGCGCTGCACGACGCCTGGCGCAAGGCGATCCGCGGCAAGCGCCGCAAGCCCGGCGCGGCGGCCTTCACCGCCGGCCTGGAGACCCAGTTGCTACGCCTCGAACGCACATTGCTCGACCGCACCTGGCGGCCCGGGAACTACGTAACGATCGAAATCCGCGACCCGAAACGCCGGCTGGTGTCCGCCGCGCCGTTCCGCGACCGCGTCGTGCATCATGCGCTGTGCGCCGTCATCGCGCCGATCTTCGAGCGCGGGTTCATCGACCACTCCTACGCCAACCGGGACGGCAAGGGCACGCATCGCGCTATCCGCCGGTACGAACGCTGGCGCGACCGCTATCGCTACGTCCTGCGCTGCGATCTTTATCGTTACTTTCCCGCTATCGACCATGAAGTCCTGAAGGCTGATCTGCGCCGGCGCATCGCTTGCCCCGATACGCTCTGGCTCCTGGATAGCATTGTCGATGGCTCGAACGCGCAGGAGCCTGTGCATATCCATTATCCCGGCGATACGTTGTTCACGCCGTTCGAACGCCGGCGCGGCCTGCCGATCGGCAACCTGACGAGCCAGTTCTTCGCCAACGTGCACCTCGACGCGCTTGACCACTTCATAACCGAGGTGCTTCACGCGCCATACCTCCGGTACGTCGATGATTTTGCGCTGTTTCACGACGATCCGGCGGTGCTTGCCACTTGGCGCGACGATATCGCTAGCTGGCTAGCCCACCGCCGGCTGTCGCTGCATCCGCGCAAGACGGTGATCCACGACACCAAAGCGCCAGCGGCGTTCCTCGGTTACGTCCTGTCGCCGGACGGACGCCGCCTGCCGGAAGATAACGTGCGCCGGTTCCGCAACCGGCTGCGGGGACTGCGTGACCAATGGCGGGCTGGCGCGACCCACCGGACCACTGTTGAGGCAAGAGTCGGCGCCTGGGTCGCCCATGCCTCGCATGCCAATACCTGGCGCATGCGCCAGTCGATCTTCCGTGGCGGCTGGTTCGACCCAGACGCCCGGGAGCCTGGCCGCCCCCCAGCCGGCGTGTGGTGCGCGGCGGGTCCTGGAACAACAATCCAAGGAACGTCCGCGCCGGCAACCGCAACTGGAACAACACCGGAAACCGGAACAACAACACGGGCTTCCGCGTGGCCAGCACGCCTCCATGCCAGGGTCGGATGGATCACGGTCCGTCCGAGCGTGCCGAGGGTGCGTTCAGGGGCGGCCATGATGAGCAGGGGCGCATAGTCCCCGAAACGGCGTCCGCCTTGGCCTCCGGGCGGCGGACGCCGCTTAGTCTGGCTATGTTACCCTTCGACCGAGGCAGGAAATCCCGTTATTGCTGCGGCGTCAGGTGTCGACGGGTGTGCGCCCATCGGCTCGCGGCTTCGAGGCCTCGTCCGCCGCCGTAAATAGGCCAAGACCGTTCGCGGACTCCGAACACCGGCGGCCTCTCCATCACCAACAACGCAAAACAATCCCATACCTATTGGCGCATCCGCCCCGGTACGCGACGATCCTCACTCCCTCCCGAGTTCGCAGCGGAGCCCAGGCCTTGACCAACCGCCGCCAAACGCCGAACCGGCCTCGCCAACCCGACCTACTGGCCGGCGTCATCAGCCCCGCCATACCGCCCACCCCGCCCGGTCCCCCGCCCGAGGACAACCAGTTCTGGATCGACACCTTGCGCGCGGCCCTGGCCGAGCGCTCCGGGAAATCAAAAGCGATCGCCGAGCAAGCGCTCAAGGCCTGCCCAACCGACCCGGAACTGATGCTGCTGTCGGCGCTAACCGCGCTCGCCTCAGGCGAGTCAGGCCAGGCGCTCGCGCTGCTGAAGCGCTTCGGGAAACACTACCAGACCCGCGCACCCGCCCATCTGCTCACCGCCCTGGCGCTTGCCGACCAGCGACAATACGCCGCGGCCTGGACGATCCTGAAGGCGAAACACATCGACACCCCTCCAGCCGCCATCGCCGCATTCATCGGCGATGCGGTCATGCACGACTGGCTGCGCGCCCGCCTGCGAACGATTAAGACCCTCGGTTCGCAGCCAATACGGCCCGTCACCCAGAAGCGCCCCGAACCCCCGCCCCCTGCCCCGAAAAAACCGCCCCCACGCATCAAACCGCCCCCGCCGGCCGCCCCCGATCTCCCCGACCTGCCGCGACTCGAAGCCCGCTTCGACATGACGTTCGACATCGCCAATCCCGACGCCATCGAAATCGCCGGCGCCGACCCCGACCCGATCCCGTTCCGCCTGCGCGGCGAACTCGTTCGCCTCTCGCTGTTCGAGGAATTCGACGAACTGCTGTGCCTGCCCGCACTGCACGACGTCGAGCCGCATTGGTACCAGACCGAAACCGTCCGCAAAGTCCTCAAGCAATATCGCGGCCGCGTCCTGCTGGCCGATGAGGTCGGTCTCGGCAAGACCGTCGAGGCCGGGATGGTGCTGAAGGAATACATCCTGCGCGGGATGGCCGAACGCATCCTGATCCTGACCCCGGCTTCCCTGGTCGGCCAGTGGCGCGACGAAATGGCGACCAAATTCGGCATCGACTGCGCCACCAGCCACGACCCGTTGCTGCGCTCCGACCCCGCCGCCTTCTGGGCACAGCCCCGGGTGATCGCCTCGATCGCCGCCGCCCGACGCAAGGACCAGGCCGAGACGCTGGCCGGTCTGACCTACGACGTCATCGTCGTGGATGAGGCGCACCACCTGCGCGACCAGTCCAGCGCCAGCTACCAACTGGTCAACCGCTTGCAAAAGCGCTTCCTGCTCCTGCTCTCGGCAACCCCAGTGCAGAACAGCCTCCTGGAACTCTACAACCTTCTCACCCTGCTCCAACCCGGCATCTTCAAAACCCAAAAGGAGTTCCGCTCGGTATACATGGTGCCCGGCAAACCGCGCGAACCCGCCAACCGCGAGCGTTTGCGCGACCTGATGCGCGGCGTCATGGTGCGCAACACCCGAGCCCTGGCCGCCCTGCGCCTGCCGCGGCGCCATGCCTCCACCCTGCGCGCCACGCCCGAAGCCGCCGAAGCCGCCTGTTACGAGACGCTCACAGCCCTGGTCCGCGAAGCCGCCACCGCCCCCGGCAATCATCGCCTGTCACTGCAACATCTCCTGGCCGCCGCCGGGTCGTCACCGATGGCCGCCGCCGCCGCGATCGAGCGCTATCTCGAGCGCCACCCGGGCGAGCCTCGCTGGACCGACGTGCTGGCCCGCACGCGTGCCATCAAGGCCGGCGCCAAGGAGACCGCGCTGCTGAAACTGCTGGCGCAGAACCCGGCCGAGAAGAAGCTGGTATTCGTCCACCAGCGCGACAGCCTGACCCATCTCGCGGCCCAGTTCCGCCGCCACAAAATCCCCTTCGCCCAATTCTCCGGCGACCTGTCCGGCCCCCGTAAGGACGCCGCCATCGAGGCGTTCCGCGACGAAGTCCCCGTCCTGCTCTGCACCGAATCCGGCGGCGAGGGCCGCAACCTACAATTCTGCAACACCTTGATCAACTTCGACATTCCCTGGAACCCGATGGCCATCGAGCAACGCATCGGCCGCATCGACCGCATCGGCCAGACCCGTGAGGTCTTCATCTTCAACCTCGTCGCCGCCGGCACCATCGAGGATTCCGTCCTGCGTATCCTCGACGAAAAGATCAACATGTTCGAACTTGTCGTCGGCGAGGTCGGCGCGATCCTCGGCGAAGTAGACGACCAGCAAGATTTTTCCACGTTGGTGCTGGAGGCCTGGCTGCAAACCACCGATCAGGCCCGCGCCGACGCATTCACCAAACTGGAAAACCAACTCCTCGCCGCCCGTCGCGAATACGAGGGCGTGAAACAACTAGACGAGGCACTGTTCGGGAACGAACTCGATGCTGCTTGAAGCAGATACACACAATCGCATGCAGGACTTCGTAGAAGCTCTGCTGCGTCATCAGGGCGCCCTGGTCGAGCCGGTCGAGCCCCAGGGCCTCGACGTCATCGCCCCGCCCGAGGTCCAGCGAGCCTTGGGTGTCGGCGAACTGTCACGCCTAGGATTTGGCGCCAACCTGCCGCCAATGGCCAAACGCATCGGCATGGAAGGCGACTGGCTCGACCGCTTCGCCGGATTGCTGGGCACTCAAGGCCGTTGGACCCGCCGCGTCCTGTCGCAGACCGCGAAGACCCCCGGGGATCCGGAACGGGTCCTCGGAAATGAGCTTGTGCTGGACAACGCCACCTACCGCTTGCTGAGCGTCACGCCGGCATGGACGCGATATCTGGTCATGGATTTCCGCGCCTCGGCGATATCGGACGACAAGCGCGACTTCATGCCGCGGGTCGGCGTCAACCTCGCCACCGGCGCGCTCCCCGACTCGATCCTCACAGCGCTCGGTCCCGCGATCGATCGCCCTGGCTTCGACAGCACCGAGCAGGATCCGGAAGCTCCCGAACCCGGCGATTTGCCGGAGGTATGGGAACGCGCCCGCGTGGTGGGGCTGATTTCCCACGCCCTGCCGCCTCGTCTGGAGGCGGCGCTATACCCATTCATCAAGGGCATGCGCCGACGCCTGGCCCGCGACGAAGATCGGCTGCATCGCTACCACAACGATCTCTATCATGAGGCCCTGCTCCGGATGGCCGGGCTGCCGGAAGCCGATCCAAAACGCGTCCGGGAGGAGCAGCGCGCCGAGGCGATCGCTCGCGAATACCGCGCGAAACTCGAAGACCTGGCCCGCCAGTACGCCACGCGCGTCACCGTCGAGTGGATCCAGACGCTGGAACTCGTAATGCCGGTGCATCGTTTCGTCGTCCAAATACGGCGGCGCAAGGCCGATCGGACGATTTGGCTGGACTGGAATCCGCTCGCCCGCCGCCTCGAACCCCCGGTATGCGAGGCCACGCTCGGCACCGAACGGCCGCGCCTCGTGTGCGACGAAGCGCTGCATCTGGTCGTGCCCGCCGGGTTGGGACCATGCGAGGGTTGCGGCAAGGCTTACTGCCGCGCATGCCACCGCGGAAGTTGTCCCAAGTGCGCCGCGCCTGATCACATCACGCCATTCACCCCGCCCCAGTGAGTTTGTTTGATTTTTCGTACCCTGCTACAGGACGAGACGCCCCGGCTTAAGCCGAAACAGCGCCGGTCCCGCTTGGTGACCGGCCTGGTCGTGCGAGCCGAATCGGCGTCACGGCAGTCGCAACGACGCTGCCTCCGCTGGCCGTTCTCAGCAGAACGCCGAACCACGAGAAACACCATCAACCCGGAAGTTCACGACCGATGCCGCAACCCGACCACATTTCGAAACTTGGCGTTCCGGACCGTTCGGAACTGGATGAAGACCTGCGGCAGGTATTTGCGAAGTGCGTGGACAAACTCGGCTTCGTGCCCAACGTCCTCGCCTCCTACAGCCTGAGGCCGCAGCGTCTGCGCAACTTCATGACGATGTACAACGAAATTATGCTGTCGCCGTCCGGCCTTTCGAAGCTGGAGCGGGAGATGGTGGCAGTCGTCGTTTCATCCGCCAACCGCTGCTACTATTGCCTCGTCGCCCACGGCGCCGCGGTGCGGCAATTATCCGGCGACCCCGAATTAGGCGAGATGCTCGCGCTCAACTATCGCGTTGCACAACTCGACCCCCGCCCACGACTGATGCTGGATTTCGCTTGGAAACTGACCACGACGCCGCATCTGGTCGATGACGCCGATCGCGATGCGTTGTCGCAACAGGGTCTCAGCCAGGAGGATATCTTCGACCTCGCTGAGACGGTCGCGTTCTTCAATCTGTCCAACCGCATGGCATCGGCCACCGATATGATCCCGAACCGCGAATACCATGGGCAAACACGCGCGGGTTGGGACAGGCCAGCCCCGGACTAGATAGACCATCATCACTTCGGAGCGGAACGTCGCCCAAGATCGCCGGAAAGCCTTGAATCGTGGTGTCCGACCCGCTACGTATGACATAACGTATTACTAAGGACATCGATATGGCCACCATCACCGCCCGGCGCGTCGGCAATTCCACCGGCTTCACCATCCCCGCCGATACCTGCGCGCGGCTCGGCATTGAGCCCGGCCGTACATTCACCCTCATCGAGGGCGAGGACGGTCTCAAGATCGCCAGAACCAATCCCTTGCTGGAGCGTCAATTGGCCCAGGCCGATGAGGTGCTGAAGTCCGAAGCCGACGTCCTGCAGGCTCTTGCCAGGCTTTGACCGAACCGGAGTTTCTGCTCCGAGACGTTGTCGAATACCTGCACGATCAAGCGGTCCGCACCTATGGCGGACATTTCGGCATCCGCGATGATGAGATGCTGGAAAGCGCACTCGCTCGTCCCCGCGAGAAATGGGCCTACGGGGATCCACCCCCCGACATGGCGGATCTGGCCGCGGCCTACGCATTCGGCATCGGACGGAACCACGCGTTTATAGACGGCAACAAACGCACCGGATGGGCGGCTTGCGTTCTGTTTCTGAGGGCAAATGACGTCTCGATCGGCCCTTCCGGGGCCGAAACCGTGGCGAACATGGCCCAGTTGGCGGCGGGCGTTTTGTCGGAAGAGGCGTTCGCGGCCTGGCTGCGATTGCGAATCCGGCCGCGACCATAGTCCCAACGCCGCCGCTTGACCCAAAATCCCCATCCGCCCAATCTCCGCCGCAACGGTGTGCGCCCCAACAGCGTCCGGGAGGATCTAATCATGGCCAGTTTCAACGGCAGCGACCACAAACGCCTGCGCTCCCGCCGGTGGTTTGACGAACCCGCCGACCCCGCGATGACCGCGCTCTACCTCGAGCGCTACATGAACTACGGCATCACCCCCGAGGAACTCCGCGGCGGCAAGCCGATCATCGGCATCGCGCAGACCGGCTCCGACCTCTCCCCTTGCAACCGCCACCACATCGAACTCGCCAGCCGGGTCCGCGACGGCATCCGCGACGCCGGCGGAGTGCCGCTGGAATTTCCGATGCACCCGATGCAGGAAACCGGCAAGCGCCCGACCGCCGCGCTCGACCGCAACCTGGCCTATCTCAGCCTGGTCGAAATCCTGCACGGCTACCCACTCGACGGAGTCGTCCTCACCACCGGCTGCGACAAGACCACTCCCGCCTGCCTGATGGGCGCCGCCACGGTGAACATCCCGGCCATCGTGCTCTCCGGCGGCCCGATGCTCGACGGCTGGTGGAAGGGCCGCCTCTCCGGCTCCGGCACCATCGTCTGGGAAGGCCGCAAACTCTACGCCGAAGGCAAAATCGGCTACGACGAGTTCATGGACATGGTGTCCTCGTCCGCCCCCTCGGTCGGCCACTGCAACACCATGGGCACCGCGACCTCGATGAACTCCCTGGCCGAGGCTCTCGGCATGTCGCTCCCCGGCTGCGCCGCAATCCCCGCGCCGTACCGGGAACGTGGCTGGATGGCGTTCGAAACCGGCAAGCGCATCGTCGGGATGGTGAAGGAAAACCTTCGCCCCTCCGACATCATGACCAGGGAAGCCTTCGAGAACGCGGTCGTCGCGGCGGCCGCACTCGGGGCGTCATCCAACTGCCCGATCCACATGGTCGCAATCGCCCGGCACATGGGCGTCGAGCATAGCCTGGACGACTGGCAGCGCCTGGGCCCGGAAATCCCCCTCCTGGTCGACCTGCAGCCCGCCGGCCGCTTCCTCGGCGAAAAATTCCACCGCGCCGGCGGCGTCCCCGCGGTGATGAAAGAACTCCTGGCGGCCGGCAAACTGCACGGCGGCGTCAAAACCGTCACCGGCCGCACCTTGGCCGAGGATCTTGCCGAGGTCCCCGACGGCGACCGCGAGGTCATCCGCTCCTACGCCAACCCGATGCTCGAAGCCGCCGGCTACGTCGTGATGTCCGGCAACCTGTTCGACAGCGCGGTGATGAAGATCAGCGTCATCGACAAGGAATTTCGGAAACGCTTCCTGTCCGATCCCGATCGGCCGAACGTCTTCGAGGGCAAGGCCATCGTGTTCGAGGGGCCGGAGGACTACCACCACCGCATCGAGGACCCCGACCTCGGCGTCGAGGACCAATCGGTCCTGATCATCCGCAACTGCGGCCCGGTCGGCTATCCCGGCAGCGCCGAGGTGGTGAACATGCAGCCGCCGGCCGCGTTGCTTAAGCGTGGCATCAACACCCTGCCGACGATGGGCGACGGGCGGCAGTCCGGCACGTCGGCGTCACCCTCGATCCTCAACGTGTCGCCCGAGGCGGCGGTCGGCGGCGGCCTGGCGATCCTGAAAACCGGCGACCGCATCCGGATCGATCTCAACACCCGCAAAGTCGACGTGCTGCTTCCGGCAGGCGAGTTGGCCGCGCGCAAGGCAGCCTGGACCCCGCCGAAGCTCCCAACCATGACCCCATGGGAGGAAATCTACCGCTCCATGGTCGGACAGCTCGGCACCGGCGCCTGCCTCGAACCCGCCACGCTATTTCTCGACGTGATCGAAACCCGAGGCGAATCGCGCAACAACCACTGACAGGGCGGAAGGCTCTGGGGTGAGATCGTTGCGGCGACGCCGCGCGGCTCTGACGGTTTGCGCATCGGGCCTGAGGCACTTCTTCACCGATGGCCCGACTCCGATTTGGAACAGCCCATTGCCGACGCCGTTCGGAAACCCTATGCTCCAACGGCGTAAACAAACCGGATACCGCCAGGAGATTGATCCACGGGCTGGCGTCTGCGTTTGCGAAGTACGACAAGAAATGACGGGGGAGTTTACAATGAAACGACAGCAGTGGATTTTTGGCGGAATAGCGGCAGCCTTACTGGTCGGATCGGGCGGCTTGGCGAAAGCCGCGGAGCTCGACGGTAAGGCGCTACTCAATGCCGACCAGAATCCAAATGACTGGGTTATGTACCATGGGTCTTACAAGTCCTGGCACTACAGCGGTCTCGATCAGATCAATAGCAGCAACGTAAAGCAACTTCAGCTTGCCTGGATGCACAATCCGGGCAGCAGCCCACATGGCGGCATTCAGTCGTTTCCACTGGCGATCGATGGCATCGTGTACTATACGACCGCGAACGATCAGATTTGGGCGGTCAACGGTGCAACCGGCGCTTTTCTTTGGACATTCAAACCGCAAGATCAACATCGAACAAGCTGAGTCCACCCCGTACAACCCCTATAACCGCGGTCTCGCGGCAGCATACGGCAACCTCTATATCGGCACCGTCGACGGCCGTGTCCTCGCGGTCGACATGAAGTCGGGCAAGCAGCTCTGGGATACCAAGTTGATCGATGTCGCCAAGGGTGCCAAGGGCTTCACCGGCGCGCCACTCGTGGTGAAAGACAAGGTCATTGTTGGCTCCAATGGTGGCGAGCTTGCAGGATGCTGTGGCCCAATCTTCGGCGTCGACGCCCACACCGGGCAGAAGGCCTGGCAGTTCGACACGATCGGCGGCGACGAACGCTCCCGGGCAAGCTGGGGCAACGACAGCTGGAAGACCGGCGGAGGTGGCGGCTGGATGACCGGTACCTATGACGCAAGTACAGACACAGTGTTCTGGGGCACGGCAAATCCCGCGCCGGATTATGACTTGGCCAAGCGGCCAGGCGACAATTTGTACACGTCCGGCGTCGTCGCCCTCGATCCCGGCACAGGTGTGCTGAAGTCCTTCTTCCAAGAAGTTCCACACGACAGTTGGGACTTCGACGGTGCGGTTGGCGAGTTCGTAATGATCGACCGCGGAGGACAGCACTACGCTGTTCATCCTAACAAGGGCGGGTACGTTTACGTCTACAATCGCGATATTGGCGAACCGCCGCTGAAGATCGAGAATGTCTGGCACCTCGGTGAAACGTCCAACTTCGTATCGGGCGTCGACCCGCACACCGGCCAACTCCAGGGTCGGCACGACGTCACAATCGGCAAAAATGACAACGTGTGCCCGGCAGTCGACGGCGCGATCAGTTGGAATTCCGGAAGCTATAATCCGGATACTGGGCTTTACTACAAGATCGGCCAGGAATGGTGCCAGAACATGGTGGCGCAGAGCTTGCCGAAGCCGGCCGACTATTCCGGCCAGTTGTACATGAGTGCCACCTATACTTCGATACCGCCGCCTGGACACGACGCGGCCTACGGTCATATCGATGCGGTGGACCCGGTCACCGGCAAGAAAGCCTGGGAAGTCGTCTATAAGTATCCGCCGATGGCGAGCCTCCTTTCAACCAAAGGCGACCTCGTTTTCGTGCCGGGCGCCGACGGAATGCTGGACGCTCTCAATGCCAAGACCGGAGAAAAGCTCTGGTCGCACAATGACGGGACTGGCCACGACGGCGGCATTATTTCCTACGCAGTGAACGGCAAGCAGTATATCGCCGTGACCACTGGGTGGGGCACCTACGTCTCGCAGAACTTGGCAACCCTTTTCGGCGAGCCGTTCAAGAGCATGCCGCTGGACGGCGGTACCCTCAACGTGTACGCGCTGCCATAGCGGGCGAGCGCTATCGGCAGGGAACCCACGGCAGCGCCGTGGGTTTTCTTCTGCGTAGAGGGAAGGCGACGAAGATGCTCCGTGCTCCGATCTGGCCATTGCTGGCCACCTTCAGTTTGTATGGCACTTATTGGCCCGCTGGAGCGGCCGACAATCCCCCCCGGCCGGTAACGGCCAACACGACGGCCGAGGGCGTGGACACACAGCAAATAACTGATGCCAAGGCGATATTCGCCGCTCAGTGCGGGTGGTGTCACGGTGATTACGGCCTGCAGCCTGACAAAGGTCCCCGGCTGGCCGGGACACAGATGACGGAAAACCAGGTCGAGGAGCGGATCCGTAACGGCAAGCCCGGTTACATGCCCTCGTTCCGCAAATTCCTCAATGACGGGCAAATCACTTTGATGGCAAAATACATCAAGTCACTGAAACCGCCGCCGGACTGACCGAGATACGTCTCTGGCGAGTTACCCAAAGGCGCTCTCTTACCACCCTCTTACAGTCATGGCCGCCCTTGTTCCTGTCATCCACGGAAATCGATCGCCGTGTATGAACGGCGCGTTCTTAGACACGTTTCCTACACCCGTCGCCGGCGTCTCATCCCCGAAACAAGGCGCAGCACCGGCAACACCATCTGCGTCAAGCTCAACGCGCTGCCAATCCCCTCCAGCGCCCTCCGCCTCACCTCGAGTGCCTCGGTCTCCGTCCGGCTCGGAGTGGAGCGACTGGCGAGCACCAGCAGGATGATCGCAATCAGCAGGTCGACACCACCCAATATCCCCGCCGTCACCAGAAAGGATTGCTCCAACCCAACCCTGATTCCATACCAGGCGGCGAGGTGACCGAACGTTAGCGCTCCAAGCACAAAAACCGATGCGACAACGGCGAAGATGGCCCGGGTTGCGAGCCGGGTCATCATGCCGCGCAGACGAACGCCCTCGGCTTCCGCCGCGATGCGAGCAAGCCGAATTGGGCGCATCGATTAACGCATCACGCGGCCGATAATCCAACCGGCGGCAGCGGCGATAATGATCGCGATCAGCGGCTGATCTTTCACACGCCCGGACATCGCTTGAGCCTGATCGCGCACCACCCCGCTCGCGGTGTTGTAGGCGCTCTCAGCCCGGCCAGCATAGTCGGCGACAGCCGGACTGACCCGATCCTTCATCAGCGCCTCGACCTGCTCCCGCAGCCGAACGATCTGGGCCTGCGCGTCGTCAAGTTTTCCCCGAGTGTCGTTAGCAAAGGCCATGGGTATTCTCCGTTTCGAGTTCCACTACGAACGAAAACGATAAGTAAGCAGTCTGGTTCCCCAACGACACCCCAACGCCCGCACGCTTGCGCGACTGAACGAAAATCCGACTTGCCCCCTGTGGAGGCGCCCACCCGCACCAAGGCAGGTCGACCGTAGCTCGGCGCCTCAAGCGGAACAGGTTGCGCCGCCTTTGCCGGACATCGCTCATTCGCGGGCCAAATACCATCGCCAGCACGTTGTCGCGCCCCCGATCCACGAAAGAGCGACTAGCTCCGGGGTCCATTCTGGAAGTGGTCGCTCTCCCATCCTGCCCGCGCACTTCTGCTCGAACCGGTCTCGCCAGCAGCATCATCGAGACGGCCCAGAGCTAATTGAGCATCGCGAGGACAGGTCCCACACTCCCGCAAACGGGCCTGAGGCGACGGAAACTCCGGTGTCTTTGGGGGGAGGGCCGATGCCCTCGGCGGGACTCCAGGAGCCCCCGGGACGGGCACGGCTCTCGCTCCGTGATCCTCTCTCGGTCCGGACTGAAGCTCCGCAAATCCACCTTAGCCGACCGATCTGATGGTCAACTCCGCCTAAACCGGCGCAACGCCCATGTCTGAGTCTCCGCAATCTCCGTGGATGTTGACGTATGGCCCGACCCCCTGGTCGATATAAGATATCCAAGCAATTTTACTGTTATGATGCATCGATGGCACCCGACGAACAGCACGCCGATCGTCCGATCCTCGTAACAGGCGGCAACTCCCTCTTTTTTCCAATGATCCAAGAACAGCACGAGTTCGATTCGTGCTGCTTCACCTGGACCACTTCCCTCGCTCGGCGTGGTCGACGCCGGTCTGACGGCGGACGAGGTGCGCCGCCTAAAGGCTAGTGACGTGATCGTGGTGCGGCCACAGGACATCCCGGACTTCCCTGCCGAACCGCTGCGGAAGTGGTCCGCGGTTGCCGTTGATCTCGCAAAGCCGTGGCTCAATCAGCTATTTCCCAACTACGATACAATCGTATGGTTGGACGGCGATACCTGGGTTCAGGATTACAATGCCATCGAGCTTTTGCTTGGCGCCGCACGCACCGGGGCGCTTGCGATCGTGCCGGGCGGCGGCCGATTTTGGAATCGGCCGATCGATGTTCGCTGGCTACTGGGCGGGCTATGGGGCCTCGCGCAGATCCGTTCGTTCAACTTCAAGAACGGCTCCCACGCCGGCTTGCCGCTACCGACGCTACGAGACCTTGGCCCACGCCCCTTGTTGAACGCCGGCGTGTTCGCCTTGGCTGCCCGCACGCCACATTGGCAGGTGATGCGACGGTGGCAGCGGGAAATCTTGCGCCGTGGCAAGCCGTTTACCTCGGATCAGCTCGCGATGGCCCTCGCCATCCACACGGATGGGTTGCCGGTGGAGTTGCTACCAGATACCTGCAACTACATTACCAGATGGCGCGTCGATCTCCGAGGGCCTGCCTTGGTTGAGTATTACTATCCCTACCCAAAAGTCGGCATCGTCCATCTGTCTGGACAAAAGATGATACGCTTCGATCCCGCCGCCACAGTCGATGTCCAGGACCTGGAAGGCGGGATTCACCAGCTCAGTCTGCGATTTGGCCATTTTCAACGAACCGCCATTAAAACCAGGGCAATCAGGGGAGCAGGCGGAGGCACAATTTCAAACTGACGAGCTCGATATCATCAGAGCTCAATATCGCTTGACCGGGACAGCACGACGTCACCAAGCTGGAGCGCTAGCTAGGTGGCTTCCTAAGGGCCCAAGTAGTTTCTGTCGCTGCTCACCTGGCAGAGGCAAGGCTCGCGCAGCCTTGCACCGGGGGTTGGGCCCATCAACTGGCTGGAGGCGAAATCGGCAGTCGTCGCCAAGTCGAACCCGCCGCCGGCGTGTCACCGGGGCCATCTGCTGTCGAGACGTTCGGGGTGACGTGCGGCCGGGAGCTGAGGTCCGCCGAAAAAATGGCGAGCATCATCTCGGCGACTCGGGAGCCACTGTTTGCACTAACTAAGCACTTACATTATTGTTGATCGAGTAGGAGAACGCGGCGGAAATCTTCGATTCGCCTTCTGATCTACAGGGACTTCAACGTCGTGTTAGGCAACCGTGTCCAATTTCCTCCGTTAGTGAGGCTTTACTGTGTCCGCGATCCACCTAGCAGACGCACTCAAACATTCCCTCGCGCTGGCATTTGCCGAGGGTCCGGCGCGCCGGTACAATGCCACCGTTCTGCGACGCCTGGCCGCTGCCTGGCTGGCCGATCGGGGGCAGTTTTCGCGGAAATGGCTAGCCCGCACCTGCCCGATTTGTGGCTATTTCGGCATTTTCGTCGGCGCGGGGAAACCACCCCGCTGGGACGCGCGGTGTCCGCAATGCGGCAGCCGTGAACGCCATAGGCTGACCCAGCTTTGGATAGGGGCAAATGGTGGCGGCAAGCTTGACGGCAAGCGCATTCTGCACTTCGCGCCGGAGAAAGCCGTCGTACGCCAGATGCGCGACAACCCGCTCTATGAAACGGCGGATCTGCGCCAGGCGGGTGTCACGCACCGAGTTCGACATCAGTCAGGTCCCGTTGCCCGGTGCCAGCTACGACATGGTAATTGCGCATCACGTGCTGGAGCACGTCGACGATGATAGGCAGGCGATGAGCGAACTGTTCCGCTTGCTCAAACCGGGTGGCCTCGCCGTGCTGAGCGTGCCGATCAACGCGTCACGGGAACAAACGTACGCGAATCCGTCCGCTACGTCTCCCGAGCAACGCTTCGCCCACTTTAGCGATGTGGATCACCGGCGCTTCTATGGGCTGGACTTCGCCGAGCGGCTTGTCAGGGCTGGTTTCTGCGTGGCGACCTTCCGGGTGTCGCCCGAGGACGAGGTCCGTTACGGCCTACTGCGCGACGAGTGGTTAACCATCGCGAGAAAGCCCGTTACGCAGGCTGCCGAGCGTCACCATGTAGAGTCTGGCTCGATCGGACCCGCAGCGTGAGATTTGGATTACTATGGCCATCGATGGCATCGAGGATCAAGTGTTGAGGATGTCCCCCCGTCGCCTGTTGGTGGTCCAGCTCTTGCCAGGAATTGGCGATCTGATCTGGCATCTGCCGCATATTCGTGCCTTGGCGTGTCACGTCGGAGGGCCGGTGACACTGGCCGCCAAACCGCGGTGTCGGGCCGACGAGATCCTCGCCCACGAAGAGATGGTGCACGAGGTCATCTCTATAGATCGCAATCCCGAGGGTACGCGCGGCGTCCATGACGGCCTGCTTGGGCTATGGCGGTTGATCCGCATGCTTCGCTCCCACCAGTTCGACGCTGCCGTGCTGCTGCACAAGAGCGCGTCATTGGCTTTCGCTATCTGGGCGGCGGGCATTCCGTCGCGGCAAGGCTACGGAGTTGGATTGCAGCGTTGGTTCCTCAATCGGGGGCCATATCTCGCGAAGTCGGCATATTGGCGCAACCGGCCCATGGAACGTGCCACGTTGTTCTTGCAAAGCGCCAACGTTGCGATGGCTGAAGCCGAGCCACACCTCGAAATCGCACCGGCTGCACTTGTGGCGGTACAGCGACGGTTGGATCGGATGAACAGGCCCTTGGTCGTTCTGGGCATTGGCAGCTCCGAACCGACGCGACAATGGGGCGCGCGGCGCTTCGCAGCCCTGGCGCAAGCGCTAATCGACGCCGGTTGGCCAACCCTTGTGCTGGTCGGCGGAAAGGGCGAAGAAATCATGTGGCGGCAGATCTGCACTCTGCTGCGGGACAACGCCGCGCATGTAGTCCCAGCGCTCGGCTGGCACATGGCGGAGATCGCCGCGCTGTTGAACGAGGCAGCGTTCTATGTCGGGAACGATACCGGAGTGATGAACATGGCTGTCGCCGTTGGCACCCGCGCCTACGCCCTGTTCGGGGCGACGCCCCCACTGGACTACAGCACGCAGATAGTGCCGGTCCTGTCGCCATCAGGTGGGCCGCCCGACGGCGTGACGCGGCTTTCGCTGGACGCTGTCCTCGCGGTCATCGAGCGCGATCGCGGGTCGCTAGGCCCGGCGGAAACACCAGAGGACCCCCGCGAACGCACCGAGTTGGTGCTGCACGACGGGTTGTTGCACGACCGCGCCCTGGCTCGATGAGGTTCCTTCTCGGCCGATCGAGCCAGTCCACCAAACGCTAGATGCTCGAGAACGTGCGCTGGCCCCCCGCGCCGAGACTAGCGACCGCGTCTGGGCGACGTAGCGCCCGATGGTAGCAGCGGTCCTTACGGGCAGCACCTCCCGAACTTTGACCGCACTCGACCGGACGGCGTTGGGTGCCATCCTGCTGACGCCCCTCCTGTTGCTGCATGCCCATGGCATCGCCGAAGGAGCAATCGGGGTTGCCGATGTCTGCTTCCTTGCGCGCTGCGTGATCACGCGGGAATGGGCTTGGCTGCGCACTCCCTGGCTGCGCGCTGGATTTGCGTGGTGGGGCTGGTTGACACTCTGCTCGGTGCCGATCCCTGCGCTTGGCTTGGGCGAAGCCGGCTTGCCTTCGTTGCTCCAGGGGGTGCTGATCGGACGGTTCCTGATCCTGATCGCCGCAATGGAGCACGCCATCCTGCGCGATCCTGCGCCGCGCCGATGGCTCGGCTGGGTTGTCGCGGCGTCAGCGGCCTATATCGCTGTCCAGGCGCTCTTTCAGTTCGCCTTCGGCCGCAACCTGTATGGGTCTCCGCGTGGCAGCGACGGCGAGTTGACCGGGCCGTTCGGTAAACCACGCGCCGGGCCGGCACTGGTGCGGATCCTGTTCCCAGCGCTGGTCCCCCCGCTCGCCGCACTGCTGCAACGTCCCGGTGTCTGGTCTATCGCGGGCGGCTATGCGCTGCTTATGGCCGGCACGGCTATCATGGTGCTGATCGGTCAGCGCATGCCCTTGCTGCTTACTGGTGTTGGCCTCGTGACGGTGGCACTGCTGCTGCCGCGGCTCCGTCCGGCCATGTTGGTTTCCGGCGCCCTCGTGGCGCTGCTGCTGGCTGCCTCACCGGTCATCGCACCTGAAGTCCAACATCGCCTTATCTCGAAGTTTTCCACGCAAATGGAGAATTTCTCCATCAGCCAATACGGCGAGCTCTATGCCAGGGCGCTGGAGATCGGCCTGCAGCATCCCGTCACCGGGCTCGGGGCGGTCGGGTTCGGTTATGGCTGCCCTCAGCCGCGCTATTTCCGGCCGAGCTTCGACGGCAGCCAGAAGGATGGCGGGGGCGCAGCGATCTGCTGGCACCATCCGCACAACTATTATTTCGAAGCGCTGACCGAAGGCGGGTTCGTGGGGCTCGCGCTGTTCATCTGGCTCGCCTACGCTTGGCTTGCCGCGATGGCGCGCCCGCTGATGCGACGCTCTGATCCGGTGCTGGTCGGGTTATTCGCGGCAGCAGTTATCCAGCTCTGGCCGATCGCATCGACGACAGGGTTCCTCACCTTTCCGATCGCCGGATGGTCGTTCCTCCTGCTGGGTTGGGGCATGGCCGAAGCGCGCTGGGGTGGCTGACCTCTCGACAGAACGCCGCGTCAGGTAATGGCGAGGCAGCGAGAGTAGCCAGCGAGTCTCGCCTGTTCGGGCCCGGCAGCCTCGTTTCTCCTCGAAGAAGGTTACCTCGGCATCGCAAAGGGACCGACGGCGCACGATCTGGCGGCCCCTCATACAGGTGACCGCTGTGCACAATGCCGTCGGTCCGCCGCTGGGGTCTGACGCCACCTACCTGGACTAATCGCGGCGGCTCTCCCTGAGAATTGTTGGAGCCTATCTTGGTCTTTTGCCAAGAGGAGCCATCACGGAAAGCTGTGTCGGACTGGGCGTGTCGCTCAAGGAAGCAAGTGTTTGCGTCCTGAACCAGCATGTAGCCCCGGCCAGATCGGGCAGCGAGCGCAAGAACGGGTCGGCGGGCATCCAGGCATTGATGGTGTTGTCGCCTCCCTGGTGCGGTGCTTGAGGGCTTGCTGAAGCAATCGCCGCCTTGAATTGAGCAATCCGGCGATTAGCCAAGACCAACGACACGGCACGCCGTCTTATGACGGTACCCGGCTGCAGGCCGCTGGTGGCGCTGGCTTATATTAGAGCGGGTTCGTTTAGTCTTTTGGATGAATGTGGAGGTGGTGGTCGAGAGCGTGTCCCTCGACGTGATGAGCGCTTCCCGCGACGTGATGAGGGTGTGCCTCGGTCTCGATCATAACGGGAATAAAGTTGATCTGGCCGTGCGTAACCCCGCGCTCAGCGATCACGGCCTTGGAAAATTCGCGCACCGCAGAGGAGTCGCCGCGAAGCACCGCCAGCTCGAGACAGTTTTGATGATCGAGATGAACATGCATGGTCGCGACCTGTAGTTCATGATGCGCATGATGAGTGTCAGTCAACCGCTTCGCCAATTCACGCGTGTGGTGATCGAACACGTAGGATAGCGTCGCGACGCACTCGCCGGTCACGCCATCATGGAGGCGGGCTTGCCGAAGGCCAAGTCGCGCTAGATCGCGGACGGCCTCAGACCGATTGTCGTAGTGATTAGTGGCCATGAACACGGCCAGTTCGGATGCAAACTCGTCAGACATACTGATCGTGAGCCGTTCCATTTCTTGAACTCCGCGCATCTGGGGTTGTCTCAAATTATCCCGTAAGGCTGCTTGGTGGCAGGCCAGGTGCCAGGCGACAGCATCGGTAGCATCGCGCTCACGTTACCTTGCCGTCCTCTGCGATGTAGCCGCGTCATCTGGCGTCCGCCTTGCGAGCGAGTATGATCTCCCGACAAATAAATCATAATGATGGGGGAGACTGTGCATCAAGCACCCGCGAGGTCCCAAAGGTTCCAACCGAGCAGCCGCGGCTTCCGTCGGCTCCGCCCACTCGTCGCTGGTCTCTCACTATCGATCGCGACGCCTGACATGCCATCGCCGAAGGCGGCTGACCAACCGCCAGTTGCGAACCCCCCAGCAACATCGTCCCCGGATGCGACTGAACCCGACAATCAGCCGATCAATGTTGATGTGGTGCAATCCCGGGTCGATCTCCTCGGCGTAGCTGCCACGGCCGGCCAGGGAACGGTTACGAAGAAGGAGCTGGATCTCCGACCGATCTACCGTATCGGACAAATTCTGGAGACCGTGCCTGGCTTGGTCGTGACAGTGCATTCCGGCGAGGGCAAGGCGAACCAGTTTTTCATTCGCGGGTTCAACCTGGATCACGGCACGGACTTCGCGACCTTCGTCGATGACATGCCCGTCAATGAACCGACTCACGCGCACGGCCAGGGCTACACTGACATTCACTTCCTGATGCCGGAGCTGATCGATGGGCTCGACTACACGAAGGGACCGTTCTTCCCGGCCATCGGTGATTTTGGGGCCCTCGGGTCCGCGCATCTTCGGATGGTGGACGAGATTCCCAACCAGATCTCGGTCAGCGCTGGCACGCTGCGCGATGACCGGATCTTCCTGGGCGGGACCGAACATCTGGCGAATGGCGATCGGGTGCTTGGCGCGTTCGCCTTTGGGCACCTGGATGGTCCGTGGTCGCCGCCGAACGATTACAACAGCTACAATGGCACGGTTCGCTACTCGCACGGCGATCAGAAGGATGGCTTCGACCTGACGGCGATGGCCTATCACGGTACGGGAAACTTCATTACGGATCAGCCGGTCAGTGCCTTTCAGGAGGGATTGATCAGTCGGTTTGGCACGCTGGATCCCTCGGACGGCAACTTCGCGGAACGCTACAGCCTGTCCGGCCACTACTATTTTAGTGGCAGTGACTGGACCGTGACGACCAGCGCCTATGCCATCCGCTCGCGGCTGACATTGTGGAACGACTTCACCCACTTTCTCGTCGATCCGATCCACGGCGACCAGGAGCAGCAGGACGAGACGCGCACCACGATCGGTGGACAGACGGTCTACGATCGCTTCGATACGATAGCCGGTTTCCAGACCGAGACCCAGTTCGGCGTTATGCTCCGGCATGACAATGAATATATCGACCGCCGCCACGACGAGGACCGGATCGTGCTACCGGCGTGTCCGGACAGCCCATTCGGCGGCGGGCTATACGTCTGCGACGCCGACAACGTCGCGCTCAATGACGTTGGGGTCTGGGTAAACACCACAACGCACTGGTCATCCTGGTTCCGCACCGTCACCGGCTTGCGGGAAGATTACCAGAGCGGGCAAGACCAGAGCTTGGTCACCGGGTTCACCGGCAGTGTCAACCAGGCCCTGTTGCAACCAAAGGGTAGCTTGATATTCGGACCGTTCGATAAGACCGAATTCTATATCAGCGCGGGTCGGGGATTTCACAGCAACGACCTGCGCGGCGTTCTGGGCACTGTGCCGACCTTGGGTGTCACCAATCCAAACCAAGGGACGCCTTTGCTGACCAAAATTACCAGCGAGGAAATCGGCGTCCGAAGCGACATCGTCCCCCACACCAATTTGACCGCGGCTGTGTTCAGGGTGCACTTCGATTCGTTTCTGACCTACGATGCCGATAATGGGGTCGATAACGCCGGGCCGCCAGCGAATTTGCTAGGTCTCGAGGTATCGGCTCAGGTCAGGCCAGCCCCTTGGTTGGAGTTGAACGCCGATATCAATTTCACCCATAGCCGCTATGACACCAATGACCCGGCGGCCTACGGCTTGAGTGGACTTTATATTCCCAACGCACCGAATTTCATCGGCTCGTTCGGTGCGATCGTAGACAATCTTGGTCCCTGGTTTGGCGGGGTTGAACTGCGCTGGCTCGGTACCCAGCCGCTGGTGGAAGACAATTCGCTGACCACGCCTGGATACAAGGAGGTGAACTGCAATGTTGGCTACAAGCTCACCGAGCGCGTGAAGGTTCAGCTTAGCGTCTTCAACTTATTCAACACGAACGCGGCGGCATCGCAATACGCTTACCAATACAGGGTCACTCCAACCGCGCCGATCCAGTTTGGGGCGACTTATCACCCTCTGGAGCCGCTATCCGCTCGATTGACTGTGAGTGTCCTGTTCTGAGGGGATGGTGCCCTCCCTGTTGTCCGATGGCGCAACCTGGTTCGCCGAAGCTGTGGCCGTCGTGATCGGGAACCTCACGCCTAGAATATGAGCAATGGCTTAGGCCGGCTCTGGCCGGTTAAGTGTGCAACTCTATGTCCGGCTGACTTCTACCACCCTATCCCACCGGGCGCCGTTCCAGGCTCGCAAGAGACCGTCCCCTGGTTTCCGGCAGCATCAGCAAGGCTGCGATCATCAACGCCAAGCCGCTCAAAGTAAAAGTCGCGATCGCCGCGGCCAAACCCAATCGCGCGGCGAGAACGCCGACCAACGCCGGAAACACCGCCCCGATGCCGCGCCCGGCATTGTAGCAAAACCCCTGCCCAACACCGCGCACCGCGGTCGGAAACAGCTCCGTCATGAACGGTCCCATCGGCGAGAACATCATCAGATTGATGTATCCGAGCAGGAAGCCCACTGGCAGGATCAGGTCGTTGCTGAGTGGGGCAAACAGATACACCACCATGAGTACGACCGATCCGGTAGCCGACACCAGGAACGTCGCTTTCCGTCCGATCGCGTCAGCCAGATACGCGCCGGACAAAAACCCAAAGAACGCCCCCAGGATCAGCACCATCAAATAACTGCCCGTCCCAACCGAAGTCAGATGACGCTCGGTTTTCAAGTACAGGGGCAGGAACGTCGTGAGCGCATAGCTGGACCCCTGAGCGCCGGTAACCATCATCGCCACCCGCCACGTCGTGGCCAAATGCGGGGGCCTCATCGCCGAAAACAAATGCAGCAGCCCAACCGGACCACCGGCGCGCGGATGGATGAGGGGCTCGTCCACGAAGCGCCGGATCCAGAACACCAGTGCGGCCGGCGCCAGGCCGATCCAGAACATCACCCGCCAGGTCAGCGCCTCCGGCAGGTTTGCCGACAGCAAAGTATACAGCAGCGCCGCCGTCCCCCAGCCGATCGACCACCCGGTCTGCACCAACCCGACCGCCCGGCCGCGATACTTGTCACGGATGACCTCGCCCATCAGCACCGCGCCCGCCGCCCACTCGCCGCCAAAACCCAGCCCCTGCAGCCCCTTGAGGACAAAAAGCTGATTGAAATTCTGTGCGAACCCGCAGAGGAACGTGAAGAACGCGTACCACAGGATCGTCACCTGCAGCACTCGCACCCGCCCAAACCGATCCGAGGCCGCGCCAGCCACCCAGCCGCCAAACGAGGACACCACCAGCGTGACGGTCGCCAACACCCCTGCCTGGGCCGTGGTGATGCCCCAAACCGCGAGCAGCGACGGGATCACGAAGGTGAAAATCTGCACGTCCAGCGCGTCGAGCGACCAGCCACCGAAACAGGCCAGCATGGTGCGGCGCTCCACCAGCGTCAGATCCTTGAACCAGCCCACCATGCTCTCGCCCCGCCCCATGCACGCCAGCCCCAGTCAACCGCCGCCCCGGTTCCGAGGCAAGTTTGCGCGAAGACCGAACAAAACACCGCTGCCCATGCGACGCCGGGCCGCCTCATCGGTTAAGCCCCAACCAACTGAACTGGAGAACCGCCGATATGACTGATCACACCTACAATATCATCGAACTCGCGGGATCGTCGGAAACCAGCCATGCCGACGCGATCGAGAACGCCATCGCCCGCGCCTCCAAGACCACCCGTCACCTGCGCTGGTTCGAGGTCACCCAAATGCGCGGCGAGATCGAGAATGGGAAAATCCGCCACTATCAGGTGACCATGAAGGTCGGCTTCACCCTGGAGGATTGAATTCCGCGCCGCAGGGGTGACCTCGGCCGCGAAATAGCCTAAACCCGCCCCCGCTGCGCCGATGGGTGCGGCGAGGGAGGGTCAAATGGCATCATTGACCGGTAAGACAGCCTTCGTCACGGCTGCGGGCCAGGGGATGGGGCGGGCGACCGCTCAAGCCTTCGCCGCCGCCGGAGCCAAGGTCATCGCCACCGATGTCGATACAACAAAATTGAGCGGCCTGGAATCGGACCAAATCCGCACCCAAGGCCTGAATGTCCTCGACGCCGCCGCGATCGTGGACGCCGCGGGGGATGCTGGTCCGGTCGACATTCTGTTTAACTGCGCCGGGGTGGTGCATCAGGGCACTCTGCTGGATGCCACCGAGGCTGATTGGTCGCTCGCCTTTGACCTGAACTGCCGCTCGATGTTCCGCACCATGCGGGCGTTTCTGCCGGGCATGCTGGCCCGCGGCCGCGGCTCCATTCTCAATATGGCGTCGGTCGCGTCCAGCCTCAAAGGCGTGCCGAACCGCTTCATCTACAGCGCCTCGAAAGCCGCCGTTATCGGCATGACCCGCTCCGTCGCCACCGACTATGTGGCCCGCGGAATCCGCTGCAACTGCCTCTGCCCGGGTACCGTAGGAACGCCCAGCCTCGACGAACGCATCGCCGAGAATGCCGCCGCGGCTGGCTCCATCGACGCAGCCCGAGCAGCGTTCGTGGCACGGCAACCGATGGGCCGGCTGGGCACACCAGAGGAAATCGCCGCGCTTGCGGTCTACCTGTCCGGCGACGACGCCCAGTTCATCACCGGCCAGTCGATCGTCATAGATGGCGGCCTGACGCTTTAGCGCATGACCGCACCGGGCGAACCGTCCAACACCTGAACGAGGGGGAGAAGATCTTATGAAGTTGCTGCGCTATGGTTCGGCGGGTGCCGAAAAACCAGGCCTGTTCGCCAATGATGGGTCCATCCGCGATCTGAGTAGCCTGGTCCGCGACATCGACGGGTTCGCTCTGTCCGCCGCGTCGCTGCGGATGATCGCCGAAGTTGATCCGATGAAGCTTCCCAAGGTGGAAGGCAATCCCCGCATCGGGCCCTGCGTGGCGAGGCCGGTCAACTATGTCTGCATCGGCCTCAACTACGCCGATCATGCCGCCGAAGCCGGCATGCCGGTGCCGAAGGAGCCGATCATGTTCCTGAAGTCGCTCAGCGCCTTCAACGGCCCGAACGACGACGTGAAAATGCCGCGGGGCTCCAAGAAGCTGGATTGGGAGGTCGAACTCGGCGTGGTGATCGGCAAGACCGCGCGGTATGTGCCGGAAAACGACGCGATGGACTACGTCGCCGGCTACTGCGTCTGCAACGACGTCAGCGAGCGCGAATTTCAGTTGGAGCGGGGCGGCACCTGGGACAAAGGCAAAGGGTGCGACACCTTCGGCCCCACCGGCCCCTGGATGGTCACCAAGGACGAGGTCAGCGACCCGCAGGACCTTCCGCTATGGACCGAGGTCAATGGACGCCGTTTCCAGGACGGCTCCACTCAGACGATGATCTTCAACGTGATCAAGCTGGTCAGCTACGTCAGCCATTTCATCACGCTGCACGCGGGGGATGTGATCGCAACCGGCACACCGCCGGGCGTCGGCAGCGGCGTCAAACCCGAACCGATCTTCCTCAAGGTCGGCGACGTCATGCGGCTCGGCGTCGAGGGCCTAGGCATCCAGACCCAGCGGATCGTCGCGGCGTAGACGGGCAATCGGGCGGCCCGCTGGTCTCGTCATGGCCGCCTGATGTCCAGGATATACACCTGCCACCACGCGGCCCGTAGCGCCGGCCCTCTGGAGACCGGGTTTCGGCGGAAGCTGCTTTTGCCCACTTTGGGTAGCCGCAGATTTGGAGGCTTTCGTGGTGGTCACGCGACCGTGGGCAATGCTGTGGGTGCCCTAGCAGGTCATTGGTCAAGATTGGCCGTCGCGGCAGCTGGTGGTAATGCGCCCAGCCGTACTTCACGCCCTCCTGGGACTCACATTTCGGACGCGCAAGCCTCTGATATCATAGGGCCGATTTTTCGTCTCAAAACTTAGCCGTTGCTGGACAGGGAACCCGGCCACGCCGATAAAGGACATTTTCGGATATAGTCAGCCTATTCCGGCTTGATCACGGCGGGGTTTGCTCAGAGGGACGATTGGTACGATTTTTCGCTCTGCGCCAAGAGGGGCACAACATCCTAGTACCAAAAAGGGGGAGGAGATGCGATACTTAAGAATGACATCTATACTGGCAGTCACTTTTACAACGCCGGCCTTCGCTCAGCAGACCAACGCGGCCGACCCGCAAACGTGGCAACAAGCTGAAGCAATTCTAACGCAATATACAGACCAGTCAACAAGGGTGACACCACTGCGCTTGGGGCCGTGTATGCGCCGAATGCAATAGACATCAATCCCTCTGGATATTTAAGGATGCCGCCACACACTTCGAAATTTCTGAAAAGGTGCACAAGATGATTCTTATTCTTAAAGCGAAAGTCGATGATGTCGAGCCAGTATTCGGTGGACAGGAAGCTACTGTTACCGCCCCTTAAAAAAGCACGTTTCGCCGATCTCGCAATACCACCAGGCCGGGGCAATATGTTGCTCGTGCTTGTGCGTGTGGGAGAGAGCTGGAAGATTTCGGGCTATAACTGCTTCCAGATTGGTGTCTATCGCACCAACGAAGTGGCGCGGGCGCTGCCTCCGGCAGCGCGAGCGTGTTTAATGAAGACCATAACTGGAAGACGAAAGAAGCGAATAATATCGCGCCCGATTTTACGTACGGGAAATCCGTAGCGTTTCCAAAGATTTGTTTTGGCATAAAAAGATTTTTTAGTAATACCGACATATGATAGTTTGCTATTGCATAGGGCAAGATACTTGCAGCTAGACGTGGAAAGGCCTGAGGTGCTAAGTGAAACGACTTATAGACAAGCCAGACGGCTCCCGAGCGTGCGACAATCGCACGGTAGCGGCTTGCACGCGATGTCATCCCTCCGTTGGCCCCCCACCTAGCGACTATACGCACGGACTAGCAACGATAGCGGTGCCGGAGTGTCTGTTTGTAGATCTCAGAGCTCATGTCGTCGACGACGAGGCGGCTAACATCTACAATACAAACAGACACTAATTGCCGCGGCTGGTGACGGTAGTAATCAGGTCGTTGACCAGGTCATTGGCGTCGGCGCCGCGGCCCGTCGGGCTTGGTGCGTGGCTAGCGATCTCTGCCAGTATATCGTTTAGACGTTCCCATGTGGCCTCGGGTCGTTTCGTTACTCCGGGAACGGTTCCGGCACTGGGAGTATGTGTGGCCCCAGGCAGAGCTAACCTGCCCTCTTGGCAGACCTGCAGGCGGTCGAGATTGGTGCCACTACGCATCATCAATACCGGCACCTCCTCTACACTATGGATGGCTAATGACCGGCTCACAAAACCCTGCATACTGACGCAAAAATCGGCGCGGTGCAGACCTAACTCTTCCTGCGCATTGGCCAATTGCGTGATATAGGCGTCCCGTTCCTCCTCACCGGAGGTGCGGTTCACCCGAGCAAAATAGCTGCCGATCGTCCGATAGGCGTCGTTTAGTTCGGCTTGATGTTGTTGCATGAACGCATTATATCCGCCGCCACTGCAATGCAGCACCACGATCATCAACTGACTTTGCAGTGCCCTCATATCGAATGCCGACTTCTCCTCATGTGTCATACACGGTGCGGCGGTTGCTGTATGTAACGTTGCGAGTGAAAGTAAAAGCGCAGACAATATCGCGCGAACATCCGATATGGGACCGCCGCTGGTAGCCGAGGTGGACGATACGGTTCGGCCGCTAAAGAGTTGGGTGAGTTCGTCTGGTAGATCCACAAGCGGTCTCCTTCACATATGAGGTGACAGCGATATTTAGGGCCAAGCTGACGGCGGGATTGTCTATACCGTCGTCGGCGTCAGGGTCGCCACCGAGACGTGCAGCCATGTTAGGCCGGCGTCGCTTGGCGGATATTGAATGAATAGACTGGATAACCGATTTTATGATAAATGGGGCTGCGTTTGGCCCCGACGGGCGCCAGCCTGCCACCGCGAGAGAAAGTCTGATTTTTGCCCTGCCGCCGCGACAACCGAGTTGGCCCGAAGCGAACCCACGTGGAGGCGACACAGGTTGCCGCCGGCCATCAAAAAATGAGTGCGGCGATTTCGTCAAAAAACTTTCTCGTTAACACCTGGGAGGATTTTGAAGCCGAATTTCGCAAGATCGAGGAAGCAAATCCTTCAGCGGGTGTGTGGTATCGTGGCCAATCGAATTCCTGCTGGGAGCTCGATACCACGTTGGGGCGGCGGGCCGGTGGGCCGGTTGCATCCGAGGTATACTCTCAAATGATGCGACGGGTGAGGCCCGAGATCGAGACTTACACAGAGCGCAGTTGGAAGATGCTCGATCTTCCCGAGCTAGAAGATTTGGCCAGAGATTACGACGAATTCAATCAGTTACTACTGTCTGGACGACTGCCGTACGACTACTTTGCGTTTGCCAACGCCCGTACGAGCGACAGTGCTGCTGTATACGCCCTCGTAGAGAGAATGAGTTCGATGAAGCTCGGAAGAAGTGACCGCCCAAATATATCGGTTTGAGGTGGACCCCATCGGTTGGACAGAAATCGGGGTGACTTAAGAGAGAGCCCCGCCGTGTTTCCAGGGTCCCTCCCGGTCCTGAGGGGCCGTCAGCCGACAAGTATAGATCCCATTCTACAGAAGTCAATACATTAATACTTCTTTTTCTTTTTGATGTTGCGCCTGTGAGCATGTGGGTAACGCAGCAGCAGCGCGTAGCGATGCGCAGGTGTTATCCACATGCTCACAGGCTTCGCCGACGAACACCGAACGTGGCGTCTGGTAACCCAGAGCCTGATGCGGTCGCTCGTCGTTGTAGAACGACAGCCACCCGCCAATTCCCCGACGCGCCTCGGTCACCGAGCCATACGCCTTGGTGAACACCTCTTCGTATTTCAGGCTGCGCCACAGCCGCTCAATGAAGATGTTGTCGAGATACCGGCCCTTACCATCCATGCTGATCCGCACCCCCGCGGCCTCCAGTTCATCGACGAACCCGGCACTGGTGAACTGCACCCCCTGATCGGTGTTGAAAATCTCCGGCCGCCCATGTGCGGCCAGCGCTTCCTGAACCGCCTCAACGCAGAAGTCCGCCTCCATGGCGATCGACAGACGCCACGACAGAACCCGCCGGCTGAACCAATCCATCACCGCGACCAGGTAAACAAACCCTCGCGCCATCGGAATATAGGTAATGTCCGCGCACCACACTTGGTTCGCCCGCTCGATGCTCAGACCTCGCAGCAGGTAGGGATACACCTTGTGATCCGGATGGCCCTGACTGGTGTTCGGCTTTTGATAGATCGCCTCCAGACCCATCAGCCGCATCAGCCGCCGCACCCGTTTGCGGTTCACCACCAGACCTTCGCGCCGTAGCACCGCAACCATTCGGCGCGATCCGTAGAACGGCGAGGCCAGATACAGCTCGTCTATCCGCCGCATCAGCGCCAGATCGTCGGGCTCAACCGCCACCGGCCGGTAATACAACGTCGAGCGCGCAATCTTGAGCAGCCGGCACTGCGCCACGACCGGCAGAGCCGGGTCGTCCCAGTCCACCATCGTCCGCCGCTCTGGCGCACTCATGGTCCAGACCTTTTGCGAAAAAAATCCCGCTCCACCGTCAGCTGGCCGATCTTCTCATATAACGGCGCCATCTGAGCCTCGGCCGCCGCTTCGCCTCCATTGGCCGCGGCCTTGTTCTGCGCGAATAAGGCCGCCGTCCCATCCAGCAACGTCTTCTTCCAGGCATGGATCTGGCTGGCGTGAACGCCGAACCGGCTCGAAAGCTCGGCCACGGTGCCTTCCTCCCGGACCGCGGCAAGAGCGACCTTCGCCTTGAACTCAGGACTGTGCTTCTTCCGTGTATTTGCCATGTCTCACCTCCGGCCAACCCGCCGTTCCAAAGGGAGACTCTCTCTTAGCCACCTGTCCAGTTTTCGGGGACCACCTCAGTTGTCAGGCGATATATACAGACCCACAAGAGGCACTATCTTCAGAGGTCAAGACACACGATCTGCACTCAACATGACCTTTCAAGTGGGTGCCAGTTAGTTTCCAACCAGAAGGGATTTGACTTCGGGGAGGCGCAACAGGATGTGTTGTGGAAGATCGTTATCCCGGCTTCGGAGCGCACAAAGGTTCTGAGCCTTTTGGAAAGCCAAGCGCGATTGAGATCACCGACAAGCCTGATAGATCTACTTTTTTGATCTCTCTCAAGATCGCTCCGCGCCACTCATGAGAGACTTCTATATCCTGAGCAAGAAATGCCTTGATACCGAGGTCTTTGAGTAAGTCCTGAACCTCGCCAGCCGCATGCTTATCTGATGTTTGATAGCCGAGAAATGCAAACATTTCCGTGGCAGCCTCCCAAACTGGGTTGTCAGTCTCCCCGACCGCATAATGAACAGCGTTGTATCGCTCACCGGCGCGGCGCACAGGTATCGCCGCAAAGATTTCGCAGCTGAAATCCGCGTCGGTGAGCGATAAAACGTATTGGGCTAACCCGCTCGCACCTTAGCCGTGGCACGGCTCGGAGGGCGGCGCGATATGACGGACAACCAGCGCGAGTGTGGCACAGCTTTTTGGTTCCATGGGTATTGTATGGTTTTGGGATGATTGAAAAAAACTCGCCGCGACTTGCAGTTGAGTGGGTCGGTGCGACAGTGTCTTTTGGCTGATCTGCCCGATAACTTTTTCGCGCAAACCGTGACGATTATAGGACGCGATCGACGGATCATCCAATCCCCCGCGGCAGCCAGCACACTTGTTGTCGTGAGCGCCGTCGCCGGGACACAGGACTCCCGCTGCGCGGGTTAGTCCGATGTCCGCTTATGGTAACTGGGGCGTGCCATCTTGAGTCCCACCAGCGCGGCCCCTCACGACGCCCCAGGTCCCGGCAGTGCACCCCTGAGAACGCTGCCACTCAGTCGCGGAATGATGCAGTTTCAGCACCTCCGATGGAATCGGGGCGCGTAGTGGTTCCACTTGATCATCGGCCCCGTTGGGGGAAGTAGCGCGCTGGCCAAGACCTCCGGCCAAGGCACCGCCAACCCAATTGCGCGTAGCACGGAATGAGGTAGGCTCAGTGGGCGATACCCTATTGCAGGAAATCCGATGTCCCTCGATCCGAACCGACTGATCCTGACCGGCGAAAACCCCTTCATCCGCCTGAGCGATGCCGACGGCGGCGCGATCACCACCAACGCGAGTTTCTGGCGCATCCTGGTCTCGCCCGCCGGCCCCGGCCATGTGCTTTACCTGAAGAGCGATCTGACCCAGGACCGATGGAAGATCTACTCCGACAACATTGCCTTGGCGCGCTGGCTGCAGACGACCGTCCAGGGAATGCTCAACGACGAACTTTCAGACACCTCGATCCCCGTGACCGACGCCGCGTTCGACAAGACGGGCGATGCGCGCGATTTCTGGACCGAGCGGGCGATCTCGCACGATGAGGAGGTCGCGCTTACCTGGTATGACATCGGCGAGCCGCTGCTGATCCACACCCAACCAGGCCCTCCCCCGGCACGCAAATACGGTGTCTGCACGGTGCTGATCCCGGCGCTCGGGGCACGCGTGGCAGTCAACGGAGTTCAAGCGAAGGGCCGCCCGTTTCCGACCCAGCGCGAGGGCAAACCGTTCAGCACCTGCGCCCTGGCTTTCTCCGAGAGCTGGACCGAGGCGCGCTGATACCTTTGGGGGACGCAGCGTCAGGGCGCCGCTTCCAAGTAAGGCATTTCTGACCGCCAGTCGAAGCCGCCGCATTTTCCTCTTTTCATGGGACTGACATACGGGACGCGCAAGCCCTTGATTTCATAGGGTCGATTTTTCGTCTCAATACTTACCCTTTGTTGGACTCAGTGCCCGGCTATGCAGTAGCCCACCATCGCAAGGACAATGAGTAGAAGGATCGGCGACACATATTTTTCCACGAACCGGCCCATTTTCCTCTGCCGTCCTGATCTCGTCAGTGGAACACCTATCGCGCGAGAAATTTTGCCTTTCGTGGCGGAAACTCCGGTTGCCCGTCGCCAGGAGAATGATGTTCCGTATTTTCTCCGCCTTGCCATATCGACCTGACACCTATGGACGATCAGTCTCAAACTGCACCACCATCCTTTGTAGCAATCTTAGATTCGCGGTGCATGCTTCTGTCACTTTGCGTTCTGCTCCGTCTATGGAGAACGTGTAGGTCGGCCTGTAAGTAACGGGAGGCTCCATACCGGGCGGCCCGCTGACAAAGACGGTGCCGCCGTCTATGAGGGAATTGCCCAACGGCAACGGAACTCCCTCCCGCCCTACGTTGCGACTAGAGCCGCTGTAATGGACTTCATCAACCCTGTCCTTGCGCATGAATTCGTAGAGGCTCTTTTCCTCCGGGCTGTGGTTGTTGTTTTCCCATTGCTCGCGCCATGCTTTGATTGCATTGTTGCGGTCGCGGTTCTGCCGATACTGAAACCCTTCGCGGACAGACATTCCGGCGTTGAGGAAGGCGCTCAGGTGATTCGGGTGCTGATTGGGCCAAGCACATTCTGCCGTCCGGCCGCAGTTTCAACGACGTGGTGATCCATACTACCGGATGGTTAGACTCCGAGGCCTATATTAAGGCGAGATCATCTTCCGGCGTAATACTCACAACGAAAGGGTTGGCCGTAATGAACGCGGTGCCTTCCGGGCTTAAGGTGGCGCTCGGCGCGGAGCTGAGAAAGGCCGTGGAGCATGGTTCTACAACATCTAGCTTCGACTTCAGTCATATTGGTGACCTGGTGGGTGGCTTGTTTGGCGGCTTCACGAAAAGCATGAGCAGCGGTTAATCCGAACGACCCCGCATGTCTATCGACGGCGCGCGCATCGTCCCGGCCCGTTCCCTTAAAGGAAGCGCCTGTGCGAGAGCATCATCGGCCGAGGCCCTCGTCATCCATGGAAGATCGTACGGAATTCAGACTGCTACGCTTTTCGGCTTACCGTCGAGGTCGTCCTTGATTTAGGGATACATAGGCCGACGCGACCCCTCTCCGTCATGTCGACTATAGATGATCTACACCAAACGCGGAACCAATCACCGCCCATGATGTGAGAGACCCCATGTCATGACTTATTTTACCCCCGCGACGCCTGTCCCCGACCCTCACACCAAGCCCCCCGAGCGCGCTTCATCGCCTATCCCGCCTATCCCGCCTATACCACCGCGCAGATCGATGCCCCGCGTTACACCTCCTCGTCCGGCGATGTCAGGCCCTCGACCGGGCCAAACCGTCGCTCCTGCAGACGAAGCAGTTCGACCAGGTCGGTCACGCCCGGCAGCACCGCGGCGATACCGCAATACGGGCACAGAGGCGTGTCGCCATCATCGATCCAGTCGATCACCTCCACCGCCGGGAAGGTCTGCAGGCAACAGAAGCAGCTGCACTCCATGAGTGCTTTCCCCAATCCTCCGATTGATCGCCGCGACCACCCTGATCCGGCTGGCCTTCGCCGTGAAAAGTATTGGGCAACCGCTGGTCTCGTCATCGCCTCACGCAGGAGGTCGAATTGGAGACTGCGTCCAGACGTCAGTACCGGCCAAATTCCACCGAAAACCGCGATCAACTCGGCGTTGGCCTGCCTCCGACGCGACAATTGCGCTGCCAATGTTGCCAAACGACAGTTATCGTCCGATCCAAGTGCGCGGAGAAGCCGGGCATTAGAGCCGGAATGGCTAGATCACGGGGAACGCCATGCCACACGACGCGCGGATTCTCAAGCATGAGGACCGGATCGAGGAAATCCGTAACAGCCTGCCCGACTGGATAACGCGCCTTCAGCGCCCGCCGACCCCATCGCTTATGCCAAAATTCGGCCCGCTCGAGGGCATCCGCGCCGTTGGAACCGGTGTGTTGGTGGCACAGCCTTACATCGGAACAAAGCTTGCCGAATTCGGCGCCGAGGTCATCCATGTTGAGCGCCCAGGCGGCGATACCTTCCGCATCACCGCTCCGTTCCTCACCCGTGGCCCGCGCCCGAATGGCTCCGATGAGGCCGAGGTCGCCAAGAACAAACTGTCCATGGGCGTCGACCTGAAGCATGCCCGTGGCATCGAGCTTCTGATGGCGCTCTGGAAAATCTCCGATATCTGGATGGAAGCTTCAGCTCCCGGTACGCTCGAACGCTACGGCATCACTAACGAGTTGGCGCTCGCAATCAACCCGAGCCTGGTTATCGTGCGCGTCAGCACTTACGGACAGTATGGTGAGGTCGATTATCTCGGCCGCCCCGGGTATGACGCATTGGCCCAGGCCTTTGGCGGTATGATGAACGTTACCGGCGACCCCGCCGGACCGCCACAGCGTGCGAAGGTTTTCACCGGCGACTACATCACCGCCCTCACCGGTTGGGCCGCCACCATGATGGCGCTGTGGGAGGTGAAAAAATCCGGCCGAGGACAGGTGATCGATCTCGCGCAGTACGAGGCGGTTGCGCAAACACAGGGCAATTGCATGCCGCTCTATACTGGCCAGGGCGTCACCTACGGCCATACCGGCAACCGTGCCCCTGGCTTCCAGCCGTACGACACATTCAAGTGCAGCGACGGCTGGGTTTTTATCGGCGCGCTCGGTGATCCGATGGTCTCGCGCCTCGCCGCATTCCTCGGCCTCGACCCCACTGCCTACAATTTCGCTTCTGTCTCGCGTGATGCCGCCGCGGTGAGTTCTCCTGAGGGCAAGGAGTTCGACCGGCGACTACGTGATTACTGCGCCGGAAAGACCGCCCTGGAGGCCGAGAACGAGTTAAATGCCGCCCGCATCGGCTGTGCCCGAGTGCTCAATCCTGCCGACCAGTACGCCGACCGACAGGTACAACGCCCGCGAGATGACCGTGCCTGTGGTGGATCGCCAGTCCGGGGTGCCCGTTCGGGTTTACGGTGTGGTTCCGAAGATGTCGCTGACACCCGGCCGCATCTGGCGTGGCGCTGCCGCGATCGGCGAGGACACCACCAATATTCTCTGCGACTTGCTCGGCCTGTCGCATGCGGAAATCGACCAGCTGTACAGCGACGAGGTAGTTCACCGAACCGAACCTTTTACCACGCCCCAGGTCCCGGCAGTGCACCCCTAAGGACGCCGCTCGTGGGATGATGCTGTTTCAGCACCTCCGATTGATCAGGCCCGTAGTAGTTCCACTTAATCATCGGTCCGTATGGGAGTAGCGCGGGGTTTGGCTCCGGCCGAGGCACTGCCAGTCCAATTGCCTACAGCACGGAATGGCCGGTAGACTCGGTGGACGATCCACTTTGAATTTTCAGATTTGACCTCTTTGTCGGGCTTCAGGAGAATAGAAGCCATGGCTATGCATTGCTCCCAAAGCGTCGTCTCCAAACGTCAGATTGCTGAAAAGGGCATTGCCGGTGAGGACGCGCCGTCGGTGAGGGGATACGAGGGGCGCCAGTTTGAAGCCACGTTGCTTACTCTTCTGATGCCTTGTTCCCGCCATCCAGCGCCGCCTGCAGCATCCAGGCGGCGGCAGCGCGATCGACGACTTCGGCGCGTTTGGCGCGGGTCAGGTCAGCCTCATTGATCAGGAACCGGTTTACCGCGGCGCTGGAGAGGCGTTCGTCCCACAGCGCGGCCGGCAATCCGGTCGCCGCTGACAGCGCGTGCGTCCAATCCCTGACTGCCTGAGCGGCCGGCCCGGCGGTGCCGTCCATAGACAGCGGCAGGCCAACGATCAATCCGTATGCGCCTTCCTTCAGGGCGAGCGTGGCGATCTCGGTCGCATTGGCGGTCAGCTTCCCTCGCTTCAAGCTGCCGTATGGGGAGGCCAGCGTTCGCCGCACATCCGACAATGCCAGGCCGATCGTTTTCGATCCGGGGTCGATGCCGATTACGCGCTGGTTGGCGCTCAGCGAGGCCAGCAGATCCCTGAGGTTGAACAGAGCCATGGGCGCCGTTATGGTCCGGCCCCTTCGCCAAGCCAAGGAATTCCGCCCCTATGTCGCTCGATCACGCGACCGTCCGCCGCATCGCCTCGCTCGCGCGTATCCGCGTGGAAGACCACGAGGTGGAAAATCTGTGCCACGAGTTGAACGGCATCCTGGGCTGGATCGAGCAACTGAATGAGGTCGACGTCACCGGCGTCGCGCCGCTGACCGGAGCCGCGAACATGGCGATGGCGATGCGCGCCGACGTCGTAACGGATGGCGGCTGTCCGGACAAGGTGCTGTCCAACGCGCCCGAGCGGATCGGCGATTTTTTCGCGGTGCCGAAGGTTGTGGAATGATGCTGACAGACCTGACAATTGCCGAAGCTCGCGACGCGCTGCGGGCCAAGGAATTTTCGGCTGTTGACCTGACGATGGCGCATTTGCATGCGATCGAGGCATTAAACCCTCGGCTGAACGCTTTCATCACCGTCAGTCACGCCCAGGCGGTGGATCAGGCCCGATCGGCGGATGCCGCGCTGGCTACCGGGAATGAGCGGGCGCTGACCGGGATTCCGCTGGCGATCAAGGACCTGTTCTGCACGGCGGGGGTGCGGACGACGGCCGGCAGCAAGATCCTGGGGCCGTTCGTGCCACCGTACGAGAGCACGGTGACGGAGCATCTGCTGCGCGACGGTGCGGTGTTCCTGGGCAAGGCGAATATGGACGAGTTCGCCATGGGGTCATCGAACATGACCTCGGCGTACGGGCCGGTGGAAAATCCCTGGAAGCGCAAGCAGGATGCGGCCGCCGTGCTGGTGCCGGGCGGATCGTCGGGCGGGTCTGCCTCGGCGGTGGCGGCCAGGCTGGCGATGGGGGCGACGGGGACGGACACCGGCGGCTCGATCCGGCAACCGGCGTCGTTCTGCGGACTGGTGGGGGTGAAGCCGACCTATGGGCGGTGTTCGCGATGGGGAGTGGTGGCGTTCGCTTCCTCGCTCGATCACCCTGGGCCGTTGGCGCGCACCGTGCGGGACGCGGCGATCCTGTTGGGGTCGATGGCCGGTCACGATCCGAAGGATTCCACCAGTGCGGCTGTGCCGGTGCCGGATTTCGAGGCCGCCTGTGGGCGCGGCGTGAAGGGCCTGCGGATCGGGATGCCTCGGGAGTATCGCTCCGACGGCATGCCCGCGGAAATCGATGCGCTGTGGCAGCAGGGAGTGAGCTGGCTGCGAGCGGCGGGGGCGCGAGATCGTCGACGTGTCGCTGCCGCACACGAAGTACGGCCTGGCGACCTATTACATCGTCGCGCCGGCCGAGGCGTCGTCGAACCTTGCGCGGTATGACGGGGTGCGCTTCGGCGCGCGCGAGAACGGCGCGGATCTGCGGGATTTGTATGAACGTACGCGCGCAGCAGGATTTGGGCCTGAGGTCCGTCGCCGGGTTTTGATCGGGACCTATGTGCTGTCAGCCGGCTACTACGACGCGTACTACCTCCGGGCGCAGAAAATTCGAGCGCTAATACTGAAGGATTTTACTGATGCTTTTGCGCGGGTGGACGCGCTGCTGACGCCGACCACGCCGTCGGCGGCGTTCGCCCAGGGCGAGAAGATGGACGATCCAATCCAGATGTACCTGAACGATCTGTTCACCGTGCCGGCAGACTTAGCCGGGGTACCCGCTAGCTCGGTACCGGTTGGATTGGACGTGAACGGGTTGCCCCTGGGGCTGCAAGTGATCGCCAAGCCGTTCGATGAGGAGACGGTATTCGCGGTGTCCGCGGCGTTGGAGCAGGCCGCGGGATTTTCAGCGCTACCGGCGCTACGGGCCGGGATCAGCCAAGCCTGATATGGCCCGTGTGGCTGAGAGCTTCAGGCTGTACGGCCTCGACAAAGCACGAAACTATGCACCTAGCGGCGGGGTTTATCGATCCGTCACCGCAATGGGCTGGCATAGAAATTCCAACCTCGGTCGAATCCTACAATCTGCCGTCAAGGGCTGACGTGACCTTGGAATTTCTGTGGAGGTCTGGTTCCCCATTGCGACCGGAGCCCCTCTTCAGCGGAGACTAGGTTGCCGCCATTTTGCACGTTCAACCGATCGGTGTCTGCCCAGTGCTCATGGACGCGACCCCAGGGATCGGCCCAATAGTCGTAGACCTGACTGCCGAGCAGGTGACGGCCGATGCCCCACATGTGCTCGTACTTGCGCAAACCGTTTAGGTATTCGTGGCCGACGAACACGTCATCGATGTCCTGGACCTCGAATGAGAAGTGGTTGAGGCCAGCCCGCTCGTTCCTCATGCAGAAGAAGGCATGGTGATCGACATAATCATCGCCAGCATCGATCCGACTGAACTGACCGATGATGTTCTCTTTGTCCCCGGCATAAACGTCGTCCGAGCAGACCAGACCGAGTGTATCGCGGAACCAGCGAACAGTCTCCTGGTTCTTTGGAGAGCCGAGGACAGCGTGGCCAATCCGTTTGACACTGGACGGGCCGGCGGCGAACCGGATGACCTCACCCGCGCGGTTCAACGGCTCGACACCCGAGTTGATCGGCTGCCGCACCACCTCGATCGGTTGCGCGGCTTCAATGCCATGGACGATCTCGATCGTGTAGCCGTTCGGTTCGTTCAGGCGAACCCGTTTGCCGCCGCCGGGCTCATCGATGCTCTCCATATCCGACGCACCGGGCAGCTTAGAGATCGTGGCGAGGTCGTCCTCGTTGCTCACTGCCCATGCAAATCCAATGAACTTTGGATCGCCCTTTTCGGTGACGTGGATGTGGTGCGATGGATCGGTGCCCCGCATATATAGCGCCGTTGGGGTTCGAGCCGCCCGCACCATGCCGAACGCGATTAGGAATTCCTCTTCTGCGTCCAAGTCCGGTGACCGGAGCCGGGCGTAGGCAAGGTCGCGTACCTTGATAACCGCCATGGGTATCCTCCGTCTATCCGACATCTTTCCGTCGGACGGTTTTCCTTCGACCAGCGTGGCGAGTTTCGAGTGCTGCTGCAAGCCTTCAGCCTGAGCTCGCTGAAAATCGCGTGCTTCCGCGGCCGACAATCCTAACCATGGGGAGAAGCTCACCCGCGGCGATCCCGAAGCACGAGCCAAGTCCGGCTAGTCGCTATTGCGGCGGCACTGCTGGGTTCGTGGGTCTATCGAGCAGGCGGCGCAGCGCGGCGAACTCGGGACCCGAACCACCGATGCTCAAAAACGCTTCGACATCCATTTCTGTCACCTGTCCACCTGACGACGGATTGGCTTCATGGCGGACCGATGGGCGCCCCGAATTGAGGTCTCGGATCAGCGTCCAGCGATCCCCGTTCGCGCTTCGATAAATCTCTTCCGTCGATTGCGTCATGACGAACGCTCCACGTTATTGTCGCAAGCACACGTATTTTGTTTCTGGCGAAGGCCGATATGGGTAGAACCCTCAGCTCGCCGGCAGGTCGAAATAGCAGGTGTTGACGAATTTCGGCTTGCAACCGGCGATGTCGTTACTGAGCAAAGTCGGGATCAACTTTTTGTCCTTCACCGTCGAGTCCCGCGTCTCGCCGAGGAATCCGCATAGCCCGCCTACTCCGTCGATGTCGCCGTTCTCGATCTTCAGCATCAGCGCCTTGAAATTGGCGCTCGAAAAACGCCCGCCATTATTCTCTCTGAACCAGTCCGCGAAGGTGTAGAGCTTCTGCCACCCCATGGAAGCGACAATGGTGCTGCCGTCCAACTGGAACGACGAGAAGTAGTGGTCGCCGGCGCCACCGCCACCGCCGCCGGTGGTCTTGAACTGCAGGCTGAAAGCCACGATCGCTGATGCCGCCATAGCCTTCATGACGGCCTCGGTGTGCTGCCCGTTCATCCCCTGGGGCGGGGTCAGCATCTTGATCCCGGTTAGCTCCGACGCCTTGGTCGACTTCATGATCGGTTGATTCGTCACGGTCTTGATGACGGCGATGTTGTTCATGTAGCAGGACCGGTCATCGTATTCGCCCTTGCTACCAAAGTTCAGGCTCTCGATCACGAGCTTGAGGCGCGCGGGATCGGCAAGCTGCTCGAGCTTCCTGAAGGCCACCGTTCCGCTCATTGCACGCTCTCCTACTCAGGATTTGTTGCACTATCAGATTGAGGCGCAGCATAAATGATCAATCGAGGAGGCTCAGGCGGGAGGTCGTAGTAGCCGGTTCAGGTCCGGCGCGGTCCGATACCCGCGTAAGCGCTAGAAGCCTTGGGCGGCGGTCGAGCTTTCGAAACGCCGCCCTGATGCCTTGCCGCGGTTTGCTCCGGATCATCCCGAGCGCGGCCGAGGCCGAGCTCGAGACGCCTTTCCGCCGAGATCAGGCAAGGTCGAAGCGATCAAGGTTCATCACCTTGGTCCACCCCGCCACGAAGTCTTTCACGAACGCCTCCTTCGCGTCGTCAAATGCGTAGACTTCCGCGATCGCCCGGAGCTGGGAGTCCGACCCGAAGATCAGGTCGGACCGGGTGGCGGTCCACTTGATCTCGTTCGTCGCGCGGTCGCGCCCCTCGAACAGGCCTTCGGACGCAGACGACGCCTGCCACTCCGTGCCCATGTCGAGCAGGTTGACGAAGAAATCGTTGGTCAGCGCCTCGGGACGCTTGGTGAATACGCCGTGTTTGGACTGCTCGACATTGGCATTCAGGACACGCATGCCGCCCAGCAGAACGGTCATCTCTGGCGCGGTCAAAGTCAGCAACTGCGCCCGATCCACCAACAGTTCCTCCTCGGAGCGGGGATGGCCGCTGCGGATATAGTTGCGGAAGCCGTCTGCGATCGGTTCAAGCACGGCGAACGACTCCACGTCGGTTTGCTCCTGCGACGCGTCCGTCCGCCCCGGCGTGAAGGGAACCGTTACGTCGTGTCCGGCCTTCTTGGCCGCGGCCTCGACGGCAGCGGAACCGCCCAGAACGATCAGATCGGCGAGCGAGACCTGCTTCCCACCGGATTGGAACTCCTTCTGGATCTGCTCGAGTTTCTGCAGAACCGGAGCCAGCAGCGCCGGCTGGTTGACCTTCCATTCGTTCTGCGGCGCGAGGCGAATGCGCGCCCCGTTCGCCCCGCCACGCTTGTCGGAGCCGCGGAAGGTCGACGCCGACGCCCAAGCCGTCGAGACCAATTGCGAGATCGACAGTCCGGAGGCGAGGATCTTGGCTTTGAGAGCCGCAATGTCCTGAGGCCCGATCAGTTCGTGCTTCCGCTCGGGAACCGGGTCTTGCCACAGCAGCGTCTCCGCCGGAACCAGCTTGCCAAGATAACGCGCGCGAGGCCCCATATCGCGGTGCGTCAGCTTGTACCAAGCCCTGGAGAACGCGTCCGCCAGCAGCTGTGGATTGTCGCGGAAGCGCCGCGAAATCGGCTCATAGATCGGGTCCATCCTCAGCGCGAGGTCCGTCGTGAGCATCATTGGGGCGTGCCGCTTCGACGGATCGTGGGCATCAGGCACGGTGTTCGCTGCAGATGCGTCCTTAGGTGTCCACTGGAACGCACCGGCCGGGCTCTTCGTCAGCTCCCACTCGAAACGGAACAGGTTGTCGAGGAAGTTGTTGTCCCACTTCACCGGGTTGGTGGTCCATGCGCCCTCTAGCCCGCTGCTGATGGTATGGACGCCTTTGCCGCTGCCAAAGGTGTTTTTCCAGCCGAGGCCTTGCTGCTCGATGGGGGCGCCCTCGGGTTCGGGACCGACATATTTGGCCGGATCGGCGGCGCCGTGGGTTTTGCCGAAGGTGTGGCCGCCGGCGATGAGCGCGACTGTCTCCTCATCATTCATCGCCATCCGAGCGAAGGTCTCGCGGATATCTTTGGCCGCTGCGACCGGATCCGGCTTGCCATTCGGCCCTTCCGGATTGACGTAGATCAGACCCATCTGAACGGCGGCAAGAGGCTTCTCAAGCTGACGGTCGCCGTGGTAGCGCTCGTCTCCCAGCCAGGTGTGCTCAGGTCCCCAGTCGATGTCCTCTTCGGGCTCCCACACGTCCTCGCGGCCGCCGGCGAAACCGAACGTCTTGAACCCCATCGACTCGAGGGCAACGTTGCCGGTGAGAATCAGCAGGTCGGCCCACGAGATTTTCCGGCCGTACTTCTGCTTGATCGGCCAGAGCAAGCGACGCGCCTTGTCGAGGCTGACGTTGTCCGGCCAGCTGTTGAGGGGTGCGAAGCGTTGTGTGCCGGAGCCTGCGCCGCCGCGACCGTCGTGGATGCGGTAGGTGCCCGCGCTGTGCCACGCCATCCGAATGAAGAACGGCCCGTAGTGGCCATAGTCGGCCGGCCACCAGCTCTGCGAGTCCGTCATCAACGCATGCAGGTCCTTGATCACTGCATCGAGGTCAAGGCTTTCGAATTCCTTGGCGTAGTTGAACGCCTTGCCCATCGGATTGGTCAGGGGTGAGTTCTGGTGGAGACCGTGAAGGTTCAGCTTATGCGGCCACCAGTCACGGTTCACCTTGGCCAGAACGGTTGTGTGTCCCTTCTGGCCGCTCTGGCCGCCCGACACCGGGCACCCGCTTTCTGTCGACATGTTTGCTCCATCCAAAGTCTGCAATCTACGACGATGTCCCGACGATGGCGCTCGGCACCTATCGGGCTAATCGATGCTCTGAAAGTGATCTATAGGGCGGCCGTTTGCAAGGCAGCTTGAGGCGAGTCTGCCCCCATCCTGTGATCCTGTTGATATGTTAGTTTACCTGTTGGCTGAGATGGCTTGTATGGCGTCTCAGGATCCGCACGAGGAACGGCAATGGCCGAGCGTTTGGCTGGCAAGGTGGCGATCGTAACGGGGGCTGCGTCCCGGGGTGAGGGCGTCGGTAACGGCGCGGCAACCTCTATCCTGTTCGCGCGGGAGGGCGCGAAAGTCGTGCTGGTCAACCGCGACGCAGCGCGCGGGGAGGCACTCGCTGAGCAAATCCGCGCCGAAGGGTGCGAGGCATCGGCGTTCGCGGCGGACGTCACCCGCCAGGACGCGGCGGAGGCGACGGCTGCGTTCGCGATGGAACGCTACGGGCGCGTTGACATCCTGCACAACAACATCGGCTTTGGACATTCCGGCACGCCGGAAACGCTTGAGCTAGCGGACTGGAATCGGGTGTTCGAGGCCAATCTGACTTCCGCCTTCATGTGCTGCAAGGCGTGTCTGCCCCGGATGCGGGCGGGCGGAGGCGGCGCGATTCTAAACGTCTCTTCGACCGCCGGCGCGATGGGTTTATCAGGCACCGCGGGCGGTTTGGCCTATACCACCACGAAGGCCGGTCTTCATGGCTTTACGTTGTCGGTCGCGGCGGACTATGCGGTGCATGGCATTCGCGCCAACACCTTGGTGGTCGGCACAGTCAATACCCCGCTGGTGGCCCATCTCGGCGAAGAGGGGCGGGAGCGGCGACGCAAGGCGGTGCCTCTGCAGACGGAGGGGACCGGATGGGACGTGGCCCATGCGGCGGTGTTCCTGGCCAGCGATGAGGCTCGCTGGATCACCGGGGTCATGCTGCCGATCGACGGTGGCTTTCTGGCGATTCGGCAATGGCCGCGATAAGGCTTACGGCGATGGCGATGCCGTCGCCTTCACACGAAGGCGCTGTTATTTAGACCAGCGGCGAGCCAAATTTAGGCCGGCCTCGTCTAAGCTGCCTATCAGAGTTGTGATGGCCGGGTAGTTCGACGTTCGCGCCAATAGGCCTGGGCCCGGCAAAAGTGGCCACCACTTGATCCCCAGCCGACAGACTGGACACGAGTGGTTGACAATAGCGCGCCGCTCGACATCCGCGACCCTGAACGATGTTTTGTAGTGACCTGTCGACGTGACGTGCTGGGAGCAGGAAGACGCGAATAAGACGCCACAGCTATAGCGAGAGTGCAATGTCAGTACCAGAAAAGATTCCATTGTCACTGATCATAAACGGCACCGAGAAGAAGTTGAGCGTCGCGCCGTGGACGAGCCTGCTCGATCTGTTGCGCGATCAACTCGATCTTACAGGTAGCAAAAAGGGCTGCGATCATGGCCAATGCGGTGCATGCACAGTATTGGTGGACGGAAGGCGGATCAATTCCTGTCTCACACTTGCCGTCATGCAGGATGGTGCCCGGGTTACCACCGTTGAGGGCTTGGCGACCGATGGGGTGCTGCATCCGCTGCAGCAGGCGTTCATCGATCATGACGCGTTTCAGTGCGGCTACTGTACCCCTGGACAGATTTGTTCAGCGGCTGGGTTGATCGCCGAGGGCAAGGCAAGCAGTGCGGACGAAATTCGCGAGCTCATGAGCGGCAATATCTGTCGTTGCGGTGCCTATCCAAACATTGTGGATGCAATTCAACAGGCGATCGCGCAGTCATGATCAATTTCCAATACGTGCGCGCCACCGGCGTTGCCGAGGCGGTGCGACTGATCTCCGCTGATCCAGTGGCGAAATTCATCGCCGGCGGGACTAACCTCATCGACCTGATGAAAGAGGACGTCGAGCGCCCGACGCGTCTCATCGACATCTCGCGGCTGCCGCTCAAAAGCATCGAGGAGACGGCGGAGAAGGGATTACGGATTGGCGCTCTCGTGCCGAATTCCGACCTCGCCTATCATCCGTTGGTCGCGGAGCGCTATCCCATGCTGGCGAGCGCAATCCTGGCCGGCGCGTCGGCGCAGTTGCGCAACATGGCCTCGACTGGCGGCAATCTGCTGCAGCGAACGCGCTGCCCCTATTTTTATGACACGGCCACGCCTTGCAATAAGCGTGAACCAGGGAGCGGTTGTTCAGCTATCACCGGCCTCAACCGTAGCCATGCGATTCTGGGCACCAGCGAGGCGTGCATCGCGACGCATCCCTCCGACATGTGCGTGGCACTAGCCGCGCTTGGCGCCACGGTCCAGGTCGCCGGGCCGACCGGCGAGCGCACGATTGCGTTTCCCGATTTTCACTGCCTGCCGGGGGACACGCCGCAGCGAGAAACCACGCTCGAACCGAACGAGATCGTCACGGCTGTCGCGCTTCCGCCGCGGGGCTTTGCAGCCAATTACTCCTACCTGAAGGTGCGTGACCGGCTGTCGTACGCCTTCGCGCTCGTGTCGGTCGCTGTGGGGCTGGAGCTTGAAGGAGAGCGGATCAAAGAGGCCCGTTTGGCGCTCGGGGGTGTGGCACACAAGCCATGGCGCGATCCGTCGGCCGAAGCGGCTCTGCAAGGCCACGCCGCCAACCAGGCGACGTTCGTCCGCGCGGCGGAGGTCTTGCTGCGCGGCGCCAAGGGTTTCGGGCACAATGCCTTCAAGATCGACCTGGCTCACCGCGCTGTTGTGCGAGCGCTCACTCAAGCGGCCAATGGCACCCCGCAGTCGCAGTCCAACAAGAAAATAGCGTAAGCAGAAGGTGAGCATGCCCATGACCACATATATCGGCACTGCGACATCCCGCGTCGATGGCCGAGCCAAAGTCACAGGCACGGCGAAATACGCCGGTGAGTTCAATGAGCCCGGCCTTGCCCATGCCAGCGTGGTTACTTCTACGATTGCCAAAGGCCGCATCGCACGCATTGAAGCCGGTGAAGCACTTGCCGTTGAAGGCGTGATCGACGTGCTCACGCACCAGAACCGGCCACACATGCCAAGCGACGACAGCGCCTATAAAGACGACGTGGCGCCGGAAGGGTCCCCGTTCCGTCCGCTGTACGATGACCGGATCCGGTTCAGCTTCCAGCCGATCGCGCTTGTCGTCGCCGAAGCGCCGGAAATCGCTCGGTTCGCGGCGTCGCTGGTGCGGGTGGAATATGAGCAAGAAGAGCACGTGACCGATTTGAATGGCCAGCGCGACAGCGCTTTCGCGGTGGAGGCTCCGGCAAATCCGGCCGAGAATCCGTTTGCACCGCCTAAATCTCGTGGCAATGCCGGACAGGCCCTCGCCGCGGCGGTGGTGCGTCACAGTGGCGAATACTATGTCCCGATTGAGCACCACAACCCGATGGAGCCGTATGCCTCGACGGTGATCTACGAGCGATGGCGGCCGGCTGACGGTCTACGACAAGACCCAGGGCGTGCAGAATGTTCAACGCTATCTACACCGCGTGCTGGGTATGGAGTCCGATGATGTGCGCGTGGTTTCGCCATTTGTGGGCGGCGCGTTCGGCTCCGGTCTACGCCCGCAATACCAGGCAGTTCTAGCGGCGCTGGCAGCGCGTGCGGCAAAGCGCTCGGTGCGCCTCGTGCTGACCCGGCAGCAGATGTATGGGCTCGGCTATCGTCCCGCGATGATCCAGCAGATCGCGCTGGGTGCGAACGCCGGCGGAACACTCGATGCGATCACCCACGAAGCGGTCACGGTGACCTCGCAATTTGAGGATTTCCACCGCCAGGAAACCGGCTGGTCTGGCCTGCTCTACAAATCCGACCACGCGAAATACACCCACAGGCTTGCACGGCTGGACCTGGCGACGTCATGCGACATGCGCGCCCCAAGTGCGGCGCCCGCCGTCTATGCACTCGAATGTGCCATGGACGAGCTCGCGGTCGCACTGAAGCTCGATCCTCTCGATCTGCGCCTGCGGTGTTATTCGGACCGCGACCAGCACGGCGACCGGCCCTACAGCAGCAAAAGCCTGCGTGACTGCTATCGCCAAGGCGCCGAGGCTTTCGGCTGGTCCGGCCGCAGTGCCGAGCCACGGTCGATGCGGGACGGCACCGATCTGGTGGGGTGGGGGATGGCGACCGGTGTCTGGGAAGCGCTGCAGGTGCCGATCGCCGTGCGGATCGTGCTCACGGCCAACGGCCATGCAGAAGTTGCATGCGCAACCTCCGACATTGGCACGGGCACCTACACCATTATGACGCAAGTTGCGGCTGATATGCTCGGATTGCCGCTCGACAATGTCACCGTCAAACTGGGTAACTCGACGCTGCCCCAATCGCCCGTCGAAGGCGGATCATGGATAGCGGCGTCAGTATCCAATGGGATTGTCACGACGTCCGACGCGATCCGTGAAGAGTTGCTGCGTCTGGCGAAGCAGATGCCGAATTCGCCGTTCGCCGAGACGACTACTGCCGAAGTCGCACTTGCCGACGGCAGGCTTGTGAGCAAGCAGGACCCGTCGCGCGAACTACCGATCGCCGCCGTGATGCGGTATGCTGGCGTGGATCGCATCGTGCAGGAGAAATCCACCACCTTCGCGGATGATGGTTCACACGCGCAGAACACTCATTCGGCAATCTTCGCCGAAGTGAAGGTGGATGAGCAGCTTGACGTCATTCGCGTCAGCCGCATCGTCAGTGCCGTCGCCGCCGGCCGTATCCTGAACACGAAGACCGCCAGAAGCCAGATCGTGGGCGGGGTGGTGTGGGGCATCGGTATGGCGCTGCACGAAGAAACTCTGATCGACCACAAGTTTGGCCGCATCATGAACGCGAACATTGCCGAATATCATGTCCCGGTGAATGCCGACGTGCACGACATCCAGGTCATCTTCGTCGACGAACCGGATGACATCGTCAATCCACTCGGCATCAAAGGTCTGGGCGAGATTGGCATTGTGGGCGTGGCGGCGGCGATCGCCAACGCCGTTTATCACGCGACCGGCAAGCGCGTGCGCGACCTGCCGATCACGCTCGATAAACTGAGGCGGTGAGTGGGAGACCGCTAGCGGCGGCGAAATTTTGTTTCGACTCCCTCCGGACGCGGTGTCCGCTCCGGCTGATCCGCGCGGTTGCAGCACCCAGTCCGGGGGCCTAAATCGCAGACCAACGAATGGGTTCGCTTGAAAGGCGCCGCGATGACTTACTCACTGCAAGGCAGCACCGGCGCGTGGGAGGTCGTGGTCGGCCTCGAGGTCCATGCCCAGGTTATCAGCAATGCGAAACTGTTCAGTGGCGCGGCGACGGCATTTGGCGCGGAACCCAACAGCCAGGTCAGTTTCGTCGATGCCGCTTTCCCCGGCATGCTGCCAGTAATCAACGCCGAATGCGTCGCCCAGGCGGTGCGCTCTGGCCTTGGGTTGAACGCCCATATCAACATGGTCAGCCGGTTCGACCGGAAGAATTACTTCTACGCCGATCTGCCCTCCGGCTATCAGATCAGCCAATACGAACACCCGATCGTCGGGACCGGCCAGATCGAGGTGGAACTCGCCGACGGATCGACCAAGGCGATCGGCATTACCCGGCTGCACCTGGAGCAGGACGCAGGGAAGTCGATCCACGACCAGCACCCGACCAAGTCGCTGATCGACCTGAACCGAGCCGGTGTGGGATTGATGGAGATCGTGTCGGAACCGGATATCCGCAGTCCGGAAGAGGCCGGCGCCTATGTGCGCAAACTGCGCTCCATCCTGCGCTATCTCGGGACTTGCGATGGCAACATGGAGGAAGGCTCGCTGCGGGCCGACGTCAACGTGTCGGTGCGCAAGCATGGCGAACCCTATCGGACACGGTGCGAGGTCAAAAACGTAAACTCGATCCGCTTCGTCATGCAGGCGGTGGAGGCGGAAGCACAGCGCCAGATCGAGGTGTGGGAGTCCGGCGGGACGGTGATCCAGGAGACGCGGTTGTTCGACAGCGGCCGCGGCGTCACGCGGTCGATGCGGTCGAAAGAGGACGCCCACGATTATCGTTACTTCCCCGACCCGGACTTGCTGCCGCTGGTGCTGGAGGAGGATTGGGTCGCGTCGCTGAAAGCCTCGCTGCCCGAACTGCCGGACGCCAAGCGTGCTCGGTTTATACAGATGTATGGACTGACGTCCTACGATGCCTCGGTTCTGGTTGCCGAGAAAGCAACAGCCGATTTCTATGAAACGGTCGCAAAGGGGCGAGATGCGAAGATCGCTGCCAACTGGGTGACTGGGGATTTCTTTGCCGCGCTGAACCGGCTCGGGCGATCGATCGAGGACCCACCGGTTAGTGCCGCCGCATTGGGTGGTTTGCTGGATCTAGTGGCCGACAGCACGATCAATGGGCGCATCGCCAAAGACGTGTTCGAGGCGATGGTGGAAAGCGGGAAGGATGCCGCGACGATCGTCGATGAGAAGGGCCTGCGCCAGGTGACCGATACCGGAGCGATCGACGCCGCGGTGGACCGGATTCTGGCGACCAATCCGGACAAGGTTGCTGAATACCGGTCGGGCAGAGACAAGTTGTTCGGGTTTTTCGTGGGCCAGACTATGAAAGCGATGGCTGGCAAGGGAAACCCCGGGTTAATCAACGAGACGCTGAAGCGGCGTTTGGCTGGGTAGCGACCCTGGGATACCGCGGGTTGCTTCAAACCACCGGGCTTGCCCCGCCGTCCATGTTGATCGCGGTCCCCGTCGTAAACGCGGCATGATCGCTGCACAGGAAGCACGCCATCGCCGCGAACTCCTCCGCCTTGCCGATCCGCCCCAGCGGAACGGCCGTGCCCATTTTCGCGGTGAACTCATCATACGACTCGTTGGAGCCTTCCCGAGCGTGCCGCCGCTTGTGCTGATCGGAGTCGATCAACCCGACCAACATGCCGTTGACCAGAATTCCGTGCGGCGCGCCCTCGCCCGCCAGCACCTTCATCAGCGCCATGCCGGCCGCCCGTGACACCGCCGTCGGCGCCCCATTTGCCCGTGGCGCCTTCGCCCCAGTGTTCAGCACGTTGATGATCCGGCCCCATTTGCGTGCTTTCATCCCCGGCCAGACCAGCCGCGACAGCCGGATAGCAGCGAACAGCTTCAGGTCGAGATCTTCCTGCCAGAGCTCATCGGTGATCTGCTCCGACGGCATCGCTCGCGAAATTCCGGCGTTGTTGATCAGGATGTCCACGTGCTTAAACGTCTTGATCACGGCCTCGAACGTCCTCGAAACATCATCGGCCTTTGAGACGTCGCACGAAAATGTCTCGACCCTGCCTGACGCCCCCTCGGACGCGATCGCCTGAGCCTCGGCCAACGAATCCCGGTTGCGCGCGAGGATCGCCACATTGGCGCCCGAGGCGGCGAACTCCTTCGCCATCGCTAATCCGAGACCCTTGCTGGCCCCGGTTATGATTGCGGTATGGCCGTCGAGGCGCACTTCCATCGGTTTTCTCCCCCTGTCCAAAATCCCAGTTTGCGAAAGATATCCAATCAACGCAACGCGTGCGAAACTAGGCTGATGTCGTCGTTCGAATTCGTCTCGGCCCTGCTGCTTCTGGCAGCCGTCCTTGGGATCGTGAACCATCGTTACGTTCACCTGCCGCGCACCATCGCCTTGATGGCAGGGTCACTCATTCTGTCCATCATCATCATCCTGGTGGATCCCGCGATCGATGCCGTCCACCTACGAACCGACTGGGACAATCTGGTCGCCTCGATTGATCTGCCGCACGTGTTCTTGAATGGGATGCTGGCATTCATGTTATTTGCCGGTAGCCTACACGTCGATGTGGATAGAACGGGCGAACAGAAGTCGGTCGTCCTGGCGCTGGCAACGGTGGGAGTGCTCCTCGCGACAGGTCTGTTTGGCGCCGGTATCTGGTTCATTCTCGCCGGCGCCGTACCACTGCCATGGTGCATAACCCTGGGTGCATTGCTCGCCCCGACCGACCCGATCGCTGTCGGCGGACTGCTCCGCGAGGCCGGTCTGCCGCCGGGACTGCTGGCGGTGATCAACGGCGAAAGCCTGTTCAACGATGGCGTTGGCGTTGTCGTCTTCACCGTGGCGTTGGGGTGGGCCAACGGCCACGTCAGCAGCCCGGCGGCGATGGCGACCGAGTTCCTCACAGAAGCCGGCGGCGGGACAGTGCTCGGACTGGCCACCGGTTATCTCGCCTATCGGGCATTGCGCCTGGTCAACGAGGGCGCGCTGGAGCTGACGATCACTCTGGCGCTGGTGACCGTTACGTACAGCATTGCGGCGGAGCTGCACGTGTCGGGCCCGCTGGCTGTGGTTGTCGCGGGATTGCTGACGGGGCATCGCTCAGCGCGATTTGCCATGACGAACCTCTCGCGTGAGCAGGTGATCCTATTCTGGGATATGATGGACGAGTTGATGAACGCTATCCTGTTCCTGCTGATCGGGTTTGCGTTGCTGTCGGTGGAGATTAGCATCCGGCTCTTGGTAGCCGCGGCGAGCGGGGTCGCGCTGGCTCTGGTGACCAGGCTGATCAGCGTGGCGATCCCAACCACCCTGGTGCATCTGCCGCAGCGGCCAAAGCTTCGTGGTATCGCCGTGCTGACCTGGGGCGGCTTGCGGGGTGGGATCTCCGTCGCGCTGGCTCTGACGCTCGATCCTTCGCCCTATCGAGGCGCCCTGCTGGCGATTTGCTACGCTGTCGTGGTGTTCACCATTCTGGTGCAGGGCCTGTCCATGCCGATGCTGGTCCGTCGGTTGTATCGTCCTACAGCAGTCCCGCTACAATCACCGTGAGCAGCCCGAGAATCAGGTTGACCCCGATCAGCTTGCGGATGTTGTCCAGGCTGGAGGCCATCCGGTTGCGGTCGGTGGTGCGGCGGAACTGGCGGTAGGGACCGAAGAAGATCGCCAGGAACACCGCCGCCATCAGCAGGCCTAGCCCCAGCATCGTATGGATCTGCCACGGGGCGTTGGCCATTCCGCCAATAAAACCGAGCATGGCGAAGCCGGTGATGATGATCAGCGGCATGGCGTGCCAGATCACCAGGAAGAACTTTCGGAAAACCTGGGTGTGAAGCAGCATCCGTTGCGGCGCCTCGATCGCCGCCAGGCTTGGGCGCAACACGACGTAGGCGAAGAACATGCCGCCTACCCACAGCACCGCGCATAGCAGATGCAACGCCTTGAGACCCGCGTAGACTGTCATTTGATCATCTCCAGCAACTCGGCCAGCAGGGCACGTAGCTCATTCGCCGCTATTGATCGAGGGGCGGTCTCGGTGATGCCCAATCCCTCGGCGAAGGCGGCCGCGAAACCGGTGCGGTTGCCGACGGTCGCCACCAGCATCGGCTTGCTGTCGCGTTGCAGCTGGGCGGCTATGACCTCCCGCAGCTTGCCGGTGGAGGGCACGCGGTTCAGCACCATCGCCGCCCTGCGCTTTTCAGCGGCGGCGAGCTTCAGGGTGCCCTCGGCCGCCCAGATATCAGGCGGGCTCGGCTGAACCGGGATTAGCACGAGGTTGGCACCTCGGATGGCGAGGCGCGCATCGGTATCGATCTGCGGTGGACTATCGATCAGCACGACGTCGTTGGCTGCCTTGAGCCGGTCCAACTCGCCGGTCACCCGCCAGCCGGAGACGTCAGAGAACGTTAGTCTGGCCGCGGCTTTTGGACGCAGCTCATTCCAGCGGGTCAGGCTGTGCTGCGGATCGATGTCCAGCAGGGCCACCTTGCAGGTGGGTGCCAGGGCAGCGGCTAGGTTGGCCGCCAGGGTCGTTTTGCCGGTGCCGCCCTTCTGCTGCGCGACGGTGATAACGATCGCCATGCGATCCAACTCCATGCGGTGGTGGGACACAGTTTCAGAACCGGTGATTCGAAGCCACAACCAAGGTGCATCGCCGCTCGCTTTTCGCCGGCGGCATCGCTAAAGTGGAAGAAGTGCCGCCTGAAGGTGGACCGCGGGAGAACAGGGACGGCAGAATGCCAACCGATCGGCCGAGAGGCGCCAATTGCTACCGTCTCGATCCGCCACGTTGCGATCAGGATTGGCAGGCGTATCACGGGATACGCCGTCGCGTGTTTCACCTGCCTCGGCCGGACGAACCGATCAATTCAGACTGTCATCCCCTTGTGCTGTTCCTCGAGGACGAACCGATCGGCGCGATTCAGGTAGACGACCTGAAGAACCAGGCCGCCGCTTTGCGTTTGGTGGCAATCGATCCGACCTTCCAGGGAGGCGGACACGGGCGGGCCATGCTGGAGCAGGCCGAGCAGTTCGTGCGGGATCTGGGATGCAAAAAGGCGGTAGTTTATTCCACGCCGGAGGCCGCCGGGTTCTACCAGACCGCTGGCTATGATGAAGAAGATTGGGACGACGTCTGCATGGGCGGCATCGTGCAGATGCTGAAGAAACTCGACTGACCACGTCCGGGGCAGGCGCTGAGCTGCCCCTGACAATGACCGCGCCGCGTCTACTCCGCGGCGTCGCGCCTTAGCCGGTCGGCGAACTGCTTGCGAAACTTCACAACCTTTGGCGCCACGACGACCTGGCAATACCCGCTGTAAGGATTGCGGGCGAAGTAGTCGTGGTGTTCCGGTTCGGCCTCATAGAATACGGTCAGCGGCTCGATCTGAGTGACCAGTTTCCCCGGCCATATCCTGGCATCGGCGATCTCCTGCATCACCGCCTTCGCTGTCTCCGCCTGAGCGTCGGAACTTGTCAGGATGATCGAGCGATACTGGGTCCCGACGTCGTTGCCCTGGCGATCCTGGGTGGTCGGATCGTGGATGGCGAAGAACACCCGCAGCAGGTCGGCGTAGGACAACTGGCTGGGGTCGAACTTGACCTGAACGACCTCGGCGTGACCCGTGCGCCCGCCGCAGACGGCCTTATAGGTCGGGTTCGCCACATGACCGCCGGCGTAGCCGGACATCACCCAGCTGACGCCGCGAAGATCCTTGAACACCGCTTCCAAACACCAGAAGCATCCGCCACCCAGGGTGGCGGTTTCTTGTGTCGCACTCATGGCTGTGTCTCCTCTCGATGATTGGAGCATATAGGGGTTGCGAGCGCCGTAACACGGGCACTTACTCCCTCAGTTTGACAATATCAAGAATGAGACGGCTTGACGCACTGGTGGCCACGATCAATCAACGCCATCAACGCAGACGCGGCGCAATGGAATTCCGGTTCCGCGCTCAGCGAAGGGAGGAACCCTCGTGATTGGACAAAAAAGGCGAGGTAAGTTGACTCTGCCAGACTAATCATAATGTTTTAGCCCGGCCCACGCGGTGGCGAATGGAATGTGGCGGTCACGCAGCATGTAGATAGGGATGTTGGTCTCATCCCGCCTCGCATAGGGACAGGTGAGCTCTCCGACGCGCTCGACGCTTTGATAGTCCCGCGTGTATTGCACCGGGTCGCCTCCTACGGCGATTACTATCGAGCCGTCATGGCCTCGCGGTCCCCATAGGTAATAGTTATTGTGAGTACTGATCGGGGGCGGCCCGTGCAGCGCGGGACCGTAGATGTCGATCGCAGCGGCTTCGCCGTAGTTGCGACCTAAGAAGACCGCCCTGGCGCGCTGATCGGGCGGCAGCGCGTTGTAGATGGCGCTCACCTTCTCGGCCATCTCGCGCCAGCCGAACATATCGGAAAGCTGCTGGGGCAAGACGCCCTCAGCACCCTTTTCGGTCGCGGACGCGCGGGACGATATGCCGAGCGCATGGGCGTACGCGGCGTACTGGCTGGGCGGCAGGATGGGCAAGGCCAAGGGCGCGATGAGTACGCCCGCCCCGGTGATCACTCCGGCCGCGACCCAACGGTATGTTGGCCTGGCCAACCAGCCTTCTATGGAGAGCGCACCCCCGGCCAGGAGCACCGGATAGACTGAGGTAATATAGTAGGCTTTGCCGTGCAGGACGTGGACCAGAGCGACCATTACCCCATAGGCGATCGGGAAGACGCGCAATTGGGGGAAAGGCGGGCGAACGGTGAAGCGCCACAAGCCAGCGAGCCAGATCGGCGTCGATGCGGGACCAACGAACAACAACTGCTGACCGATGAATGCAGGCGGGGAGAGCACGAGGTTTTTGCCGCCTGCGCCGGCCTTGCTGAGCTCCAGGAACGGCCACCCATTTTCCGCCTGCCAATATAGGCTCGGCGCCAGGAATATCAGGGCAATCAGAGCACCCAGGTAAAGCCACGGCTGCAGCATTGAGCGCCTCAGCGGCGTGGACACGACCCCAACCGCCAGCCCGGCGAGGTAGAAAAAGATCAGATATTTGCTGGCCAGGCTGATCCCCGCGGCGAGGCCGAATCCTAGCCACCAGCGGTCGTCGTTCGTCTGCGCCAGGCGCACCAGACACCAGCCGCAAGCAAGCCACGTCAACGGCTGCAGGGCGTCGGTAGTTAGGAGCAATCCCTGAACCAGAAAGACCGGGCCAAGAAGCACCGCCAGACCGCAGAGCCATTGGGCGTATCGACCGCCGCCGAGGAGGCGGACAAACTCGGCCGATAGCGCCACCGTCGCGCTCATAGCCAAAGCCGGCACCAGGCGAAGGGGCAACAGCGCGGTGCCGAACATGGCGTGAGAAGCACCAGCGATCAGCGGAATGAGCGGCGGCTGGTCGACGTAGCCCAGCGCCGGGTGTTGGCCGCAGACGATGAAATAAAGCTCGTCGCGGAAAACGTCGTAGCGATTGTTAACAATCAGATGCAGCAGCAGGCACGTCCCGCCCAGCACGATTGACGGTCTCGTCAGACCCCTGCGCCCGTCCCCCCCAGAGACCGCAATGACATTCTGCGGCCGGTAGGGTGGACTTTCTGAAGCGCGAGAGACGTCTCCGCTCACGCCTTCTTCTGCCAACTGCTGTCGGTCTGCTGCCAATAAATCAGCGTGTGCCCCGCCTCCTTGGCGGTCTTCCACCGGATCCGCGCTGCGGCGATAGCCTCAGAATTATTGCCGTCGAACAGGTCGAAGACGCGGTCGAATTCCGCCAGCCGGTCCGTTTCTGCCCCCTCGACCATGAACAAGAAGCGCGCGCCGTTCAGCGGTTCCGGGTCCGTGCTCAGCCAGATCGGTTGCAGGTCGGGGTCGCCATCCGCTGCTGTCCCATGCGGCAACCACGCCGGCTGCGCCCACAGCGCCGCACTCACCGCCTCCAGGGCGGACTTAGGTCCAAGCACCAGGGCGCGTTGCCCGGCTGCCAATGTGCGTGTCAAAAGCGGTGACAGCGCCAGGGTCAGCGTCGAGCGCGTCAGATGATAGAACCCGATCTCCGTCATTAGTCTTCGTAATTCTCCGCGACCAGGCGGTCGAGCAGACGAACGCCGAACGCCGTGGCGCCCTTCGGCGCGACAGCGGTGTCCTTCGTGCTCCACGCCATGCCGGCGATATCCAGGTGCGCCCACGGCTTACTGTTGACGAAACGCTGGATGAAGTGCGCCGCGGTGATCGAGCCGCCCGGCCGGCCGCCGACGTTCTTCATGTCGGCGATATCGGACCGGATCTGCTTGTCGTAGGCCTCATCCAATGGCATCCGCCAGACACGCTCACCGGTCGCCTGCCCCGCGGCCGACAGCTTCTGCGACAAAGCGTCGTCGTTACTGAACATCCCGGCATATTCATGGCCAAGTCCAACAATGATCGCGCCTGTCAACGTTGCCAGATCGACAATAAATTTTGGGTCGTACTTCTGCTGCGCGTACCAGATGACATCCGCCAGAACCAGGCGACCCTCGGCGTCGGTGTTGATCACCTCGATCGTTTGCCCGGAGTAACTTGTAACCACGTCGCCCGGACGCTGCGCTGATCCAGACGGCATGTTTTCCACCAGCCCGACCAGTCCGATGGCATCGACCTTGGCCTTGCGCCCGGCGAGCGCGGCCATCAGGCCGATCACCGTCCCAGCGCCGGCCATGTCCCACTTCATGTCCTCCATGCCGCCGGCCGATTTGATGCTGATGCCGCCGGTGTCGAACGTCACGCCCTTGCCGACGAAAACGACGGGTTTGTCCTTCAGCTTGCGCGAATTGCCGCTGACGCCGGACCAATGCATCACAACCATCCGCGGCTCTTTCACGCTGCCTTGGGAGACACCCAGCAGAGCGCCAAAACCAAGTTTTCCTAATTCTTTCGGGCCGAGCACTTCGACTTTCAGACCTAGTTCGGTTAACTTCGTGCAGCGTTCGGCCATTTCGGGCGGGTCGAGCACGTTCGGCGGCTCGCTGACCAGGTCACGCGCCAGAAATACGCCCTTCGCGGTGGCGTTCAGCGGCTCCCACGCCGCCTTGGCCTTCGGAACCTCAGGGGTCAAGATGGTGAGCTTAGATAGTTTCGCCTTGTCCTCGGGCTTTTCCTTGGTGCGATACCGATCGAAGCGGTAACTGCGCAGAACCGCCCCAAGCGCGACCTCCGACGCCTGCCGCGCGGACAATGCGGTGTTGGCGACAGCGACGGAGGTTTCGCGGGACAGGGTGCTGATGATCGCGCCCCCGGCTTCCTCCAATATCTTCTGCGTCGTGTCCGCCGGCTTGCCGAGGCCGACAGCCAGCACCCGGGTCAGGTTCGCGCCGGGTGCCAGGATCGTGCAGGTCTTCCCCTTGGCGCCCTTGAACTCGGCGACCTGGAACGCTCGCGCGATGGCTCCGCCGGTCGTTTCGTCGAGTTGGGCCCATAGGCCCGAGGATTTCTCGCCCTCGTGGATCAACAGCACCAGGGCACCGGATCTCGGCAAAGCCGGCTTGGCGAAGGTGATGTCGAGCATATAGGTGTCTCCGCTGGGTCGATCGGACACAATAGTGCGCTTCCGGTGCGGCTGGAAGCACGAGACGGCGCTTTGCCATCACACTACGAAGCCGGTATCTCGTCCCGTCATGACATACATCTTGCAGGGGGACAGTGAAGGCATCACGCGGGCGGCAGACCTGTTGCGCGCCGGCAAGCTGGTCGCGTTTGGTACCGAAACGGTCTACGGCCTGGGTGCCGACGCGACAAACCCCCAGGCTGTGGCTTCGATTTTCAAGGCCAAGGGACGGCCGCGCTTCAATCCGCTAATCTGTCATTACCCGTCGGCCTCCTCCGCTTTCCGGCATGTGATCGCGGATGAGCGCGCCCAACTTCTTGGTCGTGCGTTCTGGCCGGGGCCGCTGACCCTGGTGTTGCCGCGCCAACCGGATTGTCCGGTCGCGCTGCTGACCGGGGCCGGCCTGGACACGCTGGCGGTGCGCGTTCCTGGTCATGTCGTGGCGTTGTCACTGCTGCGCCGCGTGGGCTATCCGATTGCGGCGCCGTCCGCCAACCGGTCAGGGCAGGTTAGCCCGACCTCCGCGCGGCATGTGCTGGATGGGCTGGCTGGCCGAATCGACGCGGTATTGGACAGCGGGCCCTGCAAAGTTGGGGTTGAATCCACCGTGCTAGATTTGAGCGGGCCGGATCCGCTGCTGTTACGTCCAGGCGGCGTGACGATCGACAACCTGGAGGCCAGCATCGGCCCCATTCTGCGGAGGATGCCTCAGGCCGCGGGTCAGGCGCTTCGGTCTCCCGGCCTGATGGCGTCGCACTACGCGCCGACTTTGCCAGTGCGGTTAGATGCGACGTCAGTCGCCGACGACGAGGCTCTCTTGGCGTTCGGACCGCCACTGTCCGGTGGCCGATGCCTGTTTCAACTCAGCGGGTCAGGCAGGTCGTCGGAAGCCGCGGCGCGTTTGTTCGAGGGGCTGCGCTGGCTCGATGCGGACGGGATGCGGCGGGGAGCGAAGCGGATCGCTGTCATGCCTGTTCCGGAGAGCGGATTGGGGGCCGCGATCAACGACCGGCTCCGGCGTGCGGCGGCGCCGCGGAACGGATAGCGCGATCCCCGCAGGGCGCGCCGACGTCCAACCGTACATTTGCCGCGTGGATTCGTGGGCTATGCGGTCGTATCGATCTGCTGATAGTTCCAAAAACTGTCGAGCGCGATCCGCAATCTGTTCGGCTTCGGCGGCAGCCGCATGCCGTCACTGGCGCGTGCGGCGCCAGAACCCTGCGCCAGAAATCAGGGGTTGCCCCGTCATGCCAGCGTAAGCCGGCATCCACGATTTCGGGCCGGATCGACCCGCAAGACCGCCATCGGCACGACGGTCGCCTGGGTTTCAACCCAAGACGCCCGAGCACGAACATCAGGTCGTCCATGAACCGGACAGGGTGCAGGCGTATATCGACGTAGGGTATTGCCAGCTTGTCCAGCAGATGCACCAGCCACGGCGGCATTTCGCAGCCGACGCAGAAGCGCCGGCGAAGGCGTTCGAGAACGTGCTGCTCCAGCGGTGCGCTCCAGGGCATATTCGCGTGGATCGAGGCCCAATAGGAGTCCGCGTCAACCGGGGCGCGTAGCGATTCGATCCACTGGTGCAGTGGTGAGGTAATAGCGGCCGTCATTGGGTCAGCAGCCCTTGGCTCGTGCGGTCCCGTCAGAAAAAGCAAAAACGAGACTATTGCTGACAAAGTATCTGTCTCAGCCGATTTTCGATCCGGGCTTCGCTACACTAAGCGTCGATAGTTGAAGCTGCAGACTGCATCATTCGCTGTGCTCCCGACGTCCAGCCTCTGTCCGTGATATCCAGGACCCCTGGGTCTGCTCTCGGTCATATCCGATCGATTAAATTTGACTTATACCCTGCTGCATACAGGAGAATGCTATGGCTGAGTTACTTCGCGACAGCGTGTATAGGGCACTGCGACAAGCCGTACTAACGTGCGAGTTTCAGCCGGGCCAAGAACTGCGAGAGCAGGTCCTCGCTGAAAAGTACCGTGTCAGTCGTTCACCCATCAGGGATTCGCTGCTTCGTCTTGAGCAGGAAAGGCTTGTGACGGTTCTGCCGCGGCAAGGTTACCGGGTAAACCCGATCTCGAGCAGCGATGTCGAAGACCTTTTTGGCCTACGTCTTATCATCGCCCCCGCCTGCGCTGCCGGGGCGGCGCGGGCTGACGATGCCGCGGTGCGCTCGCTCGATCGATTCCGCGATGCGATCGAAGGAGGTGTTCAGGAGGCGGAGTATCTCAAATACGACCGCGCCTTCCATAGGGCATTGGCTGATCTGGCTGGAAACGCGCGACTTGCCTCTGTCGAACATTCCCTCATCGAGGAATTTGATCGGCTGGTGATGATCGGCCTGGGGGGATTTCAAGCCAGCGGAGTGCCGGATTTGGTGGCCGAGCATGACGCTATCATCGAAGCGATCCTGGCTCATGATAGCGAGGCCGCCTACCGACTGTCCTTCGATCACGTGGCGCGTGGCCAAGCTCGGATCAGGACAGCCTTGCTAGCGGATACCGAGGAACCCGCGGAACGAGTTTGATTGTGGAATTAGGCAACCCGGCCACGCGCCCACTGTTCCTGACATTGCGGCTGCCTTAAGCTTAGGCAGAGAAGCTGCCCGGAGGCACAAAAAATAGCGCCGACAAGCAGTTGCATAGGCAACCACCCGTCGGCGCTCACTAACCTTCGACCTGCCTGCAGGGGTTAACTAGGCAAATCGATTCGCCACAGACTAACCAGAATAGTTACTGGTTCTTCTTAGCCTGCGACTCCCCGTACTTCTGCGGCTCGAAGCCCGCGGGCGCACCTTGAGTTTGCTGCTTCTGCGCAGCGGCGCCGTACTGCTGCGGCTGGAAGCCAGCCGGAGCCCCTTGGGTGGGCTGCTTCTTGCCAGATGAATCAGTCGCCATCGGCTTCGCGGTATCAGTATTCGATTGCGCCAGCGCCGGCGTAACGGCGATCAGCCCAGCGGCTAACGCAACCACAAGACCAGTTGAAAACTTCATAAGAAGGCTCCCGAGCATAGGTTGATCGATGCAGAGGGATGCATGTGTGTAAACATCCTCCGGTAGTCTGGTCCACAATCTGGTAGAGTGATTGGATAAATCAATCGTCAGTTAATTTTTTTTGCTGCAACCAAGGCAGTGCGCCAACGCTTACAGCTGATGCTGGCTAAAATTGCTGCAATGGATGATTGGCTTATCCGCCGAAACACCAATAGACGCGACCTATAGAGCTAGGTTTTGTTATCACTTTAATGTGAAACCGTGAAACGCCAACCCACAGCACGTGGCAACGAGCGGCCATTCTGGCGGAGCCTCGACGCGGGGAAAATATCTTGAGTTTTGCCGACTTTCCCAGCTGTCGAGTAGTGTCGCTTTTTTACGTCGCCCTGTCGGTCATGCGCGCTGTCGCGCGCTGTCGGTCATACGCGCCGCAGGAGGCCTTCACGCCGCTCCGCGCAACAACTCGCTCTCCACTCCCAGATTTCGTGCGATCGGCAGCAGCGTGAAGTAGCGGCGTGACACCCGGTTGGCGACCCCGCCGATCGCTTTCTCGAGCGTCCTGAGGCGCGTGGGCAACCGAGCGGTGATCGACATCTGGTCGGGGGAGCGCAGCACGTCCTGGACGATGTCACGGGTCTCCTGGAGCAATGGCTCGACCGTCATCAGCAGCGAGTCGCCCTCCTCGACGATCTCCCGCAGCAATTCGCGAGCGGCGACAAGCTGGAATGCCAGCCCGCGCGGATTGCCCTCGTCGGCCAGGATCAGGTCCAGCGCAGGGGCCGGTTGCAGCACCGCAAGATAGCGCGTGCGATAGGTAATCACCGAATCCCGTAGCTCCAGCGCCAGACGCAGCCCGGCTTCCACCCGCCCGGGCTGGTTTACTGCCCCCGGCTGGTCCAGCACCTGCGCCAGTTCCGCCGTGATCGCCTGTGCCCGCTCCATCCGCCGTCCAAAATCCAGGAACAAGCGGCCGCCGCCTCGGACCATGTTCTCCGCCGCCAGACCGGCGACCGTCGCGGCGAATTCCAGGATCTCGGTGGTCAGGTTCGCCGCGATTTCCAGCGACCGGGCGTTGGCCGCCACCGGCAGGCGTTTCATGTTCTCGCCTAGGATACGCAGCGAGCGCGTCAGCACCGCATGCATCTCGTCGGTCAGACGATCGCGCAACTGCTCAACTTGGCGAGAGACATGCGACAGCACACGGCGCATCCCGCCATCGTGGCGAAAGGCACGCATCACTGCCCCCCCAAGCATCCCGGCGCCGAGCACACCAGCATGTTCGGCATCCATCATTTTCAACTTGGTCAGGCTGTCGACCAGGATCTGCATCTCGGCCACTTCCTTCGCGGTAGGCGAGGGGCGAAGGATGCGGGCGATGATAGCGCGCTGCAGCCGCGCGGCTTCTTCCAGACGTTCCAAATACCGTCCCAGCCAGTAGAAGTTGTCGGCGACGCGTGACGGCAGGTCGCCAGCGGTTCGGCGGATTGCCAGCGTCGGGGTCAGCAGCGCAAGCGCGCCTTGGACGGTACTGGTCTCCTCCTCCATGACCCAGACGTCCTTGGACAACGCGTTGCGCGGCAGGCGCCCGGCCAAGGCGTCCTCCTCGGACAAAACGCGCGCGAGGCCTCCGGGCAGGGCGCGCCATCGTGATCCATCGAACGTCATGAACATCCGCAATGCGATCGGTTTGGCCTCCAGGCCACGCTCTCCGGCACACGGAGAAACCGACGGTGTCGGAGCCACCGAAGCCGCATACTCGCTCGGATCCGCCGCGATGCGGGTAGCGAGTTCCTCGCGGTCCGCGGACGACAGCATCATCGGCACAACCGGGGGGGTTGTGCCGTCCGTTGCCTTGCGTATCAGCCAGCCTTCGAGATCGCGCAGGACGGTGCGAACCATGGCGCCTTCACCCAGCCATATGGTGGCCTGGCTGGCAAGTTGCAGATCCTCACCAAGCAGCCGGCGAGCGAGCGCGGGAAGAAATGCCGCGAGAGCGGGGGCTTCGCCAAGCGCGGAGCCCGGATCGTTAACCATGCGGACAGAGCCGCTTCGCATGGCATCGAGCAACCCCGGAACACCGGTTCCGGACGACAACTCCAACGAATCCACGCGATGGCCTTCCTTGCGGCGCATCAGTACACCGATACGTTGCAGGCCACGCAGGGTCTTGAGAAACACCTGGCCGTTGCGCAGCGTCAGGTCGCCGCCCTCGACGAGGCCAATCGACATTTGCCGCGACAATAGCACGTGCTCGAACCACAATGGGTCGGAATGTCCGCTGCTCAGCAGAGCAACGCCGGCGCCGTCATCGGGGGATAATGCCTGGAGCGCATCGCTGGCGACTTCCAGATGTTGCCGAAGCTGACGGATCCGCTGCGACTGGAAAAGCTCCGGCACCACGCGGGCCATGATCCGACGGTTTTCCAGAGCGTAGGCCAATCCTTGCGTCTGCCCGGTCCGGTCCGCCAGCACCCGCCACGCACCGTCCGGTCCGCGCAACATGTCGGCGGCGTAGAACATCAGATGACGATCCCGCCGACGGACATCGACGGTGCGGCACGGTCGGAGGTAGGCGGGGTTGCCATAGACGAGGTCGGGTGGGATCAGTCCTTCGGCCATAAGCGTCCGGGGACCATAGAGATCGTCCAGGATCAGTTCCATGAGTTGGGCGCGTTGGGCGAGGCCAGCTTGGATTGATGAAAACTCGGCGGCCGATATCAGCAGGGGGATCGGGTCGCAGCGCCAGTTTACCGCGCGTTCCCCGGGCAGGATGGCGGTTATGCCTTCGTCCGCGAACGCTTGATCGAGCAAGCGCGCCCGCTGCGCGAGCGTTTCGTGGCCAAGCGAGAACATGGCGGACAACAGGGAGCGCCAATGCGGCTTGGCGTGTCCCGTGCCATCCGCCATTTCATCCAGCGGGCTATCGTTGCTCATGAGGCGCTGCCCACCTGGCTGGATTGGCTTACAAGTGCCGCCAAATCCCTGCAGGCACGCACATTTTCTTCCTCTTCACCGATGAACGCGGATGCAGCGTGGCACGTGCGCGAAACCCTTGTCTAGAGCACTGATGGACGTCTCAGAGCGATCAGCAAAGGAGATTAGAGCGTTTGTTCGGCCAGCGTGCACGGTCAGGGTGAAAATGTCCGGCTTCAGGCCGCGGGTTCCAGCGAATCCGCCACCGGCAGGCGTGCCCGACGTCTCATCCTAGGTGGCTTTGGCCTGATCGCGGCCGGTCGAGGGCCGATCAGCCGGCGATACAGTGCCTCGTATTCCGCCGCGGCGTCGGACCAGCCAGAGCAGCGCGCCATCGCGGCTCGCCGCATATCGCCGAGTTGCGCTTCGTCCTGATAGGCATCGAACGCCCGGTGACAGGCCCCCATCAGTCCATCCGGCGAGTGAGTGGAGAACAGAAAACCCGTGGTTCCGTCGGCGATCGTGTCAGCCAGACCGCCGGTCGCATGGGCAATCGGCAGCGCCCCGTAGCGCTGGGCTTGCATCTGGGTCAGGCCGCACGGCTCGAACCGTGACGGCATCAGGGTGAAATCGCTGGCAGCGACAATCCGGCGCGCCATCGGCTCGTTGAACCCGATCAGTATGCCGACGTCGTCGCGATGACGGCGGGACGTGCGGCTGAGCATGTGCTCAATCTCGGGATCACCCAGGCCCAGGATGGCGATCTGTCCACCGTTGTCGACGATGTCGTTCGTCGCCTCGGCCACCAGGTCCAACCCCTTCTGATGTACCAGGCGAGAAACGATACCGAACAGCGGGCCACCCGACGGGCGTAGACACAGGCTGGTGCGCACAAGGTCCGCGTTCGCCTGCTTGCCGTTCAGGTCGTCCGGATCGAAGTGGTGAGGTAGATGCGGATCGCTGCCCGGGTCCCAGCTTTCGTCGATCCCGTTGACGATTCCCGACAGTTGTCCCTTCGCCGCGCGGGATTCCATCAGACCGTGTAGCCCGGCGCCCTGGGTTTCGGTGGTGATTTCGGTCGCATAAGTCGGGCTGACTGTGGTGACGTGGCTGGCATAGAAGCTGCCGGCCTTCAGAAAGGACACGCGGCCATGGAACTCGACGCCGTTGATGTCGAATGCCGCGTCCGGAATGCCGAGCGAGTGGCGCTGATTGGCGTCGAAGTTCCCTTGATACGCGATGTTGTGGATTGTCAGGATCGTGGGAACATTGGTTGCGTCCCATCGCATGTAGGCGGGGGTGAGACCGCTCGGCCAGTCGTTGGCGTGGACGATATCCGGGATCCAATCGAGCCCGCCGCGGCCGGCGGCGATGTCCGCCGCCGCCAGCGACAGACGCGCGAACCGCAGGTGGTTGTCCTGCCAATCGGCACCCTCGGGCGTGCAATATGGAGTGCCCCGCCGCTCGAACAGCGTGGGCGACGCAATCAAGTACAGAATCATGCCGTTGGCCAGTCGAGCCTCGCCCAGCCGGGCGGCGGGGATGCAGGCCCGTCCCGGCAAGTCTCCGAACCAATTGACGTGCGGCAATTTGGCAAAGACTTCATCATAGGCTGGCATCAAGACCCGGACATCGATGCCGCGCTGCCGCAAGGCTAATGGCAACCCGGCGGATACTTCCCCCAGCCCTCCGGCCTTGGCGAGACCTGCGACCTCGCTGGTGACGAAGAGCGACTTCAAAGGTGGCACCAGATCCTCTTCAGGGCCCAAACGCCCATTACCAAAGAATCGTGGCTTTAGGGGTCAACGGGATGATCCATGGAAAATGGTGCGCCCGGTGTCACAGAAGCCCGTGAGCAGCATGTGTGAGCGAGGGATTGATGCCGGCAAGGCAATCTTCTGTGATCCTGTGTAGACAAATCGTCTGTCTTGAAACACAAGCGTGCATATTGCGATTTCGGCGCTCAACGCGATGGCCGGACGCCGTGGGAAACCCTGGCCACTCGTAACGTTATCATGCCAATTCCATTATTCGCCCGTTTATGTCTGCCGCCATAGCGGTCTATAACCGTTCATTCTGACTTTGGGAGATATTTCAGGCCGCCAACGATCTATGCCCGGAAGTGGCGAGCATGACTGGTCCTTCGAATTTTAGGAAGGTCCCATTGTTAGTAACAAACCGGTAGTAACGTCACTAAATGAATTAATGTCACGGAAAAAATCGATATTGCGCGACGCCGCCCCAAGGAACACATCGACGGCGGATTTGGCGGAGGATTAAATTGGCAGTCAGCCGAAACCTATGCGAAACTGATATGAATATAGGCAGCCAATAGCCCCTGTGAGATAGCTGTTGGGTTAGCACAATTTCTGGCAACCGAGCGCGGCACGCGGATCAGCGGCAGCAAGGGCTCCTCCAAAGCCGGCGATGGGCTGGCGCCGGCTCGAGAGACACTTTCTAGCCTAAGCCCCGGTTGGTGGCGTTTCTCGATTTCATTTCGTTATGATCTGATCCACGAGATGACGCTTGAAGTTCAGGTAGTCTGCGAAAAATTCAGGTCTGCGAACGTCGGCATCCCGCACGAAGACCGGCGTGCCTCCTAGCGAGTGACGGCGCCTCCCACGGCCCCAACGCCGCCTCCGATCAGCGCGCCCGTGGCCGCCTTGCCACCGGTCAGGGCCGACACGCCGGCCCCGGCGCCCGCACCCAGCAAGCCGCCGGTTACGGCGCGGGTGCCCGTCGTCTCGCCACAGCTGACAAGGCCCGTGCATGCTGCAAAAAGCACTGCGAAGGTTGCTATCCGCATGGAATTCCTCTCCTCTGAATTGGAGTGTCAGGTAGGGGGACAAACGCTCGAATTCCTGACTGGAAGCAGGCAATTTCGCGGCGCGGCTTCAAACGATTGTCAACAGACCCTTGTGGGGCAGGCACGTGGACGCTAAGCCCAGCGATCCCGCCTACCCCTCTCGCCCTGAGCTTCTCGGGGCCTGCACTCGAAGGTTCTTCGGATGTTCACCCGGTTGCTCGGCTTCATGTCAGCAGACATGGCCATCGATCTCGGCACCGCAAACACTCTCGTCTATGTGAGAGGCCGGGGGATAGTTCTGGCGGAGCCGAGCGTCGTTGCAATCGCGGAGGTTCGCGGCAAAAAGAAGGTGGTTGCCGTCGGTGAAGAGGCCAAAATGATGCTCGGCCGGACGCCCGGCTACATCACCGCTAGCCGCCCGTTGCGTGACGGCGTCATCGCCGACTTCGAGGTCGCCGAGGAGATGATCAAGCACTTCATCCGCAAGGTGCATAACCGCCGCAGGTTCGCCTCACCGCTGATCATCATCTGTGTGCCGTCAGGTTCTACCGCCGTCGAGCGCCGGGCAATCCAGGAGAGTGCGGAAAGCGCCGGGGCTCGCCGCGTGCGGTTGATCGAGGAACCCATGGCCGCCGCGATTGGCGCCGGGCTGCCGGTTACCGAACCCTCGGGCAGCATGGTGGTCGATATCGGCGGCGGCACGACCGAGGTCGCGATCATATCCCTCGGCGGTATCGTCTATTCGCGCAGTGTGCGCGTGGGCGGCGACAAGATGGATGAGGCGATCATCAGCTACATGCGCCGCCACCATAACCTGCTGATCGGCGAGTCCTCGGCCGAACGCATCAAGATGGAGATCGGTGCGGCCGCGTCGTATCAGGACGGCGATGAAGGGCCATTTCGGGAAGTCCGCGGTCGCGACCTGATGAACGGGGTCCCGCGGGAGGTCCTCGTCAGCCAGCGTGAAATCGCTGAAAGCCTGGCCGAACCAGTGTCGGCGATCGTCGAGGCGGTGAAGGTCGCCCTGGAGAACACGCCGCCCGAATTGGCCGCGGACATCGTGGACAAGGGCATTGTGCTGACCGGCGGAGGTGCGTTGCTTTACAGGTTGGACCAAGTCCTGCGGGATGCGACCGGGCTGGCCGTCGCGATCGCGGAAAATCCGCTGCAATGCGTGGCGTTGGGGACCGGACGCGCGTTGGAAGAGAGAAGGCGCCTGAGCAACGTGCTGACGGGCATATACTAGGGCGCTCCGGGGCAGGCTGCTCTATCCAGCGCCGCTCCCGGCACGCGAGGTGACCATCGTTGCGCCACTGGCCGGTGCCTCGATCGTTGCGGATCTCCAGGTATCGTCCGATCAGTTCTTTGTCCTATCAACCAGTGCATTTTTGCTGATCCATGGCATCATTGCCCGCAGCTTCTCGCCCACCTGCTCGATCGGATGTTCAGACAGACGGCGCCGCGTGGCCTTGAAGCTGGATTGGTTGACCTTGTTCTCCAGCATCCAGTCGCGCGCGAAACGGCCGGATTGAATGTCCGCCAGCACGCGCTTCATCTCCGCCTTCGTTTCAGCGTTGATGATCCGGGGTCCGCTGACGTATTCGCCATACTCCGCCGTGTTGCTGATCGAGTAGTTCATGTTGGCGATCCCACCTTCATAGATCAGATCGACAATCAGCTTCACCTCGTGCAGGCACTCGAAATAGGCCATCTCGGGTGCATACCCGGCGTCGACCAGCGTCTCGTAGCCACCCTTGATCAGCTCCACCAGGCCGCCGCACAGCACCACCTGCTCGCCGAACAGATCGGTCTCGCATTCTTCCTTGAAGGTCGTCTCGATGACACCCGCGCGGCCGCCGCCGATTGCCGAGGCGTAGGAGAGCGCCACTTCCAGCGCGTTGCCGGACGGATTCTGCGCCACCGCCACCAAACACGGAACCCCGCCGCCACGCTGGTATTCGCTGCGGACGGTATGACCGGGACCCTTCGGGGCGATCATGAACACATCAATGTCGGGCCGCGGATCGAGCAGGTTGAAGTGAACGTTCAAGCCATGAGCAAAAGCCAGCGCGGCGCCCGACTTCATGTTCGGCCCCAGCTTTTCGCGGTACAGATCGCCCTGGCCCTCATCCGGCGTCAGCACCATGACCACATCGGCCCACTTCGCGGCATCGGCCGGGTCCATGACTTTCAGCCCGGCACCTTCCGCCTTGGCGACACCGCCTGATCCCGAGCGGAGACCGATCGCAAGCTGCTTGACGCCGCTGTCCTTCAGGTTCAGCGCATGGGCGTGGCCCTGGCTGCCATAGCCGATGATGGCGACGTTCTTCCCCTTGATCAGGTTCACGTCCGCATCGCGATCGTAGTAAACGCGCATCTGTTTATCCCTTCACACTGTCAATTTGCGTGCGGTTATGACCGAGTGAGCCACAATTAACCATCAGTGATCAGCCCCTACGGTGGGAGCGGGATGGTTGGGCGGCTGTCCGGTGGCCAAGCGCCTTATGCCGTCGCGGAGTTTGCCGAAGCTGGGCGACAGATTGATCTCCGGATCAAGCAACGGTCCGATCCGATCGGCCCATTCATGCTTGATTTGGCCAGGCAAGGGCCATCCGGTTCGCTGGATCGCGCGCGACCCGCCTGGATAGACGGCTTCCGCGACCAGCTCCCAGGTACCGCAGACGGAATCCTGCTCATATTGGTCCAATGCCCGCATCCGTGCCTTTGGATAGGCGCGCTGCAGAGCGGCGCGATCGCCGAGATACCAGGCCTCGGTTTCTTCGATCGCGAGGCGGAACAACACGAGATGCGACGCACTGCACGATACCGCAAGCGATCGCAATTCGTTCAAGAAGGTGACACAGTCACGCTCGTCGGCGTCGAGCACCACGACAACCGCATCCACACCAGGAGTGCTGACATAGCCGCGCAGCAAACGAGGCAACTGATCCAGTAGTATGCGCTTCGACGGATCTGACGTTGCTGATAGACCTCGCGGAATGCGGCCAATTCCGCGATAGGGATGGACGCGCCACGAATGAGGCGCGCCAAGCGACCCGATCAGTTTTGGCATCAAATGCTCAAGCAGGCGGTACCCGGAACTGTCCTCCGTCAGGATCTCGATGTGCATGACTACCTCGAATCGAGGTAGTCACTGTACCAAAGACCACCCAACGGCAGGCCTTCGGCAACCAGATTTCTGACGATCTCAAGCTCTGACACACGGCGAATGGCCGAAAACCCGTCGGGTCCTTTCTCCAATATCCAGACCTCTTCCGGGTCGAGCGCGTCGAGGAAGTAGGGCTGATGTGTGGTCACAAATATCTGCGGCGCGTTGCGTTTCCCTGTGGCATGTGCCCGGAACTCCCGCGCCAACGTCTCCAGAAGCTTATGGTAGAGGCCGTTCTCGGGTTCCTCGATACAGATGAACGGCGGCGGGTCGGGGTCTTCCAAGAGCAGCAAATACGCAAACACCTTTAGCGTCCCGTCGGACATCTGCTGCGCGAAAAACGGGTCATTGAACCCAGCGTCATTAAAGCGGAGCAGAACCCGCTTGTCCTCTGTGACGTGGGTATCGATACTTGTAACGCCCGGTATCCGCTCGGCGATGCGGCGCAGAATCGATTCGAAACGTTCTTTATGTTCCCGCTGCATGAACTGAACGACATTGCCTAGGTTGTCGCCATGTACATTCAGATGCCGCTGGGGGCCGGCGACCGGCAGGCCGCGTGCGGCATCGGGCGTGAAATAGGACAGATACCACCCCTTGAGGAAGTCTCGAAACCGGGTGATTCGCGGATGATCTCTCAGAGTTCCCAGCGTCGCAATGCCTAGTTGGCGCATATCCGTCAGCGCGACCGGCATTCGTTCGTTGGATTCCTCGCCTTCGATCTCGACCGCTTCCTCCCCCGCCCACACCTCACCGTTGCCACGCGACAGGCGCAGAAACGGGAAAGGGCGGCCATAACGTTGCCCTTGCCGGCGTTGCAGCAAGATCTCAGACGCAACGTAGGGGCGTCCGGATTCGTCTAGATTGATCGCCAGTTCATAAGTGATAGGGCGCTGGTTCTGGGTCTCGCGATAGTAGATCTCGAACCTCATTGGCTCCTGGATGCCTCGGGAGCGCAGACGCTCGAAACCACCACGCTGCTCCCGGTCACAGGCTGCTTCAACGCCGAGGGTCAAGGAATCCGCTATGAAGCCGAACGCATCGAACAGCGTACTTTTGCCGGCACCATTTTTCCCGATCACCACCGTCAGGGGGGTCAGAATGGCCGCGTCCGGATAGCCTGATAGGCGCCCAAGTGCCACGTCCCGCAGCGATCGGTAGTTCTGAACCCGGAAGCCCTCGATCAGTGCCACCTCGGACCCCTTTCGGCTAATCAGAACGTACTTACAGCAAAGATACCTAAAACAGGCACCGTGATCGCTACGGCTCTATCAGATTGTCCTTGTGCCGCGGGCGAGCGCGGCGATGCCACTGCGGGAAACTTCCGCCAGGCCTAGATCGCGCATCAGTTCGATGAATGCGTCGATCTTGTCGACCGCGCCGGTCAGCTCGAACACAAAGCTGCCTAGCGTCGTGTCGACCACGCGAGCCCGGAATGTGTCGGCGATGCGCATCGCCTCGACCCGCTGTTCGCCGGTCCCGATCACCTTCACCAGCGCCAGTTCCCGAGCGACATGAGGTCCGTCCATGGTCAGGTCGGCGATGCGGTGCACCGGCACCAGACGGTCGAGCTGCGCCTTGATCTGCTCGATGACCATGGAGGTGCCGGAGGTCACGATATTGATGCGGCTGCGCAGTCCGGCGGCATCGACCGGGGCGACGGTCAAGCTGTCGATGTTGTATCCGCGACCGGAAAACAGCCCGATGACGCGCGCGAGCACACCGGACTCATTGTCCACCAGGACCGATATGGTCGCGCTGCGTTGCGTCGTGTCAGTGGAGCTGGGCATCATCGAGACCAAAATACGAGGGGAAACAACTTCCGCCCCGCGCGCGGGGTCATGCCCCGCCGCGACCGGAGACGCAAGAGCCAGACGCGATCAGACCAGCGCCATGCCCGCGTCGGTGATGCCGGCGCCGGACGCCTCATGCTCCGGACCGAGCAGCATCTCGTTGTGCGCCGCCCCGCTGGGAATCATCGGGAAACAGTTCTCCGTCTGATCCACTGCGATGTCCGCGATCACCGCGGTTGGGCAGTCCAGCATCGCATTGATGACGTCGTCCAATTCATCGACCGACTTCGCCCGCATGCCGGTGGCATGGAAGGCGTCCGCCAGTTTGACGAAATCAGGCAGCGCCGCGGAGTAGGTCTCCGAGTAACGGCTGCCGTGCAGCAGTTCCTGCCACTGCCGCACCATGCCCATGTACTGGTTGTTCAGGATGAATACCTTCACCGGCAGCCGATACTGCGCCAGCGTGCCCATTTCCTGAATGTTCATCAGGATGGACGCCTCGCCTGCAATATCGACCACACAGGCATCCGGATGCGCGATCTGCACCCCCATGGCGGCCGGCAGCCCATAGCCCATCGTCCCCAACCCGCCCGAGGTCATCCAGCGATTCGGCTTTTCGAAATGGAAATGCTGGGCGGCCCACATCTGGTGCTGCCCGACTTCCGTGGTGATGAACACCTCTTTGCGCCGCGCCTGGGTGATCTCGAACAGCCGCTGAATGGCGTATTGCGGCTTGATGATCCCGCCGCGCGCCATGTCCTGGTTGAATTTCAGGCTGTCCTTCGTCCGCCACTCATCAATCTGGCGCCACCACGACGCCAGCGCGACTTGGTCGGTGGGTCCGTCGTGAGCCTGCCACGCCGATACCAGCGCAGACAGCGCGTTGCCCGCGTCGGCCATGATCGGGACCTCGACCGGGACGTTCTTGTTGATCGAGGACCCGTCGATGTCGATGTGGATCTTCCGAGAGCCTTGGCTGAACGCGTTCAGCCGCCCAGTCACACGGTCGTCGAAGCGCGCGCCGACGGCCAGCATCACGTCGCAGCCATGCATCGATAGATTGGCTTCGTAGGTGCCGTGCATACCCAGCATGCCGAGAAACTGCGGATCGCTGGCCGGGTAGCAGCCCAAACCCATCAGGGTGTTGGTGACCGGAAAACCGGTCAGCCGAGCCAGCCGGGTCAACGCGGCCGCTGCCTCCGGCCCGGAGTTGATGACGCCGCCGCCGGCATAGATCACCGGACGCTTTGCTTGCTTCATTAGACCGACCGCCTTGGCGATCTGGCCCAAATCGGGTTCCGTCCGGGGGCGATAGCTGGGATGCTGGCCGGTGGGCTCCGCGTAGGGGGCCGGATTGATGACGATGTCTTTTGGCAGGTCAATCACCACCGGACCGGGCCGGCCGCTGCGGGCAACATAGAACGCCTCATGCACCACACGGGCGAGGTCCTCGGGCCGCTTGACCAAATAGTTGTGCTTGGTTGCCGGCCGGGTGATGCCCGTGGTGTCGGCCTCCTGAAAAGCGTCGTTGCCGATCAGATGCGTCGGCACCTGACCGGTCAGGCAGACGACCGGGATGCTGTCCATCAGTGCATCGACCAGGCCGGTTACTGCGTTCGTCGCACCAGGCCCCGAGGTCACCAGCACCACGCCAACGCGGCCGGTGGAACGGGCGTAGCCCTCAGCCGCATGTACCGCGCCACCCTCCTGGCGAACCAAGATGTGCCGGATAGCGTTTTGCTTGAACAGCGCATCGTAGATCGGCAGTACGGCGCCGCCGGGATAGCCGAAAATAACCTCTACGCCCTGATCCTTAAGGGCACGAAGAAGGATTTCTGCTCCCGACTGAGTCATATCCGCCGACATAGTTCGGCTCCCGTTGCTAAATCTAGCTTGTTCGATATCCCTGTTGGGACCTCTTGGTCAACCTCCATTTTCAATAAACGTGAATAAATTGTCGCGTTCGCTTTCCGAAAATTGTGTCATAGACCAAAATCGCGCATTAATCGAAAATACGCGGGTCTGAGCTGCAAGGGCGTGGTGACGAAACCATGTCGCTTGCCGTTTTGTGTACCGACCGGTGGCGAGTTCCGTCTGGCGTCCGGCTTCCTGCAGGGACAGGGAGCCGGCAAGATGGGCTGACAGCTCCGGCACCCCGTGCGCGCGCATCGCCGGCAGGCTTGGATCGAGGTTCAACGCCAGCAGATCGCGCACCTCCTGCAAAGCGCCGTCCCGCAGCATCGCCTGAAAGCGCATCGCGATGGCGGCGCGCAGGTCGTCGCGCGGGGGATCGAGCCGGATCGCGCTGAAACGCCACGGGACCGGCTCGCTCCGCTGGCTCTGCCAAGCGGCGAGGCCCCTCCCCGTCCCTCGCCAAACCTCCCATGCTCGGGCGATGCGCTGGCTGTCTTCCGGCTTTAAACGAGCGGCAGTGGCCGGATCGACGTGCGCCAGGCTGGCGTGCAACGCGGCGGGCCCCTGTTCGGCCAACAGCCGCCGCGCCTCGGCTCGCGCATTGGGACCGGGATCGGGAACCTCGGCCAGCCCGTCAGTCAGGGCGGCGAAATACATCCCAGATCCGCCGGTCAATATCGGCAGCCGCCCAGCGGCTCGCGCCTCGTTCATCGCCGCGAGGGCTTCGTCCCGCCACCACGCGACACTGCCGGCCTCCGCCGCGGAACGGATGCCGTAGAGCCGGTGCGGAACGTGAGCCTCTTCCTGCACGGTAGGCCGGGCAGTCAGGATCCGGAGCTGCCGATAAACCTGCATCGAATCGGCATTGATTACCGTCCCGCCCAACCGCAGGGCGATCACCAGTGCCAAAGCAGACTTCCCGCTGGCGGTCGGGCCGGCGATGATCAGTGCTTGCGGCAACGTGTCGGCGGCAAGCGAAGCGGGAGCGCCCGCACCATTGGACGAGGGTGCCATGGCCGTCATCGTATTTCGTATCCCAATCTCCAACGTCCGGCCCGCGACCGCCCGGTGCATGGCATCCATACCAAAATTCGCCGGACTCAGCAGCTTAGTTACGCGCTTCCTGTCGCGCAGGCGATCGCGTGTGGGCGCGGCGTTCCATTTGCTCGTTTGTTATTGTCACATTGCTAAATGGTTTAGATTGGACAATAATGCGAGCGAAACGTCGGCTATGCCGGCGACAACGGGGAGACGGATCAGATGTCGGCAATACGAGCCATTGTGTTGGCTTCGTCGCTCGTTGCGGGCGGCGCTGGGGGGATGGGCGTCCCGCAATCAGCAAGCGCGCAGGAGATCAAGGCGGCAACCAAATTCGGCGACATGTCTACTGTTACGCAGGACATGCTGACGCGAGCGGGCAGCGACGGCTCGAATTTTCTCCTTACCAACGGTGACTATGGCCAGCTTCGCTACTATCCCAACAAGCAGATCAATCCGGCAAATGTCGGGCGCTTGCACCCCGCCTGGATATTCCAGACCGAAGTAAAAGAGTCGATGGAGACGACGCCGATCATCGTGAACGGCGTGATGTATGTCACCACCTCGTTCAGCCAGCTCTACGCGCTCGATGCGCGCACGGGTGAGGAACTCTGGCACTATGCACGCAAACTCGGGCCGATCACGACCTACTGTTGCGGCCCCAACAACCGCGGCGTGGCCGTGTCTGGTTCGAAAGTCTACCTCGCAACCCTTGATAGCCATCTGCTGGCGCTCGATGCCAAGACGGGCAAAGTGGCGTGGGACGTCGCGATCGCCGATCCGGAAGATGGCTATAGCGAAACGATGGCACCCACCGTCGTTAATGGCAAGGTGTTGATCGGCACGAATGGCGGCGAATACGGCATTCGCGGTTTCGTCAAGGCGTTCGACGCCGAGACCGGCAAGCCGGTCTGGAGTTTTTCGACGATCCCCGACAACTCCTCGGGCGTCTGGGCGGAGAAGGACGCCACCGGCCGCGACATGCATCGTGACATCGCCGCCGAAAAGGCCGCCTATGCCAAGAACGGCGATCCCGCGAAAACCCTGGGTGGCGGCGTGTGGCAGAACCCGTCCATTGATCTGGCAACGAACCGGATCTTTTTCGTGGTCGGCAACCCTTCACCCGATCTCGACGGCTCTGTCCGTCCGGGCGACAATCTCTACACAAACTCTCTGGTGTCGCTCGATCTCGACACTGGCAAATATGCTTGCCACTTCCAGTACATCGCCCATGATGTTTGGGACCTCGACGCGGTCAGCCCCACGGTGCTGGTTGATGTCAAGGACAAGGACGGCAACACCGTTCCGGGTGTGCTGCATGCCGGTAAGACCGGTCATGTCTATGTGAACAATCGCAAGGACTGCAGCCTCATCCGTTACTCCGAGGCGATGGTGCCGCAGGAGAACATGTGGGTTCTGCCAACCAAGGACGGGGCAAGGATGTTGCCGGGCGCGAACGGCGGCGTGGAATGGTCGCCGATGGCGGTCAACCCGCAGCTCGGACTGGCCTACGCGATCAACCTGCATCAGCCCATGACCTATCACGTCGCCAACTCCGCATATCCCAACGGCAAACTCTGGCTCGGCGGTGCCTTCAAGGTGATTCCGACCGAGGAACAGTGGGGCAACATCAGTGCGGTCGACTACAACACCGGCAAAATCCGCTGGCAGGTGAAAACCCCGCAGCCAATGATCGGCGGCGTTCTCGCCACTGCGAGCGGGCTGATCTTCACCGGCGAGGGCAATGGCCAGTTCAAGGCCTATGATGCCGAAACCGGGTCAACGCTGTGGATGTTTCAGGCCGGTGCCGGGGTGAATGCCCCACCCTCGTCCTACTCGGTGGGCGGCAAGCAGTACATCGTGGTCGGTGCCGGCGGAAATACGCAGCTCGACTACAAGCGCGGCAACAACATCATCGCCTTCACAGTCGACTAAATCATCGCCTTCATGGTTTGCTGGGTGGGCCCGGGGCGCGAGCGGAACGGTTCGCGCCGTCCTCCCTGTAACGGAACCAAGACGAATGCGGATTTGCCTGATACGCCGCGTCGCAGTCGCTCTCGGACTGGGTGGGGTGGGATGGCTCCTGTTCACCGCGCCTGTGCGCGCCGGTGAGATAGAGACTAAGGCGCAAATTTGCGCTTCCTGTCATGGCGCGTCTGGGGTGCCGAGCGACCCGGCGATCCCGGTCATCTGGGGCCAGAACGAAGGCTACCTCTACTTGCAATTGCGTGACATCAAGCGAGGCGTGCGCAAAGTCGAGGTGATGGGGCCGATCTTAGAACCGCTCGAGAAGTCGGACTTGCAGGCGCTCGCAGCGTATTTTTCGACCAAATCTTGGCCAGATCTTGCCCAGCCGAGTTCGTCGGATGCGGACGCACGCAGCGCGTTACGGGCGAATACCTCGGTCGGTTGCACCGGTTGCCACTTCGCCGACTATAAGTCCGCGGGTTCCGTGCCGCGACTCGCCGGCCAGCAGCGTACATATTTGGCCAAGACGATGCTCGATTTCCGCACGGGAATTCGCGCCAATAATCCTGGCATGACTGATTTAATGAACGCCGCCGATCCGGCCGAACTGACGGCGTTGGCCAGTTATCTTTCTGGATTGTAGATGACGGGCGATCTCCTGGATCGGGATTGTCCGACAAAGAGGCGAGGGCACCCCCGGTGCAGAAAACGCCGGCCGCTGAACCACCGACACGGCGAGCACTCGCTTGCCTGACCAGGAGGCGGCTGTCAGGTTCCGGACAGCGATGACCGAAATACTCACTGTAGTCGCCCAACGCGAGGCCATAACGCTCACGCCTGCGATCCTCAACCAAATCCGCAACGCGGTGCGTGGCGCCCCGCCGGTCATCCTCTCCCACGGGGAGGCGGCAGATATTCCGCTGTCCGTGCCACTCGATCAGGTCGCATTGCGGGCCGCGCTGGACGGGAAGCCAATCGATGCGATCGTGACCAAGTCCCGCGGCCGGCGCAAAGCATTGCTGCTCGCCGACATGGACAGCACCATTGTCGAGGGCGAAACGTTGGACGAACTCGCCGGATTTGCCGGGATTGGCGAAGAGATCGCCGCAATCACTAGGCGGGCGATGAACGGCGAACTGGACTTCAAGGCCGCGCTACGCGCACGCGTCGCGATGCTGAAGGGCCTCGATTTGGATGCGTTGGAGAAAACCTGGCAGCGCGTTCGCCTGACGTCCGGCGCTCGCGAACTGGTTGCAACCATGCGAGCGAGGGGAGCACTGACGGCGCTGGTGTCCGGCGGCTTTACCTTCTTCACCGGCAAAGTCACGACTGAACTGGGTTTCGACGTGCACCGCTCGAACGTCTTGCTGGATGATGGTTCGGCGCTGACCGGGCAGGTGGCGGAACCTATATTGGATCGGGACAGCAAGCTGGCGGCGCTCAACGAATTGGCGGCCCAACGCGGGGTCAAACTGCACGCCACGCTGGCGGTCGGTGACGGGGCCAATGATCTGGATATGATCGGAGCAGCCGGGCTGGGAGTCGCGTTCCACGCCAAGCCGATCGTCGCCAAGGAGGCGAGGGCGAAGGTCGATCACGCCGACCTCCGTGCACTGTTGTTCGCCCAGGGGTATCCGGCATCAGCTTTTGTTAGCGACTAAGGCGCCGTCGCTGACACAACGATCACGTCAGGGCCGCGATCCGGGAGTTCGCACGATCCGAGGCGAAAGTTCTCACCATCCGCGACCAGCCGAATAGATAAAGTCGATTGAACATCGCCACGTTCAGCATCAACAACGTCAGTCGCTGCCTGCCCAATCCAGTGGCACGCGACGCAGGCCTACGGCTGGACCACCTGCTGCTTAGCCCGGTGTTGGCGAAAGCGGCTGGTCGATGCCGGTGTGGACTGAGACGTCCGCGGCGCACCCGGAGCCAGCGACCATGCGCCGGCGTGGGTTGTGTTGCGTCGGCCGCCGCGTGGGTAACCGCCTGCTCCGGGGTAAACGACTATCGCGTCGCGACAATGAACAACCGGGGAAATGGCAGCAGCACGGAGCCGTCCACCAATGGCGGATAGGCATCTGACAGTGCGGCTCGATAATCCGTCAAGAATTTGGCGGTCTCGACAGGGTCGAGCGGCGCCAGAAACGGCCGCAACCCGCTGCCTTTGAACCATTCCACCACAGCATCAGTCCCGCCAGTCAGGACGTGGTGATAGGTCGTCATCCAGACATCAACCCGGCGGGCATGGGTGCGCAGCAACGAATAATACCATGCGGCACCTTGCCTCGGGGTTCGAGCACCCGCAGCATCCGCCAGCCTGCTCGCCCACGGTCCCGCCGCCGCCACCTGCCGCATCAGCCGATGCGCCGGTTCCTCTAGGTTGTCCGGCATTTGTACCGCCAGAGCGCCGCCGTCCGCCAGCTTGCCGATCAGCCGAGGCATGAGCGCCTCATGATCCGGTAGCCATTGCAACACCGCGTTCGCCAGGATCACGTCGAACGGCCCTGCGGCGTCCCACGTGGCGATGCCGCCGAGATCAAAGCGTAAGCCAGGCAACCGCTTGCGCGCCGCCTCGATCATGTCGGCGGAACTGTCTAGCCCGCTTACCTCGGCGGTCGGAAAGCGATCCACCAGTAGTTCGGTCGAGTTGCCCGGACCACAGCCAAGATCAATGGCGCGCTTCACGCGGGTTGTTTCAACCCCGCTTAGCAGGTCCCGCACCGGACGCGTGCGTTCTTTCTCGAAGCTGCTGTATTGTCGAGCCGACCAACTCATGGCCACCGCTTATAACCGGAGTTGCCCGTGCTGTCTCACGTCTTCGTCGGAATCACTGACTTCCCCCGAGCCCTTGCCTTCTATACCGGGATCATGACGACGCTTGGGCTGGAGCTGAAATTCAGCGACCCCGAAATCCCCTGGGCCGGCTGGAAGCAGCCAATCGCCGATCGGCCACTCCTCCTTATCGGCCACGCCTATAACGGCGAGCCGGCAAATCCGGGAAACGGACAAATGATCGCACTGCTGGCAAAAAGCCGGGACATCGTCGGTCGAAGTCACGCCGCCGCGCTCGCCAACGGCGGAAAATGCGAGGGGCCGCCCGGTTTACGGCCGCACTATCATCCCAACTACTACGGGGCGTACTTCCGTGACCCGGACGGCAATAAGATATGTGTCTGCTGCCACCAGTCCGAGTAGAAGCGAGGCCTATCCCGGCTGCTTGTCCTTGCCGTCGGGGCTCTTGGTGATGGACAGCGGCACGTATTGCACGCCGCCCTCCCGCTGGATCAGCATCAGGACGTTCTTGCGGTCGGCTTTCCGTGCCGCATCAACCTGCTTCTGGATGTCGGCGGGCGCCGTCACCTCCGCTTGCTGTACCTCGACAATCACGTCGCCCGGCTTCAGGCCACGCTCCGCCGCGGCTGTGTTCGGCGCGACATCGGTGATGACCACGCCCTTCTGATCGGCACCAAGCTGGAACTTGTCCTTCAAGTCCTGGCTCACGGGTGCAACCTTCAACCCCAACCCGGTGATATCCGTAGGTTTCGTGGAGTTGGTCGTCGGTTTGCCGCCGGCGTCCCCCGCGGCAAGCTCCACGTCCGCCGGCCGTTCCGCCAGGACCGTCTGGACGGTGACCTCCTTGCCGTCACGCCACAGCACCACCGGAACTTCCTTGCCAACCTCCGCGTCCGCCACGATGCGAGGCAGGGTGTGCATCTCCTTCACATCCTGACCGCCGAATTTCAGGATGACATCACCGCCGCGGATCTTCGCCTTCTCCGCCGGACCGCCATCGGTGACACCCGCAACCATCGCGCCGTTGGCGTCCTTCAGACCCAGGCTCTCGGCGATCTCCGGCGTTACTTGCTGGATCTTCACGCCCAACCAGCCGCGCCGCGGATGCCCGTATGCCTTCAACTGCGAGACGATATTCTTCGCCATGTTGGACGGGATGGAAAACCCGATGCCGATCGACCCGCCCGACGGCGAGAAGATCGCCGTGTTGATGCCGATGACCTGGCCGTCCATGTTGAACAGCGGCCCGCCCGAGTTGCCACGGTTGATCGCCGCATCAGTCTGGATGAAGTCGTCGTATTGGCCCTGATGAATGTCGCGGCCGCGCGCGGAAACGATGCCTGCCGTCACCGTGCCGCCCAGCCCGAACGGGTTGCCGATCGCCAGCACCCAATCGCCGACCCTAGATTGTGCGGAGTCGCCAAAATCGACCGTCGTCAATGGCTTGTCAGTTTTCACCTTCAGCAACGCGATGTCGCCGCTCTCATCACGCCCGATGATCTCTGCCTTCAGCACCGTATTATCCTGCAGGGTGACGGAGACCTCGTCGGCGCCTTCAATGACATGGTTGTTGGTGACCACGTAGCCTGCCGGGTCGACGATGAACCCAGACCCGAGGCTCTGCGCCCGCCGCGCCGCCGGCGGGCTATCGCCACCGCCGCCACCGCCGCCGCCACCTTGGCCGCCATGATTACGATTGAGAAAATCCTTGAAGAATTGCTCAAAGGGGGAGCCGGGCGGGAAAATCGGCACCTCCGGACCAGATCCGGGGCCAGGTGCGCCATTCTTGGCCGTGACCGTCTGCGTGGAGGATACATTGACCACGGCAGGCAGCAGCTTGGCTGCAAGGTCGGCGAAACTGTCCGGCGCCGAGCGCGCAAGCGCTGGCTGAATCAGCGGAGCGGCCGGCGTTACCATAGCGAAAGACACACCAAGCAGGGCAACGCGGACGGCGGAGGAGCGAAACAGGCGCATGATCAATTTTTCCTGGCGAATGAGCCATATATGGTCTGGAACGCGAGGCTAGCAACTTATCCGGCGCAAGACACCGGTCGTTCTGGCACGATTTCCTATCGTGAAGGATCGGGGCGTGAGGATCGGGGCGTGATGGATCGGGGCGTGATGGATCGGGGCGTGATGGATCAGGCGGAGGCGCCTGTAGATACCTCAGGTAGTCGTTGTCCGGAGACACCACCAATCGCGCCGCGCCACTGTCGAAGATGTCGTGATAGCCCTGCAATGTGCGCCAGATCGAGAAGAACGCCGGATCCTGACCAAACGCCTTGGCATAGATATTGGTCGCCTCGCCCTCGCCCTCGCCGCGTAAATTGTCCGCAGTGGCTTTTGCGTCCGCCACTAGCACAGTGCGTTCCCGTTCGGCATCGGCCTTGATGCGCTGCGACGCTTCGGCGCCCTCCGCGCGAGCCTGCGCGGCCACCCGTTGGCGTTCCGACTGCATCCGCGACAGGATCGCCTGGGTGTTTTCTTGCGGGAGATCGGCGCGCCGGATCCGAACGTCGACAATGGTGACGCCGAAGTTCTCCATCTCGGTGTTCACCTGACCACGGATCGCGGACATGATCCGCTCCCGATCGGCCGACAGCACATCCAGCAGCTTGTTGTTGCCGAGCACGCGCCGCAGGCTGCCGGTGACGACCGAGTTTAGGCGGCCGCGAATATTCTCGGGGATCGGGCCGATGGCCTGGTAGAAGCGTAGCGGATCGGTGATGCGGAAGACGGTGAACGTGTCGATGATCAACCGGCGCTGGTCGCCCAGGATCACTTCCTCACCTGGAAGTTCAACCGCCAGCAGGCGCTTATCAAAGCTGATGATGTTCTGTGCGATCGGCCATTTGGCGTGCAACCCCGGGTCCTCGATGGGACGCACGACCTTGCCGAATTGCACGACCAGCACCTGCTCGGTCTGTGTCACGGTGAACAAGCTGGCGCTGGCGATGATGGCCAGCACCACCACCAGAGCGAGGCCGGCAATGGTGATCCGGTTCATCGGGTGGCGCCCACGGAGGCCGAGGAAGCCGGTGCGGGCGGGATGACCGCTGCCGGTGGTGGCACGTTCAGTGGCAGGAACGGGACAAGGCCCCGAAGCCTGTCATCGACGACCAAAGGCTGCGCGTGGGCGAGTACGTCCTCCATGGTGTCCAAATACATCCGGCGCAGGGTCACGTCCTTTGCCGCCTGATAAGCTTTCAACACGCTGTCGAAGCGTTGCGTCTGACCGTTAGCCTGCGCGACAGAGGCCGCCTTGGCACCTTGCCCCTCGGCCACGATGCGGGCGGCGTCACCGCGGGCCCGCGGCACGATGTCATTGCGGTAGGACTCGGCCTCATTGCGCATCCGCTCGGCATCGGTGTTGGCGCGCTGGACGTCTCGGAAACTTTCAATTACCGCGGCCGGCGGATCCACCTTCTGCAACTGCACCTGGGTGATCTCCACCCCGGCTTTGTAGCGATCCAAAATTTCCTGGGTCTGCTTGAGAACGTCGGCCTCGATTTGTCCGCGCAATGGTCCGAGTGCGGGCTGGATCGGCGTGCGGCCGATCACCTCCCGCATCGAGCTTTCCGCCACCCCACGCACCAGCGTTTCCGGATTGGCGGTGTTGAACAGAAACGAAGCCGCGTCGTTGATCCGCCAGAATACCGCGACGTCGATGTCGATGATGTTCTCGTCGCCGGTCAGCATCAGGCTCTCGGCAAGGACGTCGCGACCCGCGGTATCCTGGCCGGTTTCGACATTGCCACCGGGCGCGGAGCGGTAGCCGATTTCAGTGCGGTTGATACGGGTAACGGTCGGAAGCTCCACCTCTTCGACCGGCCAGGGGACGTGCCAATGCAGACCCGGCGGCGTCCAATAGGAGTAGGCGCCGAACCGCAAAACCACGCCCTGCTCGTCCGGCTGCACCCGATAGAAGCCGCTGCCGACCCAAAGCACGACGACCGCCAGCAGCAGCAGAACCAGGCCACGGCTGTTGGCGAACCCGCCGAACCCGCGGCCGCCCGAGCCGCGGCCGGATCCGCCGCCCAAAAGGCTGCGAATATAGCCCTGGGCCTGCGCGATCAGCCGGTCGAGATCCGGCTGGTTACCACCGCCGAAGGGACCGCCGCCACCACCGAACGGTCCACCACCGCCGCCGAACGGACCGCCAGGGCGTCGCGGACCACGATCCGGATCAGGACGCTCCCCGCCACCATCGCCGTTGCCCCCCTTGTTCGCCCCTGGATTCCCCCAAGGGCCTGGCGTTGGTTTCTTGTCGCCGTCTCCGCCGGAGCCGGACGGTTTGCCCCACGGACCGGGACCGCCGTTATTCCAAGGCATATCGGGATTGCTCCTGTCGACTCGCCAATCGGATCGCCGGCTGTGCGAGCCGTTGGCGGAAACGCTATGATGCGCCATATCGGTCTGGACAAGCGCACGCGGCGGGGTGCTTATCCGCCCGCCGTGTGAGGTTTGCAAGATAAGGGTTATATAAGCATGGTCGACACCTCTCCGGATGCCCTGCGTGCCGCACTGCGCACGATCAAAGATCCAGCCTCCGGGCGGGATATCGTCACCGCAGGCCTGGTGGAGGCGATCGAGGTGCGCGGCGGCCTGGTGCAGGCTACACTGCTGACCGACCGCGCCCATGCCGCGTCGATGGAACCGGTGCGCCGAGAGGCCGAGGCCGTCTTGATGCGTCAGCCCGGCGTGTCCAACGCTACCGCCATCCTGACTGCACACAAGCCGCAGGCGCCTCCTGCTCCCGCGCGCCGGTCACAGCCACCAGGGTCCAGGTGGTCACGCGGGCCAAAGCGGAAAGCAGGCGCTTCTACTGCCCGAGGTCAAGGCGATCGTCGCCGTCGCGTCCGGCAAGGGCGGCGTCGGCAAATCCACGGTCGCGGTCAACCTCGCCGTCTCGCTGGCCCGGCAGGGTCATAAGGTCGGCTTGCTGGACGCCGATATCTATGGACCAAGTCTGCCGCGGATGGTCGGGATCAATCGCAAGCCGGAGGTGCGCGGTGACAAGATGATCCCGCTCCAGGCCTGGGGCTTGTCCTGCATGTCGATCGGCTTCCTGGTTGACGAGGAAACCGCGATGATCTGGCGCGGCCCAATGGTGATGGGGGCGCTGGAGCAGATGATGGGGCAGGTCGAATGGGGTGCGCTCGACATTCTCGTGATCGATATGCCCCCCGGCACTGGCGACGCGCAGTTGACCATGGCGCAGCGGGTGGCACTGACCGGGGCCGTGATCGTCTCTACGCCGCAAGACATCGCGCTGATCGATGCCCGCCGCGGCGTGCGGATGTTCGAGAAAACCAATGTGCCCGTGCTGGGCCTGGTCGAGAACATGAGCTTCTACTGCTGCCCCAACTGCGGCCATCGCGCGGATATTTTTGGGCACGGCGGCGCCAAGGCCGAGGCTGCTCATCTAGGCGCGGAATTCCTGGGGGAGATCCCGCTGCTGCTCGATATCCGCGTGGCGTCCGACGCCGGAACACCGATTTCGGCCTCGACCCCCGACAGTGACGCGGCGAGGGCCTACGGCGCGCTTGCCGCCCGGGTGTGGGAGAAGGTGTCTGGCTCGACGGTGGGGCGCAGCAGCGGTCCGCGGATCGTCATCCAATAAGGGTCCCGGTTAGATAACGGTCCGTCATCGCGTTCGCGCCTCAGGCCGTTTCATGGAGATCATATCGGCCCCGAGGGACCGCAATGCAGTCGCATCTTTCTCCGTTTCGGTCTCATGAATGAGAACTTTGGCTCGGCGGCTCTGCAGTGAGGTGAACAGCCCCTTGAGGTTTCCGGCTGTGTTGCCGGTGCACGCCGCGGCGGACAACGCCACGATGGGATTGAAACCGTTCGAGAGATCGAATCGCGACACTTCCGCCACATCATAGACCAGGCACCCCACACCGCGACAGAACGGTCGTAAGCGGTTGATGCAGTCCTGCAGACGCGACCTCGGCAGACCCTCTGGCAGCGAACTCAGCAGCACGATCAGGCGGGCGCTCACCCTCCGGTCGATCTTGGCACACGTCGCGAAAAATCGCTCGGTAGCGGCACGTGTGGCAAAGATATCGAAACTGATCTCGACCAGCAGCGGTATCACATCGCCCTTCGCCAGGCCGGTAAGCGCCTGTTTCGCCGCGAGTCCGAACAACAGTCCATCCGGATCGAAGGCCTGGGATTCCTCCTTCGGCAAGATTGCCAACGCGCATACGATCTGATGTTGGACGTTCGTGGGGATGAGGACCTGCCGCGCAACGACCTGCGACGCATCACGCCCAAAGATCGGCACCAGATCGCACGCGGAGCTCGCCGATACGGTAATCAGAGTTTGTCTGGATTCCTGCTCGAGCCGTTCGATTTGCTTGTCCAAGCCATTCAATAACGTGGCTTGGAAAGCCGTATTCGATTCGCGCTGGTCGGGATAACCGCACCACTGCCGCGATCGACCGCACGTAGGCGTTGTCGGGGTCTTCGCCTTGGCCGATCAGCCGATTGCGGATCTCGCGGCCGATCATCGCCGCGCGAAATGACGACTCCTCCTCGCTCAAAGCGCCGAAGCACATCAGGAAACTGGTATCGTCGGCGCGCGAGAAAGCTGTCCTGCGGCCCGCAATGCCGCTTGATCACCGCCTCGGCCGTTGCCATCACCCGCTCTGCCATCGCCGGCCAGCGATCTCCCAATGCCGTGCGCACGCCATCGAGACCGACCAGCTTGATTCGACCGACACTTTCGCTGCGCTGTCGGTCGCGCTGCTTCCGCCGGCGATCGACCGCAGCAGCGTGATGATGCGGAATTTTTTTCCGTCGCCGGTCGTTGCGATTACGGAGGTATTGACACTTTCAGCTCTGGTCCCGTCCACTCGCATCACGGTCGACGAGTAGGTGATGTCGTGTTCGTCCGCCGTTTGCTGTTCGACGAGTCGCCATGACTTGAGCCCGTGCATCAGGGGCCACCATCTCGATTGAAGTCCGGCCCGACCATGGCGTTCGGCGCATAGCCCAGCAGAAGATCGCAGGCTCGGTTGGTCATGACGATGCGGCCGGCGCCGTTGACGATCAGCCACCGCGGCATCGACCGAGCTGAAAACCTTCGCGAGCAGGTGCTGGATCGCAGTCCTGCATCTGCCTTGCCTGGAACGCTGCGGTAATGTCGCGTCCGAGAATTACGAAGCAGGCCTTCCCAGGTGCTCGCGCCGGCGCCGGCATCAGATGCATCCCCATCATGAAGGTGGCCCCGTTCGCCCGACTGCACAGAAGCTCAGAGCGAAGCGAGCCGTTGTCGTGGATCGCCTTCATCAGGATCTCGGCTTGCTCTCGGTTGGGGAACAGGTCCGCTGCCGGGCGGCCGAGAAGGTGATCGTCGGAATAGCCTGAAGCGCGGCGAAATGCTGCATTGCTCGCGACGATGACCACGGTATTCGCTGCTGCATCGCCATCGCCATCGCGTTCGAGGATCAGGACGATGTCGTCCGAATCGGCCATCGCCCGATACGTCAGAACGGCTTTGTCTCCGACTTCGATCTTCGGACGTCTAACCCGAGGTGGATCGGTGGACTGGATAACGATAGCGGGCGCTCCCCGGCTGAGCGACAGCCTTCGAAGCAAGCTGCCAGGCGGCAGTGTAGGTCGGGGGAGTTAACCAAAGGTTACCCACCCACGGCGTCGGACGACGCGCGATGCGGCCTGGCGGGGGCGCCGAGCCAAGAACCACTCCGGTCGCCGGGTCGGCCCCCGTTTACGCTCAAGGGCAACGCCGCTTGTGGCTCACGGGTCGGCTCGGAACGAAAACCAACGGAGGCGGGCCCGGACGGCACGAATCCTCGATCCCGCCACCACGATCAGAATCGCGCGATGGCGGAAGCCAGGATCCGGTTCTCGATGCCACCGGTGGTGGTAGCGTGGGTGCCTGCCACGAAGGGCGCTTGTAGATGCCGTTCGACATACTGGTATTCGACACCGAGATCCACCGCCTTGAACGCGCTCCGATATGAGGTTGATCGTTCCGGACGCTTCGGACGAGTTGGTGGACGAGCAAGTGCCCGATGAACGCATCGACGCAGCCGCCAAACTGCGAGGTGTAGCTGGGCAGGATTATCCGAGCGCCGCCGATCGACATGTTGGTGCGGATCGCCGGGGTAAAGAAATACTGCAGTCCAACCATGCCGCCGTAGGTACCTGGTGCATTGATACTCCGTCGTATTGGACGCTACCCCGGGCAGGCCCGCATTGTACACCGCACCGTAACCGTTGGAGGTGCTATCCAGATATCGGCCAATTCCGTCGCCCGCATCCCCGCTGGCCATTAGCAAGAGCCGGCACATCTCGAGCCGCTGTCTCCATTATACCATAACGATAATACGGAGATGTCAATCCGGCAAATGCAACGAGACGTGTGAAACATCATGATATCCGATCCATCTCGTATTCGGACTGACATCGAAATTTTGCCGTGCTGATTGGATCGCCTGCGTTGCGCCCGGATGATCGAGAGTGCATGATGGCGGCTGGTGCAGATATTCGGGGACGACGTTGTTCCCGCATCGCGGCACGTCGAAACCGGCTTATGGGCTGAATTGGTGGGCACCATAAACACTCTCCGCGTAGCCAAGGCGCTGTCAATCTTGATCTGTGCCGGCACCCTGGGTGGGTGTACAGCTGGAGCGGGTTCGAATGGGTCCCTGGGCCTTGGCCCCGATGGCTCGTTCCATCCTGATGGAACCGGGCATCGCCGGATATACAGGACAAGGACACGGCGGCGAGGGTTGGGCCGGAGATAGTAGCGGCGAAGGTGGGCCGAGCGCCGAACTTTCTGCCGCTGACGATCTCACTCCGCGATGAAGTGGTTTCGCAAGGGTCATCGAGACTGCTCGTATCTACAAGCTGGATTTAGGCTTGCCGGTACTATTTCCATTTCAACGTTGCGCTCGGCACCAACATCGGGGCTTTACGGGCGCTCTCGCTATGTTTAGATGGGAGTAGCGCCAGTGCCAGGCGCAGCTGGTTAGGGTCGCCGCAAGCGCTTTCTTCGGCCTCAAACGTCGAGTTCCGCTATACTGGCCCCTCCACTGGAGCGATGAAAATGCGCCGCCTGATTCCGTTCCTGATCGGTTTCGCCTTTATAATGCAAGCTGCCGCCCAGCCAGCCCGGTTGACGGTTTTCGCCGCGGCCAGTTTGAGTGAGGCAATGAAAGCGATAGACCAAGCCTGGGTGGCGAAAGATCATCCCCCCTTAAGCCTGTCGTTCGCCGCCAGCTCAACGCTCGCGCGCCAGCTCGATCACGGTGCTGGTGCAAACATCTTCGCCTCGGCCGACGACGCCTGGATGAACTGGGCCATTGACCGGCATCTGATCGATGCGGCGTCGCGCCGCGACGTGGTGTCGACCCAGTTGGTGTTGATCGTCCCGAAGGAGAAAGAGCATCCCCAACAGATCGACCTCAAGCCGGGCTTCGATCTCGCGGCCCTACTGGGTCGAACGGGGCGCCTGGCGGTCGGCGACCCGGCCCATGTGCCCGCGGGGCGCTACGCGAAGCAGGCGCTGACCAGCCTTGGCGTTTGGAACGTCGCGAGTAAGCACCTGGCACCCGCCGAAAACGTCCGCAGCGCGCTGTTGTTGGTCGAACGTGGCGAGGTGCCCGCAGGCGTCGTGTACGCCACGGATGCGGCAGCCTCATCCCGTGTAGTCGTTGTGGGCACTTTTCCGCCTAGTAGCCACGACCCCATCAACTACCCGTTCGCAATAACACGGGCGGGCGACACGCCCGAGGCACGTTCGCTGCTGGATTTCATCGCGGGTCCCGAAGGACAGACTATTTTCGCCCGCTTCGGCTTTATCACCGAGTAGTGGCCATAGGGTGAACATGCTGTCGCCGGAAGAATGGGGTGTTGTATTGCTGACGCTCCGGGTCGCGGCATACAGCGTCGCCTTTGGTTTACCTATAGCCGTGCTATTCGCTTGGTTGCTGGTTCGGGGCCGCTTCTATGGGCGTTCCATCCTTGATGCCCTGGTCCATCTGCCAATGGTCTTGCCGCCCGTTGTTGTCGGCTGGCTGTTGCTGATTATATTCGGTGTCCGAGGCCCGGTCGGTTCCTGGCTACAGTCGTTGTTTGGATTCCGGCTCGTGTTCACCGCTGCCGGGGCGTCACTCGCCTGCGCAGTGATGTCATTCCCACTAATGCTGCGGGCGATTCGCCTCTCGCTGGAGGCCGTGGACCCGGGGTTGGAGCAGGCGGCGCGGACCCTTGGCGCCGGCCCGATCGATCGATTTTTCAATGTTACGCTGCCGCTCGCCGCCCCTGGTGTGCTGGTCGGGGGTATCGTCGGGTTCGCATCATGCCTGGGTAACTTCGGCGCCGTAATCACCTTTGCGGGTAGCATTCCTGGGCAAACCCAGACGCTTCCTCTGGCGATCTACGCTGCCCTGCAAACCCCTGGGGGCGAGGAGGTGGCGGCGCGCCTGTCGATAATTGCGGTCATTCTGGCGATTGGTGGATTGCTCGCCTCGGAGTGGGTCAGCCGTCGGCTGCTGGTCTTGGTGGGCCGATGAGCCTTTCTGTCCGCTTCGACCACAAGTTTACCAACTTAGCCCTGAAGATTGAGTTCGAAGCGCCGACGCCTGGCGTCATGGCTCTGTTCGGACCTTCCGGATGCGGCAAGTCGACGGTCGTTATGGCAGTCGCCGGCCTTCTGCGGCCGGACCATTGCCGCATTGTCCTCGACGGCACGGTTCTGGCGGATACCGAGACCGGCCGGACATTGCCTGTTGAGCGCCGTCGAATTGGCATGGTGTTCCAGGACGCGCGGCTGTTCCCGCATATGTCCGTATTGAAAAACCTCCTGTTCGGAAGCCGACGTTCAGGGCCGGGTTCAATCGCGTTGGACGACGTCGTCGATCTTCTTGGCATCGGACATCTGCTTGCCCGAAGGCCGATATCGCTCTCAGGCGGGGAGCGCCAACGCGTTGCCATAGGGCGGGCGCTACTGGCTCAACCGACGCTTTTGGCAATGGACGAGCCGCTGTCGAGCCTCGACGAGCAACGTAAATTGGAAATACTTCCCTTCCTGGCACGGCTTAAGACGGTACTGAAACTGCCGATCCTTTATGTGACGCATTCCACGGAAGAACTCGCCAGCCTGGCCGATACGCTTGTCTTGCTGGAGAAAGGCCAAGTGGTCGCCGCGGGACCGTTCGAAGAAATGGTAACTCGCGGTGACATCTCATTTGCTAAGCGCGACGATTCCGGTGCTGTGCTGACCTCAGGTGTAGAGGTGCATGACCCCCCGCGTCAGTTGACTGGCCTGCGCGCCGGGAGCGTCTTGCTTTGGGTCCCACTGCTGAACAGCGCGCTGGGTTCTCGTTTGCGGGTTCGCATCCCGGCGCGCGAAGTAATCCTGGCTTCAGTCGCGCCCGGACTAACCAGCGTCCACAATGTGATTGCCGGCCGCGTAGGCGCAATTACCCAAGACGCGGTCGAGCACATCGCGTTGGTGGAGATTACTCTTCCGGATCGGGGCGCCTTACTGGCGCGCGTGACACCAGACGCGGTCGAGCGCCTTGCCCTCGCTGTTGGCAAGGATGTTGTGGCTTTGGTCAAGTCGACGTCGATCAAAGTGCTGCCTGGCTAAGGCAAGGTTGTTGCGGCAACGGCCACGTCAGGCTATCGGCGGACGCGGTTTGGCCGGCTGGTATGTGGCCGATCGCCGAACTCCGCGCCCCGCTGGAAAACGCGGACAGGCTTTGAACAGAGAAGGGATTATCCCATGTCCAACACGACGGCAGAGCTTGAATTGCTTCTCATGGAGCGCTCGCTGACCGACAAGCAGCTTCTGGCGGCGGCGGAGGCAGCGTCTGACTTCCGAATTCTGCCGGACGCGACGGTGCTCAAAATCGGCGGCCAGAGCGTGATCGACCGCGGCCGCGCCGCCGTCTACCCGCTGGTGGAAGAAATCGTTGCCGCCCGCGAGACCCACAAGATGCTGATCGGCACCGGCGCCGGCACCCGCGCCCGCCACCTCTACTCGATAGCCGCTCGTCTCGACCTCCCGGCGGGCGTGCTATCGCAGCTTGGCGCCTCGGTCGCCAACCAGAACGCCGTCATGCTGGGCACGCTACTGGCGAAACACGGCATCTCCGTGGTTGAGGGCGCCGGGCTCTCTGCCGTGCCGCTCTACCTCGAGGAGGTGAACGCCGTCGTCTTCAGCGGTATGCCGCCGTATGGCCTCTGGACGCGCCTCGCCGCCGAGGGCGTGATCCCGCCCTATCGCACCGACGCCGGATGCTTCCTCGTTGCGGAGCAGTTCGGCTGCAAGGCAATGATCTATGTGAAGGACGAGGACGGCCTCTACACCGCGAACCCAAAGACCGCGAAGGACGCTGTGCTGATCCCGAAGATCACGGTTGACGAGATGAAGACGAAGGGTCTGCACGACTCTATCCTGGAGTTCCCGATGCTCGACCTGCTGCAGTCGGCTCGCCACGTCCGTGAGGTGCAGGTCGTGAATGGCCTTGTCCCCGGCAACCTGACCCGCGCGCTCAATGGCGAGCACGTCGGCACCATCATCACCGCGCGCTAAGGGGCCACTGCCATGACCGAAACCACCAGCACCATCAAGCACCTTGGGTCCGCGCTGGCGCGCCAGACCCTGCTGGACAGCGACCTCACCCGTCCCGTCGCCGGCCAGCGGCCGATCCGCATCCTGCCCTGGCTGCAGGTGGTGAAGATCGGCGGCCGCGCCATCATGGACCGCGGGCCGGAGGCGATCCTGCCGATCGTGGACGAGCTGCGGAAACTCCTGCCGGAGCATCGCATGCTGATCCTGACCGGCGCCGGCATCCGCGCGCGACATCTGTTCAGCGTCGGCCTCGACCTGGGGCTGCCGTCCGGGTCGCTCGCCTCGCTCGCCGCGAACGAAGCCGGCCAGAATGGCCACATCCTTGCCTCGCTGCTCGCCCCCGAGGGCGTCTCCTATATCGAGCACCCGACCATCGCGAACCAGCTCGCGATCCACCTGAGCGCGGCCCGCGCGGTGGTGGGCAGCGCTTTTCCACCATATCACCACCACGAATTTCCGAACTCGCGCATCCCGCACCACCGGGCCGATACGGGCGCCTTCCTGCTGGCCGACGCACTTGGCGCGGCGGGACTAACGATCGTGGAGGACGTGGATGGGGTGTACACCACCGACCCGAACGGCCCCGGCGGCGAGCAGGCGCAGTTGCTGGGTGAAACGCGCGTTGCAGACCTGGAAAAGCTACAGGGCACGCTGCCGTTCGACCGCGCGCTCCTGGAAGTCATGGCCACCGCCCGCCACATCGAGCGCGTGCAGGTCGTGAACGGTCTCGTTCCAGGCCGGCTGACCGCGGCGCTGCGGGGCGAGCATGTCGGTACGATCATCCACACCGGCGCGCGCCCAGCCTGAATGCCCCCGCCCTTGGCCCTGTCGATCTGGGCCGGGGGGCAGTCCGGCACAGACGCTCCGGGGGGCCAGAGGTTCCGGCGCTGTCCAGGTCGAACATCGCCTCGCCGCACCGCAGCGCATGGCTATACTGCAGTTCGCAACGTCGCGTAACGGATTGCGACCGCGCTTCCCGGCTGCGAGGGCCGATTAAGGCGGCACTAATCGCGACCACGCGTGCAGCTTTAAATTTAAAGGCGCGGGGGCGCGGATCGGATCGGCCGGATCATCCGCCTCTTCCCGTTAATGTTGGTCAGGTCTCTTTTCCCTCGCCGGCGGCTCCGGCCGCGGCGCGGGTGCTGGAAGGGCGGCCGGGGCCGGCCTCGGAGGCGGCGCGACGGCTCGTGGAGGCTCCGGTCTAGGGTGGAGGCGGTGCGGCGGGTCGTGGGGGCTCCGGTCTAGGTGGAGGGGGTGCGGCAGGTCGCACCTCGGGCCGCGGTTGGGCTACGGGCGGGGCGACGACCCGGGGCTCTGGATGCGGCGGCGGGGGGGCCGCTTGAGGCACCGGCCGCGCCGCCTGGGGCGTCGGCGGTGGGGGCCGGGGCGTTGCGACAGGGGGTGCGGCGCGCTCGGGAGCACGTTCGCCCGGGTGCACCACTCGCGGTTCCGTCGGCGGCGACCCGCCCGGGTGAGCACCAGGCGCCACAACCGCTGGCCGGTTTGGCTCCGGCGTGTTGGGTGTCGGGCTGGTCGCCGGCCGGCCACCGGGCGCGGTCAGGGGCAGGCGATTCTGTTCTGGCGTCGCCGGCCCACCAGCAGCCGGGCGGATCGCCGTATTGCCTGGCCCGGACCCGGCCGGTGGCGCGAGCGCGGGACGGGCGAAAGCCGTGCCGGCGGCACCTGGCGCCTGCGTCCGAACCACGGGTCCCGGCGCCGGCCGGACCACAGGGCCAGGCGGCAGGTACAACTGCCGAGCGACGGCTGGTGTAACCCCGGCGGTTGCCGCTGTCGGACGCAGCGGCTGCTGCCCAACGATGATGGGTCGTGCCGCCGCAAACTCCTGGGCGGTAACCGGTCGAGCGACAGCTTGTACCGGACGTGATGCCATCATCGCGGCAGCCGGAATTGACGTCGCGGCCCCGCGATTGACGAAATTGTTGGTGGTGATGTTGTTGGTCGTGATGTTGGTGATGTTCGTAACGTGGTTGACGTTGACCTGGCGGACATAATTATCGGAGGCATGATACCACGGCCGGAACGGCTCCCGCGGGCCTAGAGGCACCCAACCGATCGACCTCGAAGCCAACGCGGCACCGAGAGCGACCCCCGCGCCGATGCCAATGAACGCAACCAACGCGGGCGCGTACACCGGCGGCCCGGCAACGGCGGCCTCACCTGGCGTCCAGCCCCAGCGGCCATCGATTTGCAGCCAGCGTCCATAGTGGAACGGCGCAAAACCCCAGGGAGCGTTATCAATCCAGGTCCAGCCCCAAGGCGCGACGTAGGCCCAATGACCTTCGCGATACGGCACCCAGCCCGGCGAAACCGGAGGATACCAAACCTGGCCATATTCCGGAGCCGGGCTCCAGCTTCCCACGCCATACAGGTCGGCGCCACCGGGCATCACCGCCACTTGCGCCGGGACCGAGGCCAGAGCCGGCGGCGGCCGTTCCGCGTTCAGTCGCTCAGTCAGAAAGGCGTCGCGCACCGCTGGGCCAACACTCCCCTGGAAGCTGTCAGTGCCACTGATCGTCGCGGTCTGGCCGGCACCGACCTGAAGCGACACACCGGGTCCCTCGATCTGCGCCGATCCCTCCAGGACGGTGACCAGCGTCGGCTGCTCGGTGGTGCCAACAACGATCCCGTAACGTCCCGCGCCGCCCAGATGCACCAGGCCACGTGGCGTTTGCACCGACCACATCTCGTTCGGGGCGAGATCACGCAAGCGGAGATAGGTCTCGCCCAACGCCGCGACCCCCTGCAGGCCGCTGGCGTCAAGCGCATAAACATCAAATTCGCTGCCGCCTGCCAGCGCGATACGGCTATCGGAAATTTCCAGTTGTGTCTCAGCCGACGGCTCGGTCCAAAACGCGTTGCCGGAGCTTACAGGATAGTTGACGCTGGCCGTGCTCCATTGCGTGTCGCCCGCGTTGTGAAACGAAACTGTGCCCGTAATGGCGGCGACACGGCCCACCCGAGCTGGCGGGTCTGCTTGGTTCTGGTCCGGTTGGCCCTGGGCCGGGGGCAACGGTGGCGGTGCCGGTTGTGCCATGGCCGCGAGCGGCCAGGCCGCGTCCCACAGCAATGCGCCCACGGCGACGGACGAGGTCAAGCGGAAAAGACGTGGATTTCTGCGCATCGTTTGATCCGATTGTTTTGTAATCTAGGATATTTCCACATCACCATGGCAGAACAAAGTTCTTATTGCGGCAATTCGGAATGTGACACTATGGTAATGCAACCCGAATGACGTAACGCCAGATTAACGTTCTGATGCCACCGCGTCGCCAATATCGCCGGCTATTGATGGTGGTGGAAGGAACAGTCCATGGCTAAACGCGTTCGATCGGCTCGCGTGCTGCCGCCTGCCGCTTTCGGCTTGGCCGCAACGTTGGATGGCAGGTGGGACCAAATTGTTTCCTTCATCCGGCGTCCGGATATCGAGACACGGTGAAGGCAGGAAAATCCTGTGGATAACTCTGTGGGTCGAAGATATCTCGAAATATGCGCTCCTTGACCTCCGCCTCATCACGGAGATATGATGACGCGGGTCGCTATAAATAACGGATTGATAAAGCTTCTATTGCTGAACGGACGTTGGAGCCAACGCAATCACGTCCAAGTGACGTTTCAGTTTACGTCCTGTTGTTTCACCGGTGGATGAATTGGCGATGTCAGAAATTTGAGGGCATCGCTGATGAGTCGGTGCAGAACGATCCCGGTCGCCAAATCGAAGCGAGAGCGGTACCGCGTCGCGCGGACCAGGTTCGAATCCAGCATTCCCGAAGGCTAGGACCGAGCCGCCATCCGGGTAAACGCGAGCATGGCAAGGGGGCTCGTCTTGCCAGCTATCGAGAAAAAGGTGCGTCACTCGGCCCGGAACGTTGCTTGAAAGTGTTGCACCCCAACAGCTGCATCCCCGATGCAGTAGTAATAGAGCAAATGCGGCGACGGGTCAGATGGGGTTAAAAATGCAGATGAAACGAATGCTCGCACGTCACGCCAGTGCGTTGCGCAGGCGCTCGATGCGGCGACGGCGGTCGTGCCTAGCTTCAAGCGCGGTCGCCATGTCGACCTGCACGAACCGGGTGAGCGTGTGCGGTTGCATCTGACCGATCAAGTCCATGTCCGCCGAGATCACCGCCCCTAGCATAAAATAGCCGCCCCCCGACACCGCATCGCGATGGAGCACGATGGGCTCGGTTCCCCCTGGTATCTGGATCGATCCGTAGGGATAGCAACAATCGACGACGTTCGAGGGATCCGAGCCGGCACCGAACGGCGGGACGCGCGGCACAAATCCGATTGGATGACCGCCGCGGAAGCGATAGCCGATCCGGTCGGCCTCAGGCGCGACCTTCCATGTATCAGCATAGAAATTTACTGCCGACTCCTCGGTCACCCGGTCATTGTACAGCCCGGGCAATACGCGAAGCTGAACCGGCGTGGAGCGGCCGGGGCGAAACTCCGCCGGAACGGTGCGTCCCGCCGGCACCGACTTCCGCCTAACACCGAGCGGGAGGGTGTCGCCCGCCTTGAGGGCACGGCCATCAAGTCCGCCCAGCGCCCCGAGCGGGTATGTCGAGCGGCTGCCAAGGACAAGCGGCACATCGATACCGCCGGAGACCGCGACATAGGCGCGCGCGCCGGCCTTGAGAAAGTCGAAAGACAGAACTTGGTCTGCCTTCACCGTAATCGCGGTCCAGGTGTCGCACGGTACCCCATCAAGTTTCGGGGGCAATTCGGCGCCCGTTACGGCCACGACAGCATCCGTGGCGAAGCGCAGTTCCGGCCCCAGAAAAACCACCTCTAGAACCGCATCGCCTTCTTCATTACCAACCAACAGATTCGCCGCGCGCAGGGCAAAACGGTCCATGCCGCCCGAAACCGGGATGCCCAGATGGTAATAGCCCGGCCGTCCCAGGTCCTGGACCGTGGTCGAGAGGCCCGGCTTCAACACCTCAATTGTCATGGAGCGTCTCCAGAAGCTGCTTATTGCAGGCCTGTGGGTCTGCGTGGAAGGCGTCGAGAGAAAAGCGCACCGGACGAATCAGCGGCGAAAAGCGGCCGGTGTCCACCGCACGCACATCGTCGTCGTATTCCTCTCGAGATATCGGCCTGAACTTAACGATGTCACCCGGCCGGAAGAAAATCATGAAGTCGCGTAGGTAACTGACTTCCTGCTTTGGATCGTAGATCGGCATCGGCGTGATGCCAAAAAGCTGATAGCCCCCAGCACCGCGAACCGAATAGATACAACTGAAACAGCCTCCGTGGCCGACAGTCAGCCTCGGCGTATCCGTACGCGGGCGCAGGTATTTTGGTACTTCGATCTGGCGCTGCCGCTCGACCATTTGATAGAGGAACGGCAAACCGGCCACAAATCCGACCATCGAGACAAACCAGGGCGACCCCGAATGAGCGGCCACAAAGGCCGGCACATCCGCATAGCCATTTATTTTGGCCGCGTACTCAAGGTCCGTGCTACTTGGGTCTTGATGCCGCTCACGAAAGCGCATCAGCGTCTCATGTGTCCAAGGATCATTGTAGTAAACGGGAATCTCGATGATCCGCGTTTCCAGCTCGGACGCCGCTTGTTCTCCCGCGGCCTCCAACGAGCGAACTTCGGCCAGCAGATCGTCCGGTGCGATCTGATCGGGATCGAAGCGGACCTGCATGGACGCGTTGGACGGGCAGATCTCGGTCACGCCCTTGATGTTGCTTTCGCGTACGGCCCGAGCCAGCGCGAGGCTTTTGAAAAAGGCCTCGAGCGACATCACTTCGTCGATCTCGGCGAAAAGATGTTCGTCGCCGCCAAACGAATATCGGGTGGGCATCAGCGTTCCGCCTCGTTACTGGGGGCAATGGCATTGGTGATAAGCCAGGATTCGAGCCAGCGCGTGTGCGTGCGCTGCCCTCCTACGTCTGGATCGCGGACCAGCGCTCGATGCAAGCCGGTGGTCGTCGGGAGACCCTGGATATCGAGAGCATCGAGTGCAACGGCCATTCTCGCGAGTGCATCGCCGCGCGTCTCGCCTCCGACAATGAGCTTCCCAAGCAATGAATCGTAGAACGGCGGTACAGTATAGCCGTCATACAGCATCGTATCGAAACGGATTCCCTCGCCTTCGGGAATGCGGAGGCCGGTGATCTTGCCGGGAGATGGGTGGAAGTCGCGCGCGGCGTCCTCGGCGTTGATACGGCATTCAATCGCGTGCCCGGTCATGCGGATTTCGCTCTGTGCGATGCGCAGCCGCTCGCCGCCGGCAATGCGGAGCATCTCACCGACAATGTCGATACCGGTGATCATTTCGGTGACGGGATGCTCGACCTGAATGCGCGTGTTCATTTCGATAAAAAAGAACTCGCCGGTCGTTTCATCGTACAGAAACTCGAGCGTACCCGCGCCGCGATAGCTGACGGCACGGGCCACTTGTACCGCGGACGCGCAAAGGGTCTCGCGCGTCGCCGGGTCGAGATAGCTGGCGGGTGCTTCCTCCCACACCTTCTGTCTCCGGCGCTGGATCGAACAGTCGCGCTCGTAGAGATGAATGGCGTCGATGCCGTCACCGAGTATCTGGACCTCAACATGACGCGCGCGGGCAATGAAGCGCTCAAGATAGAGTCCTCCGTCACCGAAAGCGGCGGCGGCCTCCGCACTTGCGAGGGGCATGAGGCGGCGCAGATCATCCTGGGTTTCGGCGACGCGAATACCGCGGCCACCGCCGCCGGCCGCGGCTTTGATCATGATCGGATAGCCGACATCGGCAGCGACCGCCAATGCCTCATCGGCGCTCGCGATCCGGCCGACGCTACCCGGAACGCCGGGCACACCCGCGGCGGCGGCGATCGCGCGGGCCGTCGCCTTGTCGCCCATCTGGCGTATTGTCTCCGGACGCGGACCGACGAAAGTCAGGCCGGCCTGCTCGACGGCGGCGGCAAAGTCGGCGCTCTCGGAGAGGAAGCCGTAACCTGGATGCACGGCGTCGGCGCCGGTGGCCTCGGCGGCCGCCACCATCGCTTCCGGCCGAAGATAGGATTTGGTGGCCTGAGCCGGCCCGATCTCGATAGCTTCATCGGCGAGGCGGACGGCGAGCATGTCCCGGTCGGCCTTGCTCATGACCTGCACGGTCCTGATGCCGAGCTGGCGGGCCGCCCGGATGATGCGGACAGCGATCTCGCCACGGTTGGCGATCAGGAGTTTCTTGATCGGCACTCGCTGCTCCGGAAATCCATCAGGCCTCGATCTCCCATCAGGCCTCGATCTCATAAAGCGGCTGACCCGCCATGACCTCGTCTTCGTCTTCGATGAGAAAGTGCCGCAGGGTTCCGGTGTGCTCCGCGATGACTGGCGTAAAGGTCTTCATCACCTCGATCAGGCAAATAGTATCACCTGCGGTGACGGCATCGCCCTGGTTCTTGTACGGCGGCTGATCTGGTGCCGGCTTGCGATAGAAGATACCGGGCAATGGAGAAAGAACCGTCGTCACTGTCACCGTTGCAGACTCCGTTCCTTTTGATCCAGTGGGATGGCCAGATCACTTCGCTGTTCGTCAGAGCAAGCAAGATCGATACCACCGAGCGCTGACGCGCGCCATCCGCCGGCTCGTGATTTAGGGCAACCGGACGTGAGGTCGAATTCAGGCCGCACGCTGTTGAACAAACCGATTACTGGGTAAAAGCTTGCCACGAAATGAGGAGGTATCAGGCATGGTTACGCTGAACTGCGACATGGGCGAAGCTTTTGGTTTGTACCGCATGGGCGACGACGCGGCGCTGATGCCGCTGATCGACGTGGCGAACGTGGCCTGCGGTTTCCATGCATCGGATTTCAATCACATGCGGCAGACGGTGCGCCTGGCGAAGCAGCATGGTGTGGCGGTGGGTGCTCACCCGTCGCTGCCGGACCTGCAAGGCTTCGGCCGCCGCGAGATGGCAATGAAGCGCGAGGAGATGGCGAACTGTCTGATCTACCAAATTGGCGCGCTAAAGGGTTTTCTGGACGCCGAGGGCATGGCGCTGTCACATATCAAGCCGCATGGTTCGTTGTATGGGATGGCGGCGCGCATGGACCACATAGCGCAGGCGATATGCGATGCGGCTGACGTGTTCCGCGTACCGCTATTCGGCATGCGGGGCACACTACACGAGACGGTCTATCCCGCGCGTGGCCATCGTTTCGTGGCCGAGTACTACGCCGATCTCGAATACAGCGACCAAGGTGGCGTGATCATCACTCAGATCCATGATCCGGTCGATCCTGCCGATGCCGCCGCGCGAACAGTGCGGGCGATCCGCGAAGGTGTCACGCGCTCTACGGGCGGGCTTGATGTGCCGACCGGAGCGGACTCGATCTGCGTGCACTCCGACACTCCCAATGCCGTAGAGGTCGCGCGTGCCGTTCGCGCCGCCATCTTGCCGCTGGCCGCCTGATCCGGGAGGGCTCAACGGCGGCGGGCGTCGGGTCATGGCGCCACGCGAATTTCCACCAATGCCTGGGTTCGTGTGGTCGAGACATGCCGGATCGCGGCTTCCAGCGCCGCCGGCAGTTCGTCTGCCAGATCCACCCTCGCCGTCCACGCTCGGCTCGCCTTGGCCACCAGGGAAAAATCGGGTGACGGATCGAGTGAAACCAGCGGCATGCGGTTTTCGCGCGATGCGTAACCATCCGGGTATGTTCCCAGCACCGACTTCCGCACCGCGCCCCACTCGCGATTGTTCAGCACCAGAACGAGCACCGGCAACCCCAACGCCTCGGCAATCTGGTGACAGGCCACCGGGTTCGAGAACATGTAGGACCCATCCCCCATGGTGGCGACGATCAGCCGATCCGGCCGCGCCAACTGCATGCCCAGCGCACAGGGGAACGACCAGCCAAGGCCCCCCGAATGTGGCTCCTGATACCAGCTAGAGGCAGTGCGCAAGGTCATCGGATCTGTCGGGCAGCCCAGTTCCGACAGCACGGTCGCATCAAGGCTTTCGATAGCGCGCGACAGGCAAAGGCTGACCCACTCCTTGGTCATCTGCTCCCCGATGCGGCCGTGCTCCGCCGCAAGTCGGCTTGCTACGCGAATCTCATCAGCCTTGGCGGCCACAAGCGCCCGGCGGTCGGCGCATTCATCCGGCCGATGCGCCTGCATCGCACGCGCCACCCCGAGGATAATCTCCGACGTCTCTCCCACCAGCGACAAATCTGCCTGGAAGTTGCGAACCGGGGTGCGGCTATATAATGGATCAGGCCCGGCCTGGATGACCTTGCAATCTGGCCTCAGCGTATGGACAGCGGGCGACCACGGCGCGAGACAATCCAGCACCAGAACCACGTCCGCCTCGCTCAGCCAAGGATCGAGCTCTGTCCCAACTGCCATTGGATGATCCGAAGCGATCGCGAGTTGATTTGGCCAATATTGGACCACCGGAATACCCCACGCGTCGACTAGCGCCGACAGCGCTGCAAATGCTTCGGCCGATCCGGACCCGCGCTGCGCGATGATCACCGGATGCCGCGCCCCAGCCAGCAGTGCTGCCGCCTTTTCCAATGCTCCCACCGCTGGGCCTGCCTCAACCGGAGCCATCCGGCTCGGTCTATCCAACCGGTCCGAAGGACACGGCCCACACAGCACCTCTCGCGGCAGGCTGACATAAACCGGACCCCGAGGAGTCGAACACGCAACGGCGTACGCTCGATCCACCACCTCCAACGCCTGCTCGGGGAACCGCAGTTCGTAGTCCCACTTCGTGGCTTCGCGCACCAGTGCGGTCTGGTCCCTCATTTCCTGGCCCCAACCGATCGGCACCGTGCGAGCGCCGAGGCGGCCTTGCTCCAGGGTCGGCGTGCGGCCTGAAAACAGCAGCACCGGCACGTGCTCCGTCGCCATGTTGATGGCGCCGATGGCGCAGTTCGCCAGCCCGACACTGGTGTGCGCCATGACCGCCTGAGCTCGGCCGGTCGCCAGATAATATCCGTGCGCCATTCCCATAGCGGCGTGCTCATGGGGGACGACGACCGCACGCGGCAAGGCGATGTTTTTGGCCGCAGCCTCCGCCAAGCCCTCGATGATCGGCGGGAAGTCCGTGCCAGAGTTGGCAAAAATGTAGTCCACGCCAACGACTTTTAACCGGGCCAGGATGGCGCCGCCGGCGGTGATGGTCTCGGTGAGCTGTGACATATCGGGCTCCGCGGCTTGAGTTCGCCGAGAAATCACGCTCCCGAAGCGTTGTCTACTGGCGGAATACCCATTGTCCGACCGCGGGCGTCGCCGCTTGCTTGGTGTCCGACCGGAACAACTACTTCATGCCGGTAATAGACGCCACCATCGCCCGAGGGTCGCGCTTTGGCCACCGCCCCGCATCGACCTGCGCGATAAAGTCCCCAATCAGGCGGTTGAACTGGTCCGGATCCTCAAGATTGATCGTGTGCCCGCAATTCGGCATCACCGACAACGCGGCGGAAGGGATTGCCTGCTTCATCAACAACCCCGGTTGCAGGCAGGGCCAGTCCTCATCCCCGGTCAAGATCAGCGTCGGCACCATCAACGTCTTCATTTGGTCCGTCAGGTCATAAAGGGACGGCCGCTCCCCTTGTACGCCGAGCTGGGTATTGCGCGCGCCTACAGCCGAGTGTTGGGCCAATTGTCGCTTGAACTCGTCAAAGCCGCGCGGATCCTTGTTCTCGAATTGCACGCGGGTCGGGCCATAGGCGTATTTCGCGGCAAAAGCCTCTATGCCGTGCTCATCCAGGAAGGCTGCGACCGCCGCCACCTCGGAGCGAAACTTGTCTTGCTGGCCTTTCTCCGCGCCATAGCCGCATCCGGCGACACACAACGACAGCGCGCGGGCGGCGTGGCGGAAGCCAAAATGCAGCGTGGCGAACCCGCCCATCGAAAGCCCTACAACATGGGCCTTGTCGATCCCGAGATGGTCCAGCACCGCGGCGATGTCGTCCGCCGCCCGCGCCTGAGAATAGCTTTCGACAGCGTGCGGTACGTCAGACGGTGGATATCCCCTCGCGGCATACGTGATGGCGCGATAGCGCTGGCCGAAATGCCGCATCTGCGCTTCCCAGGCGCGATGGTCGCCGGCGAACTCATGCACGAAGATGACCGGTATGCCCGAGCCGGTTTCTTCGTAATGCAGGCGAACTCCGTCATCGGTCGTAGCAAAAGGCATGTGGATCTCCCCCGGATCTTTGGCCCGATCCTATGCACATACAACCCCGTTGTCACCGCGGGGCAGGATTGCCCTTAGCGTTCGGGGAAAGTCCCGAACCCAAAGGTCATGTGTCTGCTGCGTTTGAGGGTTGACGCAAGGGTTGGACGCGTGAAGATACCCAGTAAAAGAGATCAGACCTGGGCATCGGTACCATGAAAGCTTCATCGACTCGCGTTTTTCTCGGCTGTGTCGCAGGTGCGCTTTCCATTCTGGTATTTCATCAGACGACGCTGCAGATCTTCTTCTGGTTAGGCTGGGCACCGTTGGCGGCATTCCGAACCGCCCAGGTGCCTCCATTTCATGCGCCTTTGGTCGCCAGCATTACCTTTTGGGGCGCGATTTATGGCGCCGTGTTCGGTCTGGTTCTGCCTTGGATGAAGCGACCGCTTTGGTTCAATGGCATGGTGGCCGGCCTGTGCGCCATGACCCTATCCTGGTTCGTGTTCCTGCCGCTGATGGGGCATCATGCGGCGTTCGGTTGGCACGCGTGGCCGATCCTGCGGTCCTTCGTCGCGTACCAGATGTGGGGCCTCGGCCTGAGCCTCATGTTGCCAATGCTGCTTCCCCGCCGCCTGGGATGCTCGCCGAGACGCTGGTCCGTCAATCACCTTCTGGCCTGACGCCTGATCGCGTGTGATCCTCAAAGAGGAGTGATGCGGATGCGTCGTCGGCTGAGTTTGTTAATTTTAGTCGTCTGTCTCTTGGCCCCGGCCGTGGGAAGCGCTCATACCATCCTGGCCGCCACCCCGATTTCTCGGATGGACCTTCCCTGGTGGCGTGCCCGGCATGAGGCGAAGCTGAAGGAACTCGCCGAGGCGAAACCGGAACTGATATTCCTGGGCGATTCGATCACTCAGGACTGGGAACACGTAGGTCCGCCCGAGTGGCAGGACTTCATCCCCGTCTGGCAGCGGTTCTACGGCGACCGGCATGCGGTCAATCTGGGCTTCAGCGGTGATACGACCGCCAGCCTACTTTGGCGCGTCCAGAACGGGGAGGTCGCCGGCATCGCTCCGACGGTCGCGGTGATCCTGATCGGTGCGAACAATATGGGACATCTGCACTGGTCCGCCGAGGATACTGTCGCCGGGATCGATGCCATCATTGTCGAACTGCATCGTCGTCTGCCGACGACGAAAATTCTGCTGCTGGCGGTGCTGCCCTCCGAGCGGTCGGCGTGGGTCAGCGAGACGACCGCGGAGGTCAACCGCATGCTGGCGGGGCGCTACAAGCACGATCGGTTGGTGTCATTTTTCGACCCCACGCCGGTCTTCATGCGCGACGGCACGCTGAACCGCGGATTGTTTCTCGATCCAGAGCTGACGCCGCCGGCCAAACCGCTGCATCCATCAGCCCAAGGCCAGACGCTGATGGCGAAGGCAATGGAGCCGGTCCTGGCCAACTTGCTCGGCGACAAACCGCACTCATAGGAGGACGATATGCCAAAAGGATACTGGGTCGCTCGGGTCGATGTTCACGACCCGGAGGTTTACAAAGACTACGTTGCGGCCAACGCAGCCGCCTTCGCGAAGTATGGGGCGCGATTCCTCGTTCGAGGCGGCCGGTCCGAAGCGCCGGAAGGCACCCCTCGTTCGCGCAACGTGGTGATTGAGTTCAAGGACTACGACACCGCGGTCGCCTGCTACCGCTCCCCCGAATACGTCGCCGCCAAAAAGTTGCGGGAGCCCGCTTCAGTGGCCGACTTGCTGATCATCGAGGGCTACGACGGCCCACAGCCGGGATAAAAATCGGCATTTCGCCCGAGGTTGGCGAACACGCGGTTATGACGATCCGGCCGCCTACTCAGGCCGCCGATGGAACCTAGGCCAATACTTCTCGACCACCTCGCCGGTGGCGGACAACGCATGACAGGTATCGATTTGCGCCGGTCGCGCGGTGCCATCGATCCCTGGAAGGCCGCGGCGAAGCGGATGAACGGTTTGGATTGCCGTCGTTGCAAGCTGTCCGAACAGTTCGACCAAGTGGGTGCATCCATGCACGCCACCGAGGCGTCGGCGCAGGTCGGCACCAAATCCGGGCTCGATGCGCAAACCGAGCAGTCGCTGGAAGTTCGGCGTCACCGAGGGGCATATCCGATGTGGCCCCGCATCGATACAGGCGTCGATACCGTGGATCAGCAGCGTGTCGTCGACGGTGACGCGAAGCGCCATGTCATGAAACAGACCACCGGCGTCGACCGTTCGATGATCGTTGTGAACGGCGTAGCCCTTTCTGTCCGTCATTCGTGCTTCGATGTCCCACAGGCCGTCGGTCCGGCGGTAGCCGCAACACACGATCTCACGGGTGTGGATCGGCGCGCGTGGAGCAGCAGGTGGTAGTGCCATGTTTCTTTCCCTAGATGATTTGAATCGCATTCACGCGCCGGGACGGCCCACTCAGCGCAATCGTGCTCTAAGCCGCGAGACGCTGGTCGACGTTTGCCGGAACAGCGGCGAAAGCGCCTATCGGGATCATCCCGGTCAGGTCCTCCATATCGACGCGTCCCCCGAGTGTACGGATGATCCGCTGGATCGGCCGGTTTTCCCGCAGGAAGGACAGGCTGGTCCGGCAGACGCCAAGCAGGGCGGCGCGCTCGGCGGCATGGGCCACTAAAAAACCACCCAGCCCGCGACCACGCAGATCAGTGTCGACCGACACCGCGATCTCGGCGTGACGCGGCGGGACGGTACGGTCGAGCAGAGCCTCCGCCATCCCAACGACGCGATCAGCGGAGATTGCCCCTAGAAGCAGCGAATGATCCCAGTCGATGCCTTGCACATAGGCGCGGATCTGTGTGTCGTTTATCTCCCGAAAGAACCGCAGACGGCGATCCTGGGCGTTGAGGCCGAGAAGATGGGCTTCGATCGCCCGAGCATCCTGCTGATACAGACGCCGGATCAGCGGTGGGTGGCTGTCTTGCCATTCCGGCAAGGGATTGGCCGCGAAGATTTCGTAATACTCGGTGTGGTCCGGTCGGGTATTTTGAGTGCCGTCGCGCGTTAGCTGGTTATAGACCGCCTGTGTCTGATCGATCGGGGCCGGCACTGTTATATCATGCCAGAAACGATAAAATCCATCGCATCGCCGGACGACAAAAAGCTGTGCGGAGGACATCTGACGTTGCTCCCGTCTAGGTTCACGTGGTCTCGAGTGACAAGTGGACGTTAGAACAGGAGCGATCGCTGTACTGTGACCGTGGTCACGTGTGATCTAAAATTCGTCAGCGAAGAATGGGCCGACATCTCGGCCATGCCGAAGACGAATTCGCCATGAATTCGGGGAATGCAAGAGCGTTGGACCGATACATGGCGAAGCGGATAGGTGCCAAGACATTGATGTAATATCAACGGCCCTTGGGAGTGACCATGGGCGTTCTCTTACCGCAGGCCGGGCTTGTTCGCATCGTAGGCTTGGTCGACTGGCAGGACAACGCGGACGCCAGCCTGCGCTGGCACAACGGGGAGCTGGCAATGTCGGTTTCCGGCAGTAAGATCGAAGGCAGGCGACCTTTCGCGGATATGAGCCAGCTTGCCCGATCAAATGGATTGGAGCCAGTAGGTGACTGGGTAAACAAAGGGACCGACGGTGCAGTCGGGCGCCGTGTCCGCACCGTACTACTCCGGCGGGAACACAGCCCGGCAGATGCGCGCGTGCACGCCCTGCCGTCCATCCACCACCTGGGTCACCGCGAAATCCGCGGCGACGCTCATCAGCGAATACGCATCGTCCCGGCTCAGCCCTTTATGCTCGGTCAGCAAACGCAGCATCTCGAGGCTGGCGTTCCGCATCGCCTGATTGAGATCCTCGTCGAACCCGTGCGTCATCCAGCTATCCGGCGTCTGCAGCAGCGGAGACGGAAAACTGAAATCACGGCGCACAAACAGCTGGAACGTCACATCGAGCGAGGCCTCGATCGCGGTCCCGCTGATTTCGCCGTCGCCCTGTGAGATGTGCGGGTCACCCACAGAGAACAGGGCACCGTCGACCTGCACTGGGTAGAACATGGTCGCGCCGGCGCCGATCCGCCAATTGTCGATGTTGCCACCATGCAGACCAGGCGGAATGGTGCTGACCCGGCCGACCGCGTCGGGGGCCACTCCGGCCGTGCCGAGGTGCGGGCGCACCGGAACCCGCACGCCGCGCAGCGCTGGCTGCCGGCAGCACTCGCGTTCCTGCGTAACGGTGCCGGGCACGGTATACTTGCCTGGAAAATCGTAGGCGAACACCGCCTCCGCGGTCTGAGTCGCCGCATCCAGGCGATAGATCGTTACGCGCTCCTTTTCGCCGAACTCGCGGTAGAGATGGCCCCAGTGAGCCGCGAGATTGGAGCCGAAGCGAAGCCGCGGGGTCATCTGAAGATAGCGCACCTCCAGCACGTCGCCCGGCCGAGCACCCTGGACCCGGATCGGACCGGTCATGAGGTGGACGCCCGGATTGCGGTCTTCCGGCGGGATCGCGTTGAAGATGTCGGTGATCCCGGCGTCCATCATCAGTTCGGGAGCGTCGCCCGCATGGTGCGTCAGCGCTTCGACGCGCACGATATCGCCGTTCGCCACGGTGAGCACCGGGGCCAGCGCCGCGTCGAAATAACCCCAATGCACAGTCGCCGGGGTAGCCCGCAGCTCGTGCAGCACCGGGCGCAGGCGGTCGCGTTCGGTTTGGTGCTCGTCTTTCATCAGGGTCATACCGCTGTGCCTCCACTCGCGTATCCGGCTGGAATCGGAGATTGACCCAGGATCATGCCGCCGACACCTCCACCTCGGTCTCGGCGCCCATGACCTGAAGGAACCGGGCGGTCAGCGGATGTCTGGGCCGGGTGAGAACGTCTTGCGCCGGCCCTTCCTCCGTGACCATCCCGTTGCTGAGGAATATGACGCGATCCGCCACTTCTTTGGCGAAGCGCAACTGATGGGTGGAGATGATCATGGTGAGGCCATCCTCGACCGCCAGGCGCCTGACGACCTCCAAAACCTCTCCGACCAGTTCAGGATCGAGCGCGGAGGTGGGTTCGTCGAGCAGCAGTACAGTTGGCCGCGGAGCGAGGGCGCGGGCGATTGCCACTCGCTGCTGCTGGCCGCCGGATAGATGCCGGGGCAGGGCATCAATGCGATGCGCCAGACCGACACGCTCCAATAGCGCGCGGGCCCGCTGGTCCGCTTCGGCGGCAGGCATCCCGTGCACCCACCGCAGTGCGCCGGCTACGTTTTGCCGCGCGGTCAGATGGCTGAACAGATTGAACTGCTGGAACACCATTCCGACGCCCTCGGTCGCACGCTCCCGGGCTAACGCGCGGGCCGACAGCTTTTTACCGTCTTCGCTATAGCCAAGTCGGCGGCCGCCAACCCGAACGATGCCGCTATCCCATCCCTCCAACAGGTTGATGCAGCGCAGCAGCGTACTCTTTCCCGCCCCGCTGGGACCGAGCAGCGCGATAACCTCGCCGGATCGCACGGTGAGGTCGAGTTCGCTGAACACGACATGGTCGCCGTAGCGTTTGCATAGGCCGCGAACTTCTACCGCGACCGGCGCGCGGGCGAGTGCGTCGGATCGAGTGGCCCGCTGCGACGCTGTTGCAGCAGCGATCGCCGGTGGAGCGGCGCCCTCTCCGAACGATGAAAAAGCCACCGCGGTCCCAGGTCGGCCGACCCAGTGGTCCGGGCGAAACAGGCGACCGATGCCAGGGCAGCATGCGACGCAGAAAGTCACGCGGCTTCGGCCGATCGAGGTCCAACATAGCCTCGATGATCAGTTGCAGCCCGCTCACGGCGCCGGTCAGTGCCAGATACATGACCCCGGAGGCAAAGAAGATCGAGAAGAAGTCGAACGTCGACGAGGCAAGTTGTGTACTGCGCAGAGTTAACTCTTCAACCGCGATGACCGAGGCGAGAGACGAATTCTTCATCGCGGAGACCGCCTCGCTGCCCAGGCCCGGCACCATGGTGCGGATCGCTTGCGGTGCAATCACCCGCCGCATGAGCACCAGCGGCGTCATTCCCAGCGCCTGCCCGGCCGCGATCTGCCCCGGCTCCACACCCAGAACGCCGGAGCGCAGGATCTCCGCGATGAACGGGCCCTCATTGGCCGCCAGCGCGAGCCCAGCCGCGGCAATCGACGTCAACTTCAGACCGATGTGGGGCAGGGCGTCATAGGCGAAGACGAGTTGCAAGATAAGCGGGGTGCCGCGGAAGATGACCGCGTAGGCGCGCGCGAAGCCAGACAGCAGCCGGAAATGGCTGAGCTGCATGCCGGCGAGCACCAGCCCCACCAGCAGCCCGCCCGCCAGACCCAGACCCGTCACTTCCAGTGTGAAGATGATCCCTTGGCGCAGGTATGGCAGGCTAAGATAGTGAAGGAATAGACCCATCACTCGGTAAGAAGATGGGGAGCCTCAAGGGTGCCGGAATCGAGTGACCACTTCTTGAGCATTGCCGCCTCCATGCCCGAACTCTGGATCTCGATAAGTGCCGCCAGGATGGCATCGCGAAACTCCGGCTTGTCCTTGGGCACCGCGATGCCGACCGAATAGGGCAGCGTGACCGCGACCGATTTTTCCAGTTTGTCGGGGTAGGCCTTGACCGCCTGATCCACGGTGTTGACGTCGTTGACATAGGTGTCGGCGCGGCCTGCGAGTATCGCCTGGATGCAGTCGGCATTATTGTCATACAGTTGCAGCGTGGGTGCCGGCTTGCCCTCGGCTTTGCACGGCTCGGCCAGATTTTGCACCAGCGGCACCTCGACGAAGCCGGTGTTTTCCGCCGCCGCGGCGCCACACATCGACGAGTTGATCCCTGTCAGGTGCTTGGGATTGCCCTTAACGACCAGCACGCCGTCGAACACCTTGGAATAGGTGATGAAATCGGCGGCCTTGGCGCGCTCCTTCGTCGCATAGATATCGGAAATGACGATGTCCGCCTGTCCACTCTGCAGGGTCGTCAGCAACGCCGCAAAGGCCACCGCCTTGTACGTCACGCTGAAGCCGAGACATTCACCGAAAGCCTGCACCAGATCGATGTCAAAGCCGATATATTTACTTGGGTCTTCGGGGTCGAGTGCCTCGTAACCCGGGGTGTGAGGGTTGACCGCATCGACCAAGGTCTTGCCCTTGAACTGTGGATACTTCGCCTGCAATTGCTTGCAGGTCGGCGAGGCGGCGAGTGACTCCTCCGACCAAGCCTGCCGGGAAGCAGTGATCGCCAAAAGGCAAATGACGCCGAAAACGAGCGCAAATCCTCGTTCAACAAGCGCGCTCGATCTTTTCTTCCGGGCTCGTGGCGTCAAGCGGTCAAGTTTCGCGCGAATGCTCACGGTCGCTGCTCCCTGTGGGTTAAACGAGAGAAAACTCAGCAAGAGCTGTGCCACGGTGCGCACCCGGTGCTTATTCGGAAAACTCTGGAAATTGCTTCGACCGGAAGCGCACGCCGCCTATTAATCCGGCATCAGCCTTCTCCGGCAATGTCCGCGGATTTTTCCGGCTGCCGGCGGGTCGTGGTTGCGGGGCCTTATCTAGTCGATCAGCCGCCGCCGAACGTGAGCATCGAGTGCCGCGGATGCGACTCAGAATAAAAGAGATCGCCGAGGGGCGGCTTTTAGGGCCTGCTGCGAAATAACCAAATCGTTGCCGAGGACGCATCCGCTTCCCAACGTCATGGTTGGTCCAGCCCGACCATCCATGGCTTGTGGTCCTGAACTGGCGAAATCCGTGGATGATAGGCCTTCGCCCACCATGACGGCTTGGGGCCATGGTGCCTCGGCTGCAGCACTTGTTTTGCGGCAGGTACTTGGGCCCCCGTCGAAGCAGCGCCAAATTCGGCCGACACTTTCGACCACCGGAGCACTTGCGACAGGCGAAAATATGTTATGTTATAACATTTCATTCTATCCCCCTCCGGCGCTTGCTGAGGACCCGAACCGATGCGTGCTCATGCTGGCCTGTTCGCCGCGCTTTGCCTGTTTGCCAGCCTAAATGCCGTCCGCGCTGCAGACCCCGCCCCCGACAACGGCGAGTCGACAATCGATATCGATGTGGTCTCGCAGCGGCTGGATGTGGCGCGCCAGCAGATCCAGCCGGCTCTCGGCGCGACGAGCTACAATTTCTCGCCGGAGGCGTTGCAGAACATTCCCCAGGGCGAGAACGCGCCGCTCAACCAGGTGCTGCTGCAAGCGCCTGGCGTGGCGCAGGACAGCTTCGGCCAGATCCACTTGCGGGGCGAGCACGCCAATGTCCAATACCGTCTGAATGGGGTCGAATTGCCCGAGGGATTGTCGGTTTGGCCGATATGGCCCGGGTCTGTCAGTTCCCTCGCGCACTGCTATAACGCGGCGCGCATGGCTCGGATCCATATCCTCGGAGCTTCAGGCTCCGGCACCTCGACGCTTGGTTCCGCGCTCGCGCGGCGCCTCGGCGTGCCGCATGTCGACTCCGACAGCTTCTTTTGGTTGCCAACCGACCCGCCCTATACCACCCCCCGGCCGGTGGAGGAGCGGCAGGCGCTGCTGACGCGCCGGCTTCCCGCCACGGCGCATTGGGTGTTCTCCGGCGCCGCGACCCGGTGGGCGGCGCCGCTGGAGCCGCACTACGACCTTGTTGTTTTCCTGCGCCTCGATCCGGCCATTCGCATGGATCGCCTTCGCCAACGGGAGGCTGCTCGGTGGGGCGCTCGCATCCTGCCCGGCGGCGACATGGCCGCCCTCAGTGCCGCCTTCATCACCTGGGCTGAAGCCTACGACACCGCCGGCTCACTGCGCCGCGGCCTGGTGACGCACGAGGCCTGGCTGGCGGACCAAACAGCGCCGGTGCTGCCACTGGATTCCCTCGCGCCCGTGAACGACCTTGTCGCAGCCGTGCTGGATCGGCTGGGGCAACACCAGTAGGTTCTAAGCGCCGGGGGCATCAAAATGGCTGACATCCTGATCGCGGGCGCCGGCCTGGATGGTCTGACCGCGGCGCATACGTCATGTTGATCTCCATATCGATCATTGCAGGAAATTCAGTTCAGGACCGCGACCAACGCGGCATTGATCTGCGCCGTGCTCTCCGAGGTGGCGTCGGTCTTGGACGGCCGACGGGATGTGCTCGTATGACCTTCGTCGGACGTTGCTGACGCCGCCGTCGGCGACCATGTCGGAGCCTGTCATTAACGAGCTTTCGTCTGAGGCGAGGAAGAGGGTCGCCGCCGCCAGCATCCTCGGGATGGCGGAGTCTCAGCATGGGAGTGTAAGCGGCGTAGCCCTGACGGACCGCGGCGGCCTGCTCGGGCGTGCTCGCCTGATCGTCGAGCATCGGCGTGTCAGCGCCCGACATCGGCTCGCCGCATCGGCGCCGGACGGAGACATGGCAGGTCGCGCGGGTGATGGTGCAAAGCCGCATCGTGTCGGTCCGGGGCGAGGCAACCGACCTTAACTATGTGATAAGCCAGACGCCTGCAGGCTGCAAGGTGGTCGACGTGCTGGCCGCGGGGTCAATCCGCGTGGCGGCGCAACGCTCCGACTTCCGGCATATCCTGGCTAATCGCGGCTGCGATGCTCTGCTGGTGAGCCTGGAGCGCAAAGCCGCCTTTCGGACCAGATTCTTCACCGGGAGGCACACCATAATGGCGTCTCTTCGCCTTACCCCTTCGACAGTCACAACAGTCTCGGCCTCTGCAAGATTCCGTCTTTCGCGGCTCAATGGCCCCACTCCGCATGATTGCTATGTGCGCTTCGCAGCCCCGTCGGTTACCACGCAAGACTCGCTAGGGGGGCGACTCGCTACCGCCTTACCCCCGCCGGACTTTCAAAAAGCGCCAGCTTCGCTTGGCGTACTGTAACCACTTTTGCACCTTATCATGAACCTGCGCCAGCTGGCACAGTTGGGCGGGCCATACGAGACTGGCCTGGTTCATAATCGCGGACAGACTTTACAGGTTCCTTACAGGTCTTTCAACCGCGCAAATATATCGCCAAACATTTCTTTTCTGGCTAGATCATAGCGCAACGTATAAAGCATTACACTAGGACTTACCCATTTCGTAAACTGCACGGCAGTTTCCCCAGAAGCTTCTGCTTGATAGTTGAACTCATACCTCCCCAACTTATCAATATAGCTGATGCATTTTTCTGCGATTTCCACCAGGCCTGGGTTCGTATTGAATTCAAACGATAATAATGGGATTGGTCGCAATAGACCACTCAGAACTTCAAAATCGTATCCTTCCACATCTATCTTAACGTAGTCCGGAATGCCGATTTCGTCGATCAGGCAGTCAAGGGTATTGATTTCTACTTCGTATGATTTTTCTTCGTCCCATTGATGTCCGTTCCGGACAGAGACGTCCACAAACTGCTTTGAAAGGGTAGACATTGACATTCCTGGATCATTTGCAGGAAATAATCTAGCGGCACCTTTGCTTGCTCCGATCGCGTGAGTCCTCACGATGAGGGCACCGCTCTGAATTTCATTTGGGAAAGCCTCAATTATAAAATTGGCGGCTGTCAATTGCGGTTCAATTGCTACAACGCGCCGGGCGCCGACAGACAGAAACGCCGCTGTGTATTCGCCGTGGTTTGCGCCGATATCAAAAACGACCGCGTTCGCGGGCAACAAAGGTCTGAAGAATTCCTGGCGATGCTTCATGCGCCAGCTTGTAAGGAATACCATTTTCCGCTCTCCCTGGCCGGGCTTCGGCGCCGCATAGTCATGGGCCTTGGCCTTCGATTCCGCAATGGCTTTGCCGGCGGCGGCGGTGTCTGCTGATGCTCAAGCACCTTGGTGCTATCCCCGAACTCCGTCACCGAGAAAAAGTCGAACCCAACGATACCTATTTTGGCAGTGTCTCGGCCCTGATCAGACGATAATGCTCCCAATCGAGGCAACAGCCGCGGTCGTTTCGCACAAACCCATCATTGTCCGCCGACAGATAATTATCCCCGATGCGTAGCGCAAATTTGTGATCACGAACATTCTCAAGGATAAACTTTTTTCCTAAGAATTCTGGACGTTCGGATATCTCGCCAGCAGGGCCGACGATTTCAAATCTGCGACGCATCAGCGACGCTAGATCCACGAAATGAAGATATGCCTCGGTCCCGTTAAACCCCAGAACGACCTTCGGGCGAATTCCGCCCGGTTTTTCATGGCAAAGACGCTTGCGGTCTTTGTCGGTGCTCTCCCGGCGCTGTAGGGAGATCGGATAAGCGGCAGAGGAGCAGAAGAACACGGACTTTCTCGGCTTAATGCGCAGCGCATACCGGAAAAAGTCGGCGTCAATCGCGAGGTCTTCTGTGACCGCAAGCGGATCACACTCTATCATCAGCCGGCCGCCGACCATCGCGGCCAAGTGAAAAGCGTATTCGAACGCCTTGTTCAGACGGAAATAGTCGCGGCAGTCCTGGTCGACATAGGTGAAGCTTGCGTAGTCGCGTGGGTCGTAGAGGGGCCAGTTGGCCGGGCTCAGGCCGCCCGTACGTTGAACCACAGGATCGACGCAGACCACATCCCAACCACGATCAAGCAGCGCCATGCAAAGGTGTCGGCCGACGAAGCCCGCCCCGCCAGTTACTAGAGCACGCAATAAGCTTTCTCCTCTCCTGCTACCGGAATTAACTCACGGTTTGGCCAACATAGGCACCAGCCACCAATATGGGTCAGCGGTCAGTCAGCCGCGTCAAGCGCACCTAATCTCTCTCTCTCACTGTCGATCGTCTCGCGCGTCGACGATTGTTCATCGTCGTGAATCAGAAGTTGTGGAATACAGATGAATGCCTTCAACGTTGGATAAAGCTCGCACAGCACGGCGTCTATTCCATTGTCTGGGGTCACTACTCCAGCGTCCGGGAATCGAATGGATCGATTCCGCAGTGGCAGGCAGTGATTCAACGCAGCGCGAGCCCCCTTAGCGGAGATCGAATATCCCTGCAGGCCAAATGAATGAAGCAGCTTAACAGGAGCCGGGATAAATTCTTCTGCCTGAAATTCTTGGTGCCCTTCTACCCCGCGGTAACCTTTTGCCCCATAGCGTTCCAGCCTGGCTTTTGAGATGCCCAGATCAATCCAGAGGTATAGAGGATTGAAACAGTATCCCCATTTGATAATATCCCAGTCATTTGGAAGGACTTTCAGCACTTCCTGCGCTCTCTTTTCAAACTGATGAGAGACGATGATATCGTCTTCAAAAATAGTCACATTTCGGTCTTGTGACGCCGCCATCTCCCATAGCCTCATGTGTGACACCGCACATCCGAGAGTTCCGTCCGAATAGGGAAGGTCTCTATTGATGTAGCCCGAGCTTACCAATGCCTCCCTGTCCACGGTAGCCCCATCGGTAGCTGATACACGGACGACTCCCTTAAGGTGACTATTGTAGTCTCTGAAGCGCAGCAGACGCTCGGGGCTGCGGTCGAGATTGATCAAGTGTATGCAAGGTAGTTCGTTAGTTTTGCCTTTGTCGGTCTTAAGACCGTTCCGAACAGGCGACTGAAACTCAACCTCCGGTTCCGCCCCGGCAGCCCACCCTGAAGCAGCGATTTGGCTGTGATGATGTTGGGCGGTAGCTGACTGCTCCTCACCCGGCACTGGCGATGCTGACGGAACGAAGCCGGGTGGCAGACGAAGTTGCACCGCGGGACGTTCGTCGAGTTGTCGACGCCGCTCCGACCTTGCCTCATCCGGGAACTCCATCGTCCCACAATTCGTGAGCGCGCTTATGGCGTCGGCCGTGTTGGCAAGTGAACATCCGACCGAGACGGCGGACGCTTCCACATAGCCGCTCGCAGGATCGCCTGTTAGGGGCTGCCCAACAGCGTCGCACACTAGTTCGGTCCCCCACCCGCCGATGTGAGTTCCCGGACTGATCCCACAGTGGGAGTGCGCCGGGTCGTCCGCAAGCGCTACCTGCTGGACCCCACCTGAAACGCGACGGCTATCTCGGTCTCCGGGGGCCTGCCGCCCGTGGTTGTCGCCTGACGTCGCAAATTCGGTCGTGGGGTGCAAAAACTCA
>CAWHWH010000064.1:0-204806 GCA_963832865.1 uncultured Pseudomonadota bacterium
GGTCGCCTTTCGCGAAGACCTTCTGCCGCTCGATCGTGGGGATGTGCCGGCCGCGGGGTGGCGCGTGCACGGCGACGCCGCCCGCGTTGACGCGCACACTCGAAGTGATCGCTACCTGTGTCGTCTCGGTCCCGCCGGTCGCGCAGGAGACGGTGTCCGTGGCGCGCGGTCCAGTGACGTCGAAGGCTCTTGACACATCAATCACTTCGTCGAGTCCAGGCGTGAAGGCAGCGGCAAACGCGGGTTCGTGGAAGGCCGGCGGCACCGCTCCGCAGACGGTCGCCCCACCGCAGCTGCTCGGGCTGCAAAAGAGAACCGAGCCGCCGAACACATCGCAGTTCTGGTGGTTGCCGGTGACGGTGAGGTCCGGGCCCGCGTTTCCTGGCAGGACCAGCCCGACGTTGAGGGTCGCGTTGCTGTTGCGGCTGACAACGAGGTCATGGGAGCCAGCGCCGGCGGCCTGCGTGATCGTGCAGTGCTCGTTCGAGTTGGGGTCAGACCCCTGCACGTCGATCGTGCCCTGCGCAGACAGCTTCACGTGGACGTCTGTTGCGAGACCGGGCCCAGCCTTCGAGCCGCTCGCTTCCATGACCCAGGTGAGCGTATCGTTCGTGCGCAGGTAGGAACCGGCGCTCCGGCCCCCTCCCTCCCAGTCCTGATGCCAGGCATAGCTGCCGTCGTAGTGGACAACGAACGCGTCCGTTGCCGCCGAAGCGGGTGCCGCGCCGAAGCCGAGTACAGCGAGCGCCGCGATGACCAGCCGTGCCCCCACCAAGGGCAACGATACAAGTGAGCGCACCCGAGCCGGGGTGCGTGCTCAGCCGAGGTTGCCGGCACGGGGAAGTCTGTGGAAGCGTCGCCCGGCTGCAGCGGATCGTCCGGCGGCTCTCAGAGAGGAACACCCCGCCTTTGCCGGGTCGTCTGAGGTGGGCGATACTGCCCGCGCGGGTGCGAGATCTCGCTGTTAAAGCCGACCGCGCGATTGCCTGCACACGCTCGCTTACGCAAGCGACCGCAGGTTCCTTCGAGCCTCGGCGGCGCGCCGGGGTATCGGCGGTGCTGCCGCGTTCACAAGCCAGGGGGCGTGCCCTTGAGCAGGACCTCCGGGAGTTCGCCGCCGAAGACCTGCAGCCAGCCGCCGCGCGTGTCCATGTACTCGCGGATCGCCGTAACGCGCCCGTCGGCGACCTCGTAGGCGAAGCAGTAGTCATTGACGTAAGGGCGACCGTTGGGAAGCGTCGCCGACATCCTGTGCTCGGCCAGCACCACATCCCCCTCCCCGACCATCGAACGGGGTTCGAACGCGACGTCTGCGAAGAAACGCGGATAGTCGTAGGCCATGAATGCCACGATCGCATCACGGTCAAGGTTGTTGAGGCCGCGCGGCGGCCCTGCGTCATCGCCGCTTCCCAGCCCAAGCGCGACCTGTGTGGCGTTGCCTGCCGGAGCCACCCAGATGACATCGGGATGCAGCAGCCGCGCAATGCGATCCGGGTCTCCCGTGGCATAGGCCGCGTAGAGCGCCCGTACTGTCTCCTTCGCGGTCATCGCGCCACGGTATCCCAGCTACACGCAAGATACTCGCGGGATTCGGACATCTTCGCCACGCCCGCGTGCTCGCCCTGCCCGCTGCCGAGCGCGTCGGCAGCGACATCCACCAGTTCCAGCCGGTCGCGGCCGGGGCGCAGCTCGTCCAAGGTGTCCGTCTGTTCAGCGCGGACTGCACCCACTGACAAAGGGGCGACCGGGCGTCGCCCCTTTGTCGGCGGTGGGTGTGTCTGCCGGCGACGGCGGGAGGCCGGGCAGCTCACCCGGCTGGCTCCCGTCCGGCGGGCCGGCGCCGCTCAGCCTGTGATGTCGCCGGAGTTGCCGCCCTTGTCAGCGGAGGCGTTCTTCCAGACTCCGTGCTTCTTCGCCCTGTAGCGGAGGTCGAAGGACGGCACTTCGTAGGTCGCGCCGGCGCCGAAGAACGCGGCGACGAATTCCGACGTGTAGCACAGCGCCGAGCAGGTCGCGCCGGAGTTGTAGGTCCCGCCGCTCACGATGAGCGTGAACGAGCCCTGCATCTTGCCGGTGACGGTGCCGCTCAACGTGCCGCCGGGGTCCGTGCCGCACGCGCCCGGGCTCTGACCCGCGAGTGTCGTGAACGTGCCGTTCTTGAACTGCTCCACGACCTTGTACGTCCCATCCTGGTTCGGCTTCGTCTTGACCGTGTAGAGCCGATTGAACGTGTCTTCCGCCCAAGTGTTGCCGCACGTACCTTCGTCAGGCGAGTTGCTCGCATACGGCCCGAAGTGCTGAGCTGCCGAACCCCACGCGTTCGCCGTCATGGCGAACGCGACCGTCATGGCCGCTACAGCGGCGATCGCAATACGTCGCATGTGTTCCCTCCTTGGTTTCCTTGCCAGGCCGGTCGGCCTGTCCCTCTCCAAGGCAGGGGATGGTACGCGACTCGCCGCTCAGCAGGGCATTTACGCAGGTCAAATATCTGACAGATGTGGACACACGGACGGATCGCAGGCCGTAAGCCGCCGAAGCGACGTCGGGGGAGGCGCCGAAGGCGGTCCGGGCGTTGGCTGCATGGGTGCCGGCGGGCTGGTGCCCGGACCCACTCGATCAACGCGCGGCCCGCTACTGGTACGGAAAGCGGTGGACGCTCCAATGTCGGGACTCGCCGCCGCCGACTCGGCTCGAACCCGTGACCTCAGATCGCGGCGACCCTCGGTACGAAGCGCTGGATCGCCTCGTATGCGTGGTCCTGGATCTCAGGGTCGCGGAAGTCGGGAACGATCTCGGCCTGGTCGATGACCGGTCCGGTGATCGTCTTGGCGGCGCTTGCGTAGAAGACGCCGCTCTGCAGTGACTCGTCCGTGACGGCTTTGACGAATCGCTCGGCCCCGACGTCCAGCTTGTGCCCGATGCGAAGGGCAGGCGCGACGTATGGGAGCAGGATCCGGCTGGCGATGATCCGCACGGGCGCGGGCTGGTCGCGCAGCACGTCGGTTCCCGCGGTGTTTCCGGGCGACATCGTGATGAACCTGAGCTCGGGGTGCATGCGGGCCATCGCGCCCATCCACAGCGCGCCGAGGTACTTGATCTGGCTGTAGGAGAGCATCACGTCGAAGCTACCGCCCTGGAAGAACGAGCCGTCGATCACCGACGCGAACTCCTGTGAGCTGTGATCGGTGAACGTCGGTCGGGCGATCCGCAGCTTCGGGATTCCGCGCGCCCCCTCGCTGCCTGCGAGGACCGCGACATCGGTGAGCAGCCCGGCTGCCAGCAGATTCTCGAGCAGAACCACGTGACCGAGCAGGTTCTGGGCGAATAGCTCAGTCACCCCGTCTTGCGTCAACGCTGCGGGCGTGGGGCCGCCGATGCCGCCGGCGATCATTGCGAGCGCGTTCAACGGAGCGGCGATCGCGGCCACCGCAGCACGTACCGACTCAAGGTCTTCCAGGTCGATGATCACCACCTCGAAGATCTTGTGCCCGGTGACCGTCTCCAGGTCCTTCTTTGCCCGCTCCGCCTTCTCCGCATTGCGGCAGCCGAGATAGATCCGCTCGAAATCCCCGCGCAGCGCCAGCTGCCTCGCCATCTCCTTACCGAGGCCGGTGTTGGCGCCGGTGATAAGGATTGTCTTTCCCTGGTTCGGTGTCATAGGTTAACGACCTCATTTTGGAGAGTTAGGGCGGAGCACGACGAGCTGCCGGCAGTGGTGATGAGGATCACGTTCATGCCTCCTTTGCGGTGAAGATGTCGGTTTCGTTCGGCGCTCACACGGCGACGCGGCCACCGTCGGCGGGCAGGATCGCACCGTAGATGTAGCTCGCCTGCTCCGAAGCGAGGAAGCTGACGGCGTTGGCGATCTCGTCAGGCGTTGCGCCGCGGCCGGACGGTGTACTCGACGCGAAGGCATCGAACCTCTCGCCCATTGCCGCGGCTACGGGGGTGCGTGTCGGGCCGGGTGCGACCGTGTTGATACGGACGCCTTGGGCCGCGTACTCAGCGGTCCACGCCTTGGTGAGTGACTCGAGTGCAGCCTTGGACGCGCCATAGGCTGCCAATCCGTTCATGCCGATGGTCGCGGCCATCGATGAGATGTTGATGATCGAGCCACCGCCCTTGGCCGCCATGCGCGGCGCGATCGCAGCCGTCAGGAAGAACGGAGCCTTCACGTTGACATCGAACGTGACGTCGAACACCTCCTCCGCCGTCTGCTCGGGACCGCCGCGAGAGACACCCGCGTTGTTCACCAGCACGTCGACCTCGCTCGTGGCCTCGGCGAGGCGTGTGACATCCTCGAAGCTCGTGAGGTCAGCGGCGATGAACCGTGCCTTGCCCCCAGCGGCCTCGACCGCCTCGACGACCTCACGGCCGCGGGCTTCATCGCGGCCGGTGATGGTCACCTCTGCGCCCTCGCTGGCGAGGCGTTCTGCGACTGCGCGGCCGATGCCTGAATTGCCGCCGGTGATGAGAGCGGTCTTGCCTTGAAGCGCCATATCGTCTGTGGTCCCTTCGAGTGGTTGACGTGAACCCAAAGAAATGGATTGTGCGCTCCACTCTAACACAGAATGGATAGCGCGATCCATTCCGTTGGTAGAATCTTGCGGTATGACCACGACCAGCCCTTCCGCTCGGCGACTGACGCGCAAGGGCCAGGAGACCCGTCAGCGCATCGTCGACGCGGCAGCCGGCTTGATCTTCCGGCAGGGCGTCGCCCACACGACGATCGAGGACGTGCGCGCGGCGGCGGACGTCTCGAGCTCGCAGCTCTACCACTACTTCGACGACAAGCCGGCCCTGGTCCGGGCAGTCGTTGACCACCAGGCCGACACAATGGTCGGCGGGCAGGAGACGTTCGATTTCAGCACGCTCGAGGGCCTGCGAGCCTGGCGCGACTTCCTGGTCGTGTCCCAGCGCGAGCACGACTGCAGCGGCGGCTGCCCGATCGGCTCGCTCGGAGGCCAGCTAGCCGAGACCGATCCCGACGCAAGAGCCCACGTCGCCGAGGGCTTCAAACGTTGGGAAGCCGAGATCCAGAGCGGTCTACGAGACATGCAAGCACGAGGCGAGCTCACGCCCGACACCGACCCCGACACCCTCGGCCTCGCGCTGCTGGCCGCCCTGCAGGGCGGCCTGCTCCTCACTCAGGTCAAACGCGACACCAAGCCGCTAGAGGCCGCGCTTGACGCAATGCTCGAGCTGATCGCCCGACTCAGCGGCGGCAGGGGGTAGGCGGCCTCGCGCGATACGCCCGAGACCCCACCGCGCCGCACGAGGCCCGGTCGATAAGCAGCTGTTGACCGAATCCCCCGGACACCGGATATCCGAGCAGCGCTTCGACCTGCCCCTATTGGCCTCCCCCACCCGCGTCAGCAGGGGTTTTGTGAGATGGGCGATACTGGTCGCACCGGTGCGAAGCATGGCTTGCCAGAGCCGATCACGGGACTGGTTGCGAACGCTCGCGTACGCAGCCGACGCCCTCGGCCTGTTCGAGCCTGGCCAGCAAGCCCCGCCGAACGCGCGCTTCTCATCGGTTTAGGAGGCGACCAGGAAGGGACTATCGTCCGGTGTCATCGGGCGAGAACGACGCGGTCCATGTGCCGCGCTGATCGCGGCTGCGTCAGCGCGTATTCAAGGAAGTCGCGTTTTCGGCCGTTGTTTGAAGTAGGCCCCATGCCGCCGAAGCCCAGCAACCGGCAGCGATCCCAGCGCCTCGCTCGCCGGAGCGCCGGCGCGGACCCTGTGACGGACAGGACGTGACGCTTCCCGAGGGCGCCCCGACCGAGCGGCGCTCGAGCGAGCGGAGCAACTCGCCCAAACCGGTACTTGGGAGTGGGACCTCGATACGGACGTCCTGTTGTGGTCGGACAACATGTTCCGTCTCCTTGGTGTCGAGCCGGGTTCGGTCGCTCCCACCCCCGAGTACGTGATCGGGCGCGTACACCCAGACGACCGCGACCGCGTCGAGCGGGAGGTTGAACTGGCCAGACGGGATGGGAGCCTGCCCGCCCCTGTCTATCGCACGATCTGGCCCGACGGCACGCTCCACGTCCTGCGCTCCTTTCCGGCTGTGGCGGACGAGCACGAGGGTCGTCCGCGCCGTCTCGTCGGTGCCGTCCAGGACGTGACGGCTCTTTCCGAGTCGCAGCGAGCACACAGCTGAGTCGTTGACGCTCATGGAAACGCTCCAGTCGGCCGCGCCGGTCGGCTTTGCCTTTGTCGATCGCGATTGCCGCATCGTTCGAATCAACGAGACGCTCGCCGAAGTCAACGGAGCTCCGCCGCATGAGCACATCGGCCGGACCGTCGCCGAAATGGTCCCAGACGTGTGGGCCCAGATGGAGCACGTGTACCGTCGCGTGCTGGAAACCGGCGAGCCTGCGACGAACATCGAGATCGAGCGTCAGACGCATGGTGAGCCCGACTTTCGACACTGGCTTGCGAGCTACTACCCGGTTCGGGTCGATGGAGATGTGCTCGGAGTCGGCGTCATCGTGACCGACATAACCGAGCGCCAAGAAGCGGAGCACTTTCGCGCCGCCGTGATGGACACCATGGTGGAGGGGCTCTACGCACTCGATGACCAAGGCCGCCTGACGTTCATGAACTCGGCAGCTTCAAAGCTGCTCGGCTGGAGCGAGGATGAACTGCGTGGGAAGCCGATGCACGCCGCCATCCATTTCCAGCATGCGGACGGATCGCCATACGCGGACGATGAATGCGAGTTGTTGAAGGTCAGGGTGCACGGCCGGCCCGTGCGCATGATGCATGACGCGTTCACCCGCAAAGACGGCACGATCTTCCCCGTCGCCTACTCGGCAGCGCCTCTGATGAGCGGGACGCACGTTCGTGGAGTCGTTGTCGTGTTTCGCGACACCAGCGTCGAGCACGCCGAGGAGGACCGAGCCAGGCGCGAGCTGGACACGCTCGCCTGGGTTGGTCGCATCCAGGACGCGCTCGACCAAGACCGGTTTGTCCTCTACTCACAGCCGATCGTTCCCCTCGCAGGGGGCCAGCCCAGCCAAGAGCTGCTGCTGCGGATGCGCGGACAGGGCGGCGAGATCATCGCGCCCGGGAGTTTCCTGCCAGTGGCTGAGAAGTACGGGCAGATCGGCGAGATCGATCGCTGGGTGATCGGCGAAGCGGTCCGGCTGGCCGCCGGCGGCCTGCGCGTGGAGGCGAACCTCTCGGCAGCATCGGTCGGCAACCTCGATCTGCTGTCTTTGATCGAGCGAGAGACTGCACGCTGCCGGCGCTGATCCATCGAATCTCATCTTCGAGATCACAGAGACGGCGCTGATGGAGGACGTCGAGGCCGGCACGGCGTTCGCGCGCGGGCTGGCTGGGATCGGCTGTCAGCTCGCTCTCGATGACTTCGGCACAGGGTTTGGCAGCTTCACCTACCTGAAGACCGTGCCCGTCACCTATTTGAAGATCGACGTCGACTTCGTGCGGGACCTAGGGTCCAATCCGGCCAACCAGCACCTGGTCAGGGCAATCGTGGGGCTGGCCGACGGCTTTGGCTATGAGACGATCGCCGAGGGAGTCGAGGACGCCGAGACGCTCGCCCTTCTCACGGACTACGGCGTCGACTTCGCTCAGGGGTTCTACCTCGGACGTCCGGCACCGATCGAGGGGACCTAGAGCCGCCGTAAAGGCGACCGCTCGCACCGCGCCCGGCGTCGTCCCGGCACCTGCGCCGAATCCATCTCGCGAAGCGTCTCGCCACTTAGGGCTGAGCTGCGGCGATCCCGCCGTCTGCTTGAAGCCGGCCTGGTCCGACCTACCGGTGGTATGCGAGGGCCGTCTTACCCGCCATCCCGCGGCAGCATCGGCTGCGCCGGCGACGGTGAGACGGTCGATCCCAGACCTCGGAAGGAGGCCAGGACATGGCTGACCTGATCGTGATCGGCTACGACGACGAGCAGACGGCGTCGCACGCGGCCGAGGAGGTCGTCCGGCTCGCCCACGACCTGGTCATCGAGCCGGAGGCAGTCGCCGTGATCTCGCGCGACCGCGAAGGGAAGTACTACGTCACGACCACGCACCACCCAGTGGCTGAGGGCGCGACGTGGGGCATGCTCTGGGGCACCCTCTTCGGGCTGCTGTTCTTCATTCCGGTGTTCGGGCTCGCGATCGGAGGCGCCTTCGGCGCGCTGTTCGGTGCGATCGAAAGGGCGGGAATCAACCGGCAGTTCCAGCAAGAGGTCCGTGACATGGTCCAGCCCGGAACCTCGGCGCTGTTCCTGATCGTGGACAAGGTCACGCCTGACAAGGCGATCGACGCGCTGAGCAAGTTCGGCGGACGCGTCCTCAAGACCTCGCTGCCTGCCGACGCCGAGCGCCAGCTCCAGGAGGCGTTGCACGGCGAAGAGGGCGCAGCGCGGGTGCACGCAGCGCCGGACGCCGTGGCGTCCTAGCTTCCACGCGGAGGAAGCACTGAGACTCGTCTTCGGGGCGCTGGGTGGACCCGGTCCTCCGTGCGACTCCCGAGCCCTGGTTGGCGCACGCCGACGTGGGATAGTCCAGAACGTGCACGGACATGCGACGAGCAGGCAGCCGCGAGCCTGCGGCTGCCGCGCTCCCCTCTGCGAGCACGGTCGGAGGTCGCGCTCGCTGTGAAAGCCCCCGGGGGCCCCGGCGCGGTGCTCGTCCTCGGCGAGGGGGCGGGCTTGCCGCAGCGCTGCTCCGTCGGCTGGAACAGAACGGCACGCCGGCCGACCTCGGCCCTCGATCTGAGCGACGGCGAGGCCTCGGCCGCGATGCTGCGCAGGGCCACTGGCGGGCCGTCGCCGTGGTCACGCGCGACGACGTCCTGACCCTACGGCTGACGCTGCTGAGCGCCCACGTGCGTCCCGACCTGCCGCTCTGGGTGACGATGTTCGACCACACGGTCACCCGCGAGCTCGAGCATGTCGCGCCCGAAAGTCCACGTGCATCTCGCCGCCGGAGATCGTCGCCGGCGACCTCGCCGAGCACTGCCTCGCGCTCGCCGGCGATGCCGCCGCAGGTGGGTGGCACGGGGTCCGGCTGGTCGACGACTCTCTGCGTCTGCTCGTCGGGCCGGTGCCGGCCTCTTCGTGCTGCTGGTGATCGAGTGGTGATCACGATGATCGCGCTGCACGATCGGTCTGGTCGACGCGTTCTACTTCTCCACCCGGCTCGGTAGCGACAGTCGGCGGCGCGCCGGGCGGCCACCACCGCACCGGCCTGGTTCAAGGTGGTCTCGGCGGCCAACATGGTGCTCGCCGTCGCTCTTCGTCGCGGTCTTCACCGCGGCGCTCGTTCGCCGCCTCAGCGGGCCGCCGGCTCACGACGCTCTTCGGGCCCCGGGCGGCGCCGTCCGGCCACCACGTGTCGCTCGTCGGCTTCGGCCAGGTCGGCTTCCGCCTCGCCCAGGCGCTGAAGGCGCCGCGGCGTCGCCGTGCTCGCATCGAGCGCGACCCCGACGCTCCCAGCGTGCGCCTCGCCAAAGCAGGCGGGGATCCCGGTCGCGATCGGCCGCGGAGACGACCGCGCAGACGCTGGAGCGAGTCGGGATCGCCGCTGCGCCGCGATCGCCGCCGTGACCTCGACGGACCTCGTCAACGTGGCCGTCGGTCTCGCTGCCGAGGACCTCTCGCCCCGACGATTCCGATCGTTCTGCGCCTCGGAGACGGCGAGGTCGCCTCGGAGACCGACTCACTGTTGCATCTCGGGCGGATCTGCGACGTCCACAAGATCGCTGTCGACACCCTCGTGCGCGGCCTACGGCGGCCGTTCGCCGCCGCGAGCGCGCAAGACGTGCAGTGAATCACGTCGACCTGTGTAGGCCCCGCGCTGGCCGGCGGTCGCGGATGGGGTCCGCGCTTCAGCCGATGGGCGATACCGGTCGAGGGGGGACGAAACCCCCTGCAATGGGCGGTTTTCACTTCCCGCTGGTCCGTTTTGCGACCGCCCTCAGAGTCCCTGTCTCGGCGAAGGTCGCCGACTTCGGCTGGGGCTGCTGCTCGCCCGGCGGCCCGGACGGTAGGAGCGCGATGGACGGCTCTAGGCGCCGTCGAGGACGCACTTCGCGAGGCCGCGTAGGTACGCGTCAGGCAGTTGTCATTGTTGGCGGCGCGCGTCAACCGTATTGACACAACATGCGTTTTGTGATGGGATGGATAACGCGGCTCAGGGGCGCGCTGTCGGAGGGGCGCTCGGCCGCTCGAGGAGGGACGCTTGGATGGCCAGCATGAGAGGCGGGGACAGTGGCGTGCACGGGCAGCGACTGGCCAGGGCGCGGCCTCACGCTCAACGGGTTTCGACTCGCCGTCGGACCCACGCCCATCCGAATGACCTCTCGCCGGGCTCGCGCTCGGCGGCGGCGAACTGATCGACAAAGGAGAAGAGAGAATGAGAATCGCGGATTTCGGGGTGTCGCGATTGGGGAGCCTCCGGACAGCGGCGGTCGCGACAGCCGTCGTGGCGCTGGCGCTGGGGATCGCGACCCCGGCCTTCGGCGCACAGAAGATCAACAAGGCTGACTTCGCGCGCTTCGTCGACTGCCCGATCCCGGCGGCCGACGCATGCGCCTACGACGAAACGCTCTCGGGCGAATTCAAGATGGGGACGAGGACCGTGCCGATCGTGAACCCCGTAGTCCTGCAGGGCGGGTTCGCGGGATTCATGCTGACCACGACTGAACTGCTGCCGATGATCGGGCCGCGGTTCGGCGCCGAAGCCGTGTCCAAAACCAGCCAGCCGGTGCCCGGCGGGCTGACGGGACTCACCGAACTGATCGGCGGGCCGGTGAACGCGACCGCCGAACTCGCTGGGCCGGTGAGCGGCATCAAACTGGCGCCGTGGTTGCTGAACTCACGCAAGGGCGTTGGCATCGAGTTCCCGATCAAGGTGCACCTCGAAAATCCGACACTCGGGCCGAACTGCTACGTCGGCTCTGACTCAGACCCCATCATGCTGGACCTGACAGACGGGGTCACCGAACCGCCACCGTTCGTCAAACCGATTGAAGGGAAAAAAGGCACCCTCACAGGTTTCGACAAGGGTCGGATCACCGAGTTCGTCGACAACACGGTCGTCGACAACACGTTCGCGGTGCCGGCGGCCACCGACTGCGGCTTGACCCCGTTACTCGTGCCGGTCATCACGCCCCTGGTCAACCTGATCTCGGGCCTGCCGTCGCCGCCCGGCCAGAACAAGGCCGAACTCACAGGAAACCTGTACGTCGGCGAAGCCGATTGGGTTGCGAAGTACGACAAAAAGCTGATAAGGGCGAAAGAAAAGGCAGAAAAACCCAAACGATGAGATGTGCGCGGCGCCGAGACCGCGCCGCGACACGAATCCCTGCTTGCGGGCGGCGGGCCGACAGGCCCGCCGCCCGTCGCTTTGAGAGCCACCGTTTCTTCTCGCTTGGTCTTCAAGAAACGCGCTCGAGGCGTGCCGTCGCCTGCTGGTAGTCGAACAATTGGGGCTAGTGCTGCTAGGCGAATTCGCGGTCGTCCCAACGGAGATCCCCGTCGCAGACCTGGGAGATGGTGCGGTCGATCAGCTCTTGCACGCGGCGGGAGTGCTTGCGGAGCGCCTTGCGCGCTTCGCGAGCTTCAGATGGCGTCGCCATGGGCTTCAGCCTCCCCTGCGGCCGTTTGCGACCGTTTGCGACCGTTGCGACCAAAACCCTGCGACCGTTTTGCGACCGTTGAGAGCGCGATCCCCGGCAACGACGGGGATTTGTGTTCGCGGGGTTCGCACCCAGCCGGCCCCACAAATCGGGCGAATCCCCTGTAAACACCGCGAAACCCGCGAAACGTCGGGGGGTGCTGCCTTGATGGGCGATACTGGGCTCGAACCAGTGACCTCCGCCTTGTCGAGGCGGCGCTCTCCCAGCTGAGCTAATCGCCCTGGGAAGGAGCCAAGGGTATCAGCGCGCACCGGGGCGATAGGCCCGTATCGGCGGCCCCGTATAGCGCGTGCCGCTCGGGCTCGTCCAGCGCATCCGCCACGCCCCGCCGGGCACGGTCGAGCTCAGCGACCAGTAGCCGAGGACGTTGGTGTGGACTTCGGCCAGCGGCTTTGAAGCGCGACGAGCCGCGGCGCCGGACTTCGACCGTTGCCGTGGTCGCTTCGCCGGCCGGACGCACGAGTCCCCAGAGCGAGTAGTGAGACCCGATCCGAGTGACCGTCAGCGGCACGGGGAAAGCGGCGAGCAGCGGCTTCGCGCGCCCGCTGTAGTACTCGAGGCCTGTCTGGAAGCCCACGCTGCGGCGGCGCATCGGGTCGTCTTTGAGCAGGTACTGCGAGAACGAGGCCACGCGCGGGTTGCGGTAGGCGATCTGCTCGGCCATCGCCTGGTACTCGGCCTGCTGGGCGACCGGCACGCCCTGGTAGGGGTTGGGCCGGCTCATGACCCCGAACTCCGTGATGTAGAGCGGCAGATGCGCCGGCAGCGCGCCCGCACGCGCGGCCGCGTCGAGCGCCCGCGTCATCCGTGACAGCGAGCCGATCGTCACCGTTTCGCGGTTCTGGGGCACGAAATAGGGGCTGGCGCCGCTCCTGTAGGGGTGAAGGCCCCAGCCGCTCGCGGGCAGCCGTCCGCACGAGCCGGCGCGGTGGTAGGAGGAGCTGAGGCACAGCATGTTCCTCAGGAACATCAGCGGCGCCATGTTGTGGCGCGGGCCGCGCACCGGCACACGCGGTCGCGTTTCCCCTTCGGGCGCCGTTTCTCCGATCAGCAGCTTCGGATTCGAGATCCCGGCCGTGCGCAGACCCGCGTAACCGGCCTGGTAGAGCGCCCGGTAGATGCGCGGCGAGGCCGGGCTGCCGTTGCGGTTGAACTGCGGTTCGAGGAATTCGTGGTGGTTGGGCTCGTTCCAGATCGAGAACAGCTGAACCTCGTTGCCGTAGTGGCGGCCGACGGCCGTCATGAAGCGCCCGAATTCGCTGGCGCTCGGGCGGTAGGTGAGCGAGCGCGGACGCGGGCTCGCCTCAGCCCAGCGGGGTACGGGCGAGGTCACCGTCAGCAGCACCTGCCAGCCGAGCTGGTGCGCCTCTTCGATCAGGGGGTCGTACAGGGACCAGTTGTAGGACGCCGGGTCCGTCGCGTCGAAGGAGGGCCGGTGCGTGCTGCCCGCGCGCGGGGCGACCGCGTGCCAGCTCAACTCGACGCGCAGCGAGTGGACGCCGAGACGCCGCAGCGTCGAGATCGCCGCCGGGCGCGTACGCGGGCTGAGCAGCAGGCCGGGCGCCTCGAAGAACGTCTGCTGGGACGGGGAGGCCTCAGCGAGCGAGGGCGTCAGGAACGCCGCCACCGCCGCCACAGCCATCACGAGCTTCAGCTTTCGTGGGAGCAAGATCGTCCTCGCGCGCCTGGGGGGCTGGATCGCGGCGCCGCGCGCGGGCGCCGGATACGCGTGTAGACACGAGCACCGGCGGCGGGTTGCGGTCTCAGCCGTCGACGACGAGCTCGTCCAGCGGCCCGAGCAGCGCTTTCGAGCGGCGCGAGACTCCCTCCAGCTCGATGAGACGCCCACGGGCGGGCTCGTTGCGCCGCCGGCGCGCGAGCTCCTCCTTCGCGCGCGGCAACCAGAGGCGGTCGAACACCTCCGCGGGTTCGCCGGAGACGTCCTCCACGGCCATCTCCAGGTGCTCGGACCACAGACGCAGGCGCGTGTCACGCGCGAGCTGCTCGTCCTGGCAGATCACGTTCATCTCGGTGTCGTTGAACAGCGAGTGGTCGTTGAGGTTGGCCGAGCCGATCGTCAGCCAGCGATCGTCGACGATCGCGATCTTGGCGTGGACGTAGAGCGGCCAGGTCAGGGCTCCGCTGCGCGAGGAGACCGTGGCGGCGAGGAAGCGCTTGCGCCCTTCGTCGGCAGCGGCGAGCACGCCGAGCTGGCCACGTGTCGAGTCCGCGCCGTTGTTGGGTTTCGCCGGCAGCAAGACGATCAGCCGGAAGCTCTCCTCGGGTGGGTTGCGCAGCTTCTCGGCCAGGATCTCGACGATGTGCGGCGACCACAGGAACTGGCTCTCGATGTAGATCAGCCGCCGTGCGGAACGCAGCGCGCGCCGGTACGCCTCGAGGATGCCGAAGTCTCCCCGGGGAGCGAAGTCGTAGATCCGCTCGGGTAGCGTGCGCGCGACCTGCACCGTGCGCGGGCCCGCCTGCGGCTGGGGTCCGGTTGCCGGGAGCGTCTCCCCCGCGACCTCGCGCCAGCGCGAACGGAAGTGCTCGGCGACGTCGTCGACCGCGGGCCCGCGCAGCCGCACGCAGGCGTCGTGCCAACCGAGCCGCGAGCGCATCGGATGCTCGGGGCTGTCGAAGCGGTCGCCGCCCAGAGTGGTCAGGTCGATGCCGCCCACGAACGCGACCTCGTCGTCGACGATCACGAGCTTCTCGTGGTGGCAGTGCATCGGGCGCTCGCGGCCGTCGAGCTCGCAGCGGATCGATGTTCCCTCCGTCAGCTTGCGGCGGGTCTCGCGCACTTCGGCGCGGTCGGGCGTGAACACGGGCAGCGGTGCGCCCGCCCACAGCAGCACCCTGACCTCGACGCGCTCGGCGAGCTCTGCCGAGCAGGTCGCGCAGCCGCCGGGTCCGCTCGTGGCGATGCAGGCCGAAGTCGTGCGTGAGGTGCCAGCCGGCGATGTTCACCCGCCGGCGGGCGCCTTCCAGAGCGGTTGCGATCTCGGCGAGCGCGGACTCGCCGTCGATCAGCACCTCCAGCTCGCACCCCTCGCGCGGCGGCGGCTCTCCGGCGACCCAGAGCGAGCCGTCCTCTGGAGGATGCAGCTGGCCGGCGTGGCCGAGGCGCTCGAGCCTGCGTTCGTGATGGGCCATCACCCGGCGCTCGACCGTCTCGCCGATCAGGTCATCGAGGCGGGCCACCGCACCCGACAGGTTCAAGACTCGCCCGTCTTCGGTGCTTCGCGGAACCGGGCCATGAGGGGTTCCTACCCGCCAAGCCCGCCCCCAGACGGGAGAAGGCCCCGCCCCGGAGACCGGGACGGGGCCCTCCTGCCCCTCTGCGGAGATCGCCGCCTAGTTGGCGCTGACGGCGAAGACCGGCTGGTAGTTGGTTCCTTCAGCCTCGCTCGAGCAGGTGCCGCCCTCTCCCCCGAGGGCGCCGGTGCTGCCCGTGCAGTACATCCCGGTCCAGGTCGAGTTGACGAACCATTCTTCGACCGGCTGGGCGCCGAGCGACAGCGTCCCTTCAGACGGTTCGCTGACCGACACGTTCAGCGACTGCGCCGGACCGCTCGAGTGCGGGTAGGCGACCGTGATCACCGAGCGCCTCGGCATTTTCTTCAGCTTGCCGAGCTTGATCGAGATCGGGAACGCGTAGCCGTGGTAGCACGCTTTGGTCGCTTCGTCATACCAGCGTTCCGGGTCACATTTTTCCGCGTTGCTCGACGGCCGGTAGAACATCTTGACCGTTTTGGTCTTTTCGGCGATCGGGCCTTCTTCGAGTTCGCCGACGTTGTAGACGCGGATCGTCACCGGCAGCTTGAAGCCCTTCATCGGCTTCGCGGTTTTGCAGCCTGCTTCCACAGTGCCTGTTTCACAGGCCCAGCTGCTCATGACGACGGTGACCGTCGGCTGCGAGCGCGCTTTGCCGGCCAGTTCGATCTCGCCGCCGAATTCGGTCGACGAGGTCGCCTCGAGCCCGATCGACGCGAAGTTCCCCGGCAGCGGGCTGGGGACGTTGTTGTAGACCTGTTCCGCGCCGGCGGTCCCTGCGCCGATCGCCGCCAGTGCCATCACGGCAAGCAGCGCCACAGCAGCGCTCACCGCCCTCCGGGGCCTTGCACCCATATCTGACTCCATTCTTTGTCGTTGCGGCCGGGACTCCGCCCGGCCATTCGACCCCCTCCAGGGTCATGGACCGCGAGAGCCGCCCCACGGCGCTCCCGCGACAGCGGGTCCGGTCGTAAGAACCCCTCTTGACCGGCCCCCGTCGGGGCGGACCTTAGACGAGATCTCGGCAGAATGTCAACTTCGGTGACAGGCCCGTAACGGCTGCGGGCTGCCGGCTCAGGGAATCAGCAGCTGCGGCTGTGCGCCGGCTTCGGGTTCGACCCCTTCGCGTTGGGCTTCGCCTTCGCGTTGGGCTTCGCCTTCGGAGGGCGCGGGCGCTTCTTCGCGCCGGCCGCCGCCGAGAGCTTCTTCGCCCTGGCCTTCGCGACCGGGGAGGCCACCGCCCTGTTCCTGGCGCCGGGTGCCTTCGGAGCTGCTGACGCCGTGGCCGCCCTCGATCGCCTTCACGGCCTTGGCGACCGTGTCGGTCGAGATCGCGAAGCCGACGCCGGTGCTGCCCGGCTGTGAGCCTTCAGAGCTCGCGGCGTCGCTCGCGATCTGCGAGTTCACGCCGATCACTTCGCCCTGTTCGTTCAGCAGGGGCCCGCCGGAGTTGCCCGGGTTCAGCGCCGCGTCCGTCTGGATGACGCCGCTGATCTTGGCGCCGTCCGGAGCGGAGATTTCGCGGTTCAGCGCCGAGACGATGCCCTTCGTCAGGGTCTCTTCGAGCCCGTACGGGTTGCCGATCGCGTAAACCTGAGCGCCGATCTGGACGCTCGAGCTGTCGGCGATCGTCAACGGCTTCAGGCCGAGCCCCGAGGGGTCGACTTTGATCAGCGCGAGGTCGCTGTTGGCTTCCTCGCCGACCAGCTGGGCGGTGGCGGTGTGCGAGGCCGAGCCGTCGGCGCTGACCTGCATCGCGGTGGCCCCGGCGACGACGTGGTCGTTGGTGAGGATCAGCCCTTTGTCGTCGATCACGATTCCCGTGCCCTTGTCTTCGCCCGCCGCCGTCCTCGCCGTGATCGCGACCACGCCAGCGGAGTCCTGCTGGTAGACCTCGGTTGCGCTCAGCGCCGTGTTGTCGACGTTGCGGCGAGTGCCGGCGCTCCTCACGGGCGTGCTCGAAGCCTTGCGGGCAGGTGATGCCGAGCCGGTGCCGAGGAGCGCGATCACCATCACGGTGACGACGCCGCCGAGGGCGGCGGCAACGAGCAATGGGACGAAGGGGCGGCGGGGTCTCACGGCTCTCGGTCTCATGGCCGCCATGTTGGAACGCGTCCCTGAGGGGGCGCTAACAAGTTCCCCAAGGAGGGCTAAGCGATCGCTGGGAGGACGGTGCGAATCTCGCGTACACGAGCACGGCGACCGCTACGCTTGTGCGGCATTCGGCGACGTGGCGGAGTGGCTACGCAGCGGCCTGCAAAGCCGTCTACACCGGTTCGATTCCGGTCGTCGCCTCTCTCGAAGCCCCGTCGCCGCGGGGCTTTCGCGCCGTCGGGGTTCCACGCGGGGGAAAATGATCCCGAAAAGGTCCCGAAACGTACCGTCCCGCCCTTTAGGATTCCGCGACATGGACTTGGTGTTGGTCACCGGAGCGGGAGCGAGTCGCAACCTCGGGCGTGAGAATGACCCGCTCCCACTCATGCACGATTGGGCGAACGGCCCACATCTCCACCACGATGCGCTACGTGCACCACAGCCCGGCCGTCGAGGATGCGGCGACCCTCTCGGCGGCGCTGCGTAGCGGTTCCGAAGACGCAGAGGCCGTTCGGGCCACAGTTGGCTCAGTCCTCGAACAGACGGCGGTGAGTTCCGATAGTTAGATGATGACTCGCAAAGGGCGGCGCATGCGTGTTCTGGCGGCACTGGTGGTGCCGATCCTGCTTGCATTCCTGGCGATCAAACTCGCCCCCTCGCACCACCACCACCACCACGGGAACCCGCCAATCGTGATTCGCTCCGAAGGAAGCGATCAGCGTCTGACCCGGAGCGTGCTGACGAGCGCGCTGGAAAAGCTGTTCCCCAAAGGCACCTGGAAGCTCCAGAACGCCACTTACGATCCGTCCGCGGCCTGCGCCAGACGGAGCCCGGGATATCTGAACGCCACGGGCCGCGCGGTGACCGCGGGATACGTCTTCGCGGGGTGGCTCGGAGTTCGGCTCGCAGACTACGTGTACCCGAACGCCGCCGACGCTGCTGCGGCGCAGAGCACCCCCCCGCGGTCGAAAGCGCGCGGGGCCGTCGTCTGCGAGGCGCACGTCATTGCCGAATTGCTTCGCCGCGCGAAATACGAGGTCGGCGCGCCGCATATCTTCCCTGTGACGAGCGTAGACAGTGAAGGCGGACGGTCCGTCCGTGTCGTGCTCCCAACCCGATACAGGGGCCACCGCCGAGACTGGGACTACGACTCGACCTCGCTGCGCCGTGGGCGCCTAGTGCTCGTCGTCTTGACGGCCACCGCCAAGCCCTTTCAGCAAATGAACAAGGCGTTTGCGCGCGAACTCCTGCCTGGACACGTGTGAGCGCCCTGGCCGTGGTCCCGAGCGTGGTCCTGAACTGGGCCGATTCGGGCGTAACTGAGCGCAACCGAGCACCACTGAAACGGCTCTGTAGAGCCAAGCCGCGCAGGACTGCGGAGCCTGCAAAGCCGACTACACCGGTTCGATTCCGGTCGTCGCCTCTACACGGGCATCCTCAGCCGGAAGCGGGAGCGGCGTTGTATTCCTCCTCGCTCACCTGATCGCCCCAGCTGACCGCGTTCCCGGTCTCGTCGCTCTGCTGGATCGCGATGTGAGCCATGAAGCGGTCGCGCTCGGCGCCGTGCCAGTGGCTCTCCCCCGGCTCGAAGAAGACGCGGTCGCCTGGACGGATCACCTCGACCGGCCCGCCCTCGCACTGGCACAGGCCGACGCCCTCGGTCACGAAGATCGTCTGGCCGTGAGGGTGGGTGTGCCAGGCGCTGCGGGCGCCGGGAGCGAAGTGAACGAGGACCCCGGCGAACGTGGAGGTGCCGGACGGAGCCGCTATCGGGTCCAGGTAGGCGTCGCCCGTGTACCAGTCGGCCGGTGCCTTGACTGTGGCGATGCTGCTTCGGGTGATCTGCATGTCGCTTCTCCTTGTGTGCTTGCAGGCCTCGTCGAGGCGTCGGGCCCGAGGGTCGGACGTGTCGCGTCGGCGGCCGGTCAGGCCGGCTCGGTCTCCGGTTGCAGCATCGGTTCGGGCGCCGGCATCGTCGCCTGCTCCCCATGTGTGTTCGGTGAGCGCAGGGCGATCACCGCGGCGCCCGCAAGGAAGATTGCTGCCAGCAGCAGCGCATCCTGGAAACCGGCGGCCAGCGCCACCTTCTGGGATGCGTGGTGGGCCAGCCGGTCGCTGGTGGTCGAGTTCGCCACAGCCGAGAAGATCGCTACGCCCAGCGCGCCGCCGAGCCACATCGAGGAGTTGATCAGCGCGGCCGCGAGGCCGGCCTTGTCCGGGGGCACGCCTTCCTGGGCGGCAGTGGTGGTCCCCACCAGCACCCCACCGAGACCGAATGCCGTGACCATCAGGCCCGGGAGGACGTTCGACCAGTAGGAGCCGTGGACCGGGATCTTCGACAGCCAGAAGATCCCCCCGGCGCCGAGGACCGCGCCCGCGACGATCACCGGCCGTGTACCGACCCTGCCCATGAGTTGGGTGGTTATCCCGGCGGAGACCGCGACCCCGAGCGTCGGGGGCAGATACGCGGAGCCGGCTGCGAGCTTGCTCAGCCCGAGCACGTTCTGCATGTAGAGCGTGACCAGTAGGAACATCGTGTAGAAGCCCGCCATCGCGGCCACCATCGTCACGTCGGCCGCAGCGAGTCCTCTCACTCGGAAGATCGAGAACGGGAAGATCGGGTTCGGGTGCCTGGTCTCGTATGCGACGAAGCTCGCGAGGATCAGCCCGGCGAGCGCGAAGCCGGCGACGGTGCGGGCATCCCCCCAGCCGACGCTGGGCGCCTCGACGATCGTGTACACGAGCAGCATCATCCCGAGCGTCACCAGCACCGCCCCGAGGACGTCCAGGCTCTCTCGCTGCTCGACGCTCTCATCGGCGGGGATCAGGCGGAATATCGCCCGGAGGATCAAGGCGGCGGCCGGCAGGTTGACGAAGAACACCCAGCGCCAGTCGATGACTTCTGTGATGACGCCGCCGAGGAAGACGCCGGCAGCAGAGGCGAGCCCGCCGACGGCACCCCATGCGCCCATCGCCTTGTAGCGGTCCTGAGGGTCGCTGAAGGTCGTTGTGAGGGTCGAGAGGGCCGCGGGGATCATCATCGCTGCGCCCGCGCCCTGCGCCATGCGGGCGACGATCAGAACCGAGTCGTCGGGTGCGAGGCCCGAGGCGAGCGAGGAGCAGGCGAAGAGCACGGTGCCGCTCACGAGCAGCCGTCGTCGGCCGAAGAGGTCCGAGGCGCGTCCTCCGAGCAGCATCAGCCCGCCGTAGGTGAGCAGGTAGCCGCTCAGGACCCACTGAAGGTTCCGCAGGCTGAAGCCGAGATCTGAGCGGATCGAGGGAAGGGCGATGTTGACGATCGACGCGTCGACGAAGTCGAGGAACGCGACCGCGAGCACCAGCAGCAGGATCTGCTTGCCGCGCTTGGTGTCGAGGAGATGTGCGGGTGGAGCTGCGGACACGGCCGTTGACATGCGTTCACTCCTTGAGTTAGTGAGCGCACTAACTTATATCAGGCGCAGTCCAAGAACCCGCCCGTTCGAGCGCCGCCGCGGTCGCCGATGACGGCCGTCCTCCGATGTGGAGCGATGCGATGCGCCGCGATTGCGGATGCAGGTGGAAGATACCGCCAGGCTTCAGTATGGCGGAAACGGCGCGGAACAGCTCGTCCAGCCGCTCCATGTGGTGAACAGATTGATGAGCGAACACAGCGTCTACGGTGCCGGGATTGAAGAATTCTACCTCCAAATCGGCCTCGTGGTAGCGCAGGTCGGTAAATCCGCCTTCCTGGGCCAGGCGCTGCGCTTCAGCGATAGCGCCCGATGCAATGTCGTAGGCGTCGATCTCTCGGACGATGCCTCGACCGGCAAGATCACGCTCCAGCGCGCCAAAGCCGCAACCGATCGAGACTGCGCATTCGAGCGGAAGCGCTACACCGCGCTCTTGCAGCACCGTGACAAGACGGTCATAGCTATCGTGGCCCGGATCGCCAGATGCCAAAGTGTTGAGGCGGGCTTGCACCATAGGGTGAGCCATCCAATACCAGCCCGTCGTAGCCTGATCTACTTGTGCTGACCAAACGGCGCCGATCCGTTGTCGGCGTTCGGCCTCGCTTAGAGCAAAGCCGGAAGCGGCATAGAGTCCGCGTGCGGTAAGCTCGCCTTTTTCTGCTGCAGCGCACGAAAAACGGTTCTCACTAGTGCCGAATTGGCAGTAGTGATCACGCCCGGAGGTAAAGATGCCCTTGGCAACCGCGTCTCTTACGTCAGCATACCTGTTGCAATACCAGTGTTCGTCGAAAAGATAAATCGTTGTCATGTCGGCTCCAGTGGCCTACCCTCATCAACTCCTGCCGGTAGGGGTCCGCGTTCGGATCCTCTACACGTTCCCGGCGGGCAGCAACTGTTCCATGATATCGCCGCCACTGTAATAACCTCACGTGCGTATCTTCTATTGAGATGATATACCCCGCTCAGTGCAGAACTCGAAAATTCTCGGCGAGACGATACGGAAACATCCGTTACCTGATCACAATAGACACCCCATTTTCTGGGCACCTCCTCGCGCAGAAAGGTTCAGGATTGCGGCTTTGAAGTCAGCGAATGTTGCATGACATCGATTGTGGGTGACATGCTTGTGCATCAATCCCCATAGCCGCTGAGTGGGATCCAGATGCGGGCAAGAAGTCGGGATGAAGTGCAGTTTGACCCTGCAACCCGGCCGGCCCAGCCAAGCCTGCACCAGTTTGGCGTGGTGGTAGCGGGCGTTGTCCACAAACAGATGGATCAGCCGCTTGCCGGGATACATTGCCTCGATCGCCCGCAGCAGCAGCAAGGCATTGGCCCGCCGCGCCAGTCGGTGAGGCACAGACCCATCTCGGGTCAGTTCAATCAGGTCTACGCGCTTCAGGGTCAAGGAAGCCACCGCCAATCATGCGATGACTAAAGTCGCAGCGGAACCGATTCGCAAGAGGCGTATTCGGATTCTCGAAGAGTCAGGGTATAGAACCATCAGCTATTGAGCTGATAGAACCATCAGCGCCGCGCGGGCAAGCAGCACACAATTTCAAATACGATTTTTTGATATACCCCAACTCTGGGGAACCCGAAAAACCTCTTGCGAATCAGTTCTGCCGCAATTCTCAGTCCCGGCATGATACGCCCTGGCTTCCTCGACCCCAAATCGCGCAGCGATCTGATTGACCTTGGTCCCGATGGTGCCGTGGCTCACCTACTGGCCCGGCTCACCAACGCGCTGGTGCTGCTGGGATGATGGGAGGGCTGCGGCGATTTCGCAAAGGTCCTGTGTTACAAGTTTCGCAACCGGACTGTTGTTATCTTGATACGAAACCTTGACCGACGATCAGAAGGTCTGACCGCACGAGTATCGGACACTGCGCCGGGCACGTCATGGAGAGAGTTACCGCGATACGACAACATATGAGCCAACTGCAAATAGCATTCCAACGCGCAGCTAGCCGCCGACTAAAAGGAGACTACTGGGCGCGATACAACCCGATCCTCAGAGTAGAGTGCAGATGACACTTGCAAAGGAAAAGACGCATCTATCGGTCCAGAGCACTTGCAAGATTGCTGACGGAAGGGCTGCCGCCCGTCGTGTGAACGACCTGGAAGCCGCCGTGGTCGCCGCCCAAGCGGAGACGGAGACATTGCGTGCTCAGCTGCGCGCTTTGGAAACAAGTACGACGTGGCGCCTGACCCGTCCCATTCGGGCAATTGTCGGCGCTGCAAAAGCCCGGGGTCAAGCTTTTGGTAATAAGAGGGCCGTCCCTCAAAGCTTCATAGCGCCACAGCGATACGAGGATTGGATCGCTACAGAGGAGGCGCACTCCCTGGCAGCACTCAGGCGGCGATCCAAATTGGTCTATTATCCGAAAACCCTATCATTGGTGCTATCTGTTGCTGCCGGGTGCGGCTCGGCGGTGACGCGGTTTTTGACCGACTGTCCGACGACCTGCACCATCCTACTTTTGGATCATGAAGGCATTTTGCCGCTCGACGTCGCCCGGCGCCAAGTGATCCGGGTCGCCATCGGACGAGAATTCGAACCTGCGGAAGCTCTATACATCGCCCTCGACCGGCTAGACGCCGACATGCTGTGCTTCCTAGATGTACGCGACCGGTTGGCGCCTGGGGCCCTCGCTTTGGTAGCCAACACGGCGGCAAGATTTCCGTCTCTCGACATTCTGTTCGCCGACGAGGATTGGTTAGATCGAGACGGCGGGCGTGTACGGCCTTTTTTTAAGCCAGCTTGGGATCCGGAATTGCAGCGGGGTCGGGACCTCATAGGGCCGTTCGCCTTCTTCCGGACGGAACTCGTACGTCAGGCCGCGCCTGTCACAGGACCAGCCTGGCTCTATGATTTGGCCAATCAGGTTGCCTCGAAAGCGGACCCTGACCACATCCACCACATCCCGGCCGTACTGTGCCACCGGACCATGCTGCCTGAAGGGCATGCAGCAGCCATGGCGGCTGTTATGGCGGCTCAACTAAAGCGGGATGGTGTGGCGGGACGGATTGAGCCTCAACCAGATGTATCGGGTTGGAACCGAATCATCTACGACCTGCCACAGCCGGCACCCCTCGTCTCGATAATTGTGCCAACCCGCGACAAAGCTGCATTGCTGCGGGTCTGTGCCGACGGCGTGCTGAAATCATACCGAGTATCCTCATTTGGAACTTTTGATAGTGGATAACGGCTCGGAAGAACCGGAAGCTCTTGCCTTGCTGAACCAGTTGGCTGCGAATAAGCGAGTGGTGGTGTTGAGACAGCCTGGTCCTTTCAATTGGTCAGTACTAAACAATAAAGCGGCGGCGTGCGCCGCGGGGTCAGTGCTGGTGCTGCTGAACAACGACATCGCCGTGTTGCGGCCGGATTGGCTGACTGTTCTCGTGTCGCATGCCGTGCAACCCGGCGTGGGCGCAGTGGGGGCAAAGCTACTCTATCCCGATGGCCGGGTGCAGCATGCTGGCTTGACCACGGACCCGTCGGGTCCCCGGCATCTCTTCCGCTACGCCACCGACGGTGCGCTTGGTAGCTGCGGCCTCATGGGCCTGACGCGGCAGGTTTGGGGAGTTACTGGCGCGTGCCTGGCTATCCCGCGCCACGTCTTTACGACCGTGGGTGGCCTGAACGAGAATTTTCCGATAACTTACAATGATGTCGAACTGTGCATGCGCCTCACCGTGCTTGGCTATCGCATCCTTTGGACCCCATGGTCTAAGCTTGAGCATCACGAAATGGGGACTCGGCCGCCCGACGACACGGGTGTTCGACGCGAGCAGGTGCTGCAGGAGCTGAGACAGCTTATCGGTGACTGGGGCTATCTGATCCAGCACGACCCTTTCTTAAACCCGAACCTGCAGCTCATTGACGGCGAGCCGCATTTCCGAAAGCACCGTCATCAAAATTAACCCGTGACCGGGCCAAACACAGAGCGGGACGCCCAAATCGCAATCGCGCAGGCTCAGCGGGATAGAGATCGGCTGGCCGCATCACAGGCCGAAATCCAGGTTCTGCGGCTCCGTGTGGATCAACTTGAACGCAGCTTATTCCGCCGCGCGCTGGCGCCCGCTCGCCACACCGCACTATTAATCGCGCGCCTGCTGCGCCGGGATATCAAGCAGGCTGCTTCCCCAACTTTGCCGGTTGCGTCTGGCCACGTGTCGCGTGGCAGAGTGCTGGTGATCGATCACCGATGGCCGCAGCCTGACCGCGACGCGGGCTCGGTGGAGATCTTCAACCTAATGCTGGCGCTCCAGTCCCTAGGGTTTGATGCCCTTCTTGCGGCCTCCGAGCAGCATAATGGCTCTCAGCCTGAGCGCGACAAGCTGATCGCGCAGGGTATACGCTGTCTGTTGCCTAGCGACGCGCGCTCGGTTGCTCGATACATCATCCAACATGCCCTGGTACTTGACCTGTGTGTGTTATGTCGGGTGTTTTGCGGCGGTGAGTTCTTGGAGCTGGTGCAGGCGCATTGCCGTCAGGCCCGGCTAGTATTCAACTCGATCGACCTGAACTTCGTGCGGGAGGAGCGCCGAGCCAAGCTGACTGGGGATGCTGCCCTACTCGCGATGATTGGCGCCCTTCAGGCGCGGGAGGAACATGTCATCCGCAATTGCGACGCTACGCTGGTAGTCTCGGAGGCAGAGGCGGTGCTGTTGGCCGACACGATGCCGAGGTCTCTCGTGATGCACATGCCGCTCGCCCGGGCGATTCATCCGCCTGTGGCGCCCTTCGCGGCGCGACGTGGTATCGGCTTCGTCGGCAGCTTTTTGCACGCCCCAAACATAGATGCAATGCGCTCGTTCCTGACCGAAATCTGGCCGCTGGTGCGGCGCGATCTGCCCGAATGCACGATGACCGTTGTAGGTTGCGACGCACCGGCCGACCTCTTGGAGGGTGTGGACGGGTCGGTCCAGCTGCTGGGGCACTTGCCGGATCTCGGACCGTGGTTCGAATCGCTTCGTCTGACTGTAGCCCCGTTGCGCTTCGGCGCTGGCGCCAAGGGCAAGGTCGCCTCCAGCCTTGCCGCAGGCGTCCCCTGCATCGCTACGCCCGTGGCCGCCGAAGGCATGGCGCTAGCCAACAATGACGGCGTACTAGTAGCCGCTAACCCGGAGAATTTCGCGGCGACGATCGTCAGCGCCCACGGAGACGCGGCGCAATGGGATTACCTCTCGGCCAGAGCGCTGGCCTACGCCGAGCGTTCTTTATCACCCTCGGCGTGGCAGGGACGGCTTAATGCCGTTTTGCAGCGGATCGGCTTTTAGACAATGCAACGCGGCTGTATTTTGTGTTCCTTGGCCGCCAAGCTCTCGCTGTGGGCTGCACTGCAGCCTCCAGGTGCAGCGCGGACTTATGCTTTTCCAGGAAATCATGACCATAGTGGCTAGCAACTTCATGGCTCGTTACAGCGCCCCCTAGACTGTTTCCAGCCAAATGCTTCCACCTGGATTTTTAAGAAACGGAGCGAAAACATCGCGAACCAGTTCCGCTCGGAGGTGGGCGAAACAGCTGCCCCAAAATTTAATTTTGACTCGATTATTATACATCAGAAACGCCCTCAATGCATAGATTTCGTTCCACGAGCGGTTTTCGTCGAAAATCCACTGATCCGGATATTCAAACGGGAACTGGATGTCATGGAAGTGTATGAGCACCCCCGGCTGTAAGACTGGGAGAATGTGAAATAGTTCAAAATGTACATCGCTACCCGTTTTTAGCACGTGAGTCGAGTCTATAAATAGAATGCTGCCCTGCTCCAAAGATTCATATAAGTTAAGATCAGTCTCTTGAACCGCCGTATCGATGATCGTCGTACGTTGATGGTCATTTGGCCAAAGTAGCCCTTTTAGCCTATCAGGAAAAGGGTCAACAAACGTCAAGTTCGTATCTAAGCCGAACTCGTCCACGCAATCAAGCATACACGCGGATGAGAAGCCGGAGCCGATTTCAACAATTTCACGAGGCTTCAGTTCTGCAATCATCGCGCGCAAGCTTATCGCGTCTCCGTACGGAAACATGTCGTTGTCATAATAGAATCTATGGCGACTAGTCTTCGCATCCTGGAACGGTGTTCGCGCGATTACATCTGAAGACCGGCGCCAAAATTCCTCCATCGCGCCCAGTGGCACTTCAATTCCCAGAATCCCCCTAAGATCAGTATGCCGCTCTTTCCTCACATATCCGGCAACTGTGGCCGGATCGACAACTGCGGAATAGTGGTGTCCAGTAGGAAACTGACTTGAGACTCTGCTGTTGAATTTATATTCTTCCGAATTGACGACTGCATAGAATAAGGTCTCCGGCCTCATTTCATCCTGCCCAACTTTCACCCAGTGAGCAAATTCGGCCGGCTCAGGGTCACGCTTTAGGAGGTTCCTGTATAGAGAAAGGACGTAAAGGCGGGCATCGTCCGGCGTCATATTAGCTTCCAATTTTAGCTCGTAATCAGCGCAGGTAAATAGGCTGGATCCATCTGGTTGTCACCGTCCATCTTGACAACCGTCTCATGCCCCTCCTCTAGCGCTTGGCCACACAGCTAGTACCCCGAGTCGCTGATAATGCGGGGTTCGGGCTCGACCGACCGTCCCGGACAGAACTGATCGAGTCCAGATAGAAGGTGGCCGGGTCGACCAAGGGCTGCGGACGAGCGTGTCGCTGGATATACCGGGCGTATAAACCAGGAGAGGGCGCGGCGTCCGTCAGGCAGCAGCAGCGCGCCGGTGACCAGGTTGTTGTGTCCCTCGAAGGCTCGGGCCGGGCATTGTCACGGTAACCGGACCTGGCAGTCGGCCGGGCGGCGAGCAAGACTGACGGCATGAAGCCGCCACCCGACCCCCACTATCGTCATCGGTTCCCAGCCGAGATCATCAGCCATGCCGTCTGGCTGTACCACGTGTTCAGCCTCAGCCTGCGCGATGTGGAGCTGATCTTGGCCGAGCGCGGCATCGTCGTCTCCTATCGAAAACGGTTCGACGCTGGTGCATGAAATTCGGTGCGACTTTCGCCGATCGCCTGCGACGCCGCCGACCACGACCAGGGGCAAGTGGCACCTCGACGAGGTGTTCATTCGGATCCAGGGCGTGCTGCACTATCTCTGGCGCGCCGTCGATCAGGATGGCGTTGTGCTCGATATCCTGGTTCAGCCGCGGCGCGATGCAAACGCTGGGAGGCCGATTTCTGCGTCTCGGCGGCAACACGCGCACGCAAGATCCGATCTATGCGCTTCAGAAGTCATGCAATCTACAACTTCGGATCCGGTATCTGGGTATCAGCGGACGCAACCTACTTCGCCGGAGGCCAAACCACGATTAATGGCCGGATGGACAATGATCTGCAGCAGAACTGGCGCTTCGGCACAACTGCCTCGTTTCCCCTGGACCGCCTTCACTCTATTCGGCTTACGCCAGTCACGGCGCGTATGCGCGTACGAAAACAACTATGACCTTATCGGGATCGACTTTCAGATTCGTTTCGGCGGGGGTCTTTAAAATGCGGATGGAATTTTGTGTCTGGAATCCTTGCTCTCGACCCCCGGATAGAATCCCGCTATGGCGTGAAATGTCGCGCTTCGATCTGGAACATGGCGTGCATTCCCCATTGTGCGCCATGTCAACACGCCATAAATCCGGGCCCGAAAAGGACCGTTTTCCTGCCCGTCAATTGCAATGAGCGTGCGCACGGATCGGATGTTTGCAATCCCATTTGCAATCAATCTGGGTTCAGTTGCAGTGATCTCGCGCCGATGTGGAATCCTCAGTTGCAATCAGCGTGCGCACGACCCGCCGATGTTTGCGATCCCGACCCCGGATGTCGGAGAAGGCGCTGACGGCGGTGATCCAGGATTCCTCGGTTTTTCGGAAGCCTTACTCCGCGTCCCCCTCGACTCAGTTCAGAAGGGACTTAGCCGGCCGCTCGATTTCTGCCAAGTAGAATCCACCCCGTTGAACCGCCCGGACGACGCTATTGAGCGCCGTTGGGCGGCCCTCGTCGGGATCGGCGTAAATCGCCTGACCGTCGCCGTTCCTTGACCAAGGTGCCAGTGCGCTTGGTAGGTTCTCCCCTTCGGGATCGAGGGTTAGACCGAACACCTTGGTGTTCGCCTCGGACCAGAAAAGATAAATCTGCACCCGGCGAGCACAGGCGGTCGGAGAGCGGATGTCAACAGAAAAATGAACAGTCTGCTCCTCCAAAGAAAGTCAGCCTCTGCATATGTTCAAAAAACAAGATCCGCGGCCTATCTTACCAAGATTAGGGGCATAATTACATTATTTATGGTGATCCGATGCTTTGCCCTAATATTTCAGAGCGGAGCTGTCTGTTGCGTCGGATTAGTACCCTCAGATACCCTTTACTGATCGTTGGGCTCCGGTTGGCGGTGAGAAGCCCGTTCATAAACTGCTTGCCTTTCAACACAATTCTGCAACAGGATATTGAAGGCAGATTCGCGAGGAATTGCCGTGCCCGCCAAACCCGTTGCCAAACCGGCCGCCGGTCTGTTGCTCGGCTACGCGCGGATCTCCAAGGGCGACGAGCAAACCAAATAAATTGCAGGCCCGCGCGCTAGGTGCTGCCGGTTGCCGCCGCATCTTCGAGGAAACCGCCTCCGGCGGCCGCTGGGACCGACCGGAGTTGCACCGCATGCTCGATCACCTGCGTGAGGGCGACACGCTTGTCGTCTGGAAGCTCGACCGGCCATCGCGGTCGTTGAAGGATATGCTGCACATCATGGAGCGGATCGCCGCGGTCGGTGCCGGTCGGCAAGGACTACGGGCGCTTCAGGCGGCACACATTCGGGAGATCACGATGTGCCACCTCGATCCGATATATACGATAGGTGCGCCGGGGGATCGGCGTTATCGAACGTGACTTGGGAAGCCTGCCTCTACGCTTTTCCCTGGGCTTACTATCTGAACGACGAGCCGGTTATTCTCACCGTGCCGGAAATCGCCGACCACGGGCGAAACCGATCCGCTAGCACTCAGATGCTTTGCGTCTCCAGGTGCCGGATGTGATCGAACCGATCAGCCTGCCGATTAAGGGCCTCAGTTCGGAGCCACCTCGCCTCCGGCATGGTCGCTTCCTCAATCGCCCAGAAGGCGACATCAGCTTCCGCCTCGAACGTTTGTTTGGCGAGCAGAAGATTAGGCTTACGGACGAAGCCAAGGAAGCGGGTCGGCTTCCAGTTATCATCCACAACGCCGACCTCCCTCATCTTGCGCCACCATGCACAGAACCGTGCGGCCGCCGCCGCCACCGCCAGCACCGCCGAAGCGGGCACCCGACCCGTCACAGATCGCAGACCCGAACATTGAAGTCGTGGACCCCAAGCGGCATCAGTGGATACCACTAGGATGAGCCGATCCCCTCGGCGTCGACCACGCGGGCCGACACCTCGCCGGGGTCGCACGAACCTAGTTCAGTTAACGAGCCAAAGACCGGCGGCATCCATCTATCGAGGTTCATGAACACCAGCCTGGTATGGGCGCCCCGCTCATAGTCGCCTCCCGATGGAACCCGGACGACCGACCGCTGGATGACGATCGGGTCCAGGAATTTGTCGGAGGGGCGCCAGATGTCGGACACGGCGCAAACCCTTTCAGGCGCTGATGCGCTTTGGTTGGCGACGGCTCTTCTTACTCTCACGGACTCGCTGGCACAACATCTGCGCGGTCTTCGCCAAGTCCGGCATGTGGAGGACAGGGCGTCGGTTGTTAGCTAAGGAGGACCGAGGCGCGGGCTGCCGCATTCTTAGGCGACACCCAACAACGAACGAGTTGGTATGGGTCGCGAAGATGCGCGGCCCAGGGGCTAGATTTCCGGCACGACGCGATGCCGTTTATCGTTGCGGCATGGTAGATGCCTCATCGATTCGCGCACGGTATGCGGCGGTTGGTCGTGACCTTAACGAGCGTGCCCGTCGTCTGTTCGGGGCGGCAGAAGCGCGAACCGCCGGCACGGTGGGATCACCACGTCGTCGCGCGCAACGGGGTCTCGCGCGCAGGCATTGCAGGCGTTCCGGGGAATCGGCGCTCATGGCGTCGTCGTAGCCAGCCTGCCAGCTAGCGAGGCCTTGGGTGACGCAGCTTCTTCGAGGCGTCGGCATATTTGCGATTTACCGTTTTGCGGCCGATAAGGCCACGGCTGCTCCCTCGTCAGCCCATAACGCCGGATCGGCCTGCAGCCGCAAAGACAAACGCGCAAGTCCTATCCGCATTCGCGGTCATTGTCAGGTTCATTCGAGCTCGACAGCCAAGCGGCATCTTCCTCGGCTTCCATCTCGGCGGCGGCTTGATCGGCTTCAGCGCCGAGGGCCTCGAAATGCGCTATATCCCGAGAAGAGGTGATCGATCGCGCTAACAGATAGTAGCGGCTTGCTTTGTCTCGCAAGTGCTGCGACGAAACCATTTTTTCCAACTCACTGTTGGTGGTTCTCTGAATCCCCGCAACTAGCAACAGGCTTTTGCGCACGACCGACAACGCACGAAACCGTGAATCCGGGGATGATTGCGGGGATAACGCGTGGCCGGGAACCAATCGGGCGTTTCGGCGCTCTTATCGGATGCTGATTTACCTCTTTGTCTCCGACATAGAAACGATGGTCGGGGCGCTGACGTCGGACAAGACCGGCAAGAATCTGCGGAGGAATATGCTCCCTGGCGGGCGTCAACGGCGGCCTCCGTCAGTGCAGGACTGCCTCAGGGGATCAGCGGAAACCTCTCATCACAGGCTAGCCTTTGAGGCGGTGCTGGAAGCTGGTGCCCAGGCTCCGGCAGCGCTGTCCGCTGTCCCATGTCCCTGTATTCGCGCGCGCGCTACTTGTGCAAGAATTCCTCAACCTATTTACTCCGATATTCTAACGAGCGTTAGGCGAGGGGCCGGCCGAGTTGGCGGCGGCGGCCCGGCCTGGCAGCGGCCGCGAACGGTGCTGTGTGCGCGGAGAACCGCACGGTGCGCGCCACGGGCCAAGAGGGACGGGGTTGAGTTCCCGCCACCTCCTTGATGCTCCAGCCCCACCAACAGACGTAATCAGGCGGATCGCTGTCATCTTCGACAACCGGGGCAGTCGCTTGTTCATCATCCGCCATGCCGCGCACCAACTTGACGACCTGTTCGGCGTCCTTGTCAGAAATCGCCCCGCCATGTGCCTTCCCGAGCAGCTTCCGCAACCGCAAAACCGTGAAATTAGCCAGATCGAGCGGCTGTCGTGGCACACCCTGGCGTTCGATCACGCGTAACGGGCCAGCGCGGCGCAGCGATGTCGGCACGAACACCCGCGCTCGCCAAAAACCAATGCTTCCAACCCGCCGCGCGCTCCTTGGGCCGCGCTCGGAACAAGCGGCAATGGCGGCCGCCGGCCGGTGGCTGTGTAGGCTGCATGCTACCCTATCGTCAGGATACCCTGTCGGCAGGATCACGTACTGAGAGCACTCCCGTAGCGCTTGTGATATAATTGCCTCAACGCGCCGGCGGCGGCGCTTTTGCAGAATGGATGGATGGATCGACGCCATGGCCAGGGGCCATAAGACCGGCGGCCGCCAGAAGGGCACGCCGAACAAGCGTAAAGCCCTATAGCCGATTGATGCACCAGAAACCGCCCCACTCCGGTGACACGCTATGCAGCATAGGTCATTGGTTTTGGGCCTCACCGGCAGAGTGCCAAGCCAGGATCAAACAATCGGAGGATGAACCTCGGCCGGCATGCAATCCGCATACGAACGCTCCAGTGAATGACTGCACCACCGGGGTTCCTGGAACTACCGAGTGCCTTGCTCGTGGCAAAGGCTGGACAATGGTGTTTCCGCCTGGGAAGTGTGTTCAGCAGCAGGAGCTTCCAGGAAGAAAGCCGTTCGAGCCCAACAACGTCAATGACATCGCAGCCGACGCAACGCAGCGTTTTTTCGCTTACGCATCTGGCCCATCGTGCTCGCTGTTTAGGAGCGATGCGCAGCAGTGCGTTAACAGGGTCGTAACGGGTACGGTGTATTTCCGCGCGCCTCAGAATATCGTCGACAATGATAAAGGAGCGCCAAGGACGGACAACCCTACGCAGTCGCACGCTGCTACCGCGTCAAACCCACTTGCCGACCTCGGCATCAGCAAGACCCAATCAGTTCGCACCCAGACACCCGATTTGTGGGATGGCCAATGGGAAGCACGCGACGGTGTATTCTTATGTGAGGACGTCGGCGGGTAAGCGGCGGAGTGGGTCAAGTGACGGGAACATTCGCCACGCGCGGCGGGTTGGAAGCATTGGGGACCGTTCCCAACGCCGGCCAAGGCCATCAAGACCGCGGCCTTAGCTTCGGGGAAGTCGGCGAGCACCGTCATCATGGTAACTTGCAAAGACACCATGAACGGGCGACCTGCACGTTGATCGGTCGCGCTCAGGCGTCTGATCCATCCCATGGTGCCATTCGGGGCTGCCTTCTAAGATTGGAAGCATCGAAATTGCAGAGGTGCGGACGTTCGCCGGTCAACTCGCTGTTACCACAATTTCCACGACGAAGAGGGGGAAACGACATTTTGTTGCTTCAAGCCAGCGGCAACTTGGCGGCTTTGGATTATTCTTTGTCGAACGTCTTGCTTGGTAACCCGCGCAGGATCTGTGGGTGCGTGCCGCCGCCAGTCACAATGTAAGAAAACAAACCCTTGATGGTCAACGAGTTCATCCACTACGGTCGTAAGCCGTCCCGATGGCGCATAGTGCCCTGACTCCTCATTCATCATGACTATATAGCCTTCTACAATCCATAATTCTCCCGCCGCGATAGGGCGATAGCCCCCCATCAAAGCGGAATGAAAGTATCCGGCGAGCTGATCGGGGCAATCCACGTAGAAATTTCCGCTATCGTCCATGACCCATATGAAACTTGAGCGCCCGCTCTCAGCATTATATTGCCCACTTAGTTTGCCCCAATCCAGAATTTGACCCTGAACATTCGCGCACTTGTTCCCAGGGCTGATAGCAATCACCCGATGCTTCTCGCGTTCTTCTTCGGAGTAAAACCGGGAATGAGCATCATAAAAATCAGTGTTGAACCCGTGTTGAGTCATGCCCAGCTTAAGATGCTTGTACTTCTTCCCTGTCAATTTAGGCTTCAATGGCGGCACCTGACCCTGCCACCACCCCCACAATCTGGACATAGCACCTGACATACCGAGCCTCGCTCACCTTCAGGATCAATCCACCGCGGGTAACCTTACCTGCAACCAGTCGCCGTGACCAGGCAGCCCTCAAGGCGGACAATGTAAGTCTTGGGGAGCCTCGGGCTCGAAACTCTGACTCCGCTCGATCGCAGTGTTCGACGGCACCGTGCTCGGCGGGGCGGGTGGGTGCGCAACCGCGAACGGCCACCGGATCCAGGCGGGCGGGCGCGCCGCCATCGCCGCCGATCCTGGCTTGACGCTGAGCGGCGTGGCGGTGTCAGGGCGCGCTGGCGTGGGCCCGCCAGATGGTGTTTCCAACATCATCGGCCACCAGTAGTCCACCGCGACTGTCCAATGCCACCCCGACCGGTCGGCCACGGGCCTTCCCATCCGCATTCAGGAAGCCAGTCAGAACGTCCACCGGATCGCCATCCGGTTTGCCGTTGACGAAGGGGATGAAGATCACCCGGTAGCCGCTCGGAGGGCAGCGGTTCCAGGAGCCATGCTGGCCAACGAAGGCGCCCGCGGAAAATGGCCCCGGGAGACCGCTGTGCGTCGTGATCGCCAATCCCAGCGAGGCGGTGTGGGCGCCCAGTGCATAATCCGGTGCAATGGCACGTGCTATCAAGTCCGGTCGTTGCGGCTGCACGCGGCCGTCGGCATGCTGGCCATAGTAGCTGAAGGGCCAGCCATAGAAACCTCCGTCACGGACCGAGGTCATGTAGTCGGGCACAAGATCGCTTCCCAGCGCGTCACGCTCGTTCACCGCAGTCCACAGCACCGGCGTCGGGCCAGGCGCGAAGGACAAGCCATTGGGGTTGCGCAGGCCGGTCGCGTAGCTTCGATGGTCGCCGGAGCGGGCGTCTACTTCCCAGATCTGCGCCCGGTCTTCCTCGGCCGCCAGGCCATTCTCGCCGACATTGCTGTTCGAGCCGATACTGACATAGAGGAACCGGCCATCTGGGCTCGCGACCAGGTTCTTGGTCCAGTGATGGTTGATCCGTCCTGCGGGCAACTCGGTCAGTACCGACCCGGGATCGTCGATACGTGTCTGACCGTCGTGATAAGCGTATTTGCGGATAGCGTCGGTGTCTGCGACGAAAAGCTGATCGCCAACCAGCGCGATGCCATAGGGCGAGTTCAACCCTTCCAAGAAGACGGTGCGGGTGTCGGCCACACCGTCGCCCCGCGTGTCGCGCAACAGGATGAGGCGGTTGGCGCTCGGCACCCCGGCACCGGCGCGGGCCATGATCCGCCGGGTGATAAAACCGCGCAGGCCAGGGCTGTCATCCGGCTTCGGCGGGGCGTTGGTCTCAGCCACCAGCACATCGCCATTCGGCAGGACGTAAACGTTCCGCGGATGATCAAGGCCGGTCGCGAAGGCATCAACCATGAGCCCGGGCGCGGGGGTCGGTCGCTCGTCGGCGCGCCAGCCAATCGCCTTCGCCACGTTCACAGTTGGAAACACCGTCACGTTGGGTGACGGCAATTGCGGGTGAGGCCCGATGCCGGCGGAGAGCGGCAGCTTGGCGGTTTCGCCGCAGGAGGCAAGCGCAAGCCCAGCGCCGGTCACCAGCAACAAGGTCGTCACCTGGAAAGGTCTTCTCATGTCATAGCGTTCCAATAGGCTTGTGAAACCCGTGGAACGTCTGGAGGTTTCGAACTCAACGCATCTGCGGGCAAGGATACCTCGGATTTGGCCGCAATTTGCGTAGAGCGCCGTATCGGCGAATGTGACCACGCTTGGGAGGACCATGACCGACGAGCGACACTGGACCGACAAGTCGCTGGGCATGGACCGCCGGATCGCTCGGCGCGACTTCCTCAACGGCGTGGCCATCGCCATCGGTTCGATCGGCTCGGGGCTGAACGGCGCCGGGCCCCTGTTCCAGCGTGCCGTAGCGGCGCAACAGCGCCGCGGCTCCCTTCGGACCCACGCCACGTGCGCCAGGGAGCTTGTCCGATGGATCACCGCGCAAAGCGATGAAATCGGGCACTTGGCGTGGCTCGACCCCGTAGCGTTCCAGCACCTCGGCAGGGCCAATACGGGCCATCTCGCCTGCCCTGACCGGATGAAGAATGGTTGTGGCGGCGGAGGCGAGTTGGAAGGCATCGCGATCGCCGCTGGCTACGAGCACAATTCCGCGCCGACGTTCCTCCTCGGCGACGGCTGCGGCGAGAAAGTCGTCCGCCTCGTAACCTGAGGCCTTTGCGTTCACGAAGCCGCACGCGGTGACAAACGCAGGCAGCACCTGCAACTGCTCGAGCAGCTCCTGGTCGAAAACCCGACCGCTTTGGTAGGCCGGGAAGAGACGTTGCCGGTAGTTTGGCGAGTCGAGCGTATCCCATCCGACGAGAGACGGCACGAGGCTGCTCAATTTCGAACAGACGCAGTAGGAAGTTGGCAAAGCCCACGATCGCGCCGCCCCCACGATTGCCAGTCCGCCGAATTGATTTCGGAAGCCCGTGGAACGCGCGATGCGCGAAGGAATCTCCATCAATAACCAGCAATGGCTTGTCCATGTTCCTTTTACCCCGCTGACAGCGTCACAAAAGAGCGCAGATCGCCGACGTTGTTTGAGCGCAATTGCCCGCGCCTGATGGTTTTGGCGTGCCCGCTTCGGCTTGATCGCGGCCATTGAGCGCGGGCTGAGCAGGTGATATCGTTCCGTGACAATTATTCCCGTCGCCTCGGACGTGTCCACTGCGCCGTGGTCGGTTTCCCTCGGGCCGGCGCGATCCTCTGGAGTGTGCCTGGATGCCTGGGCCTACGAAAATCATGATTATTCGACACGGTGAAAAGCCGACGATCAAAAATCAGCCGCCGTTTGGCGTAACCCAGGATGGCGAGCAGGATTGGAAATTGCTGACGGTGCGCGGCTGGCTACGCGCCGCCGGTCTTGGGCGACTGTTTAATCCGGCCGGCAACCAATTTCCCAATGGCGCCCTCGATCGGCCCGCTTTGATCTACGCCTCCGCCCCGCGCCATCCAGGCGTGGCGCTGGAGCAAGACGAAGGGAGTAGAAGCAAGCGTCCCTTGCAGACCATCACACCGCTCGCGCAGGAACTGAACGTCGCGCCGGTTCTGGATTTTGGTAAAGGGCAGGAAGCTGATCTGGCGAAGCAGATTCTGCTCGGAGCGGTGTCATTCTGATTTCGTGGCAGCACGAGGCGATCGACGAAATTGCTCGGAGCCTTGTGGCGGGCAACGAACCGAAGGCAACGATTCCCGCCGAATGGCCAAGCGACCGATTCGACATCGTTTGGATATTCGACCCGCCGGCCAAGGGCAAGAGTCGCTGGAAGTTCACTCAGATCCCGCAGCGGCTGCTGCCAGGCGATGCGGACACTGGGATAAAATAACGCAAGCGGAGGCACGCGGCGCAGGCAACGGCCAGGTGGCACGATCTTGGGGTGTGTGGCCCCTGTCAGCAGCCGAGCAACTTCTTCACTCAGCACCGCCGGGGACTTGCGGGGATAGCGCAGGCGGATGAGCTTACGGGACAGATCCGGCAGCGCGAGCGTTTGGGAGTAAGAAGAGCGCAGCGCCGCAATGGTGCCGTTCATCGCATTCCAGGCTGCGACTGATGAACCCGGAACCGGCCGAGGCAGTATATCCGGCGGGCCAGGATGCCGCAAAGCTGGCTACGATGCGGACCCGGCAGGTGGTGTCTAAAGCAACAGGTGCCGTGACATTTCATCGGCCGCCATTCGATTTACCCACGGGACCCAGCAGCGCCCAGAAAACTACAATCCAACTCCGGCGCTGCCCCCAATGTAGGGGCCAGCTTGGTAACCGTGTGGCTGCTCCGAACGGTCGCCTGAGCCGCTGCAAGCCGCGAGTGCGATTACGCAAAGGGCGGCTACTGCGGTGAGCATGCCCATGGCTCCTCGGTGCACTAGCGGACACGGTGCGGACATTTTTCAGGCCTATTTATGCGGCGGCTCAGAAGCTAATCAATAAATTCATAATTTTCAATGGTCTAATGGTGCCGGCGCACAGAATTGAACTGTGGACCTACTGATTACGAATCAGGCGGACAGCTCGCTTGGACTGGCAAACGGACGGTTCTGAACCCTTGCTGCGGCTTGCGGGCAAGGCGTTACGAAACTTCGGCTCGACCAACATTGCTGTTACCCCGCTGTTACCCCGAACACAGCCTCGCATCTACCGATTGTGACGAAGCTATTGAAGGCATTGGCGGACCCGACACAATTCGAACGTGCGACCTTCGCCTTCGGAGGGCGACGCTCTATCCAACTGAGCTACGGGTCCCCGAACGTAAGGGGCAATTCGCATCCCTATACCGGCATTCTCCGCAAACCTCAATCTTCCGATTTGACGTGTTCCCTACGGCCATCTCCGCACCCGATCCGCCTCCTGTTCCGCCGTTAATCCGATTGGCCCGTCGGCAACCCCGGGCGGATGGCCCGGCAAACTCCTCGGATCTTTCCAGCAATTTACCGTTGCCAGACTGCGAGTGCAGAACGTCGGCGCTTCTGGCGGAGGTTCCACTGGCCGGCAGTAGGTCTTGCCCTGGTCCAGCCGTACCAAGGAACAATCGCGTCCGGTGAAAAGCGAGTAGACCGCGTCCGCCGGCGTCCGCTGGATTGTCGCAACGCTGCCCACGTTCGTCCCAACCACCGCCGTGGCAATCGGCCAGGGCACACAACCGGTCAAAGCCAAAAGCCCTGCCAGAACGATCATCTTCATCCCCCGGGTCTTATACCCTAAAGGTAAATGAACCCTTGCCGCGCCGTCGGTTTGCCGCCACACCCCGACGCCGCTATGGTCCGCCACCGCCGGGCGTCCCGGTGCCATGGCAAAAGCAGGCAGGCGAGAGAATCCAAGTGGTTGATATTTTTGACGAGGTCGAGGAAGACCTCCGGGCAGAGCGTGCCGCAAAGCTGCTAAAAAAGTACGCGTGGCTGATCATCGCCCTAGCCGTAGGGGTTGTCGGCGCCTCCGCCGCTTGGCAGCTCTGGTCGCGTTATCAGCGGCAACAGGACGCCGCCACTGCCAGCCGCTTCGTGGCTGCGCAAAGCGCCACCGACCAACCAGGCGTCGCCAAGCCTGATCAGATCGCTATCCTTGACCAACTGGCCGCCACTGGCCCTGAGGGATACAAAACCCTGGCTAGGTTGCGTGCCGCCGGTCTGAAAGCTGACGCCGGCGATCTGCAAGGGGCCGAGGCGCTTTGGAACGCCGTGTCTGCCGACTCCAGCGCGGACCACTTGTTGCGCGACTTTGCCAGCCTGATGGCCATCGCACGCGAAATCGACCACGGCGATCCCGGGCAACTCGAAGCTCGGCTGAAGCCGCTGGCCGAACCGGGGAACCCATGGTCCAGCCTGGCGCGCGAGCAACTTGCGCTGCTCGACCTGCGGCTTGGCAAGGTGGACGAGGCCCGCAAGACCCTGCAGGCGCTGTCGATCGACATCCAGGCGCCGTCCGGCTTGCGCCAACGCGCCTCTGCCCTGCTGACGGGCCTGGGCCCTCAGGACAAATGACCGTCGAGTACACCAACCGACAGGGAAGCCTTGCGTGAGCCTCAATGCCTATTCCAGGACCAGCATGCTGGCCCGCCGGGCCGTGCTGTTGACCCCTCTCGCGCTGGCGGGTTGCTCATGGCTCGACAATTTGTTCGGGGACAAAAAGAAGTCTCTGCCGGGCAAGCGTGAAAATGTATTCGCGGACCGGCGCGGCCTGGTTGTGGACGAAGGCGCCCCCAAGGTCACGCTGCCGCCTGCCGTACGCAATGCGGCTTGGCCGCAGGCCGGCGGCAATCCCGCTCATCTGATGGGGCATCTGGAGGCGAACGATCACCTCGTCGAGGCGTGGAAGGCGGATATCGGCGACGGCGGCGGCTACCGCAAAATCATCATGGCACAACCGGTCGTGCTGAACGGCACGGTCTTTACCATGGATTCCGACGCCGTAGTCTCGGCGTTTTCGCTAGCCGCCGGCAAGCGCCTCTGGCGTGTCGATACCAAGCCGAAAGATCTTGACAGCACCAATGTCGGAGGCGGTTTAGGTGTCGATGGTAGCACGCTCTATGCCGACAACGGCCTGTCGTCCCTGGTGGCGCTCGACGTCGCCACCGGCAAGGAGAAGTGGCGTGCGAATCTTGCCTTCCCAGGCCGCTCGGCTCCAATGATCGCCGACGGGCGTGTGTTCGTCACCACGATCGATGACCGCCTGCTTGCCTTCACCGCCGCAGATGGCCGCCAACTCTGGACCCATCAGGCGACCGAACCCGTCACTTCTATGCTCGGTCAGCCAGCCGCCGGATATTGGCGCGGCCTGGTCGTGGCGGGATTCGGCTCCGGCGAACTCGCCTGCCTGCGCGCCGATAGCGGCAGCGTGGTCTGGACCGACGGCCTCGGCGCGTCGGAGGGACGTGCCTCGGTGACGGACCTGCTATCGATCCGCGGACTGCCTGTTATCGTTAACGGGCTGGTGTATGCGATCAGCATGGGCGGTCTGCTCGTCTGCAACGACGTCCCGACCGGGCGGCGGGTGTGGGAGCGCGAGGTCGCCGGCGTGAACACACCCTATATCGCCGGCGACTGGATGTTCGTGATCTCCGCCGAGCAGCAGATCGGCGCCATCAACATCAACGATGGCCACATCGCGTGGATCACCCAGCTTCCCCGATGGGATGACGCGGTCAAGCGAAAGAACACCCTGACATGGTACGGCCCGCTGCTGGTCAGCGACCGGCTGATTGTTACCGGCGTCAGCAAGGACGCTTTGTCGCTCAGCCCTTACACGGGCGAAATCCTCGGCCATATCGAGCTGTCCGAGGCCGCCGCCCCGACCGTACCGGTGGTCGCCGAGGGGACCGTGCTGATCGTCACCAATGACGGGCGCCTGTTGGCGCTGAGGTAGAGCCCATGTTGCCGATCGTCGTCATCGCCGGACGGCCCAATGTCGGCAAATCGACGCTGTTCAATCGGTTGGCCGGACGCCGAATCGCCCTGGTGTCCGATACACCCGGCGTAACGCGTGACCGGCGCGAAGCCGAAGCGCAATTGCGCGGCCGAATGGTGAAGCTGATCGACACCGCGGGGCTGGAGGAAGCCGCGCCGGAGACGCTGGCCGGGCGAATGCGGGCTGGGTCGGCGTCCGCGGTCGCGCAGGCCGATCTGGTGCTGTTTGTCCTGGATGCCCGGGCAGGCGTCACGCCGGCCGACGAACATTTCGCGCAGTGGCTACGGCGGCAGGGAAAGCCGGTGCTGCTGGTGGCGAACAAGGCCGAGGGGCGCACGGCGACATCCTCTATTTTGGATGCCTATTCGTTGGGGCTCGGTGATCCGGTCGGCGTGTCGGCGGAACATGGGGAGGGCGTGGCGGATCTGATGTCGGAAATCGCTGACCGCCTGCCTGTGGTGGTGGAGGCGGCGGAGGAGGGACATGAGAATCGGCCGCTGAAGCTGGCCATTGTGGGCCGCCCGAATGCGGGGAAATCGACGCTGCTGAACCGGCTGTTGGGCGAGGAGCGGATGATCACCGGGCCAGAGCCTGGACTCACGCGGGATGCGATCGCCGTCGTGCTTTCGGATGATCAGGGGCGGGCGGTGGAGATCGTCGATACCGCCGGGCTTCGACGGCGGGCCCGGGTCGAGGCGCCGCTGGAGAAGTTGTCGGTAAGTTCGGCGATCGAGGCGTTGAAGATGGCCGAGGTGGTGGTGCTGACCCTGGACGCGGTCGAGGGGATTCACGACCAGGATTTGCAGATCGCCCGGTTGATCGAGCGCGAAGGCAGGGCGTGCGTCGTTGCGCTGAACAAGTGGGACGCGGTGGCGGATCGGAATGCCACCCGCAAGGCGATCATGGAGCGGCTTGAGGATAGCCTGGCGCAGATGAAGGGCATTCCGGTGGTGACCCTGTCGGCGCTTGACGGGCGCGGGGGTGGAGCGATTGCTGCCGGCGGTGCGGGCGGCGTATGAGGTGTGGAACAAGCGCGTCCCCACAGGTGAACTGAACCGCTGGTTCGAGTATGCGCTGGAGACCCATCAGCCGCCTCTGGTCGCTGGGCGGCGGCTGAAGCTGCGATATTTGACGCAGGCAAAGGCTCGGCCGCCGACGTTCGTGGTATTTGGGACGCGAGCGGAGCAGACACCGGAAGATTACACACGGTATTTGGTTAATAGCCTACGGGAGTCGTTCAAGCTGCCGGGGACACCAATCCGGTTGCAATTGCGGGGGACGAAGAACCCGTTCGTGGATACCGAGTAGGGCGTGGTTCAAACAGGGCTACACGTGGAGGCGGGTTCTTCCGCAGGAGGCGTACGTTCAATATTCGTCGTGCCGCCGCACCCAGCTCATCGTGCCGGCGCTCTCGTTGCGGCCCGTGGGAACGAGATCCAGCCAGTTAAGCGCGCCCATCAGCAGCTCAGCACCTCGATGATAGGTCGAGTAGCTGTGGAAGATAGCACCGCCGTCATCCTTCACGAAAATGCTAGTGCCGAACATGTCCGGGCTGTTCCGGATCACGGTCCCGTAATTGTAGATCGCGCGGCCGGCGGCCATGTCCTCGGGCGTAAACGACACGCCGAAATCGAAGTTGAAGTCGCTGTCTTGCGAGGAGACCCAGGAGAACGTCCAGCCCATCCGGTCCTTGACCTCCTCGATCCGCCGAGCGGCACGCGCGAGACTGCGGCGAACGACAGGTCGGCATGCTCGAAATGCTGCCGCGCCGCGTCGATGTGGTCGGCGACGAACGAGCAGCCGCGGCACACATGGTCCGAGCCCGGCGTCAACATAAAATGATAGATGGCGAGTTGGCTGCGGCCGCGGAACAGGTCGCCGAGCGTGCAGTTACCCTCGGGCCCTTCGAAGACATAGGGCTTTTCGATCCTGACCCAGGGCAACTGCCGGCGCTCGGCGCGGAGCGCGTCCAGTTCGTGGGTCACGGCGCGCTCCTTGGCGAGAAGTGCCTTGCGGGCGTCAAGCCACTCTTCGCGCGAAACGATCGCATGGTCCATGGTCAGTCTCCTTCGGTTATCGGTTAGGTGCGCGCCCAATGGCGGCCGGAAGCGAACTTCAGCCACGGCGACAGGTGGAAAAGGCTCATCAGCACGTACATTGTGGTCATGCCGTCGATCGGCAGGATGCTCGAACCCAGGGAGCAGAGCGCGATCGAAGGTGCATGGTTCGCCGCCATCAACGCCATGAGCGCGAAGGTCGGCGAGGCCGCGAGGCCGAGCCAGCCGGCCGCGCCGCATGCCTGCCAGGCTCGTGCGTCTGCTACCGAGGACGTTGTCATTTTCCGGCTCCCGATCGATTGTCGTTGTTCCCGCCGTCGTTCGCGACTGGAAACGGCTGCTCGGACCCCCCTAAGTCGAGGCGCTGATCAGCCTCGGAGTTGATTTACTTGCTCGTAGAGGGGGCGCCTCGCCGCGGCCGGCGGACGACTGTCACCTTCCCGCTGCTTCCTCCGCCGCAGAAGAACTCATCGCCGCCATCGGATTCGAGCCCCGACACGCCTGTTCCGGGCGGCATCTCGAGCCGCTCCCGGACCTTTCCCGTCCGCGGGTCGACGCGCCTCAACTCGCTCTCATCACCTTCCCAGGTCCCGTGCCAGAGCTCTCCGTCGACCCAGGTGACCCCGGTGACGACGCGGTTGGACTCGATGGTGCGAAGAATCTTCCCGGTTTGGGGATCGACCTGATGGATCTTCCGGCCCCGATGCTGCCCCACCCAAAGCGTCCCTTCGGCCCAGGCGAGGCCAGAGTCACCGCCACCGCCGGGCGCCGGGATCGTGGCGAGCACGCTGCCGGTCTTCGGATCGATCTTCTGAATGCGATCCTCGGCGATCTGAAATAGGTGCTGACCGTCAAAGGCCGTTCCCGCGTGCGCAGCGACATCGATTGCGCGCTCCGTCTTGCCGCTCGCCGGATCGAAGGCGTTCAGCTTGTCTCCGGATGCAAACCAGACGTGCTGACCGTCAAACGTAACCCCATTTACGCGGTCGGCCCCCGGAAAAGGTCCATACTCACGAAGGATTTCGGCCGCTGATCTGTTCATGGTTCCATCCTGTTTACGCTTGCCTCCATCCTACCTAGTCACTCGGTAATGGACCGGGGAGTAACAAGACTGTCGGGAATCCCGGCACCGCCGGGGTCATCCAGCGGAGCGCTCGCCCAAGACCGAACGACTGCACCTTGCCTGCTGCCGCAAGCGAATCGAGCGCCCGCTGTACGGTGCGCGTGCTGGCTCCAAGCGCAATCGCCAGGGCCGAACTCGACCACGACTCACCATCGGCGAGGAAGGCGAGCACCGCCGCATGCTGCTCTTCGATGGGCGGTGCCAGCACGACGACCTCAGGTGCACGGCGCGGCGCCAGCGCAAAGCCTCGCTTCGTCGCGCTGACGTCCGCCAGCGTCCGAAGCTCCGACGCGAAGCCGCCCGACTTCGACTCGCAACCGTGCGCGATGCAATTCATCGGCGTGCTTCCCCCGAAAAGCGCGTGCCACCAGCGTGCTCCTCGGCACGTCTCCGGGCCAGGCTTCACCCAGAGCGCGCGCAAGCGCGAATAATACCGGGCGCGTCGCGAGCGAAACCACCGTGCCTGCGTCTCGCACGACATAACGGCATGCGTCCACGACGAGCGCCTCCGACGCCAAGAGCGCTTCGACGTCCTCCAGCAGGAGGAGTCGCTCCTCGCCGCGCGCAATCAGGCGCGCAGCAGGCGTGTTCAGGACGAGGGATGCGCTTTCAACCTCCGCCGTCAGCGCCGGGACTTCTGCGGCGTGCGCGGCTTGCTCGGCCCGAGCGATCGCCGCGCGCGCCGCCTCTGTCCGGAGCCGCCGAATTGCAATTCCCGCAATGACCAATTCGTGGGCGGCCCGTGACGCGGGTGGAAGCGGGGTGAAGTCGACCTCGGCGAGCGCGCGCTCGGCCTCGTCGAGGCGCCCAATCAGAAGCAGGCGCCGGACCCCCAGATTCCGCGCATGCGCGGCGTTCACCCGGTCGCCGTGCGTTTCGAGCGTCGCCCGCGCTGCGTCGAGCGCCTTCGCCGGCCAGCCCAGGTCGCGGGAGACGAGTGCTATCTCGGCCTCGGCAACGACGCATCTCGCTCTGGCGACCGCCTCTCTCGGACCGAAGGCATGCGCCGCACTTCGCAGGAGGACCTTGGCTCGAACCAAATCGCCAAGCTGTGCCATCGCGATGCCTCGAAGCGCGAGAGCAGGTGCGTCGTCGCGGAGCGCGACCCGCTTCAATGCGCCGAGGAGATCACCCGCGGCGAGCGCGCGCGCCGCAGCGGTGATCAGCGAGTCCATTGGAACCCCGCCACACTTGTCACTCCCACCGTTCAGTAACCGGCAACTAAATCTAGCTCACTACCACCCACCAGCCTGTCGGTCGGGGTCCGAACCAAAGACGTCGAATTCCGAACAGGCTTCCCAGACAGCCTTCCTCTCCAACGAAAGGACGCACACAATGTTCAGCAATGCCGCACTGGAACGCAACAAGGCCATCGCCCAGAACTGGATCGATCAGTTGTTCAATGCCAGCCTGATGGCTTTCGTCGGCTGCTCGATGGCCGCTGTGCTTGCTATCGGGGGCCCGACGTCTGCCGGCGACGCGCAGGTAACGATCCCAATGTCCGAAAGGCTTCTCGACCAACATGTCTTCCGCGCCTCATACCATGAACCGCTCACGCAGCAACTGTTCCGCCCAACCAACGCGCCGGTCGGTCAAGGCTGGAGTTAGCTGACCAACGATCAATCGCGCGGAAGGATCGCATGACAACGTTCATGCTCGCGAGTACCCGGTTCGACGATTGGTTTTCGCTCGCCGCCCTTATGCAGCAGGTTTCCGAGTTCCATGCTTCGCAGATACGGTGCGTCGTAGACCAAGTAGTCTTGTATTGAACCCTCCAGCGTCCACGTGGCGGGCTAAAGGTCCGGTCGACGTTTTGTTAGGCCAGGAGCGCGCCGACGAACCCGAGCTAGGCTGTTACCTTGAGGCCCTCAGCGCCTGCGAGCACCGTTCTGCCGGACATGGGCGTCATCATACGGCGGGGACTTTTGCGAACAACAGGTTGAGCCCTTCGGCGATCGTTGGATGGGCGATGATACCGTCGCGGGCCATAGTATAGGGGAGCGACGCCCACATCGCGGTCGGCACGACAGCGATCACCTCTCCGGCTTGAGCGCTGAGCACGGCGATGCCGAGGATAGAACTCGTTGTCCACGTCGATGACGGCCTTCATGAAGCCCCGTGTCTCGGACAGCTTTCGGGCGCGCGGCACGGCGGCCATTGGCAGGGTCGCGACACGAACGGCGATGCCGCGCTGATGCGCCTCCGTCTCGCTCAGGCCGACACGGCCGGGCTCCGGTTTGATGAAACACGGCATCCAGCCGAACGTTGGGCGCGCACCCAACGGGATAGGAAAACGGAGCGGTATTGGACTTGGTTCGCCTGCATGCTTACCATGATGTCGCATGAGGTCACGGCTGTGTCGCACAGGCTGCGCCACGCTGGACCGTCCGCCCAAAAAAGGTACGGTTCGAACGCATGTCCGACATCCTGACTCCGCTGATCCTTGATTTTCTGGCGTGGTTGGAGGCAACGCCTCGGCCGTATGCCGAGGTCATGGATGCCTGGCGGACCTCCTGCCCACGTCTCACGATCTGGGAGGACGCGTTGGATGCCGGCCTCGTGGCGCATTTACGTGCACCGGGTGCACTGGCAACGGCCGGCGTTACGGACAAGGGACGCAAAATGCTGGAGGCCCGCAGCAAAGGGGTGGCTTGATCGGTTGGCATCCCGGCATAGGGATTTGAACGCCGGCACCCGCTCGTTGCGGAATTTAAGGTCTTTCGCAGCAAAGAAAGTGTTTGGTAATCTCAGCGAAAATTGCAAACGGTAGGAATATCAACAACGACCGCGCGGCTGACCTACGAGATAAATGGGGGCCATCGCCGCCCCAATTACTGGTGCGCGTCTGGCGCGGCACATGCGAAGCTGGCGGGCTCGTTCCGGCTACCCTGGCCCGAATAGCGAGCGACGGCCGGATATGGGCACCATGGTCGTTGCATCGAGATGCCTTTTCGTGGGTCATTGTCCTGGTATTTCGTGGCCACGATCTGCGCCGGAGCCACACCATCCTCGACCCAGTGCGCGAGCGCCGCCACGACGTCATGTAACGCGTCATGCGTCGGTGCCGGGAGGCCAAACGGGCCACCGAACGCGTTCGGACCAGCGCCACCGCCGCAATGCTGCATGCCGGGGGCCATGAATAGCCGGTAGAACGACTGCGTTTGCGGCGCGCCGCCCATCTTCGCGGCCACCGCTTCATAATATTGGATTGAGGCGGCCGGCGGCAGCGCTGCATCGGACCACCCATGGACCTGGATCAGTTTTCCGCCCGCCGCCTTGAATCGATCCAGGTTGGTGTCGGTCGCATCCAGTGCCTGCCCCGTCTTGGCGGTGGCGAGTTTCACATCAGTGTCGAAGTTCATGCGGCGAAAATCCCAGTCGGGCTTTTCGAAGACCATGTTGGAGAAGTATCCGACGCCGAACGCAAGCTGCAGCGATCCTTCGCCGGCATTAGCACCGTTCCCAGTGATCCACAGCGCCCAGCCGCCTGGATTGGCCTCGCCACCCGGCTCGAAACCCGGGAAGACCGAATTACCGGCGGCGTCTTGCCGCCCGGAATAGATTTTCTGCAGGGTGGAGATCTGCTGGGGAGTCAAACAGGCGTCGGACTCCGCCTCCTTGCATAGCAGGACCGAGGGGTCGAAGTGGCACTGGCTGGGGTTGTCGAGTATCCCGTCCTCGCCGTGGCAGGCGGCCAGCACCGCGGCGGTGATCGCCGGCAGCTTCTTGGCCGTTAGCGCGCCGCCGGGTTCGGCGACCAGCGCCTGCTCATCCCAGATGGCGGTCGGCAGCACCTGCGTCCAAAAGTTCGCCGGCGCTACCGCCACAATGCCATCATAGTCTTCAGGGAAACGTTGCGCCTCCATTAGCGCCTCTCGGCCGCCGTCCGAGCATCCGCTGAAATAAGCATGGGACGGGGTTCTGCCATAATAGGCCTGGACGACCGCCTTGGAGGTCGCGGCGGTTTCGTGGATGGCTCGCCAGCCGAAATCCACCACCTTCTCCGGGTGGCCGGGTGCCCAGCGTGCATCAACGGCGGAGCCGACGTGGCCGGTATCGGTGCCGGAGACCGCGTATCCGGCCTCAAGCGCCCAACTCATCGGCTCGTATTGGATGGAACCCGCGAAGCCGCCGTTACCAAGACCTTGGTATTTGCTGTTCCACGCGGAAGCCGGGGGAAGCCAAAGTTCAAAGCGGATGTCCGAGTCCGCGGTCGGCCTGATGGTGCCCTCGACGCGACAGAACGGCAAAGACAGTGAAACCACATGGGAGGGCACCTGTCCGGCGATGCTGAATGGTGGGCTGATATTGCCAGCCGCAGTGACCGAAGCGTCGCCCAGCTTCATGCCAGCAAGGCTGTCACAGCTTGCCGCCGCGGCCGGCCCAGCGCCGAACGAGCATGAAGCGAGCCAGCCGAAGGCGGCAGCCGCAATTCGATGTGCCGATCGCATTGTCTCTCTCCCCCGATACCTCTGTGGAATTCCCCCGCTTGGCCCTAGTGGTTTAGTCCACTGTGCGGCTGTCAGCTTTTCGTATCAAGGGGATCGGCGGCCCGAGTTGTGGCTGCTCGATACAGATAACAAATGCCGCAGCTCAGTCGGCCAAGCCCTGAATTGTTGTTGCGACCGTTACCTCACGACACCCCCGGGGATCGGATATCGCGATGGTGACTACACCTTAATAATAACCGAAATGCACACTCCTCGACATGGCCGGTCCATAGCCGGAACGGCTCGCTTTACCCGCCCGCGCGGGACTGCCCCGGCCTCATTTCCCGCAACTGTGTAGTGGCCGACTGGCCGGGCGCCCCATATCGAGCCAACACTTGCCGTAATGGGTTGGCCCCTGGATTGGTCCCCTGCATCTGCGCGACGATCTGCCGGCCTGCGAAACTTTGTCCGTAGTAACTTTGGTTCGATTCCGTCTGTTGCGACAACACGCTGAGTTGCGTCGCGATGCCGCCGAACAAGCCACGAGACGATGCAAAGGCAACGATGTCCGCGCCCAAGGCTGCTGTCGTGGCCGCCTGAGCGTCAACGCCGTAGATCGCGACGGTGATGCCGGCTGTCGGGCCGAGAGAGAATTGATTATCAAGCACGGCGTTCAGTCCTTTCTCGGTACGAATAAGCAGAAGCAACTCCTCATTCTGTATACCGAACTGAAAGCCGAAGCTCCCGGCACCCACGCTGTAGAACGCTGGATAAGACCACCCCCCGTCGGCCGCCCGGCCTAAAAGCACGCAGTTTCCACCCTCCCCGCCTATGAAGAACCCGGCCTTGAATTGGCTGGGACAAATCAACACGCCCTTGGCTTTGCGGAGCAAATTCTGGGGTTTGTCCGACAGGGTTTGTGTCATCATGTCCTGCACCGTGAGCGTCGCGCGATCTACCAGCGTTTGCTCCCGGCCCGACGGGCTACTACATCCTGTCCCGAAAAGGGGCAATATGACTGCTATCATCGCCAGTAATGCGCGGAGCATTAATTGCACCTCTCCGATTGGTTGCCACAGCTTCATAGCCTAACTGGGCCGATTCGCTTCCGCAAAAGGAGGCCAATATGGCGTATTCCTAACAACTCAGCGGTCTTTGAAATTTACTGGGTTCAAATTATTAGAGCGAGGTCTCCAGAGATGCCGGCGCCCTGGAATGTCGTATCCCTTTTAAGGGACCCCGTTTTGACGCAACAGGCATTGTCACGTTCACCTCGCCCCGGGCGGCATGACACCGATGGTGGTCACGCCATGCCGACGGTTCGGGTGCAATTTGCAGGGCACCGTCAAGTTGAGCGGCCTCTGCTCGGCGAAACCTCCGTGGTCAAATATCGGTCCTCGATGACGCGTCCCGAGACCCTTTGTAGGTTGTTTTACGCAAAGCGGGGCAATCGATGCAAAGGCGGTTGTCTTTTGTATTGCAGCTCCGAAACTGGCAAGGTGCTTGTTATCGCGTTCTCGGCCAGGATCATTCCGGTTCGGGCTTGAGGTTGAAGCCTTCATCCAGCCAGCCCGTTATCCCACCCAGCATCAGCTTCACGGGACGTCCCAACTCGGCCAGCCGAAGGGCCGCCCGATCAGCTCCGTTGCAATGAGGCCCGGCACAATAGACCACGAAAAGTGTCTCAGGCGGCCAGCACGCCATCCGCTCCGGGCTTATCAATGCGTGCGGCAGACTGAGCGCGCCCGGAACGTGAGCCCGCGCGTAGGCGTCCGGGCCCCGGACGTCGAGAAGAACGAAGTCCGGGGCCGTGTCGGCGGCTTGCCGCAGGGCTTTGTGGACATCGGCGCAGTCGGTTTCGAGCGACAGGCGGCGGGCGAAATGGGCCCTCGCCTCGGCAGCGGAGGCCGGCGGTGGTTGCGAAACAATGCTGGCGCCCATGTCGGCCTCGCTATCCCTGTTTATGGGCCAAGGATGCTTGGACGCGCCGCATGCTGGCCAGCGGCAGGAATGCCCGGTATCGTCGATATCATGCCAAAGCGCCCCATCGCCCGCCGGCTCGCAAATCCCTTAGTTGTAGTGGTCGCCTATGATGGGCTTTGCACGTTCGAGTTCGGATGTGCGGTCGAGATCTTCGGTCTTCCTCGGCCTGAGATGGGCGGGAATTGGTATCGCTTCGCGGTGGCGAGCGCGGATCCTGGCCCGCTGCGGGCCACTGGGGGTGTCCAGGTCACCGCGGATTGGGGTCTGGACTTGCTGGCGAAGGCCGGCACGGTGATCGTGCCGGGTTGGCGCGCCGTGGATGCGCCGGTGCCAGACGCGCTGATCGCGGCGCTGCGCGATGCTTACGCGGCCGGCGCACGGATCCTGTCGCTGTGCTCCGGTGCGTTCGTGCTGGCCGCGGCCGGGCTGCTGGACGAACGGAACGCCACCACGCATTGGCGCTACGCGGGACAACTCGTCCAGCTCTATCCCCGGGTGCGCTTTGTGCCTGATGTGCTTTACGTGGATGATGGGCTTGTGCTGACCGCGGCGGGGAGTGCCGCCGGGCTGGATTTGTGCCTGCACCTTGTCAGGCGCGACTGGGGACCGGAGATCGCCAATCAGGTGGCTCGCCGGCTGGTTCTGCCGGCGCATCGGCAGGGTGGTCAGGCGCAATACGTCGAGCGTCCCGTGCCACGGGAGCGGGCTGGCGGGTTTCGACTTGGGCCGCTGCTGGATCGGGTGCGCGCGAACCTGGATCAGGAATGGCCGGTGGCGCGCCTGGCGGCTGAGGCGGCCATCAGCGTCCGAGCGCTGCATCGGCGGTTTCGCGAGGCGGTCGGACAAAGTCCCGGGGTTTGGCTGGCGGCTGAACGGGTGGCTCGGGCACGCGAACTGCTGGAAAGCTGTTCGCTGTCAATCGAGGGGATAGCCGCGGCTTGCGGCTTTGGTTCGGCAGCAACGCTTCGCCACCATTTCCGGGCGGTCCTCGGAACCAGCCCGGCGGCGTATCGGGCGCGATTTACGTTATCCGCGTAGTGGTGCCGGTCTGCTTTCAATGCAGGCTCGGCCGGGGCTCAGCGCTATCCCTCGAAGGGGTCCCGCACCATGATCGTGTCATCGCGCTCCGGACTGGTGGACAGTAAAGTGACCGGCGCTTCCACAAGTTCCTCGATGCGGCGCACGTATTTGACCGCCTGTGCCGGCAGATCGGCCCACGAGCGGGCACCCTGGGACGATTCGGCCCAACCAACCATGGTTTCATATTCCGGCACCGCGGCGGCCTGAGCACCGGGGGCGGCGGGCAAATGGCGGGAGAAAACGCCGTTGATGCGATAGCCGGTGCAGATTTTCAACTCGGTCAAACCGTCCAGAATGTCCAGCTTCGTCAGGGCGATGCCTTGCACGCCGCCCACCTTGATCGCCTGGCGCACCAGCGCGGCGTCGAACCAGCCGCACCGGCGCCGTCGCCCCGTGTTGACGCCGTATTCATGGCCGCGATCACCCAGCAACTGGCCGATGTCATCGTGCAACTCGGTCGGGAACGGGCCCGACCCGACCCGCGTGGTGTACACCTTGGCGATTCCCAGCACGAAACCGACTGTGGCCGGCCCCACGCCGCTGCCGGACGCGGCGGTCGCCGCCACGGTGTTCGACGAGGTGACGAAGGGATAGGTGCCGTGATCGACGTCCAGCATGACGGCTTGAGCGCCCTCGAACAGGATGCGCTTGCCACGCCGCCGAAGCTCGTCCAGCCGCTCCCACACCGGTTCGGCGTATGGCAGAATTTGTGGCGCCAGCTTCAGCAAGCCGTCCAGCAGGGTGGCCTTGTCGAACGGGGCGACGCCGAAGCCTTGCAGCAGCGTGTTGTGATGCAGCAGCAGCTCATCGAGCTTCGCGGACAGGGTTTCGGGTTCGGCCAGGTCGGCCACCCGGATGGCGCGGCGGGCGACCTTATCCTCATAAGCTGGGCCGATGCCGCGGCCGGTGGTGCCGATTTTCCCTGCGCCACGGGCTTCCTCACGCGCCTTGTCCAGCGCCGGGTGCAGCGGCAGGATCAGCACGGCGTTCTCGGCGATGCGCAAGGTCTCCGGGGTGATGGTCAGGCCCTGGGCGCGCACACGGGCGATTTCCGCTAACAGGGCGTCGGGATCGACGACGACACCGTTGCCGATAACGCCGAGCTTGCCACGCACCAGGCCGGACGGCAGCAGGGAGAGCTTATAGGTCTGATTGCCGACGACGAGGGTATGACCCGCGTTGTGCCCGCCCTGGAACCGGACGACCACATCCGCTCGGCTGGCCAGCCAGTCCACGACCTTTCCCTTGCCCTCATCGCCCCACTGGGCGCCGATCACGGCGACGTTGGCCATTGTTCAGCCCTCGGAATGAAGATGCGCGGCTTGTCCCTCGCGCAAGAGCGCGGCTTGTCCTTCGCGCAGGATGTGGGAGCACCCGAGACGGTTGGCCTCGGCCGTATCATCGGTGGTTGGTGTCAGAGCCGCGACGGTGGCGAAACCGTCGGCTCGGAGGCCGGCCGCAACCTCCCGGTCGACGCCCAATGGAATGAAGACGCGTGGGCGTGCCTGGCGCTGCGGGGCGACACGGAGGATCGCATCCGGATACAGGGTCAGGCCAGTGGCCGGCTCGCTGTCGCCACAGACGTAGCGACCGCCGCGGCCGAGTTCCTCGTGCCGGCCCGGGGCGTATACGGCGACCGACACCCCGGTTTCATAGCGAAAGCCGCGGAACTCGACTGGGTCGAGGGTCAGGCGCAGCGCCGGCGCGACTGCCCGGATCGCCGCCACGGTCTCGGCCACTCGCTCGGCGAGGGCGCCGGAGAGGTTCGGCAGGCGTGCCTCGGCCAGCGACGCCAGAGCGCGGTCGGCCGGTCCGGCGGACAGCAGCAATTCGGTCAACGCCGGGGCGAGCGCGCCGCCGTGGCGGGCGACCGCAGCCGCATCCTTACGGTCGAGCGCTCGGGCCAGGGCGACACGGTTCGGGCCGGTCAGGCCGGCGTCGTCGAGTAAAGAGGGCACCAGCATCGGCAGGGTCAGGTCGAAGCTGACGCGGGTCAGACCGACCGCGGCGAGCGCCTCGGCGGCGACCACGACGGTCTCGGCGTCGGCTTCCGGACTGTCGTGTCCGATCAGTTCCACGCCGGCCTGAGCCACCTGCCGGTCCGGGGCGAGTTGGTTGCCGCGTACGCGCAGACACTGGCCGGCATAGGACAGACGCAGCGGCCGTGGGGCACTGCCGAGCCGGGTCATGGCGATGCGGGCGACCTGGGGGGTGGTGTCGGCGCGCAGGCCCATCATGCGCTGGCTGGCGGGGTCCATCAGGCGAAAGGTCTGGTCCGCCACCGCCACGCCGGAGCCGGCAAGCAGGCTGTCCTCGAACTCCATCAGCGGCGGTTTGACGCGCTGATAGCCGTGGGCCGCGAAGACGGTCATCAGCGCCTCGACGGCGGAGGCTTCCGTTTCCGCGTCGGGCGGCAACAGATCGCGCAGGCCAGCGGGAAGGAGCGCCGGGTTTGGCGGCAGGTCATCGGTCATGGCAGGCGTCAGCTACCAGCAAACGGGTCGCCGGGGAACACCTGTTGGCGGGTGACGCCCTAGTCGCCGGAACATTGGCACTTTGAGTTGCACCCTGATTAAAGTCGCTGCCAGGGAGAACCACCATGAACGACATCGCCTCGCTTGCAACTGCCGCCTACGTAATGATTGAAACGCTGCCAGACAGGATGCCGAGCAGATCAGGGGGCCTCGTGCGCCGGCGGGTTTACGACTGACATGATGGCCGATCCGATCACCATCGAGGTCGACGAAACGCACACGGTATCGGGCCTGATCCAAAAGCCGGAGCACGCCTTCGCCTGTTGTGTCCTGGCCCATGGCGCGGGGGCGGGAATGACTCACCGGTTCATGGTGGCGGTGGCCGACGGGCTAGCCGTGCGGGACGTTGCGACGCTGCGTTACCAATTCCCCTACATGGAGGCGGGATCGAAACGGCCGGACCGGCCCGCGCTCGCCCATGCCACCGTCCGCGCCGCCGTGGCGGCAGCGACCCGGCTGGCGCCCGGACTGCCTTTGTTCGCGGGTGGCAAGTCATTCGGCGCGCGCATGACGTCCCAGACGCAGGCGGCAGCGCCGTTGCCGGGCGTGCGAGGCCTGATTTTCTTCGGTTTTCCGCTGCATCCCGCGAACCAACCGTCCGACGAGCGGGCGGGGCATCTGGCCGACGTGATCGGGCCGATGCTGTTCGTGCAAGGGACGCGCGACGCCCTGGCGGACACGCGGTTGCTGCTTCCCATGGTCGATGCGCTGGGTACGCGCGCGACGTTGCAACTGCTCGATCAGGCTGATCATTCTTTCCATGTTCCGGTCCGCGCAGGCCAGACAGACGCTCAGGTTCTCGGATCGGCACTCGACAAAGCGGCCGCCTGGATGCGTGGGATCATGGCGGCAGCGGCGTTAGCTTAGAGCCGGGGGTGGAGGTTGTCCTCTCCGGTCAAATCCTCATCTGCTGGGAATGGTCATCGCTCTCAAAGTCTGCCTCGCCCTGTTCGTTCTGCTCTACGTCTTGCCCCTCGGCATCGCCGCCCTGCTCTATCGGTTTGAGGGGGCCGGCATCGGCTGGCGGACGGCGGACCGGTCCAGCATCGGCGTCCTCCCGCCGCCGGCGCAGCATCCGGCAGCGGTGGTCCGCATCTTTTCCGCCAAGACCATTCGCTGGCGCGGCATCTTCGCGTCCCATAGCTGGATCGTTTTCAAACCGGCGGACGCGCCCTCCTACACCCGCTACGACTACACCGCATGGGGCGAACTGCCGATCCGCGTCAACGGGTTCGAACCCGACGGCCGCTGGTTCGGCCACACGCCGCAAGTCGTGTTTGCCGCGGACGGAGACATCGCCGCCGCCCTGCTGCCGAAAATTCAGAGCGCCATTGCCGGCTACGCCTGGCGTAACGAGGGCGACTACCGCGCCTGGCCGGGGCCCAACTCCAACACCTTCATCGGCGCGATCATGGATGCCGTGCCGGAGATGCGCTGCACCCTGCCGCCGACGGCGATCGGCAAGGATTACCCCTACGATGGAAGATGGCTCCGGCTGACCTCATCCCGCACCGGCGTACGCCTGACGTTGAACGGCTATGGCGGCCTGACGCTTGGTTGGGTGGAGGGCGTCGAGGTCAACATCCTGGGCGCCGTCGCTGGTCTCGACATCCGCCGCCCGGCGGTGAAGCTGCCAGGCTTTGGACGGGTCGGCATACCAGAGTAGACCTACTCCACCGCCTGACTCACCGCCTCGGTCGTCGAGCGCTCGGTGGCGTCCTCCGGGCGGATCTCGTCGCCGAAGCCGATTGTGCTGTCGCCCGGATTAACTGCCATCTCCGCCACGGTGAACTCCACCGCCGCGACGATATGCGCCAGATTCACCGTTGCGACCGTAGCACCTGGAACCGGCGCTCCCAGGAAATGCTTCGAGCGCCAGGCCAGATCCACCCCGTCCGGCACGCCGGCTCGATCCAGTAAGACATCCAGCAGGATAACCCCCTGCGATGACTGGTGCGCCGCGGCGATCGACGTCAGCCGTATCACATCGCCCGTCGTCAACAGCAGGCCAAAGCAACCGCGCAACCCGACCATCCGCCGTCCCAGCCAAGCAGGCAGCAAGCCGGTCACCGTCTCGGGATCCGTGATCCGCGTCCATGACACTATTCAGTCCTCCTCAAGCTTCATAAGCAATCTCCAACCTGACGGTGCGGGTTGAGAATTTGCCTGGTCGCATCACTCATGCGCCCAGGTCGTTCCGCTCGGCGCGATAACGCTGTAGCGGAGATGGGGTCGCGACGGCCATGAAAAACCGTCACGGCAAGTGCTTGGCCAGCCCTAGGTAATGCCGCCCCCACATCCGTAAAGACCTGATTGCTGGATGGATCGAGGCCGAGATCGCCGCCAGGTCCGACAACGGTGATCCTCTGACCCGTGCTGACGCCACATCGAGCTTCTCGCCTGCCGCAACGGTCCTTTTGCCTTGAGCAAACGCTGGTCAGCGGTCTTGGCACGTACCGCCGCCTCCCGATGGTGCCTCGACCCACACGATCGCCCGCAGCCTACCCCTGCCCCGAGCCCAGCCAAGCAGGATGATGCGGAAGACGCCGAAAGCGATGAAGAGCCACACACTGACGTGGCCAGGGCAAACGCTGCGAAGTGCTAGGAAACAAACCTAGCCAACGTCCCCAGCCTCACCGCCTCTAGCATATTGCGGACACCAAGCCGACGCATCAGACGAGCGCGATGTGTTTCAACGGTTCGGACATCGATCGCCAGATTGTGGGCGACCACCTTATTGGAATGACCGTGGATGACCGCATCGAGCACCTGTCGTTCGCGTTGGGTCAACCGCGAAACGCGGCTGGCTGCATTTATCGCCTCGGCATGCCGGTCAGGGTTCACGGTTGGCGCGGTGACGACTTCCCATTCGTTGTTGTGCTTGGCGATGGTAAACTGATGAGCACGAATCACCTCAAAAACGTCACCGGACCTGCTCGACGTAAAGGGATACGTACAGAGGAGGGTCATAGATTTGCCAGCAATCATCGCGTTAACATCGGCTTCGTATTCGATAAACGCGTGCCAGTCATTTTGTTGAAGCCATAAAGCGTCACCCGAAGCGCGCGCGCCGGAACGGTCCGCCGCCTGGGCCTTTTGCAACGTCTCATCCCAAAATCGGGTGACCTGATCGCATTCAAATCGCTCTGCCCGCTGGTAAATGTCGCGCGCCGGATAAATTTCGAGACCGCGTTCGACGACGGTCTTGTAAACTGTTATTTCATCCTCGCTGATGCCGTCGGGTGTCAGCCAGACGCATAATTCGGCCTTGTTGAAGCCAGCCGAAAAGAACGGGAATACGAGATCAAGCAGGTCATCATTCGTCTCATAAAATGCACAGACGTGCGAGCCCCGGCCGACGCCTGTAAGCACGGCGGGGCAAGGCGCATCGGGGCCGTGGGAGACAGCACTGTTCATGACCACCTACCTCTCGGTTGCACTGTAACCCGTGACCGCCAACCGCCGGTCGCACGTTATCGCTACCTGTCTAACAAGCAAGTGAGCAGCCTCAACGTCTGTAATTTTACGATATAGCCAGCATTTCGCGCATCCGCCACAATGGTAACTTGATCGACTTAGGAGCGAGCCATGGATTATCGAACAGCGCTGGTGGTTGATGACGACACCTCATATCGGGAGGTAATGCACGAGATACTCACTGAAAACGAATGGCAGGTGACGGAGGCTGCAACTGGCGAGGACGCATTGATGCTGTCAGAGAAACCAGACTTACTGGTGATCGACATAAATCTGGGCGGCGGAATGGACGGGTGGACCTTCGCTCGGCTCGCCAGGGACCGGTGGCCAGATGTTGGCTTGCTGTTCATTAGTGGGATGAGTCAGTCCCCTCAACAATGCGATATCTCTGGCCTATTTATTATGAAACCCTTCCGGTTGTCTGATTTTATCATTGCGGCTGAACAGGCAGCGCACAATTGCCTCAAATCAAATCTGATTCTGAACTAGCCAGACGCCCGCTCGCGCACCACGCCATCGGTCCGCGCAGCGTCGTCCTTCGCTTTGCCGGCAATCTTAGCCGATTGGGCGACCTGATGGGCGATCTCGTTGATTGAGGACGCCAGTTCCTCGGCGGCGGAGAGTTCCAATGCGAACATTCCTGTATGCACGTGTGTCGGACGTGTGTCAGACAATCGAGCACCAACGATCGCACGCTGAAGCAGCGGGCTTCAAGATCAACGAAGTGATTGCAGACCACGGTGTCTCGGGCATCACCACGAAGTTAGCGGACCGTCCCCGGCGGCCGGCGCCTCCTCGACAAGGTTCGAGCCGGAGATCACGTCATCGTCGCTGGGTCGATAGACTCGGAAGAAACTATGACGACGCGACCGCCACTATACGCCACCTGATAGCCGAGGGCGTCATCGTCAGAACTGTCATCAACGCAATGACGTTCGACGGATCAACCAGCGGCCCGATCCAGAAGGCCGTCCGGGATGCGCTGATCGGCTTCATGGCAGCCACGGCACGCGGCTAGACCGCCCCGTCCGCCCGCAGCACCTCGACCGCCTGAGCGTTTAACCCGAGCCACTCGGCCAGCACCTCTCCGGTATGCTCGCCTAAAACCGGAGACGAGGTCAGTGCGGGCGGTTTTCCATCCACCCGGACCGGCCACCCCGGCATCTTGAAGTCCCGATGCAGCGGATGGCGCATCACCTGCATGATGCCGCGGTCCTCGAAGGACTGGTCGTTCTGCAACTCCATCGTGTCGAGCACGGCACCGGCGGGAATGCCCGCGTCCCCCACGGCGCGCATCGCATCGTGCTTTGTGTGCGTGCGGGTCCAGGCGGCGATGATCTCATCGACCTCGACCTCGCGCGCCAATCGGTCCATGGGTGTCAGGTACCGCGCGTCGCCGATGAGTTCTTCCCGTCCCACGATCTTCAACAGCCGATCCCAATGGTCCGGATTGGCTCGGCTTGTCATGATGTAGACGTAATCGTTCGGCCCACCCGGAGCACATGGGTACAGCCCCATCGGCGCGTTGCTGACACCGGGCACCTTGCTGCCGCCTCGCTGCGCCGGCTTGCCGGTTAGGCCCTGCGTCGCGAAGTTGATACGCATGTAGTGCATGATGGCGTCCTGCATCGCCACCTGCAGCCGATGTCCCTGCCCGGTCGCTTTCCGCTGGTAAAGCGCGCCCAGAATGGTGATCGCCATCAGCATCCCCGTCCCGGTATCGCCTACCGAGAACCCCGGGCGGGTGGGCGGCCCATCCGGATCGCCGGTCACGCTGAAGGTCCCGCCGCACGCCTGAGCGATCATGTCGAATGCGAGGTTCTTCTCGTATAGGCTGCCCTCCCCAAAGCCCTTGACCTGGGCGTAGATGATCCCCGGGTTCAGTTCGCGAACGACGTCGTAGCCGAGACCGAGCCGCTCGATCGCGCCCGGCGCGAAGTTTTCGATGCACACGTCGGCCTGCCGCAGCATGTCTTTGACCAGCGCCAGCCCCTTCGGCGACTTCAGGTTGACCGTGATGGAGCGCTTGTTGGCGTTGAAGACGTGGAAATAATAGGGATCGTTGTCCGGTTGCCCTGCCCGCAGCCGACGTCCCGGATCGCCCAACTTCGGGTTCTCAACCTTCACCACATCGGCGCCGAGCCACGCAAGCGCCTCGGTGCAGGATGGCCCAGCCTCGAACTGCGTCAGATCGACGATCTTCACGCCTGCGAGGAACTTAACGCTGGCGACGGCATCGTTCATGGGGCTTCCTTCAGAGTTTCGCTTCCGCTTTGGTCGAGCGGAAGCGTGCCATATGCCTGGTGAGCGACGCAATCGCCGCGATCGGCGGATCTCTGTCGTTGGACGCCTCCTTCGGAGCCCCCTGCCCGCTCGCGTGGTCAACCCCGGTTCGGTTCAACCTGACTCGTCCCGCGAATCTTCGTTAGGTCATTAAATAGGCACAACTGCCCTTAATCAGGCATCTATCTGGCATATTTTTAGGCATATTTCCTACGATGAGCCGATGATTGACCATATAGTGATCATCCAAGTTCGCGGATCACGCGCCATCCCCGCTTGATTGCTGATTTTTCAGTCTGTAATCTTGAATCCGATGAGACACGGACACGCATGATTAACCGGGGTTTTCTCCATGCCGGCCATGCGCCGACATTGTTCGCGGCATTCTTCTATTTCGATATCAGCTTCATGGTGTGGGTCTTGCTCGGCCCGCTGGGCGTGCAAATCGCTGCTGAACTTCACCTCAATGCAGCGCAGAAGGGCCTGATGGTCGCGGTTCCGATCCTGGCCGGAGCGCTCCTGCGTGTGGTCAACGGAGTCCTCGTGGATCGCATTGGTCCCAAACGGACTGGGACACTGGGCCAGTCCATCGTGCTCGCTGGGCTGATCATCGCCTGGCTGCATGGGGTCCACAGTTACGCCGAGGTCCTGGTGCTGGGTATCGTGCTGGGCGTGGCCGGATCCGCGTTCGCGGTCGCGTTGCCGCTAGCCTCCCGCTGGTATCCGCCGGAGCATCAGGGTACCGCGCTGGGCATCGCCGGCGCAGGCAACTCCGGCACGGTGTTCGCCGCCCTGTTCGCGCCCAGTTTGGCCGCTGCCTTCGGCTGGATCAACGTGATCGGGATAGCGGCAATCCCGGTTTCCATCGCCTTCGTGGTGTATTTGTTTGCTGCCAAGGAGAGCCCGAACCGGCCATCGGCCAAGAGTTGGGCAGAGTATTTGATGGTCTGCGGCTCGGCGACGCCTGGTGGTTCATGTTCTTCTACGGTGTCACCTTTGGCGGGTTCTCGGGCCTGACCTCCTCACTGGCGATCTACTTCAACAGCCAGTATGGCTTATCGCCCATCACCGCCGGCTACCTGACCGCCGCCTGCGTTTTCGCCGGATCGCTGGTGCGGCCGGTGGACGGGATCGTCGCGGACCATGTCGGCGGCGTTCGATCGTTGTCGGTCCTGTATGTGGTCGCTGCCGTCGCCCTGATCGTCGTCAGCGTTGGGCTGCCGCAGGCCTGGATGGCGCTGATCGTCTTCATCGTCGCCATGCTCGCTCTGGGCATGGGCAATGGCGCGGTTTTTCAACTGGTGCCGCAGCGACCGGCCGTCGCGCGTGGTGCTGTCGGATACTGGGATCAAAGTTCATTACGGCAAGCTTCTGATCGCCACCGGCAGCCGAGCCTTCATTCCACCGATGGAAGGTGCCAGAACGGCGGACGGTGAGCTGAAGCTTCGGCGTGTTCGGGTTCCGGACGTTGGACGACTGCTCCGGGATGATCGCGCGAGCAAAAACCAGCCAGAAAGTAGTCGTGATCGGCGGCGGCCTGCTAGGGCTGGAAGCGGCGCGCGGGCTGCTGAACCACGGCTGCGAGGTGCATCTGGTCCATATCGGCAAGCACCTGATGGAAGCACAGCTCGATGGTGAGGGTGGCGCCATCCTGCGCACCGCGATGGAGAAACTGGGCGTTACTATCCACCTCAACAAATCCACGACGCAGGTCCTGGGCGAAGATTGCGTCACCGGCCTGGTGTTCAAGGACGGGAGTTCGCTCGACTGCGACATGGTCGTGGTCGCGGCGGGCATCCGGCCGAACGCGGAAATCGCCGTGCGGGCCGGTCTGACTGTAGAGCGCGCGATCGCTGTCGATAATCACATGCGCTCGGTTGACGATTTCAACATCTATGTCGTCGGCGAGTGCGCGCAGCATCGCGGTAAGGTCTACGGCTTGGTGGCGCCGCTGTGGGAGCAGGCGAAGGTGTTCGCCGACCACATCACCGGCACCGATACGACGTCCGTCTATAACGGATCCAAGCTGGCGACCAAGCTGAAGGTGATGGGCGTCGAACTGGCCTCGATGGGACTGACGAACCCGGCCGATGACGGCGATGAAACGGTGCAGTTCAGCGAGCCGCGCAGGGGCATCTACAAGAAACTGATCGTGCGCGACGGCCGGCTGGTGGGCGCCATCCTGATGGGTGAGATCAGCAAGGCCGCATTTCTTATGCAGGCCTTTGATCGCGACAGCAAATTGCCGGAAGAGCGGCTTTCGCTGTTGTTCGACCTCGGGGCGCCACCACAAAAGGTGACGCTCGACGAGATGCCGGCCGAAACCCAGGTGTGCAACTGCAACGGTGTGACAAAGGGTGGAATCGGAGCCTGCGTGTCGGGCGGCAACCGCACCGCGACGGCGGTGATGAAGGCGACCCGCGCCGGCATGGGGTGCGGTTCCTGCAAATCGCTGGTCAGCGAATTGGTCGATTGGTTCTGTGGAGGAACGGCCGAGCAGGATCCTTCTATTCACTACTATGTGCCGAGCATTCCGATGACCAAGCCGGAACTGGTCAAGGCGGTGCGTGAGCGGGGGTTGAAGTCGGTGTCATCGGTTTTTGCTGCGTTAGGCGGTGGCGTTGAGGACGCGGCGGCCAAACCGGCGCTGGCCTCTATGCTGGCGACGATCTGGGCGGACGAGTACGAAGATGAGCGCGACGCCCGGTTCATCAACGACCGGGTCCACGGCAATATCCAGAAGGATGGCACGTTCTCAGTGATGCCGGAGATGCCCGGCGGCGTCTGTACGCCAGCGGAATTGAAGCGCATCGCCGAAGTGGCTGAGACCTTCAATGTGCCGCTGGTGAAGGTGACCGGCGGTCAGCGGATCGATCTGGTCGGCGTTGCGAAACAGGACTTGCCGGCGGTGTGGCAGGCGTTAGACATGCCGGCCGGCTGGGCCTGGGGCAAAAGCTATCGGACCTGCAAGAGCTGCATCGGGATCGAGTATTGCCGCTTCGGGCTAGCCGACAGCATGGGCCTCTCGAAGCGCATCGAGAAGCGGTTCCGCGGGCTGGACACGCCCGGAAAGATGAAGCTGGCGACCGCCGGATGCCCGCGCAATTGCTCCGAAGCGATGGTCAAGGACGTGGGCGCGGTGGCGATCGGCGACGGGAAGTGGGAGATCTACGTCGGCGGCGCGGCTGGCGGGCATGTGCGCAAGGGCGATCTGCTGTACACGGTGGACAGCGAAGAGGATGTGCTGACCATCACCGGTCGTTTCATGCAGTACTACCGCGAGAACGCCAAATACAAGGAGCGGACCTACACATTCATCCCTCGGGTCGGACTGGATCGGATTCGGGCGGTGGTGCTGGAAGACAGCGACGGGATCGTAGCGGAGCTGGATGCGGCACTGGAAAAATCGATCGCGGCGACCTTCGATCCGTGGACCGAACGGGCGCGTCCCAAGACCGCCAATCAATTCGAGGACGTTGTGGCAGGAGACGATTGATATGCAACAGGAACGTACGATCGGTCATGTCGAGCAGGTGCCGCTGGGCGAGGGTCGCAACTTCGACGTCGACGGCACCGTCATAACTGTCTTCCGAACGAGGACTGAAGGACTATTCGCCACTGAGCCTCGGTGCCCGCACAAGGGAGGGCCGCTGGCGGACGGGTTGCTTGGCGGCACGCTGCTGGTCTGTCCGCTGCACGATACCACATTCGACTTGCGGACCGGCGAATTTGTCGATGGCAACTGCCGGCTTCGGACCTACCCGATCCGGGTCGCGGAGGACGGGCGGATCATGCTTGAGCGCATCGCGGTATCCGCCGAATAGGGAGGTCGATCGCATGATTCACGCGCCGGGGACGCTCCGCGCGGCGCGATCATGGTCTCGTTGTTTGATCGCATGATTCACGCGCCGGGGGACGTTCCGCGCGGCGCGATCATGCTAGCCCTGGACCGTCTCCGACGGTTCGACTGTTTGTTCCGCCGCCAGCACTTCCCGCACCTTGGCCGCCAACTGCGCCGGGTTGAACGGTTTTCGCAGCAGCGCGGCCTTGGCGCGGTCCGGCAAGTCGGCGCGCTCGTAGCCGGTGGTGAACAGTACCCGCATGCCAGGATCGACATTCCGCGCGGCGTCCGCCAGAGCGCGTCCGCTGACGCCGCCGGGCAAGCCGAGATCGGTGAACAGCAGGTCGATCCCAGCGTGGTCGGCAATTAGTCGGAAGGCTTCCATTGCATCTGGCGCCTCCAGCACATGATAGCCAACCCCCTGCAACGTCTCGACACAGACGGACCGAATCGCCGCTTCATCCTCCACCACAAGGATTGTTGTGCAGCCGCCGGCCACGCGAGGCGACCTGACGCTCCCCACCGGAGGCGGCAGATAACGCGGCAGGAACATCCGCAGCGACAGGCCTCCCGCCGCCGGGTCGGAGCGTAGCAGGCAGCCACCTGCTTCCCGCACGAACGCCCGCGCCATGAACAGATCGGCGCTGCTTAGATCGTCGGCCGGCTCCCATCGTTTCGCCACCGCTGGATCGGGCGACCTGCTGATAGCGACCTGGATGTAATCGCCCGCCGGCACCGTCGGATGGGCTGCTGCAAATACTGCATCAAGCTGGGCATTCGACACAGCGACACTCAGCACGCCGCCATCCGGGACCTGATCGCGTGCGTTCACAACAAGCGACAGCAGCGCATTCTCCATCTGGTTGACGTCAGCCAAGGCGAACCACGGCGAGCCGGACAGCCGCATTTCCAGCCTGACCCGCTTGCCCAGGGTGCGCCGGAGCAATTCGGCCAACCCGCTGACCAGATGGTCGACGTCCACGGCCTCCGGCTCGATTGAAGTCTGCCGGGAAAAGGCCAGCAGCCGTCCGGCCAGGATCGCCGCCCGGCGCACCCCCTGCATCGCCGCCTCGGTGTGGCCTATCAGCCGAGCATGCTCCTCGCCCAGGCGGCGAGCGACCAACTCCACGTTGCTGCTGATCACCGTCAGGTGGTTGTTGAAATCATGTGCCACTCCGACGGTCAGCCGGCCTAACGCCTCCATCTTTTGCGAGCGGCGCAATGCCTGTTCTATCGCTGCCCGCTCCCGCTCCGCCTCGGCCAACCGGCGGCGCAAGTGTGCCAGCACCTTGACCGAGCGCCTCGCTGCCAAGACGATGCCTGCGATGGCGACCATCGCGGAGAACCAAAGCCGATCGGTCGTCCACCAGGCGAGGAGCGATGCCGTCACGACACCAGCGATCCACAAGCCCGGTTCAGCCGCGTCCGGCAGTGGCTCGGACAGCAAGGCAAGTCGCGTTTGGGACAGCCATGGCGATACCATTGAACGACATGATTTGGCACATGCGAGCCCGCCTCGCCAGACCAGGACGCTACCGATATGATCAAGCCAGGGTGAGGATCGAATTCGTGCGCACACTTTACTGAGCGGCGGCGGGAATCAGCATGGCCCCCCCTGTCGACATCGTTCCGGGCGATCCGGAAACCCCTGAGGCAACGCGGGTCGTTGTCATCGGTGGCGGCATCATTGGCGTCTGCACGGCGTTCTTTTTGGCTCGCAAAGGCGTGCCCGTCGTGCTGTGCGAAAAGGGGGAGATCGCTGCCGAACAGTCCAGCCGCAACTGGGGCTGGTGCCGCAAAATGGGCCGCGACCCACGGGAACTGCCGCTGGCGATCGAGGCGCTGCGCCTGTGGGCGGAGATGAACCACATGGTTGGCGCGGAAACCGGCTTCCGCCGCAGCGGTATCGTTTATCTTTGCCGCACGAAGCAGGAGTTGGCGAAGCGGGAGGCCTGGCTGGAGCAGGTTGGCCAGCCGATGCAACTGGATAGCCGCATGCTCACGCGCGACCAGGCCGTCGGGGTGCTGCCTGGCCTCACGGGGCCCTGGTTGGGCGCCCTGCACACCGCCAGCGACGGGAAGGCGGAGCCGGCTCACGCGGCTCCGGCGATCGCGCAAGCGGCCAAGCGATTGGGTGCGACCATCGTGACGCAGTGTGCGGTTCGCGGCGTGGAGACGCGAGGCGGCCGGATCGCCGGCGTGGTGACCGAGCACGGGCGCATCGGCTGCGAGTCCGTGGTTCTGGCCGGCGGGGTCTGGTCGCGCCTGTTCTGCCGCCCGCTGGATCTGCGCCTGCCGCAGTTGAAGGTGCTTTCGTCCGTCATGCGCACCGAACCGCTGGGCGGGGGACCGGAGGCATCGGCTAGCGGCTTCGGCTTCGGCCTGCGAAAACGCCTGGATGGCGGCTACACGGTGGCGAACTGGAACGGCAATGTCGCGGATCTCGTCCCGGACTCATTCCGGTTTCTTAGCGACTTCCTGCCCGCTTTCAGGACGCAGCGACGCAACTTGAAACTGCGCTTCGGCGGCCGGTTCTTCAAGGAACTGGCGCAGCCGGCGCGGTGGGATCTGGACCGCGCCTCGCCGTTCGAGGCGGTGCGGGTTCTCGACCCGCCGGTGCATAGGGCGATCCTAGACCAAGCCCGCGTCCACGTGACGGATGCCTTCCCAGTTTTCCAGACCATGCGCGTGGCGGACAGCTGGGGTGGCATGATCGACGTCACGCCGGACGCCGTCCCGGTGATTTCCGGTGTCGCCTCGCTGCCTGGATTTTTCATCGCGACCGGCTTCAGCGGCCATGGCTTCGGCATCGCTCCGGGCGCCGGGCGACTGATGGCGGAGTTGGTCATGGGCGAAACGCCGGTGGTCGACCCGGCGCCTTTCCGCTACGATCGGTTTTCGGATGGAACGCGGCCGCAGCCTTCGCCGCTCGCCTAGGGACAAATCGGGATGGTCAATCACTTCCCCTCGATGCGCCTGCGCCGCCTTCGCTCCAGCCAGGTGATGCGGGATCTGTTGCAGGAGCACACCGTCTCGGTGAACGACCTGATCTACCCGATTTTCGTGGAGGAGGAACTCGACGACTTCGCGCCGGTCGCGTCCATGCCAGGTGTTTTCCGCATTCCGGAGCGCAAACTGGACGTCGCGGTCAAGGAGATAGCCGCGATCGGGATCAAGGCGGTGATGACGTTCGGCGTCAGTCACCGCAAGGACGACATCGGCAGCGACGCCTGGAACCGCGACGGCCTGCTCGCTCGGATGATCAAGCGCGCCAAGGATGCGGCACCGGGACTGATGGTGATCTCCGATACGTGCTTCTGCGAATACACCTCGCACGGTCATTGCGGCGTGATCCACGGCAACGACGTACACAACGACCATACGATCGAGAACCTGGGCAAGCAGTCGGTTGTTGCGGCGGAAGCGGGGGCGGACATGATCGCCCCGTCAGCCATGATGGATGGTCAGGTGGCGGCGATTCGCTCCGCGCTGGATGGCCACGGTTTCTCCAATATTCCGATCATGGCCTATTCGTCGAAGTTCGCCTCGGCGTTCTATGGGCCATTTCGGGTGGCAGCAGGTTGCGATCTGGATGGTGACCGCAAGGCCTATCAGATGAACCCGATGAACGGACGGGAGGCGCTGCGGGAGTCCGACGTAGACGAGGTCGAGGGCGCCGACATCCTGATGGTCAAGCCGGCGATGCCGTATCTCGACGTGCTGACGCAGATCCGCGCGCGCAGCCTGTTGCCGCTAGCTGCTTATCAGGTCAGCGGCGAGTATGCGATGATCAAGTTCGCCGGTCAGGCCGGGGCGATCGATGAGCATCGCGTGGTGCGCGAAAGCCTGGGCGCGATCAAGCGTGCCGGCGCGGACCTGATCCTGACCTATTTCGCGATGGACATCGCTCGGCAGGGGTTTTGATCGGCGAAACACACATTCTTCACCGCAGCCACGCCAGGCCGGAGCCGGCCAGCACCCTCGCCAACGGCCCGGAGGCAAGCCACCAGCCCGCGCCCTGGGGAAGGCACGGGGGACAGTGTCATGCCATGTCGAGGTGACACAGCCTTTTCGACCCTCCGACTAGGTCGCGACCGGCGCGGTGGCGATGGGTGCAGGCACGTACTTCGCCATCAGCCTGTCAAACACGAGCTGGCGCAGATGGGTTGGGATGAAGCGACTGGCCAGGTAAAGCGGGTAAGTATCGTCGGGCAGTACGAACCAGGTACTGTGACCTGTAGACACGGGATTGCCTTTGCTGCCTTGCCAGCCGTTCCAGCGCTGGGCGAGAACGGGCCTCCAATTGCCATCGTCGTCGTTGCGCCAGTCGCCGAGGGCCATTGACCATTCCGCGTCTCCATGAGGAGAGGACTGCGGTCAGTCTCCAACTGCGTTGCGGAGCGATAACGTCGAGCGGGTCGGTCCCAGTGTTAGCCGGGCAGTTTTTTGACATGATGGTTGAATCCTGTCACAGGGTATTTATATCACGGGCTGGAACGCTGCAGCTGGCCTTAGAAGCCAGCCGCAGTTGGGTCAGTTAGCTTACTCTAGAGTTCTGGCGACGCTGATCATCGGAACCCCGAGTGAAACGATAGGGGGGCCGCCGGCTACTGTTCCGTAGGCCATTAACAAATGAATACTAGCCCGACGGCGAGAACGTGCCGATATGACGGCATTTACTCACACATCCTAACCTGTTAACAAAATGTACCTTAGTCGAAACCGGAGGATGGGCAGTCCTCCGGAGTCTGAGACTGTCGTCACATCTGACCCCTGAAGCGGTAGCTGTCACGTAAATCCGATGCGTAGTGACGCTTCAATCACCCTGGGCGAACCCGTCGCGCTGGGCGAGTGGGGCCCTGTCTCCGAAGGCATCGCCGTTGGAAGTTGCTTCTCGTTCGCCAATGTAGTAACGTGACTACATTAGAAGACGGGCTACATATGCACATCACCACCCTGACGAGCCGCGAGTTTAACCGGGACACCAGCCGAGCAAAAAAGGCTGCCAATGAAGGGCCTGTGTTCATCACCGATCGTGGAAGCCCAGCGCATGTGCTCCTGAGCATCGACGAATACCGGAAGCTTGTGGGTGGCCAGGGAACTATCGTCGACTTGCTCGCCATGCCCGGCTTGACAGAGATCGATTTCGAGCCGGCGCGTCTTAATGGCGCCTTCTCGCGCCCTGCCGACCTGTCCTGATGTATATTCTCGATACCAATGTCATTTCCGAATTACGCAAAGCTGGTGATGGCAGGGCCAATGGTGCGGTCACCGCTTGGGCGAGCAGTGTCGCACCATCGACTCTGTTTCTGTCCGCGATCACGGTCCTGGAACTGGAGCGCGGCACGCTGATGATCGAACGCCGAGATCAGGCGCAGGGTGCACTGCTTCGCACCTGGGTGGACACCAGCGTTCTTCCGGCGTTCGAGGGCCGGGTCTTGCCGGTCGACACTGCGGTCGCGCGGCGATGTGCAAGACTGCATGTTCCGAATCCCCGATCGGAACGAGATGCCTTGATCGCCGCAACGGCGCTCGTACATGGCATGACAGTTGTCACGCGCGACGTTGCCGATTTCGCGGGGACCAAGGTTCAGATCATCAATCCCTGGATGCCCTGAGCTTTCCCCTCGGTCTGTGGGCTGCTGACGTCGGAAGCGCCCACCCGTTGCTGCGGTTTCAGTCCACTACCGTGCCGTTTCACTGTCCGGCGTTTGGCCGAGCTTGACCTTGTGGCCAGGCACGAGCCAACCGCCGGATCGTTCAAGCCACTCTAGGCGGTCGTCTGCGCCTGGTACATCCCTCTCTCGAAGTCGGCGAACAGCTTCAGGACGGGACCGTCGGCGAAGGGCAGTAGCTGCGTCATGATCGTCCCGGTCACGTGCTTGGTCGGGTCGATCCAGAAATAGGTATTGAAGAGCCCGGCCCAAGCGAGGCTGCCTGCGCTACGCCCTGCTGGCCCTTGCTCAGTGTTGATATCGAAGGACAGACCCCATTTCTGGACCATGCCGGGGAAGAGATTGGCGTCATTCGAGAGTTCCGGATTGATCGTCTTCAACGTGTTGACGTTCAGATCGCCGATGTGATTCTGGCGCATCATCGCCACTGTCTCAGGCTTTAGGACCCGAGCACCGTTGAAGGTACCGTCGTGGAGTATCATTTGCAAGAACTGCATATAGTTTCGCGGTGTACTGAAGAGCGCGCCTCCGCCCATGAAGAACTCAGGCCGCTGGGGCATTTCGAATTCCCTGAGCTTGAGTGAACCATCGTGCTGGCGGTCATACATTGGTACCACCCGGGCCTTCTGAGCAGAACTGATGAGGAAGCCCGTGTCGGTCATGCCAAGCGGCGCAAAGATGTTCTCGCGGAAGTAAACCTCGAGGGATTGGTCGCTGATGGCCTCCACGGCCTTGCCGACCCAGTCCATATTGATGCCATATTCCCAGCGGTCGCCCGGATCGAACATGAGCGGCGCGTTGAATGTGGCGTTCTTTTCTTCGCCAATAAACGGTAGGCCAGTGACTTTCTCATACTGGAGCATCGGCTCACTCCATATGCTGTAAGTGAATCCAGCAGTATGGGTCATCAGATGCCGCAGCGTGATCGGACGCTTGGCCGGGCGAAGTTTCGGCGCTCCGCTGGCATCGAACCCTTCGAGGACCTTGGGCGATTCCAGTTGCGGAAGCAGTTTACCCATTGGCTGATCGAGCGACAGTTTGCCTTGCTCAACCAACTGCATTCCGGCGGTGGCGGTGATCGCCTTCGTCATCGAGGCGATCCAGAATATGCTGTCGGCGGTTACGCCCGGCCCAAACGCCCCCTCATAGACGATGCCTTTATCATTTGCGCCGATCGCGACGACGCCCCCAACCGTCTGGTCATTGACCGCCTGACGAAGGGACTGGTCGACCTGGCCGAGCGCTGGGCTCCGCGCCGCCGGATTGGATTGGGCTGCCTGCGTCTTCGATCCGCTAATGCCCGCTATCGAGGACGCGGCAGCCAACGTCGTAGCTGCCTTGAGTACGTTACGGCGACTGGTATATATATGTGTCATTGGTGTCTCCCCTTAGCCGCTTATTTCGCGTAAAGCCATGGGAACGATAACATAGAGGATTCTTGCAGTCAAGCCACATGGTTTTTCCTGGCAGGTACCTGTTGCCAAAGTTTCTACCCGAATGCGCCAGGGTGCTCAGAGGTAGCTGACTTGTGAACGCGTTACGCCGCCGATAAGGCGATCGCTCCGATGGATTAGCGCTGCGAGCATCGCGCAGGGAGGCTGTGCTCGACATGAGTGGTGCCCACGACAGCGGCGAAATTCATGCCGCCGCGACCGACGGGGGAGCACCGAAGCAGGTGAGATCCGGGGTCAAGTGTCAAGCCTCAAGTGAAGACGTTTGCAGTTATAGAACGCCAGATAACGGCCAATCGAACTCCGTGGCTCGCCGTCACGGTCACAGGCGCGCAGATAGACCTGACCGTAAGTCAATATCGTCGATACACTGGCCGTTATTTTTGCCGCTCGAAAGAGATTTGCACCCTCTACTCAAATACAAATGCCACTTGCCCATCACGCGTAAGAGCGACCGGCTTCACCTTCCTCCAGAAGGCGGCAAGGTAATCCATCATTGCCCGGAACTCATCGCGCGCACTTCCAAATTCATCAAATACTAAAACCGATCCGGCCGTAAGGCAGTTGTCAAGGTTGGCGAGGGCATAAAGCGTCGAGGCGTATAGGTCGGAATCATTGTGGACTATTAAGCGAGCCTGCGGTCTGTAGCTCTTGAGAAACTCCGGCAAGCTATCCTGAAACCAGCCCTTTACAAACTGGACACGTGGATCCGTAATACTTGGGACGTCGCCTTTGACGTCAAAGAATCCCTTCTTCATCAATCCCCAGTCTTCCGGTAGACCTTCAAAGGAATCGAATCCGAAAAAACGACTTTGGGGATCATCATTCAGACGCAACCACTCAGCCATTGACGCTCCCTCGAAAACGCCAAACTCCAGATAGTCAATCGGCGCCTCGCCGATAAAATTCTTGTGTACATAATGGTAAAGGTCAAATCGATGAGGGAAGGTTGGCAAATCGCTGTGATCCTGAAACCAGCGACTCGCTCGTGATCTCCATTGTAATCTGTTGACGAACTCGCTGTGCTTGGGCCACAGCATCGCCGCGGTTCGCTGTTTCCAATTGATATCCAACCCAGCTTCACGCTTCATGCTTATCTGACTCCGCGAATCGATCTCAAGGACGGCAGAAATATGATGAATGCTCCTGATGCAAAGGTCCAGCCTGATATCGCCGCGGCGGCCCCATTAAACCATCTTCATCCTGACTGTGCAGGTTGCAAATGGTCTAACTCTTTTGCTTGATGGCAGGATTCAAGCACTTGAATGTTTTGCTCAGCGCGATCACGCTCTTGCTCGTCGCGATCATCGGGCTGGCGCACCCCAGAAATCAGGAAATCCCCTCAATGCAAAGCGCTTTGTAATGAGGGGGGCTTATTCAGGATTTCGTTGTGCCTAGCCGGTGTCTAGCCGGGGTTGCTCGAAGCGGTCAACTCGCCCACAGGCTCTGCCCGCGTGTACTCCATCGAGCAAAACGCACCGCCCATGTATCGCTCCTCCACCGGATCGCCGCTCACGGCACCGGCCAACTGTCCGGCGAACGGGTCCGCGCTGTCCACCGGCGCCCACCCGAGCGTTGCTCGCGCGTCGTCCCGCCACCACGTCATCCGGGCATTATTCGACGCTCCCCAGATCACCGCATGGCCCACCGTCCGTGTCAGCACACACCGTTCCATCAGCCGCGAGAAATCATCATATGATAGCCACGTTGCCAGCATTCGCGCGTTCACCGGCTCGGGGAACGCCGATCCGATGCGCACGTTCACGCTCTCCACCCCGTGCTTGAACCAGTACATCCGGCCCATCAGTTCGCCATAGGCTTTCGACAGCCCATAGTATCCGTCCGGCAAGAACTGCGTCTCGGCGGGCAAACTTTCGGTCCGCTCGTGAAATCCGATCGAGTGGTTCGACGACGCGAAGATCACTCGCGCCTTTTCCCTCCGGGCGGATTCGTAGATGTGATACAATCCACGAATGTTTGGCCCGATCACTTCCTCGAACGGCCGCTCCACCGAACACCCCGCCCAGGTGAATGATCGTCCCGCAGCCTTCCGCCACACGCAGGATGGCGACCCCATCCGAGAGGTCGGCCTTGGTGAACGCGGCATTGGAGGGGAGCGTATCGGGAAATGGAGCGATATCGGTCAATACCAGCCGCCAGCCCAACGCGCCGAGCGACTTCACCAGCACACGTCCAAGCGCGCCGGAGGCGCCTGTGACAAGGACTGGCTTAGTGGGCGTCTCGGTCATGGCATGCTCCTCTGTTTGGGTTCAGGTTAACTCGCCTGTCCGGTGTGGAACATAGGCATGAGAGCAACGGTGATTTGGGTTGCGTCGCGGCAAGCCGAGGCGACGCTGTTCGGCGATTTTCGACGCTCTCGGCCGAGCGCGATTTGTGGTTAGGGCGAGCGGGGGGGCATGGATCGATGCGTTGATGCCCAAGGGGGATTAGCGTGTTCCCTCCCGCTGATGACTTCGCCGCCGAAGAGTGCCAGAAACAGCGGGCCATCATCGCCGGGAGGACTTCATGGACCAGCCAGTGACAACGGTCACCCCGCTGATGCCGCCAGTATCGCGGCATGTGCATATCCTTAAGCAGTTCGAGCGCAAGCTGCTGTGGCTGTCGGCGTGGATGATCCATCACGCCAACCATATCCGGCCCAACCGGGATGGGCTGAAGGTCGGCGGGCACCAGGCATCGTGCGCGTCGTGCATCTCCATCATGGCGGCGCTGTATTTAGAAGTGGCCCGGCCGCAGGACCGGATCGCGGTGAAGCCCCACGCTGGGCCGGTGTTCCATGCGATGAACTACCTGTTTGGGCGGCAGACCCGGGAGAAGCTGGAGGGGCTGCGGCAGTTCGGTGGGATTCAGCCGTATCCGTCGCGGGTAAAGGACGGCGCTGAGGTCGATTTTTCGACCGGGTCGGTCGGGCTGGGCGTGGCGATGACGAGTTTTGCTGCCCTGATGGCGGATTATACCAGGCTGCATGGGCTGGGGCGGACGGATCTGCCGCCGGGCCGTCACATCGCGATCTGTGGCGATGCGGAACTGGATGAGGGGAATATTTACGAGGCGTTGCTCGAGGGATGGAAACACGACGTCCGGAACGTCTGGTGGATCGTCGATTACAACCGGCAGAGTTTGGACAGCGTGGTGCCGGACCGGCTGTTCGGGCGGATCGAAGGGCTGTTCCGCGACATGGGGTGGAACTGCGTCACGATCAAATATGGCCGCAAATTGGAAGCGGCATTTGCCCGGGAGGGTGGTGAGGCACTCCGGGCCTGGATCGATGATTGTCCGAACAGTTTGTACGCGGCGTTGACGTTTCAGGGCGGAGCGGCGTGGCGGCAGACGCTGCTGTCCGACCTGGGGCGATCGAAGGCTCGCGCGATCATCGACGATCTGAATGACGACGAACTGGGCGCCCTGATGACCAATCTGGGCGGCCATGACATCGAAACGGTCATCGACTGTCTGCGCACCGCGGACGCCGAGGGCGATCAGCCGACGTGTTTCATCGCGTACACGATCAAAGGAATGGGCCTGCCGTTCGCCGGGCACAAGGACAACCATTCCGGGCTGATGAGCAAGGAGCAGATGGAGCAGTTCCGTCGCGACATGGCGATCCGGCCGGGGCATGAGTGGGACCCGTTCGAGGGGTTGGACGTTCCGCAGGCGGAGTTGCAGGCGTTCCTCCGGGATTGTCCCTTTGGCGAGCCCTTAACGCCGCACGGGCGGTTGCTGTCGGCACCTTCGGTGCTTGTGCCGCCCGCCCTGCCGATGCCGAAGCTGAGTGGGCGAAAGATGTCCACTCAGGGTGGGTTTGGTGAGATCCTCGCCGAGATCGGGCGCGGACAAGGAGAATTGAAGGACCTCGCGGCGCACCTCTTGACCACATCGCCGGATGTGACGGTATCCACCAATCTCGGTCCCTGGGTGAACCGGCGGGGGATCTTCGATCGCCATACCCGAAATGACGTGTTTCGGGATTCGAAGCTGGCGTCGGCTCAGCGGTGGGGGATGTCGCCGAAGGGGCAGCACATCGAACTTGGGATCGCGGAACAGAATTTGTTTCTGCTGCTGGGGGCGGCGGGGCTGGCGCCGGGGATGACCGGGGCTCGGGTCTTGCCGGTGGGGACGGTGTACGATCCGTTCGTCAATCGCGGATTGGATGCGCTGCTGTATGCTTGTTACCAGGATGCTCGATTTCTGCTGGTTTCGACGCCGTCGGGGCTGACCTTGGCGCCGGAGGGCGGGCAGCATCAGTCGGTGAACACGCCGCTGATCGGGATGGCGGCGGATCGGCTGGCGAGCTTCGAGCCGGCGCACGTCGATGAGTTGGGGATTTTGTTGCGGCACGCGTTCGATTTCATGCAGCGGCCGGACGGGTCGGCGGTTTGGCTGCGTCTGTCCACGCGGGGACTGGAGCAGAGGGACCGGGCGCTGGACCCGGCGGCGGTGATCGCGGGGGCACATTGGGTGGTGCCTCCGGCGGCGGGGGCGAGGATCGCTCTGGCCTATCAAGGGCCAGTGGCGCCTGAGGCCGAGGCGGCGTTCGAGGTGCTGCGTGACGAAGAACCGGGGGCGGGCTTGCTTGCGGTGACCTCTCCGGACCGGTTGCATGCCGGGTGGCTGGCGGCTTGCCGCGCTCGGCGGGGTGGGAATCGTGAGGCACAATCGCATATCGAGACGGTATTGGCGCCGCTCGCACGCGGCGCGGCACTGGTCAGCGTGCTGGACGGGCATCCGGCGACGCATGCGTGGCTGGGGGCGGTACGCGGGCAGCGGGTGGTGTCACTAGGACCGGATCGTTTCGGGCAGAGTGGCGATATCCCGGATTTGTATCGGGAATACGGGCTCGATACGGACGCGATTTTGGACGCGTGCGCCCAGGCGCTGCTGGAGGCGTAGCGGTTCGGATACCGGGAGATCTGGGTTTAGGCCTCAGCCGCGCGTCTTTGGCTGAGGACGGCGAAGTCGTTGACGACGTGGGCACGGAACGCCGCGGGCGCCACTAGCGGTATACGCCAGTTTAAAAATGGCTCGCCCTTTATTCGATGCTCACGGTCTCCATCCGGATCTTCCACGTATTCCCGTCACGGACGTAAATAAAAGTAGCGTAGTCCTTTAATGTCTCTGCCCCCTTTGGACCATTATATGTGCCGGCAAAACGGTTAACGCTTCCTACTACGTCACTGCTTAAGACGGTGACTTGATCAATTTTATCAAACTCCGACGTATAGACCTTAAAAAGTCCCGTGAAAGCTTTCTCGATTTCTTGGCGACCGATCTGTGGCCCCTCCGCCGTTACACGAATTGCGTTCTTGGTGAAAAGAGCAACGGCGCCTGCTGCATCCTTTTCGTGAAGTGCCTTGTCGAGGACATCGGTGATGCTTTTGGCTGCTTGATCTGCTTCCTGTTCAGAATTTGCTGCGCGCAAACCGGCATCGCTTGTTCGATCATTAGGGCGGCAATGATCATGTATAGCTGTGACTTCATCGCTTCCTCCATGAAGTTGGTTGGGTGGCGGCAGATTTCGAATCACCGTTATGGTCGATCGCCAGCTTGCGAAGGTTTCTTATCCCGGCACTGTGTGGCGACATGATAGTAGCGACAAGATAATAAGTGAACAAAACATAAAATCGCGAAGCTCGATGCCGGTGACGCTGAAAGCTTCATTGCGAATCGCCGCGACGAGAGCGGGGAGCCGTGTCATCAATTCCCCGCAGGGCGTCTTGCGCCAGATGAGTGCCTGAACATATAAAGAACATTATCGGATGAGGTCGTGATGGACGAGAGACTGGCCGGCAAGCTGCGCATCCTGGCGGATGCAGCTAAATATGACGCCTCCTGCGCCTCGTCGGGCGCACCCAAACGTTCTGCCGGCTCTGCGGGCCTCGGGTCAACCAGCAACGGCATCTGCCACGCCTATACGCCGGACGGACGCTGCGTTTCGCTGCTGAAAATCTTGCTGACCAACTACTGCCAGTTCGACTGCGCCTATTGCATTAACCGCATCTCATCCAATGTCGCGCGCGCCAGGTTTCGAGTCAGCGAGGTGGTTAATCTGGCGCTTGAGTTCTACAAGCGCAATTACATCGAGGGGTTGTTTCTGTCCTCGGGCATTATTCGCTCGCCAGACTACACAATGGAACAACTTGTGCGCGTGGCAAGGAGCTTGCGCAGCGATCATCTGTTCGCCGGCTATATCCATCTCAAAACCATTCCCGAAGCGAGCCCCGAGCTGATTGCCGAGGCCGGCCGATGGGCGGATCGCCTCTCGATTAATATTGAATTGCCGACAGATCGCAGCTTGGAGGCATTGGCGCCACAGAAGAGCGCCAAGTCGATCCGCTCCTCGATGGGGCTTATACACCAGCGCATCCAGCAGGCTCGCGACGAGAAGCACACATTTTCACCTGCCGGGCAAAGCACCCAGGTCATTGTGGGCGCCGACGCAGCAACCGACGCTGCCATGCTGACAACAACCGACGCCTTGTATCGCCGCTATGCGTTGAGCCGCGTCTACTACTCAGCATTCAGTCCAATTCCGGATAGCAGCAGCGTATTGCCGCCGCGTCCGCCGCCGTTGCGGCGGGAGCATCGGCTGTATCAGGCGGATTGGCTGTTACGCTACTATGACTTCTCCATCCAAGAGATCGTGTCGGCAACCAACGACGGGATGCTGGATCTTGATGTCGATCCGAAACTCGCCTGGGCATTGCGCAACCGGCATCTGTTTCCCGTCGATGTGAACAGGGCGGATCGCGAATTGCTGCTTCGGGTGCCTGGCCTGGGGGCGCGCGCTGTCGATCGCATTATGCTCGCGCGTTGCCATACGACGCTGCGGCTCGCCGACGTCGCGCGCGTCACGGCGGGTCTGAAGCGCGCACGCCCCTTTCTGGTGACGCCCGACTGGCGTCCCGTGCGGCAGGCGGATTGTGCCGATTTGCGCCAGCGCCTGGTTCCAGCCGCGCCACAGACAGATCTGTTCGCTTGGCACGCCACCACGTCGCACTAGATCCTGGCGCGGATTTTGCCGGCTTTCGGGATGCGGCGCGCCAGTTGCTGCTATCCCAAATTTCTCCGGACGAGGTGACGTGGGACGCAAACGGTTCGACGTCGCTGTTCGGCGATGACGTTGCCGGCGCCGCGGCTGCCCCTTTGCTCCCGCGGCGTGTCGTCGAACTGGTCCAGGACGTGGTCTGTCATCGAGACCCTCAGCGCTACGGTTTCTGTTACGCGCTGGTATGGCGCATCCAGCAAGAGCGCGCATTGCTGGATGTGGCGAGCGATCCGTTGGTGCATCGGCTGCTCATGCTGCGCAAGGCTGTACGTCGGGACCGGCACAAGATGCAGGCGTTCCTGAGGTTTCGTGATGCGGGCGCGGGCCGCTTCGTTGCCTGGTATGAACCCGAGCATTTCATTCTTGAAGCGGTGGCGCCGTTTTTCGTGGAGCGGTTCGGCTCTTTGGTCTGGTCGATCGTCACGCCGATCGGCTCGCTTCATTGGGATCGTGAGACGCTGAGGACCGCCGAAGCCGGGCGGCGGGCGGATGTGCCGGCGGATGACGCGTTTGAGGCCGCATGGCGAGGGTATTACGAAAGCATATTCAATCCAGCGCGCGCCAACCCAGCTGTGATGCGGCAGCACATGCCGAAGAAGTATTGGCGCAACATGCCTGAAACGGCAGCCATCCCCGCGCTGCTACGCGAGGCGATCCCGCGCGTTGATGCGATGGTGCGGGAGAAGCTGAAGCCATGACGCCGTCGCCTAAGGTGCGCCATCTGGTTGTCGTGCTGGGAGATCAGCTCGACTGTCAATCCGCCGCATTCGATGGATTTGACAGGGCGCGGGACATCATCCTTCAGATCGAGGCGAAGGAAGAGGCCAGCTACATCCCGCAGCATCGCCGGCGGTTGGCATTATTCTTCGCTGCCATGCGGCACTTTCGTGATGAACAGCGCGCCAGCGGTCGCCAGGTGGCCTACAGTTCCCTGGAGGACCAAGCGAACGAAGGGAGCCTCAAGGCGGAGCTGCAACGCCATGCGCACCAGCTGAAGCCGGAGCGGATCATTGTTCTAGAACCGGGCGACTGGCGTGTGCGCGCACAACTTGGCGATCTCGCATTGCCTGTTGAGTTCCGCGCCGATCGGCATTTCCTTTGTGAACGCGAGGTGTTTGAGGCGTTCGCCGATCGTCATCCGAACCTTGTCATGGAGACCTTTTATCGCTTCATGCGCCAGCGACTTGGCGTTCTGATCGAGGACGATGGCAGCCCGACGGGCGGCAAGTGGAATTGCGACAGCGAGAACCGCGAGTTCATTTGGCCGTGGCAAAGCGCCGTCCATACCGGCGCCGCCGCACTTCGAACCGGACGCAACCACGCGCGAGGCAATCGCCATGGTGCAGCGGCTGTTCCCGAACAACCCTGGCCGGCTGGATAACTTCGATCTTCCAGTCAGCGGCGCCCAGGCGAAGCGCGTGCTGGAGGATTTCGTGATCCATCGCCTTGCCTCGTTCGGCCGCTATCAGGACGCGATGCGAGGCGGGGAGGCGGTTCTGTTCCACTCCCGCCTGTCGGTACCGCTCAACCTGCACATGCTGCAGCCCCGGGATGTCGTCGAGGCGGCGCTTAGGCAGCATGATGTGCCGTTGAATTCGTTGGAAGGCTTTATCCGCCAGATCATCGGCTGGCGCGAATTCGTTCGTGGCATCTACTGGCGATTAATGCCGGATTACGCCGAGCGAAATGCACTCGACGCCGATCTGCCGATGCCACGCTTCTTCTGGACCGGCGAGACCGATATGCGCTGCCTGCACGAGGCCATCGGCCACACGATCGAGCATGGCTACGCGCATCACATCGAGCGGCTGATGGTACTGGGGCAGTTCTGCCTGTTGCTGGGCGTGCGGCCTTACGATGTGCATCGCTGGCACATTTCGATGTTCGTCGACGCAATAGACTGGGTATCGCTGCCGAACACACTGGGCATGAGCCAGCACGCCGACGGTGGTACGATCGGAACCAAGCCTTACGCGGCATCAGGAAATTACATCAACCGAATGAGCGATCATTGCCGGCATTGCCGCTACGATCCGCACAAATCGGTGGGCGCGAACGCCTGTCCGTTCACCACATTGTATTGGGATTTCCTCGCACGTCACGCCAAGCGATTCCGCAACAACCGGCGCATGACCTTTCCCTATCGCAACCTGGCGCGAAAGGATCGGGACGAGGTCAGCGCCATTCAGCATCAAGCAGATACACTGAAGTCGCGATTGACCGCGGAAACGTTCTTCTAAGTTTATCCAGAAGCCGCCTTGTGAGGGGCGACCCCGCCGGCGCCTTGCCGGTAGCGGCGAGTGATGGTCGAGGGAAGCACAGGCGATCATCGCCGACCCAAAAAGCCAGGTTGCTTCGGGGCTTTCGCGAACCGCTAGCGGTGCACCTCGAGGTCCGGGTTTTGTTAGAACGGCTGGTCGCCGCGGATGGTGATCCGGTGCATGATCCGGGTTTCTGCCGGGTAGTCGTTCACCGCGAAATGCTGGGTGCAGCGGTTGTCCCAGAAGGTCAGCGTCCCAGTCTGCCAGCGCACCCGGCAGGTGTGCTCCGGCCGAATCGAGCTGGTTCATGAAGAAGTCGATCAGCGGCTGACTTTCTTCATCCGTCATGCCCTCGAACTGCTGAACATGACCACCGATGTAGATCGACTTCCGCCCGGTTTCGGGGTGGGTGCGCACGAGCGGATGGATGCTGGTGGTCTGGACGTCGCCAGGGTCCTTGACCTTCATCTCGCTCATTTGACGGTCATAGCGCTCTTTGCGTGACAAGCCATTGGCCTGTTTGAAGTTGTCGCCGACACAGACGGTGCGAAGTTGGCTGGCGATTTCCTTCATCTTGTCCGAGAGGCTCTCGTAGGCCAGGTACTGATTGGTGAATAGCGTGTCGCCGCCAGCAGACGGCACCTCTTTCGCGTAGAGCATCGTGCCCATCGCGGGGCTCGGCGAGAACATCTGATCAGTGTGCCAGGATCCGCCGAAATTCTTCGTGTCGGTAGGCCGTTTGATGACTGCGAGAATTTCCGGGTAGTCCGCCATGCCTTCCATGAACGGATGCAGGTGGATATCGCCCCAGCGGCGCGCGAATGCCAGTTGCTGGGCTGGGGTAATGTCCTGGTCGCGGATGGCGATTACGAGGTTATCGAGTAATGCTGCGCGGATCTCCGCGAGCACCTCGTCCGACACGTCGGTCGAGAGATCGACGCCGCGCACGTCCGCACCGAGTGAGCCGGCGATCTTCTGGACGTCGAGGTGGCGATATTGAGTGTTTCGTGGCGCGTTCATTGAGCTGGGGGCCTCCTTCCTGGGCGGGATGATGCCTCCTGTTGTCAGGCTATGGCAAGATGGACGGGCGAGCCGACACCCGCTCCATCTTGTCGGTCGCATGACCCGCGTCCGCTCCGGGTCAAGGGCCGACGCAATAATGCACCAACGCTGCAGAGCTTTCGCGGATCGCGATGTTGCTTTAATACATGTGCATGCCGCCGTTGATCGATACGGTCGCGCCAGTAACGAAATCGGCGTCTTCCGCGGTCAGGAAGGCAACACCCCGGGCGATATCCTCAGCGTGGCCCAGACGCCCCATGGGAATTTTCGCAACGATCTTTTTCAGCACCTCGCCTGGGACCGCACGCACCATGTCTGTGTCAACATAACCTGGCGCGATGGCGTTGACCGTGATGCCGAAGCGGGCGCCTTCCTGTGCCAGCGCCTTGGTGAAGCCGTGAATACCGGACTTAGCGGCGGCGTAGTTGACCTGTCCATACTGTCCGGCCTGGCCATTGAGACTGCCGACATTGACGATACGGCCGAACTTGCGCTCGCGCATGCCTTCGAAAGTTAATTTGCAGGTATTGAAGCAGGAGCCAAGGTTGGTTGCGATTACCGCATCCCACATATCGCGGCGCATTTTGGCGATCGTGGCATCGCGGGTGATTCCGGCGTTGTTGACCAGAACCTCGATCGGACCCTGCTCCGAGACGATCCTGGCAATGCCGGTCTGGCAATCCTCGAAGCTGCTGACGTCGAATTTGACGACGGCGATGCCAGTTTCCTTGGAGAAGGACTCAGCGGCTGCGGCATTCGACGCGTAATTCGCCACGACCTTGCGACCCTGTGCCTTCAGCGCGAGGCTGATAGCGGCGCCAATACCCCGTGTGCCTCCGGTTACGAGTGCGACGCGTGCCATCGGATCCTCCCTTTTCTTGTTTGCTCGGACCACGTGTCTTAGCACTTTCGCGGAACCTGCAAAGGGCCTGGCGCCGAAAAGCTCGCAAACGGATTTGCGACCCGAACCATCAGGCGGTTCGGGTCACGGCGAGCGAGGTCAGAAAGTGCGCACGACAGAGCGCCTTCGCATGGACTGGCGCCTACCGCGAAGACGCCGGGAGCGGCAGGGCTGCTTGGACTAACGCTCCAACGCCATAGCGACGCCCATGCCGCCGCCGATGCACAGTGTCGCCAAACCTTTTTTGGCGTCGCGCTTCTGCATCTCATGCAGCAGAGTCACGAGGATGCGCGCACCCGAGGCGCCGATCGGGTGGCCGATGGCGATCGCGCCGCCGTTGACGTTCACCTTGCCGGTGTCCCAGCCGATATCCTTGTTCACCGCGACGGCCTGCGCGGCGAACGCCTCGTTGGCCTCGATCAGGTCGAGGTCCTCGGGCTTCCATCCCGCGCGTTGTAACACCTTACGCGAGGACGGGATTGGACCGGTTCCCATCACGGCGGGATCGACGCCGGCGGTGGCGAACGCGGCGATGCGGGCTAGTGGGGTCAGGCCGCGTTTGCTTGCCTCGGTGGCGGTCATCAGGATCAGCGCGGCGGCTCCATCATTGATGCCGGAGGCGTTGCCGGCGGTGACAGTGCCGTCCTTGGTGAAGGCGGGACGCAGCCGGGACATTGATTCCGCGCTGGCGTCATGGCGGATGTATTCATCGTCGGACACTTGGATGTCACCCTTGCGGGTCTTCACGGTCACGGGGACGATCTCGTCCTTGAAGCGGCCGGACTTCTGGGCGGCGGACGCCTTTTGTTGCGAAGCCAGGGCGAAAGCGTCCTGTTCCTCACGCGTGATCTGATACTTGGTGGCGACGTTTTCCGCCGTGTTGCCCATGTGGTAGCCGTGGAAGGCATCCCACAGACCGTCCTTCAGCATGGTATCAACGAATTCCAGACCACCCATTTTGGTGCCGGTGCGCAGGTGCGCGGCATGAGCCGACAGGCTCATGCTTTCCATGCCGCCGGCGGCGACGATAGCGCTCTCGCCGGTGCGGATCTGCTGTGCGGCCAGGGCGACGGCGCGCAGGCCGGACCCGCACACCTGATTGATGCCGAACGCGGTCTTGGAATCAGGCAGGCCAGCGGCACGGCCGGCTTGACGGGTCGGGTTCTGGCCCTCACCGGCGGCGAGAACCTGGCCGTAGATCAGTTCGTCCACGTCGTTCGGATCGACGCCGGCGCGCGACATGGCGGCCTGAAGGGCTACGGCGCCCAGTTGGTGGGCGTGAATGGTGCTCAGGGCACCGTTGAAGCTGCCGACGGGTGTCCGGGCTGCCGAAACAATGACGATATCGTCCATGAAGACATCCTCTTTCTTGCGATCTGTGGCGCGACTTGCGAGATGCTACCGCCTTTCACACAGGTGCGTAAGGCGGTGGCAAAAAGCAAGTCGGGCAATCACACGCCAAGCTTGGCTGCCATGTCCTGAATGTCGGTCGCGACGATGTCCCAGTCCTGATCGGCCTGGTAGTCGCGCTGCTGATGTGGACCATACTCGCTGGGGCGGGGGAAAAAGGCGGTCAGCAGGCCGCACCGGCGCGCGGCGGCGAGGTCACCATTGTGCGCGGCAGCCATCATTACCTGGTCCGGGCGCAGATCCAGCAATTTGGCTACACCCAGATAGGTCTCGGGGTCGGGTTTGAAGTGTCCGAACAGGTCGGATCCAAAGATCATGTCCCATGGGATTGCAGCGAATTTTGCCATGTTCAGCAGCAGGGAGACATTGCCGTTCGATAGCGGCCCGATGATGAAACGGGACTTGAGGCGCGTCAGGCCGGGAACGGAGTCCGGCCAGGGGTGCAGGCGGTGCCAGCCGAGGTTGATGTGGACGAGGTCGTCTTCAGACAGGCCGGTGATCCCGAACTCGTCGACCAGGCGGTTCAGCGAGGCGCGGTGAAGGTCGTCGAGTCTGGTCCATGGCTGCTCGCCCTTGCGGACGCGGTTCATCGATGGCTGGTAGGCGGCGCGCCAGGCATCGACCAACGCAGACCAGTCCGCGCTGACGCCTTTCCGGGCTCCGTATGCGGAAAGGTCGGCGATCAGGCTGGACCGCCAATCGACCACGGTGCCGAATGTGTCGAATACGATCGCGACTGGTTGTTTGCTGGGCATTATGATGAAACTCCCTACTGGCCGGGGCAGGAGAAAAGCATTGTCAACCAGCGTCAAGCATTGGGCGCCACCGACCTGGCATCCAATCCCGGGCTGACGTTACCAACCGGGATGTAGGCGAGCGTAAGCACCGGCAGCGGGTAGACCTACTTACGGCGCTAACCGACCTCGATCCGGATCAAAGTCGGTTCCTCCATCACTGTCGGCAGCGCCCCGATCCTATCCAGCGCGTCACGCATTGCGCTTTCCTTGGTTTCGTGAGTGACGAGCACCACTGGGACCGCCTCGCCCGGGCTGCGGCCGCGTTGCAGCATGGACTCCAGCGAGACGCCCATATCCCGCAGAATCGCTGTCACGTCGGCGATCACGCCTGGCCGGTCCACGACCATCAGGCGCATGTAATACGGCCCGACATGGTCGCTCATCGGCACCGAGGGGGCGCTGGAGAGTGCTGCGCCTGATGCGCCCCAGACTGGCGTCATCCGGTTGCGCGCGATATCGATCAGGTCGGCGACGACGGCCGATGCCGTTGGCCCTGCCCCTGCCCCACGTCCCTCCAGCATCACGCGGCCGACGAAATCGCCCTCGGCCACCACGGCGTTGAACACGCCATCGACCCGAGCGATCGGGGCGGTCTGGGGCACCATGCAGGGATGGACGCGGGTTTCGATCCCCGCCTCGGTTTGCCGGGCAATGCCAAGCAGTTTTATGCGGTAGCCAAGTTCGCCAGCGAAGGCGATGTCTACCGCCGAGATGCGCCGGATACCCTCGACGTGCACCTGATCGAATGCAACCGGCCGGCCGAATGCCAGGGCCGCGAGAATCGCCAGTTTGTGCGCCGCGTCGACGCCGTCGATATCGAAGCTGGGGTCGGCTTCCGCGTAGCCCAGCTTTTGCGCATCAGCCAGGACTTCGGAGAATTCCCGGCCCCGCTCTCGCATCTGCGTCAGGATATAGTTGCAGGTGCCGTTCAGGATGCCGGCAACGGCGGTGATCCGGTTGCCGGCCAAGCCCTCCCGCAGTGCCTTGATCACCGGGATACCGCCGGCGACCGCGGCTTCGAAGGCCAGCGCGACCCCGCGTTCCTCGGCCGCGCGTGCCAGCGTGGCGCCGTGCACCGCCAGCAACGCCTTGTTCGCCGTCACGACCGGTTTGCCGGATGCAATCGCCGCCTCAGCCAATGCGAGGGCCGGCCCCTCGGAGCCGCCGATCAGTTCCACGATGACGTCGACATCGGGATGGGCAGCCAGCGCCACGGGGTCGTCATACCAGTGCAGACCGGTGACCGGGAATCCGCGATCCTTTGAGCGGTCGCGAGCGGAGACCGCTGTGACCGCGATGGGCCGCCCGGCCCGGGCAACGACGATATCGGCATTGACCCGCAACATTTTCAGCACGCCACCGCCAACGGTCCCGAGTCCCGCAAGCGCGATGGAGAGCGGCCGGGTCATGGCGCGGCCGCTTCGGACAGGATCGGTTCGGCGACATTGGACCCGGCGTGCATGAAGGTGCGGATATTGCGGATTGCCTGGCGCAGCCGGTGGGTATTCTCGACAAGGGCGATGCGGACGTAACCCTCGCCGTGCTCACCGAAGCCGAGGCCGGGGGCGACCGCGACCTTGGCGCGCTCCAGCAGCAGTTTGGAGAACTCGACGCTGCCAAGCGAAGCGTAGCGCGGCGGCACGGGCGCCCACGCGAACATCGAGCCCTCCGGGCTTGGCATCTCCCACCCCGCCGACGCCAGTCCTTTGATGAGCACATCGCGGCGCTCGCGATAAAGGTTGCGGATTTGGACGACACAGTCCTGCGGACCGTTCAGCGCCGCCGCGGCAGCGACCTGGATCGGGGTGAACGCGCCGTAGTCCAGATAGGATTTCATCCGCGTCAGCGCATTGATCAGGCGCTGATTTCCCGCCGCGAATCCCATACGCCAACCGGGCATCGAGTAAGTCTTGGACAGGCTGGTGAACTCCACCGCTATGTCCTTGGCGCCGGGCACCTGCAGGATGGACGGCGGCACCTTGTCGCCGAAGTAGATTTCCGCGTAGGCGAGATCTGACATTACCCAGATTTCGTGCTTGCGGGCGAAGCCGACGATCTCCTTGTAGAAATCGAGGTCCGCCAGATAAGCGGTTGGATTAGAAGGAAAGTTGACGATCAATGCGGTGGGTTTCGGCACCGAGTGCCGCACCGCACGGTCGAGCGCGCGCAGCATGTCCTCGTCCGGGGTGGCGGGGATACTGCGCACCGCCGCGCCGGCGATGATGAAGCCGAACTGGTGGATCGGATAGGACGGGTTCGGCACCAGGATGGTGTCGCCTGGGCTGGTGATCGCCGAGGCCAGATTCGCCAGACCTTCCTTGGAGCCCAAAGTGACGACGACTTCGGTTTCCGGGTTCAGGCCGACGTCGAAGCGGCGCTCATAATAGGCAGCCAGAGCCCGGCGCAGCCCAGGGATGCCCTTGCTGACGGAATAGCGATGGGCGCGAGGGTCCTGCACCGTCTCGATCAGCTTGGCGACGATGTGCGGCGGGGTCGGGCTGTCGGGATTGCCCATGCCGAGGTCGATAATATCCTCCCCGGCGCCCCGAGCCTTTGCCTTGGCCGTGTTCACTTCGGCGAAGACGTAGGGCGGAAGGCGGCGGATGCGATGAAACTCGCCGGAGGGATCGGAACTCATGACAGGCCTTTCGGAGTACGGGAACGGGTTGTTGTAGCAGGTGGCGTCTGGAAGGGCACCGGCGCGCGCGCTTTGACCATGGCCATCCGGGCATTGATCCGGATATCGCCGGTTCTTCGGATCGAGGTGTGGCGTGAGTTGCCGACCCGCGATGCCGTGATGCGAGGTTGTTCCATTATTGGATCAAATGCAGCAATGCGCCGCGACCGGAGGCTTCGGCGCTGACGCGGACCGCGGTGCTGGGCACGCCGTCCTGCTTCAGGGCATCGAGGATCGCCTGTGCTCTGGACAGGCCGAGGGTCAGCGCGGCGGACTGCGCATCTGGATCGTTGGACGGAGAGTCGCCATAGCCGGTGACGGCGATCGTGCCGTTGCCGCGCTTGGCGGCGAAGGCCTTTATCTCGTCCGTCGCGGGCTGGGACAGGCTGGAAGCGCCCTCCAGGAACACGATTGTGGCGGATTGACCGGTCGGAGGCTCCGGCATTGGCGTTGGCGCCGCCGGCACAACCGGTGGGGGGCCGGCTGCGGCCGGCCGGACCGGCGGCGCGGCCGGCAGCGCTGGTTGAGCACCCGCGTCCAGCGGCGCCGCGGAGGGCGTGGTCGCGGCGGACGTGGTCGCGGCGGGAGCCTGCAGCGGCGCGGCCTCCACGGCTTTGCGGGGTGCCGCGGATGGTGCAGCGGCGGGCGTGGCCGGCGCCGGCGGTGCGGTCACTGCCGGCATCGACGCGCTGGCCACTGGTGTTCCCGGTGAGCCGGACCCGGTTGTCGGGGAGGCGACGGAGGGCGGCGGCGGTGGCGCCGAGCCTACACCGAACAGGGACGGCGAGGCTGTGGGCGAGGAAGGATCGGCCAATGGCGCGGACTGCGCCGCGTGCTGCGCGTTGGCGCGGTCGGCCACCAGCGACGCGGTGAGCTTCTTCAACGCCTCCGCATCGGGGGTTTCCGGCTTGCCAGGGACCGAGGCCATGTTCGGGAAGGGTTGATCGGCCCCAGGCGGCGGCGGGCGTTGTTCGGCGATCTTTCCGCCTTCCTGCCGATGCCACCAGTTTACCGGACCCATCGACGAAGTCGTGGAACAACCTACCAACAGAGAGCTCACCGCCAGCAACATGGCAGAGCCCCGCGGCACGGCTTGCGTGGGTATTTTCACGCGCCTAGCTTGCGCGCCTCTGTCGCTCACCATCATATACTGGTTCCGCTCTCCGCTGCCGGCGACGTGTGTAGCCGCTGGTGTCGTCGACGCAAAGGATCTCTCAATGGCCTCAAACGACAAGAACGCGGGAAACGTCACGTCCATTTCGACGGGCGGGACCCCGGCAACGCTCGAAGCGGCGGGGTTCAAGTTGCCCGATCCGTCGGTGGTCAGCAGGTCGATGGCCGACATCGCCGAACGGTCGCAGCGCATCGTGGGCGAATGGTTAAAGCGGCAGTCGCAAGATGGTCCCTCGGCGGATCCATTGAACATCGGCCGAGCCTTCCTGGAGATGACCGCGCGCCTGATGTCCAATCCCGCCGGATTGGTGCAGGCGCAGTTGGGTTTCTGGCAGGACTACGTGACACTTTGGCAGAATACCACGCGCCGGATCATGGGTATGGAGACCGATCCGGTGATCGGGCCGTCGCCCAGCGATAAGCGCTTCAAGGATGAGGCATGGAAAGAAAATGAGGTCTTCGACTTCATAAAGCAGTCCTACCTGCTGTCGGCCCGCTTTGTGCAGAATGTGGTGACCCAGGTTGATGGGTTGGACGAACGGACCGCGCAGAAGGTTGATTTCTACTCGCGCCAGTTCACCGATGCGATGAGCCCGTCCAATTTCCTGATGACCAATCCAGAGGTGCTGCGCAAGACAGCCGAGACCGGCGGCGAGAACCTTCTCAAGGGCCTGAACAACCTGCTGGGCGATCTGGAGCGTGGCAAGGGCAAGTTGCGCATCAAGATGACCAATACTGAGGCATTCAGTGTCGGTGAGAACATCGGCGTGTCCCCCGGCAAAGTGGTATTCCAGAATGAACTGATGCAACTGATCCAGTACACCCCAGCAACCGAGCAGGTGTTGAAACGGCCGCTGTTGATCGGGCCGCCGTGGATTAACAAGTTCTACATTCTTGATTTGCGGCCGAGAAACAGCTTCGTCCGTTGGGCCGTGTCACAGGGGCATACTGTATTCATGATTTCGTGGGTCAACCCGGATGAGAAACTCGCGGAGAAAGACTTCGCGGATTATATGAAACAGGGCTATCTTACCGCATTGGACGCGATCGAGGCGGCCACGGGAGAGCGCGACGTCAACGCGATCGGGTACTGCCTGGGAGGCACGCTGCTCGCGTCGACCCTGGCCTACATGGAGGCGAAAGGGGACGACAGGATTAAAACCGCGACGTTCTTCGTAACGATGCTGGACTTTCAGGAAGCCGGCGAACTCGGGGTCTTTATCGACGAGGAGCAGCTACAGGCGCTGGAAGACAAGATGAACAAGCGCGGCTATCTCGAAGGCAGCGAGATGGCGACGACGTTCAACATGCTGCGCGCCAACGACCTAATCTGGTCGTTTGTGGTCAACAACTACCTGATGGGCAACGATCCGTTCCCATTCGACCTGCTCTACTGGAATGCGGATTCCACCCGCATGCCAGCGAAGATGCACAGCTTCTACCTGCGGAAGATGTATCAGCAGAACCTGTTGGCGAAGCCGGGCGGCATCTCACTGGACGGCGTTCCGATCGACCTGCGAACGATCAAGACGCCTGCTTACTTTCTCTCGACGCGTGAGGATCATATCGCACCTTGGAAATCGACCTATCGCGGCACCCAGTTGTTGGGCGGCCCCAAGCGGTTCGTCCTGGCGGCGTCGGGTCATATCGCGGGGGTCGTCAATCCGCCCGAGGGAGGGAAGTATGGCCACTGGATCAGCACCGAGCTTCCACCCGACCCGGAGACCTGGTTCCGGGGGGCAACGGAGATGGCGGGCTCCTGGTGGCCCGACTGGCAGCGCTGGATCCTGGCATCCGACAAAACGCAAGTGCCCGCTCGGCAGCCGGGCGATGGGAAGCTGAAGCCGATCGAGGATGCGCCGGGGAGCTACGTCAAGGTGAGGCTGTCGTAGCCTCGCGGTCAGGCGCATCTTCTCATCTTGGGTGGCCTGTTCCGGCGCAGCAACATGGGGCGCTGCTTGCCGGAGCCTTCGTTCGATCAGATCGTGGCGTTGGTGTGCCGCTCGCAACGATTGCTGGCGATGTTCAGCCCGGCTTCTTCGGCTTCGCGCGGGTTTTCCGTTTCGGGGCAGGAGTGGTCTTGACCTCGCCCTGATCAGCCAGGCGGTCGGGAAATTCCCCCAGATTTTCTTGTAGTTCGGCCTCCTCGATACCGGTTTCTCGACGTGATTCCGGTGTGTTTTGCGGGTTCGACAGCAGACCGCTTCCGGCACTCTCCTCCATCCCGACCAGTTCGCGCGCCCGCTCCCAGTATTCGACATCCCGGCCATGGGGTCTGCCGTCGGATTCCCACATCAGATAGGCGCGCTCCCGCACGCGGTGCTCGCGTTCGGGGTCGACAGAAAGAGGATTGCGAGGGGTGGGACGAGCCGGGTTGCGTGCCATGGAGCCTCTCGGGTGATAGTCAAACCTCAACTTAACGAACATACCATAGCACCGTTGCATCGGGCCACGCGGTCGACCACCCGACGCATCACGCGTCTGAGAGCCTATCTTGGACTTTCGGACGCCCCGTAGTTTGCCCCGCGATAGTCGGGCGTCGCCTGCAAAAGCGGAAAGGCGCTGTGGGCATGCGGTTGCGTGACCGGCGGGGCGTCTCGGAACAGATAGCCCGGGTGCAGTTCGTTCAGGCTGCGCGCGCCGGCGAGGGCCATCGCCACGCCGAACTCATGCTCCATCAGTTCCAGCATCTTGTGCACGCCGGCGTCGCCGTCGGCGGCCAGGGCGTAGCAATACATTCGGCCGATCGCCACCGCGTCCGCTCCGAGCGCGATGGCCTTCACGATGTCGGTTCCGCGGCAGATGCTGCCATCGATGATAACCTTCGCGCGTCCTCGCACCGCCGCCATCACCTCCGGCAACACATCCATGGACCCTCGCCCGTGATCGAGCTGGCGGCCGCCATGGTTGGAGACATAGACACAATCGACGCCATACTCGCAACACAGGGCGGCGTCCTCGCCGGTGGCGATGCCCTTCAGGATCAGCGGGATGCTGTGCTTGTCCTTGAAGTGCCTGACGTTGTCCCAAGTAAACCCGGCCTGATAGTTCTGACCTGTCGCGGCGGCACGCCACGGCTTGACGAAACGCCCTGCGATGTCGCGCTCTCGGCGCGAATAAGCCGCGGTATCGACGGTGATGGCGAAGGCATCGTATCCGGCATCGACAGCTCGCTTCGCAACGTCGTCGACCCACGCATTGTCGCCGCGAACATAGAGCTGGAAAATCTTCGGGCCGGTCGCGGCGGCGGCGGCTTCCTCGAGGCCCGGCTGTGTCACCGAACTCACCATGATCGGGACGCCGAACGCCGACGCGGCTCGGCCCGCTGTGGCGGCGCCGCCGGGATGGAACGACTCGAGCGAACCGACTGGTGCCAGAATTAATGGCAGTCGAACCTTTTGGCCAAACAAGGTTGCGCTGAGGTCAATCTTCGATACGTCGACGCAGACCCGCGGGCGGAGGGCCAGCGAATCGATGGCCAGGCGGTTCCGCCGCAATGAGGTCTCGGTTTCCGTCGCACCGACCAGGTACCCCCAGATATGATCGGACAATTTGGCCCGCGCCGCAGGAATGAATTCGTGCAGGCACTGGAAATCGCCGGTCGGCTCGAAAAGATGTTTGGCTTCGGCCTGATCCATGGTTGCCTCCCTTTCCGCGAAGTTTCGCATCGCATCAGGCCTTGACGCGCGAGAACACGCAAGGGCGGATCAGGCCGGCATGGTTGCCTTCTCGGCATCGCGTTTTTGCGATCCCGGAAGTGGCCCCTTGAGCGGGGGCCGCGTTTCCGGCATTGCGATCCACAGCAGCGCAGTTGCGCTGCCACCCACCCCCGCCAACAACAGGAACATCACCTGCGAGCCAAAGGTTTCCCCGATCCACCCGGCGAGGAAGGTACTGAAGGTTGCCCCCAGGCCGGACGCCAGCCCGAACCAGCCGATCGCGATATTCAGATAACCGGTTCGCCTGGTCAGATCGGCGGCTATCAGCGGCAGCATTAGCCCGAACACCGCCGCACTGATGCCGTCGAAAGCCTGAAACACGGCCAGGGGGAGCGCCCCCGGCAACGTGGCGAACAGCAAGCCCCGCATCGGGACGGCCGCGAAACCGGCGATCAGCACCGGCCGGCGACCGATCCTCTGCGCCAGTCTCCCCGCCCAGGGGGCAACCGAGGCCGTGATCACCTGCGGCACGATGATCGTCGCGGAGATCAGAAAGCCCGAGGCCTCGTCGCGGCGCGTCAATGCATTCAATGCCAACGGCAGCATGGCCGCATTGGCGAGCTGGAACAGCACCACGGCGGCCGTGAAAACAGGCAACGCGGGTTCAGCGAGGAGCTGCCAGGGCCAGTGTTCTCGCTCCTTCGGATGCTTGAGCGCCGGGTGGTCGTCTTCGACCCGGTCGGAGTCACGGAGCATAAGCAGGAAGACTATCGCCGGGATTGTCAGCGTAGCTGTCACCAGGAACACCGAACGCACCGAGATATAGGACGCGGCGGCGCCCAGCAGGGCGGCCGAAACGGCGTTGCCGAGGGCGGCGTAGCGGGTGTTGTGACCAAGCCGCTCGCCGAAGCCCTCATGTCCGCATAGCGAAAGGGTCAGCGCCGCGATCGCCGGGGTCAACACACAGCTCGCGAGCGAGTTACCCACCTCGGCGCCCCAAACGACGTGCAGCGATGGGAACAGGCCCAGGGCGATCGCGGACAGCCCAATGGCCACCATGGCGCCGCTAGCGACGAAACGCTTGGTGTGGAGCGCATCGACCAACACACCGCCGGGCAACTGGCCGATCAGGCCAGCAAAGGTCCCGATGGACAGCGTCAGACCAAGCGCGGTCTCACTCCAGCCCTGCTCGGTAAGCCAGACAGCGATGAACGGCCCGAACCCGGCCTGAACCGCCGCGATGAAAAAATTCAGGCCGTTGAGGGCAAATCTCGGTCGCATCCTGCCGCACCCCAAGAGGGACCGACGACCATTAGGGTGCTCTGCATCGACGTGATGCGAGCCCGCGCAATCGCTGGCCGAACCGCCGGGTCAGTGTTTGGGCAAGGCTTGCCCGACGGCAGCCGTGGGACCTACCATCTCTGCTCTAATTCGGGAAGGGAAACAGCGGATCCTGAACCGAGCCGAGCCGACGGGCTATCGCCGCCGGAGGCCCGGCCGCCCATACCGGCCGCGACCCGGTATCATGGCCCCTCTCGGAGAGGCAATGACAGCGGGCCGCGGTGAGGGTTTGGCTTGCGGCGTCTTGGGCTTTGTCGATTTCCGTTAGGCGGGCACCGCGTGGAGATGCCGCGCGGGCTGGGCTAGTTCTTCATAGACGTCGAGGTAGTCCTCCGCCATGCGGCGAGCAGTAAAGCGGCGATCGAACGTGGCACGGACGCGGGCTCGGTCCAGCCTATGGATTTTGCCGACAGCGGCTACGGCTTCGTCGATATTGTTAACAATGAAACCGGTTACGCCGTCGTCCATGACCTCCGGCACCGATCCGCAGTTGTAGGCGATAACCGGCGTGCCGCACGCCATTGCTTCAATCATCACCAGGCCGAAGGGCTCCGGCCAGTTGATCGGGAAGATCAAGGCATGCGCGCCGGAAAGGAACTCCGGCTTTTGCGCGTCGTTGATCTCACCGATGAATTCGACATCCGGGTTACCCTGGATCAGCGGCTTGATCTGGCTATCGTAGTATTCCTTGTCGGCGTTATCGACCTTGGCGGCGATCTTGAGCTTCATTCCCGCCTTGCCGGCGATCCTGATGGCGCGATCGACGCCTTTCTCGGGAGAGATACGGCCGAGAAACGCTCCATATTCCTGCCTCACCGGTTGTGGCGTCAGCAGATTGGCCGGCATGCCGTGGTGCACGGTGCGCACCCAGTTGAGGTGCGGGATCGGCCTGCGTTGATTGTTTGATATCGAAACGAACGGTGAGTTCGCATAGGTCTCGTATGCTTCGACTAGCTCGGGCAGATCCAGACGACCATGGATCGTCGTCAAGTAGGGCACTTTTTGCCGGCAGAACAGGGCGAGCGGAAAATAGTCGATGTGGAAGTGCAACACATCGAACTCTTCCTTTCGGCGGTAGATGCGCTCGACCATACTGTAGTAGGTCGCCACCCAATCCTTGACTGAAGGATCCAGGCGTAGCGCCTGCTCACGCATGGGTGCCAGCGTTGCAGATGTTATCGAATCGCCGCTGGCGAACAACGTGACGTCGTGGCCCATCGCGACAAGTTCCTCGGTCAGCGAATAGACCACCCGCTCGGTGCCGCCGTACAGCTTGGGGGGAACCGCCTCGAATAAAGGCGATATTTGAGCAATACGCATGAGTCCTTTACCCCGAATTTGACTATGGGTTTAGTTGTGCCAGGCACTTTTTTTCTTGTGATCGCGTCCACACAACTTGTGCTTGACTTCACATTCCATCGGCGCCTATTAAATGTAGGTTATAGAATTCGAATGTGGCGAAAAGTCGGCGTGTTCGCCGCGATCTCGGGGCATTTTCCGGGGCGGAGACGACGAAGCAAAGCCTACGCGGTCCGGGTCTGCGGTCTTATCCCGGTTAGGAGTTTTCCGTCGTCATGCGGCAACTGGTTGGGGCCACTGGCCCGAACGCCGAAACTTTCCCGGCTTTGCGCGGCCGGCCATTGGCCTTCTTGTACTCCTACGTGCGCCGCCATCCCGCCGGGCACCTGACGGTGCTGTTATCGGTGCTGGTGGCGGTGACGTGCAGCGTGTCCACGCAGTACGGCATGAAGTATCTCGTCGATATTGTCGCGACCGGACGCGAGGCGGCGGGCGACAAGGTCTGGGGCGCGTTTGCCCTGCTGTGCGGTCTGGTCGCGGCCGACAATCTTTTCTGGCGCGTCGGCGCCTATGCGGCGCATCGCACGTTCGTCGCAGTCACCGGAGACATCCGTCGCGACCTGTTCCGCCATCTCGGTGGCCACGCACCTACCTACTTCGCCGAGCGCCTGCCGGGTGCACTCGCCAGCAGGGTCTCCTCGACCGCCAATGCAGGTTTCACAGTGGAGAACACCGCGGCGTGGAACGTGTTGCCGCCTTCCGTGGCGCTGGTGCTTGCAATTGCCTTCATCGGTTCGGTCAATCTGGCCCTGGCGGGTACGCTGCTGGGCATCGCTTTGGTGCTCGGCGCGATCGTTTTCCATCTCGCCAGGCGGGGGACGCAGCGCCACCACGAATATGCGCGAGAGGCCGCCGCGGTGGACGGGGAACTTGTCGATATCATCGGCAATTTCAACGTCGTCCGAGCATTCGGCGCGACGTTCCGAGAACAGCGGCGGATTGACGAGCGGATGGGGATCGAGATGGCCGCGCGCCGGCGCAGCCTGTACCATCTGGAACATATCAGGTTAGTGCATGCGATCCTGACCGTGTTTCTGACCGTCGGGGTGGTCGCATGGGCCATCATCCTCTGGCAGAACGGCCAGGCGAAGGTGGGCGATCTCGTGTTGATCACTTCGCTAGCGTTCGGGATCCTGCATGGCACACGGGATCTGGCGGTTTCCCTGGTGGATCTGACGCAACATGTCGCTCGGTTAGAGGAAGCCATCTCCACCCTGCTGACGCCGCACGAGTTAAAGGACTCCCAGGATGCGCGGACGCTGCCGACGGGACCTGGCCAGGTAGCATTCGAGCAAGTGCGCTTCGCGTATCCTGGGCGCCCCGCCGTGCTGAACGACTTTAGCCTGGTGATCGCACCCGGCGAGCGGGTCGGGCTGGTGGGGTTCTCGGGCGCTGGGAAATCCACGGTGCTGGCTTTACTTCAACGCTTTTACGACGTCAGCGGAGGGCGGATCGCAATTGACGGGCACGATATCCGCGACGTTACTCAGGAAAGTCTTCGAAACGTCATGGCCGTGGTGCCGCAGGACATCTCGCTGTTCCACCGTTCGGTGCTGGAGAATATCCGCTATGCCAGACCCGACGCTGCCGAAGCAGAAGTGCTGGCTGCCGCCGAGATGGCACACTGCCGGGACTTCATCGAGACGATGCCGGAAGGATTCGAGACCATGGTGGGCGACCGCGGCGTGAAGCTGTCCGGCGGTCAACGGCAGCGGATCGCGATCGCCAGGGCGCTTCTGAAGAACGCGCCCATCCTTTTGCTGGATGAGGCGACCAGCGCCCTGGATACGGAATCGGAACAGGCGATTCAGCACGCGCTGGACCGGCTGATGAGCGGGCGCACGGTGATCGCCATCGCGCACCGTCTGTCTACGCTGCAGAGCTTCGACCGCATCATCGTCATGGACAAGGGCCGCATCGTGGACGATGGCTCGCCGTTCGTTCTGGCCAACCGGCCAGGCCCGTACCGGGAGTTGTTGCGCAAGCAACGGATGGATCCGGTGTCGGCCGAGGCTGCTTTAGACCAGGCGGCTTAAACCTAGTGCCGATCACGAAATGACCGGCCATTTGGAGGTGACGATCGTCGGATCGGCGATCGCGCGTTATGCGTAAAGCATCGCCGGCGGCTGACCATCAGGGTGGGCATGATCGAACACGACCCAGGCATGGTGATGCTGCGCGTTTTTGGTGAATTCACCCATATCAAACCAGCGGATACGGCGCGTCAACACGATGGTCGCTGCGAACGGGCCTGCCGACATGACATCCGCCACTCGCCGTCCGGCGACCCATTGCAATCGGACCAGCAGCGCCAATTGCCCCTGCACCGACCTGGTCAGCATCATTGCGTGACGCAGGAAATCTAGCATCGCGGTCGGCGATCTCGATTGCGCGGCATGGGAGCCGCTGTCGCCGTAAGGCGGATTGGTGACGATGCTGCGGCACCCAGACGGAACGGTGTAAGTGGTAAGAAAATTCACGCCGGCCTCGCCAAAGCCGCGGTCCATGAGGTCGGTCGAGACCACATCGTAGCCCTGGCCGGCCAGGACGGAGGACATAGCCCCGTCGCCGCAACACGGCTCCCAGACCGGGCCGCGAAAGCGAACGTGTCGCAGCAGCGCCTCGGTGACCCAGGCGGGCGTCGCATAAAAATCCTGGCCCGCCCGTTGATAGCCCGAAACATGGATCGCTCGGCGCGGGTCCGGCCGAAACGGTTCAACTGCAGGTGGTTCAACGAGATCGGCAATCGGCAATCCGGGTTGAAAGAGTGTCACGCGCGGGGGTTCCGATCGGTCAGGTTGCCGGGTCACGGGTGGGCGAATCGGGCTGCTTCAAACTGCAATATTTTAGCCGACGACCTTATGGATGAACAACAGCGGAAAAGATTGCCCTTAAGGTGAAACGCGTTCGCACCCGCGTCCGGGAAGTTGATACGGGCGTAAACAGCCAGGGAAGCGGCAGCGGGCCCGAATGGATCCCCGCCTTAAGTGCGCCGAGTGGCAGCGGAGCGGCTTTCGACGTAAGCTGTACATTCAAAACTTGGAGCATGGCCACTACCGAGCATGGTCCGCTTCGTCACCCAGGAAGCCGATACCCGCATGTCTCGTCTCGTCGTCGTTTCCAACCGCGTCGCCCCGATCCAGGAGGGCGAGGCGACCGCGGGCGGGTTGGCGGCCGGAGTGCTGGATGCACTCAAGCAGAAAGGCGGCTTGTGGTTTGGCTGGAGCGGCGAGGTCGCCGCCAACGAATCGGTATCAATGCGATCGAGTCAGGAACGCAATGTCGGGCCGATCACGCTGTTCACTATCGATCTGTCGCGCAAGAACTACGACGAATACTATCGGGGCTTCGCCAACGACACGCTGTGGCCGGTGCTGCACTATCAGGTCGGGCTCGGGCATTTTGAGTGGGCGGAGTTCGAAGGATATCGGCGGGTCAACGACCTTTTCGCCGCTGCCCTGACCCCGCTGGTCGGTGAGGATGATCTGATCTGGGTGCATGACTACCACCTCCTGTGCCTGGCCGACGCGCTGCGGGCGCGCCGCGTGGCCAACCGCATGGGGCTCTTCCTGCATACTCCGTTCCCGGCTCCTGGCGTCTTCATGACGATCCCGTCGCACGCGGAGCTGATCCGAGCGATGTGCGTATTCGATCTGCTCGGCTTTCAGACGGAAACCGATCGCACTGCCTTCCTGGATTATGTGTTGCGCCACGCGGGTGGGGTGTTGGTCGAGGCGGAAGGCATGATTTCGGTGTTCGGGAGGCGGGTGCGGACAGGGGTCTACCCGATCGGCATCCACGTCGATGAGGTGCGGGCGCAAGCGGAGACCCCGGTCAACCGGCGTCAGGCCACGCGGCTGCGGGCCAACCTGATGGAGCGGTTGATCCTCAGCGTCGATCGGCTGGACTACTCGAAGGGCTTGCGTCAACGGTTCGCGGCCTTTGAACGGTTTCTGACCGACTTCCCGGCGCATCACGGTCTGGTCACCTTCATGCAAATCGCGCCGCCGTCACGGAGCGACATCGAGGCCTATCAGCGGATCCGGCGGGAACTGGAAGGCGAGGCCGGGCGGATCAACGGCCGTTTCGCCGAGGTTGACTGGGTGCCGCTGCGCTATCTGAACCGGAGCTTTGCCCGGAATATGCTGATGCCGCTTTATGCAGAAGCTCAGGCCGGTCTGGTCACACCACTACGAGACGGCATGAACCTGGTGGCCAAGGAATATGTGGCGGCCCAGGATCCGGACGACCCTGGGGTGCTGATCTTGTCCGAATTCGCCGGTGCGGCGCGGGAACTGGATGCGGCGCTGCTGGTTAACCCCTACGACGAAGCTGGCATGGCTCGGGCGATGGATCGCGCGCTATCGATGCCGGTCGAAGAGCGGCAGGAACGACATCACGCAATGCTGACGATCATGCGATCGAACAGCCTGGAGCAGTGGCGCGATCGGTTTGAGACCGACTTGCGTGCCGGCTAGGCACGCGGGGAACTAGATGCGAAACCTTCCCGGATCGGGGCGCTCAATCGGTGCCCGGGTAGTTATCGTCGTGCTTGTCTCCGCAATGTGCGGCTGTGCTTTACCGGGAAAGAAAGTGACCCGGGCGAAACCAGATCGCTCCCATCATCACAGTGTCGTCCGTTCCACCAGTCATCACGAGCTGAGCGAGACCGAGAAGGACAAGCTGTTCGAGGACTTTCAACGCTGGCGCGCCGCCAAGGGGCAGGCTGAACCAGGGGCTTCGTCGCTTGTAGAGTTTGATCAGCCACTGGAACCGCCATATTCCCCCTGACGATGCACTCTATGCGCCAGGGATGTTCCGGTCAGCGCGTCTTAAGCCGCCTTCGCTCATTCAGTCGTCGTAGTGGTGGTGATGATGCCAGCCCCAACCGCCGGGTCCTTCGACCACACATCCGGAAACCGAGCCTGCAACAAGGATCAGCAGAAATAGTCCGCAAAGAGCGCGCATCATAAGTTCCTTAGTATCTCGGATAGGCGTTGTAGCCATAATGGCGTTCTTCCCACTGACGATGATGCCACTCGCGGTGGCGGGCTTCCCATCGTTCATGCCGCCGCCATTGGTGCTCCTGGCAGCGCGGGCCACAGCCATCACTATCCCAATAAACTGGCTGAATCATCGATTGCCCACCGTACAGGGTGCCCGCGTGCGCGGATGTTCCTATCGCTATGGCGCTGAAAAGCCCTAGTCCCAATAAAGCATTGCGCATTTCACTTCCTCCTTCGACATAACACTTGGGAAGACGTCGGGGCGAATGCTTGGCGTAAAGGTGTTAAGAATAGGACAATGCTTCTCGCGATAATGACTCCCCTGATAGTAGTAACCACTTACGATATTGTGAAGCACAGCATCAGGACGAGATTTTCTTTTCCCACCATAGGATTAGGCGCTAGTTCGCGTATCCTTGACAACCGGAACGACTCGGTTGGTTCTGACGCAGCAATGTAGAGCGCCATGAACAGTCACATCATTGTCATGCGGTTCAGGCTTTTCCGCGAACCGATTGTCGTGTCGCAATGTGAGGGCAGGGGGGCAGGCCATTACGGGCCAGCGCGGGCGAAATCGGCCCACAAAATCCAGGGCTAGTGGCTCAGATCAGAACGGCACTATCCGTCTGATTTGAACACTAAAGCAGATCCAGTGCGGCCTTTCGTCGGGGCGGCTGATGCACCGCGTCGATCTCCGCCAGATCCTGTTCGGTCAGCCCGATGTCGCCGGCGGAGGCATTCTCCCGAACATGGGCCGTGTCGGCCGCTTTCGGGATCGATATGACATTCCCCGAACGCAATCCCCAGGCAATCGCCACTTGGGCCGTTGTCGCACCATGGCGACGCGCGACAGCCTGAAGCGCGGACGAACCAAGCAGCTTGCGGACGTGATGGCCCAACGGCGAGTAGGCCATCAAGGGAATCCCGTGTTCGGTGCACCAGGGCAGCAGATCGAACTCGATCCCTCGGCTGTCCGGGTGATACAGCACCTGATTGGCCGCGCAGCCCGATCCGCTTGGGACGCCAAGCAACTCGGTCATGTCGGCGGTGTCCAGGTTCGATACGCCCCAATGGCGGATTTTGCCTTGGGCCTTTAAGGCTTCAAATGCTGCGACCGTCTCCGCCAGGGGATGGCCGCCGCGCCAATGCAGCAGATAGAGATCGATCCGATCGGTCTTGAGCCGCTTCAAACTCCGCTCGCACGCTGCCGGCACGCCGGATCGCGAGGCATTCTGCGGCAACACCTTGCTGACGATGAAGACCTGATCGCGGATGCCGGAGACTGCCTGGGCGACGACCTGCTCGGCGCCGCCGCTGGCATACATCTCGGCGGTATCGATCAGAGTCATGCCGAGATCGATACCGAGCCGTAAGGCGTCTGCCTCCTTGGACGCGTCACCGCGCCGTTCGCCCATATACCAGGTGCCCTGCCCAACGGCCGACACCGTCTCTCCGCCCGGCAACGCAACTGTTCGCATCAATTTGCCAACCCCTCTGCAACGCGCATTACCCGAAGGAAATTACCGCCCCACAGCTTCTCAAGGGCACCCCTGTCGTAGCCACGCCGGACCAGTTCGACCGTGATGTTCGGGCTTTGGCTGGCGTCGTGCCAGCCGGAGAACCCACCGCCACCGTCGAAATCCGATGATATCCCCACGTGCTCGATCCCAATCCGCTTCACTGCGTAGTCGATATGATCCGCGAAGTCGGCGACAGTCACTTCCTCCGGCTTCGCATTCGGCTTCAGGAAAGCCGAAACGGCGGTGATCTGGACCACCCCTCTAACGTCCTTGATCACATCCAGTTGCCAGTCGGTCATGTTGCGGGAATGATCGCACAGCGCACTAATGCAGGAATGGGTGGAGACGATTGGCGAACGCGAGACCTCCGCTGCCTGAACCATCGAGTCACGGGAGGTATGAGCCACGTCGACCAACATGCCGACCTTGTTCATTATGGCGATCGCCGCCCGCCCGAAGGTCGAGAGGCCGCCATGCTCACTTTCCCGATCCCCGAGATCGCGCCGCGGATTGCAGGAATCAGCTAGTGCGTTGTGACCGTTATGGGTCATGGTCATGTAGATCGCGCCGCGGCGACGAAATTCGGCGATGCGGCTGAGGTCGGCGCCAATGGCGAAGCCGTTTTCGACACACGGCACGATCGCCAAAATGCCATCCCGCTTGGCGGCCACGATCGCATCGGCCCGGCTGGCGATCCGCATGCGGATCGGTGTGGGGGTGTGTCGCATCGAGTTGATTTGATCCAGCATCGCAAGGGCGCGAGCGTAGGCGGCAGCCTCGCTTCCCGGGGTCCGGGTGGTTTGTGGCACATAGGCCACGAAGCAGGCCGCGCTCAGTCCGCCACGGATCATCTTTGGCAGATCGACCCGCCTGGCGCCTTCCTGGAAGGGATCCGGACCGGCTGGCCAGGGAATGTCGATGTGGGTATCCAGCGTCACAATGGTTCGGTGGATGGAGAGCGCATCGGGGTGCAAGAAGTCGTTCATGCCCCCACGCTTACAGATATTTGGGCCACAAGGAAGAGGTTTGGAGTGAAAATGAGGACTGCGGCTGCCGGGGGATGACAGCCGCTTTGGATGTCGGTCAGATGACGCCCTCCTCCGCACTCATGGGTCGGTTCCTCCCGCGGATCTGGTCAGGGTCGGGTGCGCGCCAGCATCTCGAGCAGGATCGCGTTGACGGTGTCCGCGGCTTCATACGCGGCCCAGTGACCGGTTTTGGGGATCAGGCGGATGTCGGCCTCGGGACGATGGGCGCGCAGGATCGCCACGCGCTCTGGACCCTTGGGGTTGGCCGGAGCATCGAGCTCGCCCCACATGCCGTTCAGCGGCGATTGCAACTGGTCGATAGCGCGCATGATGACGCCGCTGCGGGACATCGCCGGAGTGCGCAGACGCGAACGGACTGTGTTCCAGTCCTGGATCGCGATAGCGAGCTCGTCGATCTTTGCGGGGTCGGCGATCATCAGGCGGTTGAGGTTGGTGCGATGGGTGTCTCGCCGCTCCTGCCCTTCGAGGTGGCGTACTTTCTCGAGGTTCACTGCTGATCCCAAGGCCCCGACCCCGGATGAGCCGATGATGGTGACGGAACGAACACGTGTGCCGCGTAACACGCCGACGCAGGCCGCCATGGTGGCACCGAAGGAGAAGCCAGCCACGTCGTACGATGTTTCGGGTCCGATGATGAGGTCGGCACCATCGGCGACAATGGTGGCGATGGCGAAGGCATCGTTTCCGTCTGGCGGAAAATCGGATTCGCCGAGACCGGGGAGGTCTGGGACGAGAACGCGATACGTTGGGACCAGGGCTGGGATGGTGCGGATCCAGTGCCGCCAGGAACCCGCGCCGCCGTGGCACAGGACGACGACTGGGGCTGTGTCGCCTGATTGGTCCCATAGATGCCAGATCATTTTCCCGTCGCCGCAGGGCGTCTCATAGCGGGTAGCCTGCTGCTGGATGCGATCCAGGATGGTCCGTGGGTCTTCGGCAATCTGGTCGTTCATCCGTGGACACGTCCTGAGGTTCGCTCGGGGGTGAAGCTTATAGACCGGGTCAACGGGTGCCAAACTTCGGGCTGCGCATAGGGTGGCGATAGTGGCACTGGACAATATAGCCATTTGATGGCTATATTTCATGATCATGAGTCACTACAGCGTCGCCGAAGCAAAAAATCGTCTGTCCGATCTGATCAACCGGTCTTTGGCGGGGGAACCGGTCATAATCACGCGCCACGGTCATCCGGTTGTGGAATTAAAGGCGGTGCGGCGAGCGGGACGCCGGGTCACGACCGAAGATATGGATTGGTTGGCTGCTCGCCGCGTTGATATGAACTCGATAGTCGATTCCGGCACGCTCGTCAGCAGGATGCGCGACGAAGAAGAGCGGTGAATCTCTACCTCGACGCCAGCGTACTCGTTGCGCTATTGACAAAGGACGTCTTTACTTCTCGGGCTGAGACCTATATTCGGGCGAATGCTCCGATATTGATTGTGAGCGACTTCGCGGCAGCCGAATTCGCGTCCGTGATCGCACGCCGATTGCGAGTTCGGGAAATCACTGAGCCGATTGCCCGCGTCGTGTTCGCCGAACTTGATGCTTGGGTCATCCGCACTACCGAGCATGCCGAGACAACGACCGCGGACATAATCGCGGCAGCCGGCGCACTGCGCCGGCTGGATCTGCCACTACGGACAGCCGATGCAGTGAACATCGCGATTGCTCGGCGGATTGGCGCCACTCTAATGACTTTCGACGAGAAGATGGCCGCGTCGGCCAAGGCGCTCGGTGTTGGTGTGGCCGCCGCATAGCAGACGTTCGGCGTCGCCACATAAAGTCTTCAGGATAGCCCGACGACCGAGGCGAGCGCCTCAAGCTGCTCGACGTGTTGGGAGACCGGGTTCAGCAACAGGTGGTTCGGGCCGATGGCGATGACTTCCTCCAGCCGTTCGCGCACTTGTTCCGGCGTGCCATGGATGCCCGATGAGTTCAGTACCCGCCGGGTTGCTGTAAACCTCAGTGTACCAGCGATGCATTTCCGCTCTGGCCCGTTCGGGTTTTTCGTCGACAGCTATGAAAATCCGCTTCGAGATCGGGAAGTGCTTCGGATCACGGCCGCGCTGTTCCAACGCCTCCCGCAGCAATGGGACCGCTTTGCGGAAATCATCCGTGCTGGACCCCCCTGCCCCCATCCAACCGTCGGCTATTCTTGCCGCCCGGCGGATCGCATTCGGATGAGCTGTGCCCATCCAGATCGGCAACCGGCTTTGCACCGGATGGATCCCAAGCTTGACATCCTCCACCTGGTAGAAGCGGCCTTGGTGAGTGACTTTTTCCTGGCTCCATAAGGCTCGAATCAGTTCGATCTCCTCGCTGAGACGGGCGACGCGGCCGTCCTCGGTGATCTGGAATTCCTTGTAGTGAAACGGGCGGCCGATTCCAACACCCATGATCGCCCGACCGTTACTTAGACAGTCCAGACTGGCCCATTGATGCGCCGTCAGCCGGGGATCGTGCGCCGGCAGCACCAGCACCGATGCACCGAGCCCGATCCGGCTGGTGAGCGCGGCGGCGTAGGTCAGCACCACGACGGGATCGAAGGACGTGACGTGGTCCAGCGTGTTGTCAGTCACCCACAGATCGCGAAAACCGAGCGCCTCCGCGCGCGTGGCGACGGCACGGACGTCATCCGTGTCAATTGGGTCCGCCGACCGGTGCGGCAGAGACATGCCGAACGGAATGAGGTCCTTTAGTGCCATGCTGCGATCCTTAGATCTGTTCGATAATTTCCATCTGCGAACCATCCGGTCCGGCGACGAAGGCAACACGGTTGCCCTTGTCGCCCTTCAGCTCCTCCAGGACGGCCACGCCATTTTCGCGTAGTTTTGTCATTGTGGCGGGATAGTCATCGGTCACCACGGCCAGATGCTCGATGCCGTAGGCCTGGGCGTGGTTTTGAGCCGAGATGATGCCGGTGATGTTGAGCTGGGTGCCGTGCAGGTCGAGTTGCCATCCGCGGCCAGGTATTTCAGCCTTCTTCGTCGCTCCGAAGTTGTCGATGTAATACTGGACGGTCTGCGCGATGTCGCGAGTCTTGATGTGCGCGTGCTGAAAGCTGACGTTCATTGCCATTCCCCCTTGTGGCCGGTAATCAGAAGTCAGACTAGATTAATCCATAGGACGTTCAAGATGCTCGCCATGGGCCAGCGGCAGCTGAGCGGATAGTGGGCAAGTCCTGCAACCCGGCTGACCACGGTGATCGTGATCTGCCCAGGTCGGCCACCATCATCGATCATTGACGGGAAGATACCGGCGGTGCACCCGTTGCAGAGGGCTGTTGGACCGGCGTATGGCATAGGGCTTGCTGGGAACAACGCCAGTAATCCGATCAACCGTCACCAGCCTGCGATGTTGGGCTCGAGACGGTAACTGGTTCAACCGACGGGGGAAAAATGACGAAAAACTGGATCGTCGGGCCGCAGGTCCATCGCCGCGACGTGCTGAAGTCGGGTGCCGCAGCGGTGACGGCGGCCGCGGTGCCGACGGCTCTGGGCCGGCATGAGGCTCAGGCGGCGACCAGCAGCACGCTGGTGATCGCGGCACCGGCCACGCCGCAGAGTTTGGACAGCAACTTCGACGTCAGCCTCGGCACGTTCGAGGCGGTGGCAGCGCTGTACGACAACCTGCTCGAGTTCACGAAGATCCCCGACCCGAAGGTGCCCGACGCTTTCCGCGAGGACATCGCCGACCATCCCGACAAGCCGGCCGGTTTGGCCGTCAAGGGGAAGCTCGCGGAATCTTTCGAACTCGATCCCAATGGCAAGTTCATCCGCTTCCAGCTGCGGCAGGGGGTCAAGAGCAACTGGGGCAACGAGTTGACCGCCGACGATGTGAAGTGGACCTGGGACCGCAAGTTCGGTCTGAAGGCGATCGGCGCGTTCTACCTGTCGACGCTTGGACTGGAAAAGCCGGAGGGGGTGAAAGTCGAGGGCAAATACACGGTCTCGATCAACCTCGACAATCCGAATCCGCTTTTGGCCAAGCTACAGCCCAATCTCTATGCGCCGATCTACGACAGCAAGAAATGCGCTGAGGTAGCGACCGACGACGACAAGTGGGCGCGCAAATTCATCGAAAACAACTCCGCCGGCTTCGGTCCGTATCGGCTCGACCAGTTGCAGCGGGGTCAGCAGGCCGTGTTCAAGGCGCGACCGGATTACTACCTGGGCAAGCCGGCGATGGACACCGTCATCTTTCGCGAGGTGCCGACTTCCGCGACCCGCGCCTCGCTATTGCAGGGCGGCGCCGTCGATATCGCGCAGTATCTGCAACCGCTGGAGATCATCAAACTGCGCGGCCAGCCGGGTGTGACGATCGACAGTGTCGCCGCATCGTTCATGATCTGGCTGGAGTTGAACGCGAACATCGCGCCATTCGACAACGTCAAGGTCCGCCAGGCGATGAACTTCGCCTTTCCGCAGGAGCAGGTGCTGAAGACCGTGTTCCAGGGCCTCGCGGAGCCGCTGACCGGGTGCATGCCGAACATCTACGCAGGCTTCACCGACAAGTTCTGGAAATACAAATATGATCCGGAGATGGCGAAGGCGCTGCTCAAAGAGGCGGGGCTGGGCTCCGGCTTCAAGACGAGCCTCGCCTACAACGCCGGTGATCCGGTGCAGGAGCCGATCGCGATCCTCTACCAGACCGCGCTGCGTGATATCGGCGTAGAGCTGGAACTCAAGAAAGTGCCCGCGGCGACGTTCTACAACGCTGTGTCCGAGCGGAAGCAGCCGATGATTTTTTACGTTGATAGCCCGTGGTGCCCGGATGTCGGCTATTCCATGACGCTGTACTTCAACTCCGGCTCGTTCGTGAATTACTCCAACTACAAAAACGATGAGGTAGACAAGCTGCTGAAGGACACCGCCCGCACCAACGATCAGTCGGCGCGCCTGGAGATGATGACCAAGGCCCAAGAGATCGTGATGTCCGAGGCGCCATGGGTTTTCATCGCCTTCCCCGGCTATCATTTCGCCCACCGCTCCAACCTGAAGGGCTTCACCTATTACACGTCGAACAATATCCGCTTTCAGGATTTCTCGCGCAGCGCCTGAGGCTAGACGTGACAACCGTTGCAGCGGCGCCGGGAGCCGCCATAGCCTCGCCGGAGCGGCGACGGCGAGGCCGGCTGCGGTTTTTCCTTGCGGTGCTGCGTGCCCGCCCGTTGTTCGCGTTGGGCTACGCGATCGTAGCGCTGGTCGTGATCACCGGCGCGCTGGCACCATTCATCGCGCCATATGGCCCGATGGTCGCCGACCCGAACGTCTATCTGTTGCCGCCGGGGGCGGGTCATGTGCTGGGCACCGACGGCACAGGCATGGACATCTTCAGCCGAGTGATCTCTGCCCCGCGCATCGACCTGACCATCGCCGTGCTCGGCACCTTCCTGTCCGCCGTCATCGGCAGCGCGATCGGCGCCTTGGCAGGATACTATGAGGGACAGCGCGCCTGGCGCACCGCGCTCAGCACATTCGTCATGCGCGCCGCGGATGTGTTGCAGGCCTTTCCGGTATTCGTCTTCGCGATCGCGCTTGTCGCCGTGTTTGGTCAGAGCGTCCGCAGCATCGTGCTTGCAATTACCTTCGTAAATGCTCCGATCTACCTGCGGTTGATGCGCAGCCAGGTGCTGTCCATCCGCCGGATGCGGTATGTCGAGGCCGCCTATATCGCGGGCGCTTCGGACTTCGGGATCCTCGCCCGCCACGTAATCCCGAACGCGATCGCGCCAGTGTTGGCACAGTTGTCAGTCAATGTCGGTTGGTCGGTGCTGCTGACCGCCGGCCTAAGCTTCGTGGGAGCCGGCGTGGTGGCGCCGACGCCTGAGTGGGGCAGCATGATCGCGATGGGCTTCCAGAACGTGGTGACCGGGCAATGGTGGCCTTCGGTGTTTCCCGGCATCGCCCTCGGCATAACGGTGTTCGGCTTCGCCCTGGTCGGAGCGAGCATCGAGGTGTTGGCTGATCCGGCGCGACGACGGGTGCTGTCGGGCACCCTGAGCTGATCGGCATGCCGCTTTTGCGCTATATCGGCCGTCGCATCCTATTCGTCGTCCCGCAGTTGTTCGGCATCATCCTGGTCAGCTTCTTCCTGGTGAAGCTGATTCCCGGCGATCCGGCGGTGATGATGCTGGGCCCCACCGCCTCGCGGCAAAGCCTGGACGAGCTGCGCGAGAAGATGGGCTTCACCAAGCCGCTGTGGTCGCAATTGCTGCACTATCTGCACGATGTCGTGCGTGGCGACCTCGGCACGTCGTGGCAGACAACGCAGCCGGTAACCCAGGATCTGTTTCAGCGCTTTCCCGCAACGCTGGAACTGATCAGCTTCGGCCTGTTGGTCGCGATCGCGATCGGCTTTCCGTTGGGAATTGCCGCGGCACGGCTGAAGCGAGGGCCAGTCCGCAAGTTCGCCGACTATTACGGGCTGCTCGCCGGGGCGATGCCAGATTTTTGGCTGGCGCTGGTATTGATCTACATATTTTACACGAAGCTCAATTGGAGCCCACCACCGCTCGGGCGCATCGATATGGCGGTGCTGCCGCCGCCGACGATCACGGGCAGCATGGTGATCGACAGCCTTCTGGCGGGTGACTGGGACGCGCTGGTCTCGTCGTTCAGCCACCTGGTCCTGCCGGTTCTAACGCTCGGGCTGATCAACGCTGGACCGATCCTCAAGATGACCCAATCCACCATGGAGCGCACGTTGGCGTCCGATTTCGTGCGCTATGCCGACATGTGCGGCCTGCCGCGCCGGGTGGTGCTACGGCAGGCAATCCGCGCGGCGCTGCCGTCGGTCGTGACGATCGTGAGCGTATTGTATGGTTTCCTGATCGGCGGCGCGGTGCTGGTGGAGATCGTGTTTTCCTGGGGTGGCGCCGGCCAATACGCGGTGCAGGGCGTGCTGAACGCCGACATCAATCCGGTGCTTGGCTTCGTGGTGTTCTCGGCGATCGTTTCACTTGTTATCTACCTGCTGGTCGATCTGCTGTACTTCGCCCTCGATCCGCGGACCCGAACATGAGTGGCGGCGGGACGATCCTGGATGTTAGCGATCTATGGGTGGGCTTCCCCAGCTATGGATCGGCTACGGTGCACGCGCTGCGCGGGATCAATATGCGAATCACCGCCGGCGAGATCGTGGGACTGGTCGGCGAGTCCGGATCGGGAAAGACCACGCTGGCGCGCGCCGTGATGGGGTTGGTGCCGGAACCCGGCGTCATCGAGCGCGGCGAGGTGCTGTTCGCCGGCCGCAACCTGGCTCTGGTCGACGATACCGCCCGGCGGTCAGTGCTCGGACGGGAACTGGTGATGGTGATCCCCAATCCTCGCGCTGAACTCAATCCGGTGCTGACGGTGGGTCGCCAGATCAGCAACGTGGTGTTGCATCACATGGGTGTCGGGCGTCGGGAGGCGGACCGTGTGGCACTAGCGATGCTGCGGGCGGTACGTATTCCCGATCCGGAACGGCGGTTCGATGCGTATCCGCATGAACTTTCCGGCGGGATGGCACAACGCGTGGTGATCGCCATTGCGCTGGTCTGCTCGCCCCGGCTGGTGATTTCCGACGATGCCACCAGCGGGCTCGACGTGACGGTGCAGTCGCAGGTGCTGGACCTGTTGCAGACCATGGTGCGGGAAAAGGGTGCGGCGGCACTGTTCATCACTCGCGATCTTGCCATTACCGCGCATTTCTGCACGCGGGTCGCCATCATCTATGCCGGCGAGATTGTCGAACTCGCCATGACGCGCGAGTTTTTCGGGCGTCCACGGCACCCCTACAGCATCATGCTGCTCGCTGCATTCTCGCACAATCCGGTGTTGCGGGCACGTTGGACGCGACCGCAGGAGTTACAGGACGATACCGCCGAGACCGGCTGCGTCTTCGCCGCGCGCTGCGTCCGGCGCCAGTCGCGTTGCCTGTCGGAAGCGCCGCCGCTTAGCCCGGTCGCGGCCGGTCATGATGTACGCTGCCATTTTCCGGTGGAACCAGCGGCATGACGGCGATGCTGGATGTGCAGAATCTGGTCAAGCGGTTTCCTCTCGCCGGCACGGGCAAAGTGGTGCAAGCGGTCAACGACGTGAGCTTCACCATTGATCGCGGTGAAACGCTCGCCCTCGTCGGCGAGTTCGGTTCGGGCAAGACCACAGTCGGGCGCTGTATCCTTGGCCTGATCGATGCCACGAGAGGAGAGGTTTGGTTCGACGGTGAACGCATGGGGCGCGGGCACAACATCCGCTCGAAGGCGTTGCGTGGACGTATTCAGTTGGTGTTTCAGGAGCCAGCTGAATCACTTGATCCGCGTATTCGGGTTGGTGAGACCCTTGCTGAACCGCTCCGGCACCTTGGCATGACACGAGCCGATCGAGAGCGGCGGGCGCGCGAGATCGCCGAACATCTTGGCTTGAAACCTCGTGTGCTGGAGCAATTCCCCGCGGAGTTGAGCGCCGGCTTGCAGCAGCGGATCGGCATCGGGCGGGCCATCGTTACTCGGCCGGAGCTTGTTATTCTGGATGAGCCGACCTCGGCCCTTGATCCCACCGCGCGCGCCGAGATCGTCGATCTGCTGATACGGCTGCAGCGTGAGTTCGGCACCGCCTATCTGCTGATCACGCACGATCTGAGCACGGTGCGCTTCGTGAGCCACCGCGTGGCGGTGATGTATCTTGGGACCATCGTCGAGGAGGCCCCGGCCGAGGTGCTGTTCGCGCAGCCGTTGCACCCCTATTCGCTGGGGCTTCTGGCCTCGGTGTTGCTGCCTGACCCCGACTTAAAGCGCGTCGACACGATCCGGCTGGAGGGTGAGATACCGAGCCCGATCGACCTGCCGCCGGGTTGTCCGCTGGCCGGCCGGTGCCCGTTCGCCGAGTCGCGTTGCCATGCCGAGCGGCCGCCGCCGCTGACGGTCGCGCCGCATCATGTGGTCAGTTGCTTTCACCATGCCAAAGTGGCGGCACTGGACCAGACGACTGACAATTTCGCCCGGTTCCAGGAGGAGTTGACAAAGCTCCTGAGTGTGGGCGCGGTTTTTGAAGCAGCAGCAGAGAAAGAGGAATTGCATCATGGGTAAGCTGAGCGGCAAAGTTGCACTGGTGACCGGCGGTGCGAGCGGAATTGGCCGCGCGTCGGCGCTGGCGCTCGCGGCGGAGGGGGCGGCCGTAGGCATTGTGGACCGCAACTTGCCGGGGGCCGAGGACACGGCGGCCGAAGCGACCCGGCTCGGTACGAAGTCCATCGCGGCAGAGGCGGATGTGGCAGACGAGGCGCAGGTGGCGGCGGCATTTGGCGTGGTTACGGCGGCGCTCGGGGATATCGACATCCTGTTCAATAACGCCGGCATCGATACCACGAGCCTGCTGACCGATATGCCGGTGGAGATGTGGGACGAGATGATTCGCATCAATTTGCGCAGCATGTTCGTCTGCACCAAGCAGGTGTTGCCGGCGATGCAGCGCAAGAAATGGGGCCGTATCATCAATACCGCCTCGCAGCTTGGGCACAAGGGCGCCGCGACCATGGTGCACTACTGCGCCGCCAAGGCCGGCGTTATCGGCTTCACCCGAAGTCTTGCTTATGAGGTTGCGCTGGACGGGATCACGGTGAATGCGATCTGCCCGGGTCCGATCGATACGCCGCTGGTTCGAGGCATTCCGCAGGCCTGGCTCGACGCGAAGCAAAAGGAACTGGCGATCGGACGGTTTGGCCGGGTGGACGAGGTGGCGCCGACGGTCGTACTGCTGGCGTCCGACGCTGGTTCCTACTACGTCGGTGCCACGATGAACATGAACGGCGGCGACTACATGATCTGATGCTGTGGCCGGGGCCGTGCGCGCGGATAGGCCGCCGTTTCGGATCGCGATTTATTTAAATATACTCGCCTGAGCGACTGGAAGGGGGTCGCGCTTGCCCCGATAGATGACGTACCATATATTGGCAGGCCAGCTAATGAGGCTTGCAGTGAAGAAAAGCCAGCGACAGCTTCGCGATGGATTTGCGAGCCTCGTTGCTCGGGCGGGCCGGCAGTGGCGGAGGGCGGTGGACCGCCGCCTGCAACCGTTTGGACTCACCGAGGCCACATGGTTGCCGCTTATTCACCTCGCACGGGCGGCCGTTCCGATGCGTCAAAAGGATCTCGCCGCGTCGCTGGTCCTTGATGGGTCCTCCGTCGTGCGCCTTCTTGATGCGCTTGAAACGGCAGGATTGATCGAGCGCCGCGAAGAATGCGCCGACCGCAGGGCCAAGATCATCACGGTGACCAGCCGCGGATTGTCGATCATCGATCAGGTCGAAGCCGCCTCACGGGACGTGCGGAGCGCCACCCTCGTCGGGTTGTCCGACGACGAGATCGAGATCGCGACCCGCGTGCTGGAACTTGTTTGCCGAAACCTCGCGAAAGAGCAGGACCGGGACGAGTGAGCACGGCCAGCGCGGACTTCTAGGACAGGCCGCGGAACGACCCCAGCACGACAGCGCCTGGAACTTCCGAGCGCGCGACGCTAAGCCCGACGAACCGCCTCGTGGTCACGGTTTGCACCGTCATGGCCACTCTGATGCAATCGCTGGACAGCACCATCGCCAATGTCGCGCTGCCCTACATGCAGGGCACGATGTCCGCGAGCCAGGAAGAGATCAACTGGGTCCTGACAAGCTACATTGTGTCGGCCGCAATTATGACGGCCCCGACCGGTTTCCTCGCCGCCAGGTTTGGCCGCACCCGGCTGTTCGTGACCGCCGTCGTTGGCTTCACCGTGGCATCCGTCCTTTGCGGCCTCGCGCAGTCCCTGACCGAGATCGTGATCTTCCGCGTACTGCAAGGCATGTGCGGGGCCGCTCTGGTGCCGCTGTCGCAGTCGGTGATGTTCGACATCTATCCGGTGGAGCAGCGCGGCCGGGCGATGGCCCTGTGGACCATGGGCGTGATGATCGGGCCGATTTTCGGCCCAATCCTGGGCGGTTGGCTTACAGAGAATTACAGTTGGCGCTGGGTATTCTACATCAACGTCCCGTTCGGCGTGGTGACGGCGCTCGGATTGCTGACCTTTCTGAAGGAGACGTCATATGGCAACTCAGCCAGGCTTGACTGGATCGGCTTCAGCGCGCTGAGCCTCGCGATCGGCGCGTTTCAGACCATGCTTGATCGTGGCGAAACGCTGGATTGGTTTGGCTCGCATGAAATCGTTTTGGAGGCATGTCTCGCTGGCATTGGCCTGTACGTCTTTCTTGTCCAATTTTCTCTGGCACCGAGACCCTTCCTCCCGCCAAGATTGTTTACCGATCGGAATTTTGTTGTTGGGGTCACCCTATACTTCACGATGGGGTTGATCATGTATGCGACACTGGCACTTTTAGCGCCTTACCTGCAGACATTGATGAACTATCCAGTGGTAACCGCCGGCATCGTGTTGGCGCCGCGTGGCGCCGGACTGATGCTCGCCGCCCTGATATGCGGGCGGCTGATCGGAAAGACCAGCGCACGCCTGCTGGTCGGCATCGGCTTCGCCACCGGGGCCTATGCACTCTACGAGATGACCTCCTGGACCCCTGACGTCTCGGAGTGGACGATGATCAGCGTCGGCTTCCTCCAGGGCCTCAGCCTCGGCTTCCTGACAATTCCAATCAACATCATTACCTTCGCAACCTTGCCCTCGGAGCTGCGGATCGAGGCCGCCGGCATCTACAGCCTGATGCGCAATCTCGGCAGTGCCATCGGAATCTCCGTTACCGGAGCGCTGCTGGAGATGAACACTCAGGTCAATCATGCGATCATTGCGGGTGGGATGAGCCCATTCAATCGTGCCGTGCAGGGCTCACGATCGTGGAATTTTGGGTCCACCCAGGGCACCACGCTGCTCGACCAGGAGATAACACGGCAAGCTCAGATCATTGCCTATATCGATGACTTCAAACTCATGCTCGTCATCGCCTTGATCGTGCTGCCACTCCTACTGTTGACGAAGCCATCGCCGCGCGCCACCAAACCCACTCGCCCTCGCTCGACCACCTAATGCCGACGGCATACGTCCGACAGGTTGGCTGGTCAGGACGTGCCTCACGCGATTTACCGAAGACCTCCCGCTATCCCCCCTGCGCCGCCCACGCTATACGCGGCCCATGGCCGGCGCGCGTTCCTGGATTCGCATTGCCGTCAACGTCGCCTTCGATGGCGGCTTGGCGGCTCTATCGGTGCCGGTGGCGCGGTGGCTCGCCGATCCGGCGGTGCCCGCCTGGCAGCCATTATGGACGATCCCTCTCGGTGCAGCCTGCCTGCTGATCGGCGGTCTGCCGTTCCGCCTGTCACTGCAATACTGGCGATTCGCCGCCATCGGCGACGTCATGATAGTCGCAGCCAGCGCAACGGCCGGAGCGGCCCTGTTCGCCACCATCACCGCGCTGACGACTGGGGCGCCCGCCAACTCAGCCTTTCCCGCCATCCACGCTTTGACGTTGTTGCTCTTCCTCGGCGCCCCCCGCGTCTATTATCGCTGGCGCCGCGGCCGGCCCGTGACCAAGGCGGCGCACCTGGACGCCGCTTCCATCCTCCTGGTCGGCAGCATCGAGGATGCGGACCTATTTCTCCGGGCGCTCGCACAGGACCGCCGCCAGGCCTTCCGCGTCGAGGGGTTGCTCGCCTCCTCTGACCGCCAGACCGGCCGGCGCATCCAAGGCCACCGCATCCTGGGCTCGCTCAACGAGGTGGCCACGGTCCTCGGTCAGCTCCAGCTCGAGGATCGGCTTCCCGGCACGCTGGTCTTCGTCACTCCGGAACTGTCCGGCGCGCGGCTTGCGCAGGTCGTTGCTCAAGCCGACCGTTTCGGCCTCCAGGTTCGCCAGGCCCCTCGCCCGACCGCGCTTTCTGATCCCGACAAGCCGCGTCCCGTCGAACTTCGCCCCGTCGCGATCGAGGATCTGCTTAACCGGCCGCAGGTGCCGCTCGACCGAGACGGCATGGCGCGGCTGATCCAGGGCCGCCGCGCCATCGTCACCGGCGCCGGGGGGACGATCGGCAGCGAGCTTGCCCGCCAGGTTGCCGCCTTCGGGCCGGGGACACTCATACTGTTGGACAACGGCGAATACGCGCTGTGGCAGATCGACCTGGAACTCGCCGAAACCCACCCGCAGGTCCGCCGTCGCGCCATGATCGCCGATATCCGCGACGAAGCGCGTATCCGAGCCATTTTTGACGAACACCGCCCTGAACTTGTGTTCCATGCCGCCGCCCTGAAGCACGTGCCGATGGTGGAGGCGAACCCGCTGGAGGGAATGGCGACGAACGCCGCCGGCACCCGCCATGTCGCCGACGCCGCCCGAGCGACCGGCGCGTTGGCGATGGTGCTGATCTCCACCGACAAGGCGGTCAACCCGACCAGCGTGATGGGCGCCTCGAAGCGATTGGCGGAGATGTACTGCCAGGCGCTCGACATCTCCGCCCGAGCCGCCCACCAGGGTATGCGCTGCATCACCGTCCGCTTCGGCAATGTGCTCGGCAGCACCGGATCGGTCGTCCCGCTGTTTCAGCGCCAGCTGGCGCGGGGCGGTCCGCTGACCGTTACCCACCCGGATATGCAGCGCTACTTCATGACGGTCCGCGAGGCGGTAGGCCTTGTCCTGCAGGCCAGCGTTTTGGGCGTCAACGGCGCCTCGCTACCGTCCGGCGAGAACGGCGGTATCTTCGTCCTCGACATGGGGGAGCCGGTCAAAATCGTTGATCTGGCGCGCCAGATGATTCGTCTCGCGGGGTTGCAGCCTGAGCAGGACATAGAAATCCGCTTCACCGGCTTGCGTCCTGGCGAGAAACTTTACGAAGAGCTGTTCCACGGCAAGGAACCTCCGATCCCGACCGGCTATCCAGGGCTGCTGATGGCATCCCCCCGCACCGCCGACCCGGCCATTGTCGCTCGCGCCATTGAGGAAATCGGTCACGCCTGCCGCGGAGGCCAGGTCAAGCTGGCGCTGACGCTGCTGGGCCGCCTGATCCCGGAATTCGAGCACAACATCGACGGCTCCGCCGGTGAAATCCGGGCGTGAGCTTGATGGCCCACCGGCTCGGCAACATCCGTGCATCCTCCGTTTGAGCAAAGAGTTTCCGTATCCGATGTCTGATAAAAAGCCGATTCCGTTTCTTGACCTCAAAGCCCAGCAGGCCCGTATCGCCACCGATCTGCGCCGCCGTTTGGACAAGGTGCTGGAGCATTGCCAGTTCATCCTCGGCCCCGAGGTCCGCGAGTTCGAGACTGAATTGGCGAGATTCTGCGGCGCCAGTCATTGCGTCGGCGTCAGCTCCGGCACAGACGCGTTGCAGATTGCGTTGATGGCCGAAAATATTGGGCGTGGTGACGCTGTCTTCCTGCCGGCGTTCACATACACCGCGACCGCGGAAGTTCCGCTGTTGCTCGGCGCCACACCCGTGTTCGTGGACGTCGATCCACGCACCTTCCAGATCGATCCCGCGCATTTGGCGCAACGGATCGCCCGCGTGCGCGCCGCCGGAAACCTGAAACCCCGCGCCATTATCGGTGTGGACCTGTTCGGCCAACCCGCGGATTGGCCGGCTTTGGCCGATATTGCTCGCCAGAACGACCTTTTTCTGCTGGACGACCTCGCCCAAAGTTTCGGCGCCTCGCTGCACGGCACGATGCTTGGCAGCCAGGCCGACGCGACGGCGACCAGCTTCTTCCCCTCGAAGCCGCTGGGGGCTTATGGCGACGGCGGCGCATTGTTTACGGAGTCCGAGGAGCGTGCCGACCTGTACCGTAGCTTACGGACTCACGGCGAGGGCAAGACGCGCTATGAAGTGCTGCGCACTGGCATGAACGGACGTCTGGATTCGATGCAGGCGGCTGTTCTGCTGTCCAAGCTGACGGTATTTCCCGAGGAACTGATGGCTCGCGAGCGCATCGCCCGGGTCTACGACCAGCGCCTCGGTAACGCCGTCACCATCCCAGCCCGCGTCCCCGACAGCACCAGCGCCTGGGCGATCTACGCCGTGCTGCTGCGGGACGAGGCTGCCCGCGACCGCACCCAGGCGGCATTGCGCGCGGACGGGGTGCCGACCGCCATTTACTACCCCCGCCCGTTACATCGGCAGCCGGCCTACAGCGAACAGCACGACGGCGTGTCTCTGCCGGTGTCCGAGGACCTGGCGACGCGCATTCTGGCGCTGCCAATTCATCCAGATCTGACGGATGAGGACGTCGAACGCGTCTGCTCAGCGGTATGCGCCGCTTAGCGGTGCGACAATCCGCCCTCGATGCCGCGCCTGGGGCGGAGAGGCCTGATTTGTTCGTCCACTACGTGGTCAACGAGCTAAAGCCGGCCGGTCATCACTGGTGGCAAAGCGGCTGGTGGACCAAGCGCCGGCGCGCCTAACGCTTGCTGAACTGGAAGCTCCGACGGGCCTTCGCCTTGCCATACTTTTTGCGTTCCACCGCACGCGAATCACGTGTCAGGAAGCCGGCGATCTTTAGAATGCTGCGCAGATCTGGCTCATAGTAGGTCAAGGCCCGGCTGATGCCGTGACGCACCGCACCGGCCTGACCGGACAGTCCGCCACCGCTGACGGTGCAGAACACGTCGAACTGATTGTAGCGATCCGCCACTAGGAAAGGCTGCGTCAACAGCATCCGCAGCACCGGTCGAGCGAAATACTGTACGACTTTTTTGTCGTTCACCAGTATTTCGCCCTTGCCCGGCTTGATCCAGACGCGAGCAGTCGAACTCCTTGCGCCGCCCCGTGGCATATGATCGGCCGAGCGCGTCCCGCTTCGGCTCGCGCTTCGGCTGGGTGGACACGACAACAGGGGCTGGAACGCCGGTTGCTTCGGCTTCGGCCTCAGCGGCGGCTTGGCGGGCGGCAAGCGCCTCCTTCAGGTCGGCAAGAGTGCCGGTTTGAGTGCCTGACATCGCTTTCAGCCTCTCTTGTTCTTCGGGTTCATCGCAGCGACGTCAAGTGATTGCGGCTGCTGGCCATCATGCGGGTGTTCAGCGCCGCCGTAGATATGCAGGTGCTTCATCTGCTTCCGCTGCAGTGGACCGCGCGTGATCATCCGCTCCACCGCCTTTTCCAACACCCGCTCGGGGTGCTTGGACTCTAGCCGCTGACGCATCGAACGGCCCTTGATGCCGCCCGCATAACCCGTGTGATAGTAGAATACCGACTGGTCCAACTTGTCGCCGGTGACGCGTACCTTGGCAGCGTTGACTACAACGACATTGTCGCCGCAATCGACATGCGGCGTGAATTGCGGCTTGTGTTTGCCGCGCAGCCGGTTGGCGATGACAACGGCGAGGCGACCGAGGACGACGCCTTCGGCATCGATCAGCACCCAGCCTTTAGTCACCTCCGACGGTTTGATGGAGGGCGTGCTCTTGAGCATGTTCTTGCAGCTGTCCGTGATTCACAAGCCGCGGGTTATGGCGACGGGAACCTAGCGGGTCAAGGGGTTTTCGGTTGTGGTATCATACTACCACATCACGGATCTGGCTTCCGCTCCCTTAGGGTAATGCCTCTCAGACCGGCCAGGCCGGTGCCGCACATCTGCTCCAACATGTGGACAATCGCGCCCGCGGGGAGGGGCTTCTCCGATCTAAGTGGCGTGGCCAGAACCAAATCCCGCCCTGCTCGTTCCGGAACCGATGAGTTCAGAAAGCTACTGAGTAGTTGACAATGCGCTCATCGCGGTATCGGATACCGTTCAACGTATTGAAGGAGCTCTTATGTCCCGGACGACCGAAACCCAGCACGCGCCCGTCCCAAACCAGACAGATGTCGTCATCATCGGCGCCGGCTTCGGCGGCATGTATATGCTTCATCGCGTGCGCGGCCTCGGGTTGTCTGCGATCGTCTTCGATGTCGCGGGCGGTGTCGGCGGCACGTGGTATTGGAACCGCTACCCGGGCGCCCGCTGCGACGTGGAAAGCATGCAGTATTCATACTCGTTTTCAAAGGAGTTGCAGCAGGAATGGGAGTGGAGCGAAATATTCGCCGGCCAGCCGGAAATTCTACGATACGCCAATTTTGTTGCTGACCGTCTGGACCTCCGCCGCGACATGCGGTTCGAAACCCGGGTTACGGGAGCCGTTTTTGACGAAGTAACTCATCGCTGGACCGTGCGCACCGATCGTGGCGACACGGTTTCCGCCCGCTATTGCGTGATGGCGACAGGCTGCCTGTCGGCGGCGCGGATGCCGGATTTCCCCGGTCTGGAAAGTTTCACGGGCAACATCTACCACACCGGCCACTGGCCGCATGAGGGCGTGGATTTCACCGGGATGCGGGTGGGTGTTGTCGGAACCGGATCCTCGGCGATCCAGGCCATCCCAGTGATCGCGGCGCAGGCCGCCCATGTCACGGTATTTCAGCGAACCCCAAACTTCAGCATCCCGTCGCGCAACGGGCCAATGCCGGAGGCCTATGCGCAGGCCTGGAAAGACAGCTATCCCGCAAAACGGGCCGAAGCTCGGATGTCCCGCAACGGCATCCTAGCCTACCCGAACGATCAGTCCGCCATCGAGACGCCGGAGCAGGAGCGTCTCGCGATCTACGAACAGCGGTGGGAAAGCGGCGGCACAACATTCATGGCCGCATTCAACGACCTGATCTTCAATCAAGCATCAAACGACACGGCGGCCGAGTTCGTTCGTGGCAAGATACGAGAAATGGTGAATGATCCGGCGAAGGCCGAACTGTTGGCGCCGACAAGCCATCCCATCGGGACTAAACGTATTTGTGTAGATACGGATTACTACTCGACCTACAATCGGCCAAATGTTGATCTTGTCGATGTGCGCAACGCGCCGATCGAGGCAATCCTCCCGGATGGCCTACGCGCCGGCGGCAAGGAATACCGGTTCGACGCCATCGTGTTCGCCACCGGCTTCGACGCGATGACCGGCGCGCTGACCCGGATGGGCATTGTCGGCCGGAACGGCGAGACGCTCGCGGACAAGTGGGAGGCGGGTCCTCGAACCTATCTGGGCCTGATGACCGCCGGCTTTCCGAACATGTTCATGATCACCGGCCCCGGCAGCCCGTCGGTGCTGAGCAACATGATCGTCTCGATCGAGCAGCACGTTGACTGGATCAGCGACTGCCTGAGCTATCTCGCCAGCCGCCGGATCGACACCATCGAACCGCACCTGCCGGCCGAAAATTACTGGGTCGAGCACGTGAATGAGGTAGCCTACACGACCCTCTATCCCTCAGCGGCGTCCTGGTACATGGGCGCCAACATCCCGGGCAAGCCGCGGGTTTTCATGCCATATATCGGCGGCGTCGGCGCCTACCGGCAGAAATGCGATGAGGTTGCCGCGAATGGATACGAGGGGTTTGAACTGGCGGCGCCCGTCACAGTCGCGGTGGCGGCAGAGTAAGTGCTGGAGCTTCGCCCGAACTGTGAGTGCTGTGACCGCGACCTTCCGGCTGCCAGCCTGGAGGCGCGGATCTGCTCCTATGAGTGCACGTTCTGCGCCGACTGCGTGGAAAGTTGGTTGCACGGCATCTGCCCGAACTGCGGCGGCGAACTCGTTCGCCGCCCAGTCCGGCCAGCCGCCATGCTGGCAAAGTACCCGGCGTCCGCGAAGCGGGTGCTAAAGCCCGCCGGCTGCGAGGCGGTACGCGGCTAGGCCATCGACGTTATTGCGCTTGGAGGTCGCCTCCCGCAACTCTGGCGCGGTTGGCGAGCGCCAACCGCGAGGCCGGGAGTCCGATTCAGCGGGAGAAACCCTCGAGCTCGTCCTGTGCCCACGCGATGACCTGGTCAACCGACTGTCCCGATTGCAGCCGCGCCAGCATGTTCGGCTGCGTCGCACGGCTGATCATCTTCGCCGATATGTCCAGCGGGGCTGGAGTGCCCGGAACAAAGGCGGTCGCTTGGTGCCAAGGCCGCAACGGGAAGTTGTAGAACACGCCCTTCGGCGGCCCGACGTCGTCCCAGACCTTGGAATCACCCATGCTGTCGAGCACCGGGATGTCGAAACCCTCCACCGTCCGGCAACGTTCCTCGAATTGCTCGCGCCCCGAGAGATAGATGTTCAGCTCCTTCGCCGCCGTCTTGTTCTTGCTGAACTTCCAGATACCCTGGAAGGCGTAGCCGTAGACAATCGGGCGGCCAGCGGGACCGGCCGGGCAGGGGAAGCTCCACATGTCTTCTGACATTTTCGGATTGTCCCGCTTCGCAACGGCGTAAGGCGAGGGAGGATCGTAGATCAAGGCGGTCTTCCCGGCGATTATCGCGCGATTGTCGGATGCGTCGTCGTAGCTTGCCGCGTCGTCGGGCAGGGCCTTGACGAACCGTTTAGCCCACTCAAGGAAATTGCGCACCTTGTTGGAGTTGACTGTGATGTTGCCCTTGGCATCCACGATGTCGGCGCCGAAGGCGGCGAACCACACCGCGGCATTGCCGACCGAGTCCAGCGTGCTGCCGAGCTGCAAGGTGAAGGCGTAACCAGCCTTTTTGGCTTTTTCGGCCGCAACGACGAAGTTGTCGTATGTCCAATCGGGGGCCTGCGGCGGCGTCACGGGATGGTTCGGATACAGAGCCTGGATGTCGATACCACAGATCTCCTTCATCAGGCTGATGCGACCCAGGCAGGGCCGACACGATGTGAAGGTCGATGTCGGGATGGCCATCCAGTGGCCCTCCATTTTCCCCAAACGTTCGATGGCGGTGTTATAGGGTCCCCAGCGGCTGGTGATTTCCTTGATCGCATCGTCAACGGGTTCCAGCTTGTCGGCGTAGGTGGATACGTCGAGCCCGAACGAACCGAGTTGCAACGAATCATGTCCGGTGCCGGACTGCGATTCGGCTGCGGCGGTGATGACCAGCTTGTTGCCGTTCGAAGTAATGAAGTCAATCGTCACGTCGACCATGTTCTTGTCGGCCCAGGTCTGGATCTGCGTCTGCAGGATCTCATTGCCCTTCGGCACCCAATGATCCCACCAGCCGATCGAAAGCTTGCCGGCGGCGCCGGCGGTACGGATGTGCACCAGCGGCAGGGCGGTCGTGGCGGTCCCCAGCTTCAATGCGTTGCGGCGGGTTAGGCGACACGGCTTCGGCATCGCGAAAGCTCCCTGTGAGGCCGTGGCGAGCGGCGGCATTTTTTTCCTGAATCGCGTGCGGCGCGTTACCAGGATAGGCGCCTGCCACGACGTTGCCAACTATCGGCCTCCTGGCTTGGAAGCGTTTTGTCGACATCAGACGCTCAGATCCCCGGCGACGAGGCGCTTCACGCGCCGAGCGAGGATGGGGATAAAGGCAGTCGCAACGAACGCGATGTGAGGTGGCCCTTCGACCGCTTGAAGATGGTGTGCCGGTATCGCCTCAGCTAGGCGAACGACCGTTCAACCACCCGCAGATGCCGGCCGGAACGAATTGTCTGTCGCGGCTGCGGGCGATCGCCTCGACGGTGATGCCGAGCGTCTCACCGGCCTTCGCCAGGCGCTCGCCGAGGTAGCCCAGATCGCCGATCACCGGACCCTAAGAGCTACCTTTTCGTTCCGTAGCCATGCGGAACCTGGAACCTGGACGCGATCTGCGCCTTCACAATCGGGCGCCGCATGCCATGATGTTGCAGGCTCTCAGTTCACCGCCGCCGGTGCCGCATTGTAGATTTCGTCCGACACATGCTCGAACCAGGCTGTGCCCTCTCCCTTGTCGTTCAACTCCGACATCGCGAGGTGCGAAAACAGCTTGTCAGGCGCCGCACCGTGCCAGTGCCGCACATCCGGCGGGATGATCACCGTATCGCCGGGGCGGATTTCCTGTAACTGTTCGCCTTCCCGCTGCACCCGGCCGGCGCCGGACAGGCAGAATAAGGTCTGACCGACCGGATGGCTGTGCCAAGCCGTACGGGCACCGGGCGTGAAAGACACCACTGACCCGCGCATGCGCGATGGTGCCTGGCCGACCACAACCTCATCGGAGAACACGACGCCCGTGAAGTTGGACGCAGGCGCGCGGTTGGTTTTTCTGTGCGAGGAGCGGAGGATTTTCATCGGCGTTCTCCCAAATGAGCAGATCCTGATGATAAGTCGTCGGCCAGGATCGACAAGCGACCATTGGCAGGCGGCGATTGGCAGCCGGAGCATCGTTGCGAGAAGCTGCATGCCTACCAGACGCCCCCGGAGGTCACTCGCGGCCGCGTGAAGTGCCCGCAACCGGGCGGCAATGCTTTCCATCGATCCGATAGCCGTCGCCGGCGACGTCGGTGAAGCCGAATACTGGTCCTGCTTCCAAAAACCACTTGCGCATGGCTTCCTCCTGACCGTCTAGACAGGCTTTCATGCCGACGAATTCCGGCCCCGCTGCTCCGGGTGTAAGCGGCACTTCACGACACATCGCCGCCGGCCGCTCCTTCGACCATAGGCAAAGTGTGACGTAGAGCGCGACTGGCTCGGTCGTTGCGGTCGATTCGATATCAGTCGCCGGCGCAGAAGCAAGTCTCGATGGCAGTAGAGAAATAATCAAAGTCGTCGCTATAATCATGGCCGTACTGGAAGTGAAACCTCTCGTGTCCTTCATGTCTGCCGCGTCCTAAAGGAGTGCTGACGGGGATGGCATGCCTGCCGGAACCCCAGTGGGGCCGCGGCCGGCTCGCGAGCGGGCGCATCGTTCCCCCCATCGCCCAAGTGCGGCCACTGCGAATCAGATTCCGACTTTCGCCTCGATCCGATCCCAAATCGACTTTTCGAGGTGAACACCGTCAAATCTCGCAATCTCCTGCAAACCTGTGGGCGACGTCACATTGATCTCAGTGAGATAATCCCCGATCACGTCGATTCCCACAAAAATCATTCCCTGATCGCGCAGGGTCGGCCCGATCGCCGCGCAAATCTCCAGATCGCGCTCGGTCAAGGGAGACTTCTCCGGCCGCCCGCCCACATGCATGTTGGACCGAGCCTCGCCTGTGGGCGGGACGCGGTTCAATGCGCCCATCGGTTCGCCATCGACCAGGATGATCCGCTTGTCGCCCACCCGGACAGCCGGCTCATAACGCTGCAGCATCAGTGGTTCCCGGGATCGGGCGAAATGCATCTCCAGCAGCGAGCCCAGGTTTTCATCATCGGGTTTGATCCGGAACACCCCGGCGCCGCCGTTTCCATACAGCGGCTTGACGATAATGTCCTTGTATTCCAGGCGGAAAGACCGGATCGCCTCGAGGTCCCAAGTGACCAGCGTCGGCGGCATCAGGTCGGGAAAATGGGTGACCAGAATCTTCTCGGGTGCATTCCGCACCGCAGCAGGATCGTTCACGATCAGCGTGCCGGGCTGGATATGCTCCAGCATATGCGTGGCCGTGATGTAGCCCATGTCGAACGGGGGGTCTTGGCGCATCAAGACAACATCCATGTCCCCGAGGTCGATCGTCTGCAACGGCTCGAACTCGTAATGCGCTCCGTGCCGGCGGGCCACCTTCACCCTATGCCCGCGGGCGAACAGCCTTTCCTCGCGCTTGCCGCCCTCGGGGCGAGAAACGCCCTCCTTCAGCGCCATGTGCCGCACTTCGTAGTGCCATAACGCGTGGCCCCGCGACTGTGCTTCCAGCATCAGGGCGAAGGTTGAATCTGCGTCGATGTTGATACTGTCGATCGGGTCCATCTGGACCGCGACCTTGAGCGAGCGAGCCATGCGCTGTCCCCTATCGTCGGCTTCGTCTTAAGGCGCGAGCGGGGACGGGGGAAGGGGCGCGCTACGCAGACCCGATGCCGGATCCGGCGTGTAGTGGCCCGTCCCCCCAACCAAAGTTCACGACGCGGCGGCAAGCACACAGCAAACGCCTGGCGATCCGGCCCCTACCGTGCAATCACGGCCCCCACGGGGGATCACCCCCGTGCAGTCACGGAGCGCAGCCGTCCAGGCCGAGGCACCAAATCACCCGGCACCCCAGCCTACCGCCCCGTCAGCAACCGCTCCATCAACTGCTTTACCGTCGGGACAAAGCCGTTGGAGTAGAACGGATCCTTTGCGAACCGGTACGCGTTATGGCCGCTGAACATCAGGTTCCGCTCCACAGCCGCCGGCTCATCGCTGGTATGCGCAATATCCTGCAATGTCTTCTGGATGCAGAAACTTCGCGGATCAGCGCGCTTGCCGTTGTTGTAATCTGGCTCTAGCTGCGCCCAATTGGAAAATCGGCAGCTGCTCAGACACCCCATACATGCTTGCTGATCCTCCAGGATCTCCCGCGCCTTTTCGGGGGTTACGAAGACCAGGGTCGAATCCGGCGTCCGCAGCGCCTCGGTAAACCCCTCTCGTTCCCACCCGATCGCGCGTTCCCGATCCCCGCAGGTCAGGTACACGATCCGCTTTCTGGGCCCAACCCCGAATTCCGCGACATGCTCCCCGATCGCCTCGGTGGTGTACGCAACCTGCCGCTCGTTCCGATCTCGCAATTCGTGGATGAACCCGTTGTTCACTGCACTCGAATAGAACCCCGTCGGGCTGAACCGGTTCAGGAAAACATCGCCTTCCTTCAGCGTCAGCAGCTTGGCCTTCCACGCGTCGCCGATGGGGCTTTCCCTGGTCAGCAATGGCCGCGTGCCGAATTGGAAGGCTACGGGCCCCAGATCGGTATTATCGATCCAGGTCTCCCAGTCCTCCAGGCACCACACCCCGCCCGCCACGATGATCGGCGTCTCGTGCAGCCCGAAATCGCGCATAACTTTCCGCAAGGCCATTACCCGAGGGTATGGGTCTTCCGGCCGCGTCGGATCCTCGCTGTTCGATAGCCCGTTATGGCCGCCAGCCAGCCAGGGGTCCTCATAAACCACCCCGCCGAGCAACTCCGCCGTCTTCGAATACGCCCGCTTCCACAACGCGCTGAACGCTCGGGCGGAGGAAATAATGGGATAGTAGTACACCCCAAACCGAGCAGCGATGTCGGACAGCCGGTAAGGCATCCCGGCGCCGCAGGTAATCCCGTTGATGATGCCCCTCGCCTGCTCCAGCACATCAGTGATGATGCGTTCGGCAGCACCCATCTCCCACAGGATGTTGGCGTGGATCCGCCCCTTGCCGCCGGTGATCTCCCACGCCCGCCGCGCCTGCGTAAGAGCGCCCTGAATGGCGTACTGAACCAGTTCCTCATGCCGCTCCCGCCGCGTGCGGCCGTGATAAACCTGCGGGATCGGCCGCCCATTTACATCGAAACTGTCGGCGTTCACCGCGCTGAACGTCCCCACTCCGCCGGCCAGGGCCCAGTTCCCAGCGGACAGCCCGTTGGAAATGGAAACGCCCTTACCGCCTTCTATCAGCGGGAGGACATCAACCCCGCCCATCCGTATCGCATTAATCGCTCGCATGGCCGTATGTCCCTCGATAAGGCCAACCCCTGGGAAACCTGACGGGTCTTTTAGACCCCATTATTGGCTTGGTCCCTCAGGGGCGCCTTACCGGCGCACCGATAAAGCCCCCGCTGACGAATGCAAGTGTTTCATACCGGTCGACGCCCGCGTTCGCCGGTATGACCGCCAAGATGGCAGGCGGCGGCGCCCGAAGGAGACTCAGATACCGGTCCGCGTAACCACCGACTGATGTCAGTCGGTAAAGGCCGCAGGCTGGTCGCCGTCACCGGCGGTGGAGCGCTCATACCGCTCCCGCCGCTCGCCGCGCTCCGGCCGGTCGCTCCGTTCCGGACGATCGCCACTCCGGTCCGGGCGCTCGCCGCCCCGAGCCGGCTTGGCACCAACCTGCTCGGTGATATCGGCGCCGGTCACCTGATCGACAACCCGCATCGACAGCTTGACCTTGCCACGATCGTCGAACCCGATAACCTTGACCTTCACCGCATCGCCCTGGTTGACCACATCGGTGGTCTTGCCCACACGGCCCTGCGTCAGCTCAGAAATATGAACTAACCCGTCCTTCGACCCGAGGAAGTTCACGAACGCACCGAAGTCAGCCGTCTTAACGACCTTGCCGTTGTAGATCACGCCGATCTCCGGCTCTGCCACGATGCCGCGGATCCAGTCGATCGCCTTCTGCGCCTGGTCCGAGTCAACGGCCGCGATCTTGATCGTCCCATCGTCGTCGATGTCGATCTTGCACTTGGTTTGCTCGACGATTTCCCGAATGACCTTGCCGCCGGTGCCGATGATTTCCCGAATTTTCTCTTTCGGGACGCTGATGATAGTGATCCGAGGCGCCGTCTGCGCGACATCGCCGCGCGCGTCGGTCAGCGCCTTGGCCATCTCGCCCAGGATGTGCATGCGCCCATCCTTCGCCTGCTCCAGCGCTGTCTGCATGATGTCGAATGTGATGGAAGTGATCTTGATGTCCATCTGCAGGCTGGTCACGCCCGCCTCGGTGCCCGCCACCTTGAAATCCATGTCGCCTAGATGGTCTTCATCACCCAGAATGTCCGACAGCACCGCAAACCCGCGGTCTTCCTTTATCAAACCCATGGCGATACCCGCCACCGGCCGCTTCAGCGGCACCCCCGCATCCATCAGCGCCAGCGACGTCCCGCAAACCGTCGCCATCGAGGACGACCCGTTCGACTCGGTAATTTCGGAAACCACACGCATGGTGTACGGGAATTTCTCTTTCGACGGCAGTAGCGGATGCACGGCGCGCCACGCCAGCTTGCCGTGCCCAACCTCTCGGCGGCCGGGAGACCCCATGCGCCCGGCCTCACCCACGGAGTAGGGAGGGAAATTGTAGTGCAGCATGAAGTGCTCGCGGTACTCGCCCAGAAGGGCATCCACGACCTGCTCGTCCTGCCCAGTGCCGAGGGTTGCCACGCAGAACGCCTGCGTCTCTCCGCGCGTGAACAGAGCGGACCCGTGCGCCCGCGGCAGAATACCGACCTCGGCGATGATCGGCCGAACCGTCCGGGTATCACGGCCATCGATCCGCAGCCCGGTATCGAGAATGGCATTGCGGACAACGTCGGCTTCCAGATCCTTGAACAGGCCCTTGGCCTGCTCCGGATCTAGCCCCTCGGCGGCCAGGGCGGCGGCGGCCGCCTTCTTCGCGGCGGCGACCTTCTCGTAACGCGCCTGCTTGATCTTCTCTTGGTACGCCTCGGCGATGCCGGCCCGACCCAGAGCGTCCACCCGAGCGGCCAATGCCAGCTCGCCCTCGGACTTCGCCGGCAGCGGCCACGGCTCCTTGGCGGCCCGCTCGGCGAGTTCGATAATCGCGGCGATCACCGGCTGGAACGATGCGTGCCCAAACTTCACAGCGCCCAGCATGATCTCTTCCGAAAGCTCCTGCGCCTCGGATTCGACCATCAGCACGCCCTCGGTGGTGCCGGCGACAACCAGCTCCAGTTCGCTGGTCGGCAGTTGGTCCGCGGTCGGATTCAAGATATATTGTCCATCATGATAACCAACCCGGGCGGCCGCGATCGGCCCGAAGAACGGGATGCCGGACAGCGTCAAGGCGGCGGAGCAGCCGACCATCGACACGATATCCGGATCGTTCTCATTATCGTAGCTCAAAACGGTCGCGACGACCTGGACCTCATTGGTAAAGCCTTCGGGGAATAGCGGGCGGATCGGGCGGTCGATCAGTCGGCTTTTCAGCACCTCGGCCTCGCTCGGCCGGCCCTCGCGTTTGAAGAAGCCTCCGGGGATCTTGCCGGCGGCGAATGCCTTCTCCTGGTAATTCACGGTCAGCGGGAAAAAATCCTGTCCCGGTTTGGCCGACTTCACGCCGACAGCGGTGCACAGCACGATCGTCTCGCCGTACGATATCATGACGGCGCCGTCGGCCTGGCGGGCAATCTTGCCGGTTTCCAGGATCAGCTTGCGGCCGCCCCAGTCGAGTTCTTTGCGGAAATAATTGAACATTCAGTCGTCCTTCGGATGCGCGGCATCGGCGGACAACCAGACGGCTTTCTCCGCCAGTGCCTCGTTCTAGGCGGGGTGGCGGCGTCTCGGGTAACACGGAGCGCGTGCTGCGTGCCGTTGGAAGGGTCGCAGCCGCGGCCATGTGGCCGGAAACGCCGTCGCTGGTCCCGCGCCTTTCGGGGCGTGCCGGATCGGCGATCCTTATGTCCACCGCGTGTCGCAGTGTGCCGGGGGACTGCCTGCCCCCGTTCAGGTCTTCTCATTCAGTCAACAGGCTGGAAATAGGGATCATTCCAGCCGCTGACCAGCTTTATCTACCGCCGCAGGCTCAAACGCCCGATCAGCGTCTGGTAGCGCGCCTGATCTTTCTTCTTCAGGTAATCCAGCAGACGGCGCCGCCGCCCCACCAGCATCAGCAGACCGCGGCGTGAATGAAAATCCTTTGCATGGATTTTGAGATGTTCGGTCAGCGTGCTGATCCGTTCGGACAGCAGCGCCACCTGCACTTCCGGGCTGCCGGTATCGGCCGTACCCGTCCTGTATTCACCAATGAGCGTCGTACGACGCTCCGCCGATAGCGACATCAGGCAACTCCTGAGTAAGGGGTGGCGACGACGCGCGCCGAGGTTCCAGGAACAGGCGTTCAGAGAACCCGTTCGGGCTTCAGCATGCCGTCCTCGAGACGGCACAACCCGATCACGCGGCCCCCCGCCATCGCTCGGGCCAACCCACCATCGGGGTCGGCCGTCGCCGGAATCCGGCCCATCAACGCAACCAGGCTGATCGCCTGGCCATGTCGAAAGTCGGCGGCCTCCTGTTCGGTCAAGGCCAGCGCCGGGATGTCGGCCAGCGCGGTCACGACCGGAAGCAGCAGGTCCGGGGAAGCGGGCGCGGTATCGTCCGGTTCACGCAATTTGTCCAGCGGAATTGCATGTCGTTCCAGGAACGGGCCGACCCGCAGGCGGCGGAGCGCCGCAATGTGTCCGACCGTGCCGCAAGCAACCGCGAGGTCGCGGGCCAGACTGCGCATATAAACGCCCTTGCCTGAGGCGACCTCGAAGATCGCGGCGTTGGGATCGGCGCGCGTGACCAGCTCGAAGTGGTCCACCCTGGCCGGACGCGGTTCCAACCGAGGGGGCCGTCCCTCGCGCGCCATGTCATAGGCTCGCTCACCGGCTACCTTGATAGCGGAGAAGATCGGCGGGACCTGCAGGATGGCGCCGCGGAATCGGGACAGGGCGGCCTGGATGGTGGTGTCGTCGGGGCGGCTGTCGCTGGTCTCGGTGATCTGGCCGTCGCCGTCGTCGGTGTCGCGGGCCTCGCCGAATTTCAGAGTGAAGCGATACAGTTTCGTGCCGTCCATGACGTAGGGAACCGTCTTGGTCGCGGCTCCAAAGGCAATGGGCAGAAGCCCGGTGGCGAGTGGGTCCAAGGTGCCGCCATGGCCCGCCTTCTGGGCGTCGAACAGACGCTTGACGCGATTGACCACGTCAGTGCTGGTCATCCCGGACGGCTTGTCAATGACCAGCCACCCGTCGAGCGGGCGGCCTTGGGGCTTGCGGCGAGACATATATTTGGTGGTGCTTTATCCGGTCGGAGGCGGCGGGATAGGGACTGACGGGACGGTTGTCAAATAGTCTGTAGGTCGTTTTCTCGCCATTAAACATCAGATCTGCCCCTAGGCTGCGGTTCCAGAGGGCGTCTTCTTATAACATAGAACGCGAGGGACGGGACTCGCGGGCCTGAGCGGTCTGACGATTGCGGTCGGGGAGCTATCCGGAATGTTAGGTGAGGCGTCATAGCGAAGCTCGCTTTGGCCCTGGAGACAACCATGACCATATGGGACAGTTGGTTGTCTGAGTTACGGCCGGGCAGAATCCGCGTCGATGATGCGCCAGGACGGCTTGCTAGGTGAGCTCAGGAAGGTACTCCTGAACCGGCTGATGGCAAATTCGAATATTGTCAGGCACCAGGACTGGGCCGCGAGCGAAGGCCGGGACCGTCGCGAACGGCGAACCGATAACGCGGCGTTGGGCGAGTGGCGGGTGGGAGTTCCCGTTTTCAGGTTGAAAACAGCGGCAGCAGGCCACTCATCGTCCGGTCATCCGGTTGGCACCGGGTCTGCGCTCAAGGCCTTGATCCGACGCCCCTTCAAGCGTTACAGCCACTCAGGCCGCAACAAGGACCGTCCTGATGACCGAACCGCTGCCGACCGCGACGCCCGAGGAAGTTGGCCTCAGCCGGTCCGCGCTGGACCGCCTGTCCCGGGTGCTCAGTGAGCGCACCGCCGCCGGCAACATCCCAGGCGCCGTCGCCTTGGTCGCTCGTCACGGCAAGGTCGCTTACCACCATCATTTTGGCTGCCTGGACCCGGCGTCAGAGAAACCCATGGGCACCGACGCGATCTTCCGCATCTATTCCATGACCAAGCCAATCGTCTCTGTTGCCGTCATGATGCTATGGGAGGAAGGCCGCCTGCTGCTGAGCGACCCGATCAGCAAATTCCTCCCCGCCTTTGCCCACACCCAGGTCGGCGTCGTCTCAGGCGACGGCTACACGCTGACTGCGCCAACAACGCCGATCACCGTCCAGGATCTCCTACGCCACACTTCCGGTTTGACTTATGAGTTCCGCGGCACCGGCCCGATCCACCGGGCGTACGCCGAGGCCCGTATCGCTCGCCTCAAGCAGACCAATGCCGACCAGGTGGACGAACTGTCGGGGCTGCCGTTGCTGCACCAGCCCGGCACCGTTTGGGAATACAGCCGCTCCACTGATGTTCTCGGTCGTCTGGTTGAGGTGCTCTCCGGCCAGGCGCTCGGTCGTTTCCTTTCCGAACGTGTGTTCATTCCGCTTGGCATGTCCGATAGCGGTTTCTGGGTCCCGGAGGCGGATCAAGGTCGCATCGCCGAACCTTTCCGGAAAGATCCCGAGTTCGCGGTGGATGTCGCCCTGCTCGATGTAAGGCGGCCTGCAATATTCGAGTCCGGCGGCGGCGGCATGGTCGCCACGGCCATCGACTACGCCCGTTTCCTCGCGATGCTTCTTGGTAATGGTCGCCTCGGTTCCACGCGCCTTCTTGGCCGCAAGACGGTCGAACTTATGACATCCGACCATCTGGGCATAATTAAGGGTAACCCCGACCTACTGCCGCCAGGCCATGGTTTCGGCCTCGGTTTCGCAGTCCGGACCCACGGGGGAATGGCGCCATTCCCCGGATCGGTCGGCAACTACTTTTGGGGTGGAGCAGCCGGAACAACGTTCTGGGTTGATCCAGCGGAACGACTGTATGCCGTGCTGATGCTCCAAGCTCCGCAACAACGCGAGCATTACCGCGTGCTGTTCCGCGACATGGTCTACGCCGCGTTGGCCGACTGAAATCAACTACGGTGCTGGTCAGCCGACAGCGGGTCGCCTTCAAAGACGGCCCCTCGAAGGCCGGTGCCCGCCATCCACTCCTCCGATCTGTTGAAGAGTCCGAGGATACCCAGGTTTGGCACGACAGAGAACCGCCTCCAGCGGCTCGCGGTTGCAGTTGAATTGTCTGACCTGCGATGGCTACCGGTCTAGGAGGCCGCCAGCGCCTTTTTGGCGTATCGCTCATGCTGATGGCGCGGTAGAAGGCTTCGCCGAATCGAGGTGGGCCGTTCCGACGCCCGGCCCGAACCATGACCGGAGACGCTCCATGAAATGTTGGATCCTTGCCTCCCTTTTGAGCGCGGCCATGCTGACCGCCTGCTCATCATCCGACAATTCTAAGAACGCGACCGGATCGGGCGGCGCGATTCAAGGGGCGGGCTCCGGTGCTGGAGGTTCCGGACGCGCGGCACCCGGCAGCGAGGAGGATCTGGTGCAGTCGGCTGGCGATAGAATTTTCTTCGATACTGATCGCAACACGCTAACCCCGCAGGCGATCGCGACCCTGGATCGACAATTCTCCTGGCTGCAGCAATATCCCCAGGTCAATGTCTGGGTCGCCGGCAATTGCGATGAACGCGGCACCGAAGAGTATAATCTTGCTCTCGGGGAGCGTCGCGCTGGTGCCGATCGCGACTATCTGGTCGCTCACGGCATCAACCGTAGTCGCATTGAAACCATCAGTTATGGCAAATCCCGGCCGATTGACGCTGCGTCAACGCCGGAGGCCTGGGCGCAAAATCGTAATGCCATCACATCAGTGCGTTGATATTTTGTTGCTTTCGCTAAAGATCTGGCGGAACCTAAGGTGACGTTAACCATTTGATAACACTTAGCGTTGTGATGCTTTTCCAGCCGACAGGATCATTGTGTTGCGGGTTGCGCCGAAAGCATCACGCACCTGAGTTTGCCATCATTCAAACCTGATTGAGCAACCCTCGGATGCCGCCGCGTTAGCGGGTTGGATCGTCGTGGAAGTAGCGCTTCCTTTTTCGGTGGATGACGCTCAGGTCTAATGGGCGTCGCGCATTATCCGACCGATGGCAATACCGCGACCAGCCGAAATCAAAAATGCCACTTCGGCCCGCCCACCTATCCAGCCCTGCGCTGCTCGGCCAACGCGGGCGTTCAGCCGAGCGGGCAGCGGGATTTTAGGCCTTCGACGCCTGATGCGTTGCAGCAATGCACCCAGTCGCACAAGGTTTGGGGTCCATGCCGGCCAGGGTCGCCGCCTCCGCGCGGACGGTCGTCGATGACCAGCGTGAGGGCCGGTAGCCGGCGAACCTGCGCACTATCGGATTTGCGCGACAGCGCCGGCCGTTCGCCACTTGTATGGTCCGTTCGAGTGAGACCGAGCGCCGCGCCCATCCAATATCTCTGTCATCCAATTCGCATATCCGGACAGCGAATCGAAATAACCGGGCCTTGGACCCCCAGAGATTCGCGGTCATCGCGAGTTGATATTAGAGCAATAAGCGTCAAGTTTTCGTTAGTTCGAAGTGTTGATGTGACTAAATTTGAATTTTTATCCGCCGACGCTGGTTACCGCGCAGACCCTCCGGTGAGGGCTCGTCGGCCCGAAGGATCGTTTCAGGTAACGCAATAGGCTGGAACAGCCGCTAGGCTCGGCTGGTCGGCCCCTGCCGCCTAGCCTCCTCTGCGGCCCGGTAAAGATACCAGGTGGCGAGTGACCGGTGCGGCGACCAGGCCAGGCCAATCTCGCTCAGCAGCCTTGGTTTCGGCTGGGCGCTCAATTCATAGAGCACGCGGTATCCCTCTCGCACACCAAAATCGTCCACCGGTAGCACATCCGGCCGGCCGAGGGTGAACAGCAGCAACATTTCGACGGTCCAGCGGCCAACACCGCGAATGGAGGTCAACCGCTCGATCAGGGCCTCATCGCTCAGCCGGTGAGACTGACGGCGGGTTGGCACCGTGCCGTCAAGTGCCTTGGCGCAGATGTCTCGGATCGCCGCAATCTTTCCTCCAGAAAAGCCACAGCCGCGCAACGCCGCGTCCGCCGTCGCCATAACCGCGTCCGGCTCGGGAAAACCTTCCCCTGGGAATAGCGCCGAGAACCGCGCCAGAATCGCTTCCGCCGCTCGTCCGTGCAGTTGCTGGTGGGCGATGGCCCGGACGAGCGCCTCGTACGGGCTGCGCTGGCGCTGAATATCCAACCGCGGTCGTCCGATCCGTGATATCAGCGCCGCAAACCGCGCGTCCCCGCTGAGATGCCGCACGCCTTCCACGTCCCGGTAGCCTCCCTTTGCTGAGAATCTCTTCCGACCATATGGAGCTTCTGTCCTCTCGACCATACTCTTAGCTTGCTTCGTGTCCCTCCTTGATAGCCTAGGCAACATTCCAATGGGAGAGTGCAGTGTACCGTCCACGCCATTGGCCTGATGATCGTGCGACCCAGCAGGCGGCTGAACGGCAGACCGCGAGTTTGGCGGGGATCGTGGTAGTCCTTGTGCTACTGATCGGCGGCTTGTTCCTGGTCCGCCAACTCCGGACAACGTCACAGATCGAGGACTGCTTGCTGGCTGGCCACCGCGATTGCGATGCGCTCATCACCCACCCGCATTGAGAACTTCCATCCGCGGGGCGCCCGTTCGAGGTTCTCCCGCACGGGCTCAAATAGTTGGAGCCCATCCTAGGATTGCGGAATGATAATTCAGGTTTCGGCCCTGAGTGATTCTCTCTGTCCAAGATCCTTTAATTGAGTTAATGATCTCAAGCCTGCCATCAGCTTGGCAGCGATATAAAGTAGGAGTCGCCCATTGAATGGCGATCCGTCGTATTAAAGGCTAGGGAAGGGCGTGACCATGAGCGTAAGCGCAGCGCGACCAGGCGGGGTTGCCCCCTCGGTTCGGCCGATGACATCGGACGAGAAGAAAATAATCCTAGCCTCGTCGTTAGGCACGGTTTTCGAGTGGTACGATTTTTATCTTTACGGTTCGCTTGCCGTGATCATCGGCGCCAAGTTCTTCGGTCAGTTCGATGAGACGACGCGCAATATCTTCGCCCTTCTCGCCTTCGCCGCCGGCTTCCTGGTGCGCCCTTTCGGCGCGCTGGTTTTCGGGCGCCTTGGCGATCTCGTCGGACGCAAGTACACCTTCCTGGTGACGATCCTGATCATGGGTTCGTCAACCTTCATCGTGGGCATCCTGCCGACCTCGGACAGTATCGGCATCACCGCCGCCGTCATTCTGATCAGTTTGCGAATCCTGCAGGGTCTGGCGATCGGCGGCGAGTATGGCGGCGCAGCGACCTACGTCGCCGAACATGCACCGGCTGGCCGTCGCGGCTTCTACACCAGTTGGATACAGACCACGGCATCGTTGGGGCTGTTCATGTCGCTGCTGGTGATCCTGCTCGTCCAGGCGTCCATGAGCGGGGACGATTTCAAAGCGTATGGCTGGCGCATCCCGTTCTTGGTCTCCGTCCTGCTGCTGGCGGTCTCCGTCTGGATCCGCCTGCAGCTTAGCGAAAGCCCGGCATTCGTGAAAATGAAGGCCGAGGGCCGTCATTCGAAAGCGCCGCTTAGCGAGGCGTTCGGCCAGTGGGCGAATGCCAAATGGGCGATCCTGGCGCTGTTCGGGCTGGTCGCCGGCCAGGCGGTCGTTTGGTACACCGGGCAGTTTTACGCCCTGTTCTTCCTAATCGGCGTGCTGAAGGTGGACAGTTTCACCGCCAACCTGCTGGTCGCCTGGGCGTTGTTGATCGGCGCCTTCGGTTTCATCTTCTTCGGCTGGCTGTCCGACAAGATCGGCCGCAAGCCGATCATTCTGGGCGGCTGTCTGCTCGCCGCGCTGACCTATTTTCCGGTCTTCAAATACATGGCCGAAACCGCTAACCCGGCGCTGGCCAAGGCGCACGAGACGGTGCAGGTCGTGGTGGTGACGGATCCGGCGGATTGTTCCTTTCAGTTCAACCCCACGGGATTGTCAAAGTTCATCAACAGCTGCGATCTTGCCAAGGGAGCATTAGCTCGGGCTTCGGTGACTTACTCGCAGCAGGATGCACCGCCAGGCACCAAGGCCAGCGTGAAGATTGGTGACAAAACCCTCGACCCGACAGCGAAAAGCTTCGCGAGCGACCTCTCGGGCGAGCTGACCACAGTTGGATATCCGTCGGCGTCCAACCCGTCCGTGGTGAAGATCGCAAACCCGTTCGACATCTTCCGAGCGCAGCCGTTCATGCTGGTGCTGACGTTATGCTTCCTGATGGTGTTGGTTACGATGGTCTACGGTCCGATGGCCGCTGCCCTGGTGGAGCTGTTTCCGACGCGCATCCGCTACACCTCTATGTCGCTACCTTATCACATTGGCAACGGCTGGTTCGGCGGTCTACTGCCGGCCTCGATGTTCGCGATGAATGCTCAGAACGGCAGTATCTACTTCGGGTTGTGGTATCCCATCGTGATTGCCGGGGCGACGGCAATCATAGGTGTTCTATTCGTTCCAGAAACGAAAGATCGCGACATCTTCGAGGGAGATTCCTCTGTCCACCCTGGCGACACGGTGGTAGATTTTGATCCGAACGCCGCCGATTATTAACACAGAAGGTAAGCTTCTGAGGCGCGAAAGGAGGTCTGTTGAGCGCCGTAAACTGACAGGGAAACACGGTTTGCGGTGTCAGTGGGACCGGCCGCCGGCCAGAAGTAGGCGAAGATCCGGCACGTAGGCCCGAACTAACGAAACGGCCTCCTGGTACGCATAGCCGGACATACCGAGAATGCAAAGGGATCAAGATAGGAATTCCGGTCAAAATCTATCGATCCATATATTGGTTTCGATACGAGAGGACACGGCGGATCGAGTGGCCATTAACCTATTGTTTTAGCGTGTAATACTCCGGATAAACCATTCCGCTATCAGCTTATGCGTACCAGGAGGGCGTTTCGTTCATTCTGGCCTGGTTGGGAGGAGGATCATAGCCACCGCCTGGCGACGCTGCCAGCGCTGCTCAGGTCCGCGCGCCGCGCTTTAGCCCGTGTCGCTGTGCCGTGACCTATCGACGGACGCTCGCATTGCGCGTCGCTACATTTAGGGCGACCTCGGCCGGATCACTCGCTCGAGGAACGCAACAGCCTTCGCCTTGGCCTCCGGATCATCGGGCGGCGGCAACCTCCAGGCGCGGCCTTTGGGCGTGTGCTCGACAACACGCGGCACTTTGATCAGCGCGGCCTGTGCGGGCTTCGCAGGGCGCCTACGGGGCTCGGGGGAGAAAGAGGCGCCGTAGTTTGTTCTGGCGCCAGTTTGGAACAAGAAGGGAGGAAGGCTGTTGCGTAACACGCGGCGCCGATTCGCCCGAAGCGAAATGTGGCAACCAGACCTGACGGGGCGGTAGGAATTTGTCGTCGCCGTCGATCTCGGGCATGGGCAGTGCCGGCGTTCTTGGTCGGCCCCACGCGAGCACCTGGCTCGTGGGTTTCGGATTACGATACGATTGCAAACAAGTCGCGTTTCGTAACGGTGCCGTCCCGAGTAACGGGCTGCATCCGCTTATCGGGAGAGAGACCCGACAAAAGCCTCACCCCGCCATGCCACCAACCGTGGCGGGGTCTTTTTCCGTGATCTGGCGTTCAGTCTGCGGCCCAGCGCGCTGCCGCCGGCGGCGCGGATGGCTCGTCATCGCACGTTCCCCTCGCTTTCGTGAGGGGCTGTCAAAAACCGCATAAGGCGAGATTATATTATTATAGACCGAGGCTAACAAGCATATGGAAAGCAACGAGAGTAAGGAATAGAGTAAGGGAAGGAAGGAGGAGAGTAAGAATGCTCCCGCCACTCATGCTCCCGCCATTCGTGTTCCTGCCATTCCCGGTGCCGCCGTTCCTGCGCCCACTCGTGCTCCCGCCATTCATGTTCCCGATGCCGCCGTTCTTCCGCCCAACGCTGTTGTTGACAGCGCGGACCGCAGCCATACTCATAGTAGAAATCTATCACTGTCACATTGACTGGGATTGGTTGAGCGTGGCCGGGTTGCGTCAGACCCGTTGATGATAAGCCAATGAGGCTCATTGCTAACAAAGACTTCATGCGGAAGGTTCCTCCTCGACCGATCTCCAGACTACATACGCAGCCGTCATGGCAACTTCGAGGCAATAACCTGGACCGCATGGGGGCGGGCCAACAATCTCTGTTACGCGAAGCCCGTGGCGGAACACCACGTTTCCTTCGCCAGCTCCAAGGGAGGAGCCGGTAAGTCAACCTCCACCGCGTTGCTTGCGATCGAACTGGAGGGCGCATTTAGGTGTCAAGCATGCTTGAAGCATATCTGCAGGCGTCTTGTTCGAGAATGGCAATCTCGTTGTTGGTAGGCGGTGTTAAACGCACCTGCGTATCGCACTGTCGGGCCAAAATTGTGCCGGCTGAGGATTCTTAACCCAGCACCAGATCGTCCCGGTGGATCATCTCATCACGGCCGCGCCACCCCAGAATTGCCTCGATCTGGTCGGATCGATGGCCCGCAATGCGTTCCGCATCCGCGCTGCCATAGGCTGACAAGCCGCGCCCAAGCGCCGAGCCATCAGGACCGACAATAATCACCGGATCCCCGCGTTCGAACGTGCCACCAACCGCTCGGACACCGGCGGGCAGCAACGATCGGCCGTTGGCGAGAGCCTTGGCCGCGCCGGCATCGACCGTCAGCACCCCCAGTGCCGACAGCGAACCGCCAATCCAGCGCTTGCGCGCGGTGCGGCCTTCCGGCACCGGCAGGAACCAGGTGCAGCGGCCGCCGCGTTCGAGGGACTGCAAAGGGTGCTCGACATGACCGAGGGCGATCGCCATCGCGCAGCCGGCCTGAGTGGCGATGCGACCGGCCACAAGCTTGGTGCGCATCCCGCCGGACGAATATCCGGGCGGCGGTTCCCCACCCATTGCCTCGATTTCGGGAGTGATGGCTTCGACGACCGGTATGTGGGCGGCCAACGGGTCGCGGCGCGGGTCGGCGGTGTAGAGGCCGTCGATGTCTGACAGCAGGATTAATTGGTCGGCCTGAACCATCTCGGCCACGCGCGCTGCTAGCCGGTCATTGTCTCCAAATCGAATTTCAGCAGTGGCGACGGTATCATTTTCATTTATAACCGGAACGCAGCGCAGGGACAGCAGCGTGTTGAGGGTCTCGCGCGCGTTCAGATAGCGGCGGCGATCCTCGGTGTCGCCCAGCGTCAGCAGCAACTGCGCAGCGGGCATGTCGTGGCCAGACAAGGCCTGCGCCCAGGCCTGAGCGAGGCGAATTTGCCCGACGGCGGCAGCAGCCTGCTTTTCTTCTAGTCTCAAGCGCTTTTGGGTAAGACCGAGCGTCCGGCGAGCCAGCGCTATGGCGCCGGAAGATACCACGATGACCTCTGTCCCCCGCTCGCGGAGCGCGCGGATGTCGGCGGCCACGCTACCAAGCCAGGCCATGCGCGGCGCCGCCAGCTTCTCATCCACAACCAGAGCGCTACCGATCTTGATGACAATCCGTTGCGCCCTCGCGATGGAGGGCGCAGCGCAAGCAATCACGCGGCCTGCTCCTGCTCCGCCTCGCGTGTGCTGTGGATGGTATCTTGCAGGACGCGCAGAATTTCGGGCAACCCATGGCCGGTCGCACCGGAGAGCAGATAGACCGGCCGTCCGGAAGCTTTTCGGAGCGCGGCAAGCCGGGAGGACGTTTCCCTCGGCGTCATGGCATCAGATTTGTTCAGGCCGATGATCTCTGGCTTTTCGGCCAGACCCGCGCCATAGGCCGACATTTCGATCCTCACGGTGCGCCAGGCTCTGACCACGTCACCGGCGGCGCCGTCGACCAAATGCAGCAGGACGGCACAGCGCTCGACATGACCAAGGAAGCGGTCGCCAAGGCCGGCGCCTTCATGAGCGCCCTCGATCAGGCCGGGGATGTCGGCGAGCACGAATTCCTCCGCGTCGGATAGGCGGATAACGCCGAGTTGCGGATGCAACGTGGTGAACGGGTAGTCGGCGATCTTCGGGCGTGCGGCGGAAACGACGGACAAAAATGTCGATTTTCCGGCGTTCGGCAGCCCAATCAGTCCGGCGTCGGCGATCAGCTTGAGGCGCAGCCAAACCCACCGTTCCTCGCCCGGCCAGCCCTTCGTCACCTTCCGAGGCGCTCGGTTTGTCGACGTCTTGTAATGGGCGTTCCCGAAGCCGCCATCACCACCACGCAACAGAGTCACGCGTTTGCCGGCGATGTCCAGGTCGGCGAGCATGGTTTCCTGATCGTCGGCAAAGATCTGGGTGCCGACAGGGACGGTGACGACAACGTCCCGCGCGCCCGCGCCGGTACGATCCGACCCTGATCCGTTGCCACCCTTCGGCGCCCGGAAATGCTGGGTATATCGAAAATCGATCAACGTATTAAGATTATGTTCCGCGACAAAGATGATGTCGCCGCCTTTGCCGCCGTTCCCGCCGTCCGGGCCCCCGAACTCGATGAACTTCTCCCGCCGAAATGCGACCACGCCGTCGCCGCCGTCGCCGGAGCGCAGGTAGATCTTGGTCTGGTCTAGGAATTTCATGGCGTGTCACCAAACAGAACGAGGGCCGGCGATGCACCAGCCCCCGATCACCCGCAAAAAGGGGACGGTGTTACTCGGCTGCGAGCGCCGTCGGCTGCGACGCCGCGTGGGGTTCCACCGAGATATGCACCTTGCCCTCAGACTTACGGGTGAATCTCACCTTGCCGTCGATCAGGGCGAAGATCGTGTGGTCACGGCCGAGGCCGACGTTGTTGCCAGGATACCACTTAGTGCCTCGCTGACGAACCAGGATGTTGCCCGCGACGACGGCCTCGCCGCCGAACTTTTTGATGCCCAGGCGCCGACCTTCAGTGTCGCGGCCGTTGCGTGACGAGCCACCTGCCTTTTTATGTGCCATGGCTGTTTACTCCTTGGTGTCTTGATTTTCGTCGGTTTCTTGATTTTCTTCGACGGCTTCCGGGGCCTCGCCCGAAACGATTGCCAGCGATTCGGCGGCGTCCAGAGCGGCCGGCGGAACGGTATCAGCTTGAGATTCCCCCGCGCTTTCTCCCGCGCTTTCTGGGGTGATGCCCGACGATGCCGATGCGACAACAGAGGCCGCGGCTGTCTCACTTTGGGCTTTGGCAGCGACAGTGTAGGTCTGTCCGTTGGCGTTGATGCCGCCAATACGCAATACGGTGACGTGCTGACGATGGCCGTTGCGGCGGCGGCTGTTCTGCCGGCGTCGCTTCTTGAAAATGATGACCTTGTCGAGGCGGTCCTGCGCGATAACGGTCGCGGTGACGGAAGCGTCGGATATAATCGGTGAACCCAGGGTGAGGTTGCCGTCGACGCCCACCGCCAGCACGTCGGTGAAGGTGATGGTGCCGCCGGCTTCGGCGTCCAATTTCTCGACCTTCAGAACCGCGTTGGGGGTAACGCGATACTGTTTCCCGCCGGTGCGGATGACAGCGAACATGGAACCAAACTTTCAGATATAGCTATCTTAAGCAAGACAGGCCGCAAGGGGCTTTGACGCACCCTGGCGGCCGGAAGCGCGCGTTATAGCCTTCGTGCCGGAGGAGTCAACCGATGAAATATAAGGTTGGTCAGCGGGTTGCTTATGTCACCGTCCTCTAGTGAACGACCGGCTTGGCATACAAAATCGACTGTGCGCGCCCGGCGCCGAGAGCCTTTTCCACGCATCCTCGTTCTTCGCCGTGTCGAGGTCCCTTCACCTAGTACCGCCGCAGGAAGAAAGCGACCGTCACTGTCGCACTCAGCGCCACCACGAACCAGCGGAGTACAGCCGGGGGCAAGTGACGGGCAAACCGGGCGCCATAGTAGCCCCCGGCGATGGCCGAAACCATCATCGCGAGCATCTCCGGCCATCGGACCGCACCAGCCACCACGAAGCAAACCACCGCGGCCCCATTCGCGGTGCTCACCAGTGCAGTGCGGGTCGACGCCATTGCCTTCAACTCGGACGAGTCGATCAGCGTCCACACCGCCATCATCATGAGCCCGATCGCACCGCCAAAATAGCCGCCATAGATCGACAGGACGAACTGGATTACCAGGAAAGCCGGGAGCCCAATCCGGACGTAACGGCGCAGCCAGTCACCGAGGTGCCGCCCGCCGGCGAAGGTCACCGTCGCCAGCAGCAGCAACCAGGGGATGACCAGATCGAACGCCGCGCCCGGGGTAACGAGTAGCATGATCGCGCCGACAAGTCCGCCCGCCAGACCGATCGGCAGCAGCACATTAAGGCCGACCCCGCCAACGCCACGCAGATCGTCCCGGTACGCCCAAGTGCTTGCGATGGTTCCCGGAAACAGCGCCACCGTGCTGGTTGCGTTGGCGGTGATCGGCGGCAACCCGGCCAGGACCATCGCGGGAAAGGAAACGAATGAGCCGCCACCGGCGACCGCGTTCATCGTGCCGGCCAGCAGACCGGCCAGAACGAGGAGAATATAGTGCGGCACTTATTCGGCCGGAACGTTCCGCTCAAGCTCCGCCAGCCACGCGGCAGCATTGCCATCGGACGGCGCCCGCCAATCGCCGCGTGGCGAGAGCGACCCGCCCGCCGAGACTTTCGGACCGTTCGGCATCGCGCTGCGCTTAAACTGACTGAAGGCAAAGAAGCGGGTCAGAAACACCCCCATCCAATGGCGGATCTGCTGCAGATCGTAGCCCACACGCCGGTCCGCATGAAAATGCGGCGGCCAGTCGCCTCGCGTCGGATCTTCCCATGTGTGTAGTGCCATGAAGGCGATCTTCGAAGGTGCGAACCCGTAGCGCAGGATATGGAACAGAGTGAAATCCTGCAGCGCGTAAGGGCCGATCTTGGCCTCCGTGCTTTGCGGGATTTCGCCTTCCGCGACTGGCACCAGTTCGGGGGAAATCTCCGTCGCAAGGATTGCATCCAGCGTCTCCAGCACGTCGTCAGCGAAGCGTTTCGTGCCGATGATCCAGCGGATCAGATGTTGGATCAGTGTCTTCGGCACGCCGGCATTGACGTTGTAGTGCGCCATCTGATCGCCGACGCCATAGGTGCACCAGCCCAGCGCGAGTTCCGAGAGATCGCCGGTGCCGATGACGATGCCGCCCAGGTGGTTTGCCAATCGGAACAGGTAGTCGGTGCGCAGCCCGGCTTGCACGTTCTCGAATGTAATGTCGTAGACCGACGCGCCGGTGGCATTGGGATGCCCAATGTCGGACAGCATCTGTGTCGCCGCGGGTCTGATATCGAGTTCGCTCGCCGTCGCGCCTAGCGATTTCATCAGCGCCCAGGCGTTGGACTTGGTGTGACCCGACGTCGCGAACCCCGGCATCGTATACGCCAAAATGCCATCGCGCGGCAGACCGAGCAGATCGAACGCCTGGGCACAGACCAACAGCGCCTGGGTGGAGTCCAAGCCGCCGGAAATTCCAATCACCACCTTCTTCAATCCGGTGGCGCGAAGCCGCTGCGCCAACCCAGAGACCTGGATGTTGTAGGCCTCGTAACAATCTTGCTCCAGCCGAGCGACATCGGCCGGGACGAAGGGAAAGCGCTCGATCCGGCGATGGAAGCCGACGTCCCCGGCGGGTGGTGATACCGTGAAGCCGATGCGCCGGAACGGACGCCCGTGGCGGCGGCGGTTGGTATCGAACGAACCCATCTGCAAGCGTTCCTGTGCCAGCATATCGAGGTCGATATCGGCGATCGCCGCTTGGTCCGCCACGGGAAACCGTTCGGTCTCGGCCAAAGTGTTGCCGTTCTCGAACACCGAGGCCTGGCCGTCCCAGGCGAGGTCGGTGGTCGATTCGCCGGTCCCGGCGGCGGCATACAGGTAGGCCGCCAAGCACCGCGCGGACTGCGAGCGGCACAGCAGCCGGCGAGTCTCGGCTTTGCCGATGGTAATATTGCTGGCCGACAAATTCGTCAGCACCGTCGCACCTGCCACCGCGGCCTCCCCGCTGGGCGGGTTGGGAACCCACACGTCCTCGCAGATCTCGGCGTGAACAATCAGGCCGCGGAGATCGGAGGCTTCCCACAACAGGTCGGTCCCGAACGGCACGGTGCGGCCGCCGATGGTTATGGAACCTCCTTCGGTGCCGTCGCCGCTGACGAAATGGCGCGTTTCGTAAAACTCCCGATAATTCGGCAAGTGGATTTTCGGTACGACGCCAAGCAATGCGCCGCGATGGATGGCCAGGGCGCAGTTGTACAGCGCACCGAGATGCCGCAACGGCGCCCCCACAAGTAGCAACGGCATTAGCTCGGCGGAGCCTGCGATGATCGTCTCGATCGCGGTTTCCACCGCGTCAAGTAACGTCGTCTGCTGCAACAGGTCGCTGATCGCGTAGCCGGAAATGCCGAGCTCTGGAAATACCGCCACTGCCACCGCCTGGCGGTCGCAATCTTGGGCCATGCGTAGAATCGATTGCGCGTTCGTCGATGGATCGGCCAACGCAGTGCGAGTGGTGCAGGCGGCGACACGGGCGAAGCCGTGCCGATAAATGGAGCGGAAACTCATGGCTGGCCTGGGCAATGGTGCGCAATATGGAGCACTTGGGCCGCGAGCGCCATCCGCACTCGCGGATGCTGCATGTGTGGTACTTTCATCACGAGTTCAGGAACTACAGAAATTTTGGAATATTGTCATCAAACCGCCGCCGACCGCACGGCGGAGCATGTCCTAGTTTTCGCGGGCCGAACCGGCAATCGCCACTGGCCCGAGGGATTCAATGAACAGAATCAAGAGTTTCACCTACTCGCTCCTGTGTGCCACCGCCATTGGTACCCTCACGCTGTGCCATCCGGCCGCAGCGCAAACCGACGCACAAATCCAGACCATCCAACAGCAGATCAAGCAGCTACAGAACCAACTCAATCAGATGAAGGCGGACTTGGCGGCACGTGATCGCGCTGTTAAGGCGGCACAGCAGCAAGCCAAGGAGGCTCAGGACCAGGCCGCGGCAGCGCAGGGCCAAGCCGCGGCAGCATCGTCGCAGGCCGCCCAAGTGGCGGCAACCGTGCCGCCTCCCCCGCCGCCGATGCCCCCGGGACAGTTCCGCGCCGGCCCCTTGACTGTCACGCTGGGCGGGTTCGCGGCGGTCGAAGGTATCTATAGGTCACGCAATCTCGCCTCCAGCATCGACACCAATTTTAACGCCATCCCGTTCCCCAACAACCCCAACTATCACATCCATGAATACCGTGAGACCGCACAGCAGAGCCGCTTCTCGCTGCTGACGGAAGGGCAGATCGACGCCGCACAGAAGCTGACCGGCTATCATGGAGACGGACTTTCTGAGCGCCGGTTCCTCATCCAACTCGAACCAGAGCAACAGCTATACGCTGCGGCTGCGGCAGTTCTGGGGGAACTACGATAATACGGACTGGGGACTGCACGTCCTCGGCGGCCAGGCCTGGAGCCTGGCAACAATGTACAAGATCGGCCTTGTGCCGCGACAGGAGAACGTGCCGCTGACGATCGATGCACAATACGTCGTGGGCTTCAACTGGGAGCGTCAGGCCCAACTGCGGGTCGTCAAGGATTTCGCCGACCACAAGTTCTGGGCCGGGCTTTCGATCGAGGAACCGCAGACGCTTTTCACTAGTACCACGAACTGCTTTGCTAATCCGGCTGTCCAGCCCGCGACCGCGGCCGGCGGCGGCACACTCGAAAATACCCAATGCGGAGGGTCAAACGTCAATTCGCTCCAGGCGTACAGCAACAATAGCGCGCCTGATATCATCGCCAAGATCGCGGCAGATCCAGGTTTTGGCCACTACGAGCTGTATGGTCTCCTTCGCTTTATAGACGGCCGCACGTCCTTCGCCGCCGCCGGAACTGGCATCAGCCGTAACACTACAGGCCAGGGTATCGGGGGCGGCATGATCTTGCCGGTGATTCCGAAGATGCTGGACTTCCAGGTCAGCGGCCTGGTCGGTCAGGGCGTGGGCCGCTACGGCACGTCGCAAATCGCCGATGCCACGTTCGGCACGACTGGAGCGATCAAGCCGCTGTCCGAATACTCGATCATGGGCGGGTTCGTTGGTCATCCGATTCCGACCGTCGATGTCTACGCATACGGCGGGGCCGAGGGCGCGGACCGCAAGCCGTACGGAACCACCGCCGGCTACGGCAATCCGGGCGTCAACCTCTCCGGTTGCTCGGTCGAGCTTGGGTCATGCAGCGCCGTCACCTCGTCCATCGTCGAAGGGACGGTTGGTGCCTGGTGGCGGATTATCAAGTCCGCTTACGGCACCGCGCAGATCGGCGCGCAGTATGAATGGGTGGACCGGAACGCGTTCCAGGGTGTCGGGGCGAAGAAGACCACTGCGTATCCGTCCGGAAACGAAAACATGTTGCTGTTCAGCGTGCGCTATCTGCCGTTCCAATAAGGCAGGGGATCCGGGGGCATCGGGATCCTCACCGGGGCTCACCTAGCCGCATCCTTTTAGGGTCGGCTGATGGATGGAAGGGATGGCTTGGCGTCAGGGAACCATGGCCCCGGGCAGCCGCCCGGTTTATCAACCGCCGACCGTGACCGATCTAAAGCTTCCAATCATCGATGCTATCCCCGCGCTGCAAGCCACCCTGGCCGCGGGCCGCAACGCCATTGTCGTCGCGCCGCCTGGCGCCGGCAAGACGACACATGTCCCGCTCGCGCTGCTCGATACTCCCTGGCGGGGCGACGGCCGGATACTGATGCTGGAACCGCGGCGCCTTGCCACCCGAGCTGCGGCAACGCGGATGGCATTCCTGTTGGGTGAGCCAGTCGGGCGCACCATCGGCTACCGAACCCGCCTCGACGGCGCTGGATCGGCCGAAACCCGCATCGAGGTGATCACTGAGGGCCTACTGCTCCGCCGGCTACAATCCGATCCCGGGCTAGACGGAGTCGCGGCGGTGATCCTGGACGAAATCCATGAACGCTCCCTCGAGTCCGACCTCGGGCTGGCATTATGCCTTGACTTGCAACGCATGCTGCGGCCCGATCTCCGCCTGCTGGCGATGTCGGCCACAGCCGATGGCGCCCGCCTGTCGGGGCTGATGGATGCGGATGTCATCGAAAGCGCCGGCCGCATTTTTCCGGTCACGATAGAGCACCAATCGCGCGACATTGCCCATATCCGCGATCTGCCGGACGCCGCCGCCCGAGCCATCAGAACGGCATTGACGAAGCTTGACGGCGACATCCTTGCTTTCCTCCCCGGCATGGCGGAAATCCGCCGCACCCAGTCCGCGCTGGAGGGTTGCGGCGCGCTTGTCCTGCCGCTGCACGGCGATCTTCCGCCGCCCGAGCAGGACCGCGCACTGCGGCCGGCGGAGACACGCCGCATCGTTCTGGCTACCTCCATCGCCGAGACATCGTTGACCGTCCCGGGCGTCCGTATCGTGGTCGACGGCGGCTGGCGCAGGACTCCGCGCCTCGACACGGCGACCGGCCTGACCCGGTTGAGCACTGTCCGCATCTCGCGCGCCGCCGCTGACCAGCGAGCCGGCCGCGCCGGCCGCGAGGCTCCCGGTACTGCGATCCGCCTCTGGTCGCCAGCGCTACACCGGGGTCTGCCCGCCTTCGACCGTCCGGAAATTCTGGAAGCAGAATTGTCCGGCCTGGTGCTGGAATGCGCCGCCTGGGGGACGCCGCCGGCCGATTTGCCGTTTCAGGACAGACCGCCGGCCGGCGCGCTCGCCGCTGCCGTCGCGCTGCTGCAAGATCTCGGCGCGCTTGACCCCCAAGGCAGCGTCACCGCCATTGGCCGCGAAATGGCTCGGATTGGCGGGCATCCCCGGTTGGCAGCGATGATGCTGGCCGCCGGCACAGCGGAACAGGGCGCCCTCGCCGCCGTCCTCGCCGCGTTGCTGGAGGAGCGAGACCCATTGCGAAACCAAGACGCCGCCGATATTGCAACCCGCCTCGCCGCGATTGCACACGGCAACCCCAACGCCGATCGCGCCGCCTTGCACCGCATCCGTCAGACCGCTGACCAATACCGCCGGCGGATGCGCATCCCTAATAACACTGAAGCCGCCGGCGAGCCTGGCCCGCTTCTCGCTGCCGCGTTCCCAGACCGCATAGCCCAGCGGCGCGGAGAACCTGGCTCGTTCCGTCTTTCCGGCGGCGGCAGTGCGCGCTTGCCCGTCACCGATCCGCTCTCGAAAGCCAGCCTGCTGGTTGCTGCGTCCCTGGAACTGAAGACGGCGTCGCGTATCCGGCTGGCTGCCTCGCTTGATCCCGATGCCTTGCCGCCGTCTCTTGCCGCTCGGGTCACCGAACAGGTGGAGGCCGGCTTCGATCCGGTCGGCGGCGTCGTGCTGGCGCGCAGACGGCGCCGCCTGGGCGCGCTGATCCTGTCCGATCGCACTGAACCGGGCGACCCCGCTAACCTCGCCGAAGTGCTGGCCAACGCCGTTGCTGCCCAGGACCTACGGCCGCTGCCCTGGACCGACGCGGCACGGCAACTCCAGGCCCGCGTCGCGCTGATCCGGGGGATCGAACCCGACGGTGGCTGGCCGGATCTCGCTGATGCTGCCCTGAGAGCCTCGATTAAAGACTGGCTCCCGCCGCATCTCGCCGGGATCACGCGGCTTGCTGATCTTCAGAAGCTCGATCTATTCGCCATCCTGCGCGGCCGGATGTCCTGGGAGTTCGCATCCCGCCTGGACCACGAGCTGCCGTCGCATCTGGACCTCCCTACTGGCCGAGCGGGGATTGACTATACCGAGACGCCGCCACTGGCCTCGGCCAAGGCACAGGCGTTCTATGGCCTGGCTGCGACGCCCAGAGTCGCCGGCGGCCGTATCCCCCTCCGACTCGCGCTTTTGTCTCCCGCCGGACGGCCGATCGCAGTGACGGCAGACCTCGGCGCCTTCTGGAAAGGGGCCTGGGCTGACGCGCGTCGTGATATGCGGGGACGCTATCCGAAGCATCGTTGGCCGGAAGATGGCGCACATCCCTCCGAAAACTGATCAACAAACTGCTCCTGGGGTTTCTTGTTACAGGCTTCGTCCCGTGCCATCTGACTATTGATCTGCGTCGACTTGTTGGAGAATCGGTCCTCATCATGCCAGCCGCCCCATCGCCGATCCGGCTGACGCCTCTGATAGTGCAGCGGCTCTCTCAGCATCTGGTTCTGAGCCTTACGCTTTTGGCCGCTGCCTGCGCACCGCAGCCAGCTAGCGCCCGAGCCGCGCCGGAGAGCCTGTCGCCGCTGGTCAAGAAGGTGCTGCCGGCCGTAGTGAACATAGCGGTGACCGAGACCGTCTCGGGCGGTGACATGCTCAGCGAATTGCCCCCCGAATTGCGCGACACGCCGCTTGGCCGCGAGTTCCGCCGGCGCTTTGGTAATCGCCATGAGCAGGTGGCCGGCGCTGGGTCGGGCTTCATCATCGATCCCTCCGGCATCATCGTCACCAACAACCACGTAGTCGACCACGCCGACAAGATCACGGTCTCCCTGACCGATGGCCGCCAGCTGCCCGCCACTGTCATCGGCCGCGACGAGTTGACCGATGTTGCGGTGATCAGGGTGAAGAGTACCGAGGCGTTGCCCAGCGTTCCGTGGGGCGATTCGCGCAAGGCCGAAGTCGGCGACTGGATCCTGGCGGCGGGCAATCCGTTCGGGCTGGGTGGATCGGTGTCCGTCGGTATCATTTCGGCTGAGGGACGCGACCTCGGGTCCGGGCCATTCGACAACTTCCTGCAACTGGATGCGCCGATCAATCCAGGAAACTCCGGCGGCCCCGTGTTCAATATGGACGGGCAGGTTATCGGCGTGAGTTCGGTGATTGTATCGCCCACTGGCGCCTCGGTGGGCATCGGCTTCGCCATTCCCAGCGAGGCGGTCAATCGTATCGTGCTTCAGCTTCTCAGCAAGGGTTCGATCGAGCGGGGATGGCTGGGTGTGGCGGTGGACGACCGCGATGGCGGCGTCACCGTCGCCAGCGTGGACCGCAACGGGCCGGCGGCAAAATCGGGCATTCGCGCCGGTGACGTGGTCGTGGCGATCAACGGCGACCGCATCGAGAGTTCGCGCGGGCTGATCCGCGCCGTGGCCGCTGTTCCGCCGGGGGACAGCGTTCGCGTGACGGTCCGCCGCCAGGGGCGGGAGATGGAGATCTCGGTGAATGTCGGCCGCAGACCGGCGGAACAGACAGCGGGCTAGAAAGAGGAGAGCAACATGCGCATCCTGCTGGTTGAGGATGACAAAGACGTCGCCGCATTCGTCGTTCGTGGGCTGCGCGAGGCTGGCCACGTGGTGGAGCACGTGGACAACGGCCGTGACGGTTTATTCATGGCGGCGAGCGAAACCTTCGACGCGGTGATCCTCGATCGGATGCTGCCGGGCGGAATCGACGGCCTGAAAATTCTCGAGACCCTGCGGGGACAGAAAAACTCCGTGCCCGTGCTTATCCTCTCCGCTCTGGCTGAGGTCGATGATCGGGTCAAAGGCTTGAAGGCGGGTAGCGACGACTACCTGACAAAGCCCTTCGCCTTCGCCGAGTTGCTGGCGAGGGTCGAAGCGCTGAACCGCCGGGGGAAGGGCGAAGGTCCGGTCACGAAGTTGGTCGTTGAGGACTTGGAACTGGATTTGTTGTCACGCCAGGTGAAGCGTGCCGGGCAGAAGGTCGACCTGCAGCCGCGGGAGTTTCGCCTGTTGGAGTACCTGATGCGCCATGCAGGACAGGTCGTGACCCGCACCATGTTGCTGGAGGGGGTGTGGGATTATCATTTTGATCCACAGACCAACGTGATCGACGTGCACGTGTCCCGCCTGCGGCAGAAGGTTGACAAGCCCTTCCCGACCGGACTGATCCACACCGTACGCAATGCGGGCTACATGTTACGAGCAGAACAGCCGTAGTGATCGTGTAGGTCAGAAGGAGGCGGTGGTGGCCAGAATAGCGCCTCCCTGCCGGCGGATGGAAGATAATCATCCGGGCTCGGCCAAGGGCCCCGGCCGGACAAAGCGAATTGTCGAAAAGGACGCGTCGACGGCGCAGTGTTACGGTCGGCGTCAGCTGGGCGACCATGGCTCATGGCGCCGATTACGCACTTGCGGGAGCAGGCCATTGGCAAGCCGGGCGTCTGGAAGCGGCGCTCCCGCATTTGGTGGCACGCATTTCCACCCGGGCCGTGCAGGCGCCGGCCAAGACGCAGCGGGTGAAGCAACGGCTCAACCATGATCGACCGCGGCCTCTTCCGGTCCGCCGGTTTCCGCTTCGGGGCAGCCTACGCACTCTTGCTGGCCGTGAGTGCAACGGCGCTTGCGATATTTTTGTGGTGGGCGACGGCCGGCTTGCTCGATCGGCAGACCGAAGCCGCGATCAATGCCGACGCCCAAGGTCTGTCCGAACGTTGGGCCGACGGTGGGCTGCCAGCTCTCGTCGTCACCATTGAGGAGCGCCTGGCGCAGAATATCGACGATGACGCGATTTATCTGCTGGTCGACCCCTCGATGAAACGCATCGCCGGCAACCTCGCGAGTTGGCCGTCGTCAGTGACTACGATCAACCAAGGCTATGAACTGCCCGTTAAGCGTGCTGGCATGAAGTCTCTTGCGACCGTACAGCGCTACGAGTTGCCCGGCGGCTTCCACCTGCTTATTGGCCGCGACGTTCAGGTCCGGGCGCAATTGCGCAAGATGCTAACCGATGCGCTGCTTTGGGCCGCCGTCGTCGTGATCCTGATGGCGACCGTCGGCGCCCTGGTGATTCGCAGCCTGTTCCGCCGTACACTGGCCAATATCTCCGCGACCTCCATCGCCATCGCAGGCGGCGATTTCGCTCAGCGCGTCAAACTGACCGGCCACGGCGACGAATTCGATCAGGTCGCAGAAGTCATTAACGACATGCTGGACCGCATCGGCCGCCTGATGGACGGCGTGCGCCAGGTTTCAAACGCCATCGCGCATGACCTGCGCACCCCGATTACCCGAGCTCGCGCAAGGCTGGAGGACGCCGCGCTGCACGCCGAAAGCGCGGACGACCTGCGCGCCGCGATCGAGCGCGCCACCATCGACCTCGACGGGATTGTCGGGGTGTTCCAGGCGTTATTGCGGATCGCGGAGATCGAGGCCGGGTCGCGTCGATCCTTGTTCGCTCGGCTCGACCTCACCCCGCTGTTGCGTGAGGTTGCCGAGCTATATGGCGCGGTGGCCGAGGAGCGCGGCATCGTCTTGCAACTTGAGACGCCCGATGCCGTGCCGGCCTATGGCGACAGGGCAATGATCCATCAGGCGATCGCCAATCTGGTCGACAATGCGGTGAAGTTCTCGCCCGATGGTGGAACGGTGCGGCTAGTCGCCTTGGTCACGGCCACGGTGCTCATCACCGTCGAAGACCAGGGGCCCGGTATTCCGCTGGCTGACCGGGAGAAGGCGACCGATCGTTTCTACCGCGGCGAGTCGGCGCGCAGTACGCCTGGGTCTGGATTGGGGCTGTCCCTGGTTCTTGCGGTTGCGCATCTACACGGGGGCACGCTGCGGCTGGAAGACAATCGACCCGGCCTGCGCGCGATCCTCTCGCTGCCGCTCCCGGAGGCGACCGAGGTTCGTCCCGCTGCAGTCAGGAGCACAGTGTAATACTAACTGCTTTGTCACTTTAGAAACAGGACAACGAGAGACCCGATGTGGCAAACACAAACCGATGTCTCGGGCGCATTCACTCGCTTTGGCTGGTCTCTGCCTCCCAGTTGCCGCTTGGCTGCTGATTTTAGGCGCTTCGGTTTCCGCGCAGGTCATCCTGGTTCAGACAAGTCCGATGGAAATTACCACCGATACGCCGGAATACTGCCATAAATTACTGAACCGGATCGGCGAATTGGTGCGGCTGGCGACCGCTCCGATCCCGCGCAACGCGAGCGATCTGACCACCGAAGGCCAGCGGATGTGCGATAATGGTCAAACTCGCGGAGGGATCATGCGGCTGCGCAGCGCGCTCATGATCATCGAGAAGGGGGACGAACCCGCCTATCGATAGAAATTTAACCATCGACGGACAGTTCTGCTTTCTTGCATTTCGGCGGCCGCTTCTATTCTGTGGTATACCAAATTATACCCATTTGGGAGGACCGGTGGCTAACTACGAGCAATGGAATAAAGCCCGCGCTGACGCGATAATTGCCGCCCATTTGGGCATGGAAGGCGCGGCCTTGCCGATCCTGCATGCGTTGCAATCCGTTTTCGGTTGCGTTCCACTGGACGCGGAGCCGCTCGTCGCCGCGGCCTTGAACCTCACGCGGGCAGAGGTTCATGGGATCGTGACCTTTTACCATGATTTCCGGCGGACACCGCCTGGACGGCACACGCTGCACGTATGCCGGGCGGAGGCCTGTCAGTCGGTAGGTGCCGAAGCTGCGGGTGAGCATATCCGCCGGGCGCTGGGTGTCGATTGGCATCAGACCACTGCGGATGGAGCGGTGACGCTGGAGCCGGTGTTCTGTCTCGGCCTCTGCGCTACCGGTCCGGCTGCCCTTGTTGACGGGCAACCGATCGGGCGGCTCAATGGAGCCAGGATCGATCGGATGCTGGAGACGCTGTCTTGACCCGGGTCTTTGTTCCGCGCGACGCGGCTGCGTTGGCGGTCGGCGCCGATGACGTCGCGATGGCGCTGGCGGATCATGCGGATGTCGTGCGGACCGGGTCCCGCGGGCTGTTCTGGCTGGAGCCAATGATTGAGATCGAGACACCGAAGGGCCGCATCGCCTACGGCCCGGTCGAGGTGTCCGACGTCCCCGGTCTGCTGGCGGACGGCTTGCTGACGGGCGCGCCACAACGGCTGCGCCTGGGAACCCCAGAAGCGATCCCGTTCCTTGCGCGTCAGACCCGGCTGACATTCTCCCGCTGCGGTGTGGTCGATCCGCTGTCCTTGGACGACTATCGGGCGCATGGCGGGACGGCGGGGCTCGAGAAAGCCCGTGCCATGGGCCCCGCGGCGATTATCGAGATGGTCCTGGCGTCCGGCTTGCGCGGCCGTGGTGGCGCGGGCTTTCCCACCGGCATCAAATGGAAGACCACCGCCGAGGCCAAGGGTGACCGCAAGTATATAGTTTGCAACGCAGATGAGGGCGATTCCGGCACCTACGCCGACCGCATGCTGCTGGAAGGCGACCCGTTCGGATTGATCGAGGGAATGGCGATCGCCGGCCTCGCGATTGGCGCCAGCAAAGGCTACGTCTACACCCGCTCGGAATATCCGCACGGCATCGCCACCTTCGACGCGGCGTTGGCGATCGCTCGGCGGGCCGGCATCCTGGGCAACGGGTTCGATATCGAGCAGCGGGTCGGCGCGGGCGCCTATGTCTGCGGCGAGGAAACCGCGCTGCTGGAAAGCCTGGAAGGGCGCCGGGGACAGGTGCGAGCCAAGCCTCCGCTGCCGGCGCACAAGGGCCTGTTCGGCATGCCCACCGTGATCAACAATCTGATCACGCTCGCAACGGTGCCGGTCATCCTGCGCGACGGCGCAGCGGCCTATCAGGTATTGGGCATGGGCCGGTCCCGCGGGACGATGCCGATCCAGTTGGCCGGCAATATCCGCTACGGCGGCCTGTTCGAGGCCGGGTTCGGCGTAACCCTCGGTGAACTCGTGAATGACATCGGCGGTGGCACGTTGTCCGGGCGACCGGTGCGGGCGGTGCAGGTCGGCGGCCCATTAGGCGCGTATTTCCCGCCGTCGCTGTTCGACACGCCGCTCGACTATGAAGCGTTCGCGGCCAAGGACGGGCTGATCGGCCATGGCGGGATCGTGGTGTTCGACGACACTGTCGATATGGCGCGGCAGGCGCGCTTCGCCATGGAGTTCTGTGGCGTGGAATCCTGCGGCAAATGCACGCCGTGCCGTATCGGTTCGGTGCGAGGAATGGAAACCGTGGACAAAATACTGGCTGGCCGCAATGTCGATGCCAACCTGGCCTTGCTGCGCGACCTTTGCCACACCATGAAGTTTGGATCGTTATGTGCTCTGGGAGGGTTCATCCCCTACCCTGTGCTCAGCGCGATGAATTTCTTCCCGGAAGATTTTCGTCGCAACCAGCCTCTGGCTGCCGAATAGAAGGAGAACTCCGCCGATGTCCATGGTGCAGGAGATCGACTACGGTACACCAGCTGCCGCCATGTCCGTTGGGGCGACCGTCACGTTGACGATTGACGGCCGCGATGTGACGGTGCCTGAGGGCACCTCCGTCATGCGCGCCTCGATGGAAGCCGGCATCAAGGTCCCCAGGCTGTGTGCCACGGACATGCTGGACAGCTTCGGGAGCTGCCGCCTGTGCCTGGTCGAGATCGAGGGACGCGGCGGCACGCCGGCCTCCTGTACCACCCCGGTCGCGCCGGGCATGAAAGTGCACACAGTCAGCGATAATCTTCGGACGCTGCGGCGAGGGGTGATGGAGCTGTATATCTCCGACCATCCGCTCGACTGCCTGACCTGCTCCGCCAACGGCAATTGTGAACTGCAGACGGCGGCTGGGGAGGTGGGGCTGCGCGACGTGCGCTACGGATATGAGGGTGAGAACCATCTGTCGGCCCCGGTCGATGGATCGAACCCTTACTTCAACTTCGATCCGTCGAAGTGCATCGTCTGCTCGCGTTGCGTGCGGGCCTGCGAGGAAGTGCAGGGTACCTTCGCGCTGACCATTCAGGGGCGCGGGTTCGCGTCAAAAGTCGCAGCGGGGATGGACGAGCCATTCCTGACCAGCGAATGCGTCTCCTGCGGAGCGTGCGTGCAGGCCTGCCCCACCGCGACATTGATGGAAAAATCGGTCGTGGAGATGGGCCAGCCGGAGCACTCGGTCGTAACGACCTGCGCCTATTGCGGGGTCGGGTGCAACTTCAAGGCGGAGATGCGTGGCGATCAGGTGGTGCGCATGGTGCCTTGGAAGGACGGCAAGGCGAACCACGGGCACTCCTGCGTCAAGGGCCGCTTCGCGTGGGGATATGCGCAGCATCGCGACCGAATCCTCAAGCCGATGATCCGCGAGCGGATCACTGATCCGTGGCGTGAAGTAAGCTGGGACGTGGCAATCGAGCGGGTTGCCTCGGAGTTCAAGCGTATCCAGGCGAAGGCCGGCAAGGACGCGGTCGGGGTGATAACTTCATCGCGCTGCACCGCTGAGGAAGCCTATTTGGTGCAAAAGCTGACCCGGACCGCCTTCGGCAACAACAACACCGACACTTGCGCTCGGGTGTGCCACTCGCCAACCGGATATGGACTTGGCAAGACCTTCGGCACCTCGGCGGGGACGCAGGATTTCGACAGCGTCGAAGAGTCTGACGTGATGATCGTGATCGGAGCCAATCCGACCGACGGGCACCCGGTGTTTGCGTCCCGGATGAAGAAGCGGCTGCGCCAGGGTGCGAAGCTAATTGTCATCGATCCGCGGCAAATTGATATGGTGCGGACGCCTCACGTAGAGGCATCCTACCACTTAGCGCTGCGACCTGGGACCAATGTGGCGATGCTGACCGCCATGGCGCATGTCATCGTGACTGAAGGGCTGGTTGCGCGGTCGTTTGTTGCCGAGCGTTGCGATGCCGAGGCGTTCGCTGACTGGGTGGCATTCGTCTCTGAACCAAGGAATAGCCCTGAGGCGTTGGAAGCCACCACCGGCGTGCCCGCCGCCCTGGTACGCGGGGCGGCGAGGCTATTCGCCACCGGCGGCAATGGCGCGATCTATTACGGACTCGGCGTAACCGAGCACAGCCAGGGCAGCACGGCGGTGATGGCGATCGCCAACCTGGCCATGGCGACCGGCAATATCGGTCGCCGCGGCGTCGGCGTGAACCCTCTGCGCGGCCAGAACAACGTGCAGGGAAGCTGCGATATGGGCAGCTTCCCGCATGAATTGCCCGGTTATCGTCACATCTCCCAGCCGGCCGCGCGCGCGATCTACGAAAAGGAGTGGGGCGTTAAGCTCGACCCGGAACCTGGGCTGCGCATTCCGAACATGCTGGATGCGGCGGTCGAGGGCACGTTCCTCGGGTTGTATGTCCAGGGCGAGGATATCGCTCAATCCGATCCCGACACCAAGCACGTGACCGCCGGCCTGACCGCGATGGAATGCGTCGTGGTGCACGACCTGTTCCTGAACGAAACGGCCAACTACGCGCACGTTTTCCTGCCGGGCGCGACGTTCCTGGAGAAGGACGGCACTTTCATCAATGCCGAACGCCGGGTTAACCGCGTCCGAAAAGTGATGGCGCCGCGCGCCGGTTTGGGCGACTGGGAGGTGACGCAGGCGATCTCGAACGCCATGGGCTACGAGATGCACTACAGCGATCCGTCCGAGATCATGGCGGAGGTCGCTCGTACCACGCCGGGCTTCGCCGGGGTGTCTTATGAAAAGCTGGATCGGGAATCCGTCCAGTGGCCGTGCAACGATGCCGCCCCCGACGGCACACCGATCATGCACATGAACGGATTCGTGCGCGGCAAAGGCAACTTCGTCATAACCGAGTATGTCGCAACGGACGAGAAGGTCGGGCCACGCTTTCCGCTTTTGCTGACCACGGGACGCATCCTGTCGCAATACAACGTCGGTGCCCAAACGCGCCGCACGGCCAATGTCGTGTGGCATACCGAGGATGTGCTGGAGATCCATCCGCACGATGCAGAGGAGCGCGGTGTCAAGGACGGCGACTGGGTACGGCTGCGCAGCCGGGCTGGGGAGACGACGCTGCGGGCGGCGGTGACGGAACGAGTGGCGCCAGGCGTTGTCTACACGACCTTCCATCATCCGGTCACCCAGGCGAATGTGGTCACCACTGAGTATTCCGATTGGGCGACGAACTGCCCGGAATACAAGGTGACGGCGGTGCAGGTTTCGCCGTCGAATGGGCCCTCGGACTGGCAGGTCGAGTATCAGGCGCTATCAGCGGAGAACCGCCGGATCGAAGCGGTGCCAGCCGGTGAGTAAGGCTACGATGTCGTGGCGGGCAGTTTTCCATCCTGTCCTGGCCGGGCGGGGGCTATGACACGGCGGGACGGCCAGCGTGCCTGACCCGACTGTCCCGGCGGCGCGGATCGCCTGGAGTGGCGACGCCGCCGAGGACGGGTCGCGCGTCGTGCCGCGGGAAACCCCTGTCGCTCTGACCTATAACCGAACCACCCACGCGGTGATGCTGGCTTCGCCCGGCGACCTGCACGACTTCGCCTTCGGCTTCAGCTTATCCGAGGGCATCATTGACCGAGCCTCCGACATCCTGGCCCTGGACATCGTCGAGGTGCCGGACGGGATCGAGTGCCGCATGGACCTGGCCATCGACCGGCTGGAGGCCCTGACCAAGCGTCAGCGCCGACTGGCCGGCCCGAGTGGGTGTGGCCTGTGCGGCCTGGACAGTCTGGCGGCAGCGGTTCGTCCCGCGCCCCCCGTGGCGTTCGGTCGCAGCTATTCCCCAGCGATGATCCAGGAGGCGATGCGCGCCATGCCAGCGGCGCAAACGCTGAACGCGGCCACCCATGCGGTCCACGCCGCGGCATTCTGGACGCCCGAACATGGACTGCTCGCATTGCGGGAGGATGTCGGCCGGCACAACGCCCTGGACAAGCTCTCCGGCGCCTTGCTGCGCGCGGACCTGCGGGCAACTGACGGACTGCTGCTGCTATCCAGCCGTGTATCGGTTGAAATGGTGCAGAAGGCGGCGACACTGGGCGCCCCGGTGATCGTGGCCATATCGGCCCCAACTTCGCTGGCGATCGAGGTTGCCGACGGCGCCGGCATCACATTGATCGGCGTCGCGCGCGCGGACGGATTTGAAGTCTTCACCCACCTTGACAGAATCAGTTCGCTAATGGCTCGCTATGTCGCATGATAAACTGGCCTACATGGCCAACCAGATCGGTCGTTTCTTTCAGTCGCAAAAGCCTGACACCGCCGTTACCGAAATCGAGGAGCACATCCGGAAGTTCTGGGACCCGCGCATGCGCAAGGCTATTATAGCGCAACTTGCGGAAGGACGCATCGAACTCGATCCGCCGGTGCGCCAAGCGATCGAGAGACTAGGGAAGACTACGCCGGCCTGATACCGCCTACGCCTTAAGCAAAAAAATCCCGCGGGAGACACGTCATGAGTGCTTCGTCAACCCGCTTCGGCGGCCCGGCGCGTTCCGCAGCCGGAATTTTGGACCGAAGTCGTATAATAGCCGGTCCTGGATACAATCGCTGGTTAGTACCACCAGCAGCGCTTGCAATCCACCTCTGCATCGGCATGGCTTATGGCTTCAGCGTCTTCTGGCTGCCGCTGTCACGGGCTATCGGCAGTAAGTGCCCAGCCGGCTCCGGCATCCTGAATGCCTTGTTCACGACAAGCTGCGACTGGCTCGTAGCCGATCTGAACTGGGTGTTCACCCTGTTCATCGTCGTGCTGGGCGTCTCGGCCGCCGTCTGGGGCGGATGGCTGGAACGAGCCGGTCCGCGCAAGGCGGGCGTGATCGCTGCCCTCTGCTGGTCTGGAGGCCTTCTCCTCGGCGCTGGCGGCATTATTACCCATCAACTCTGGATTCTATGGCTCGGCACCGGCGTCCTTGGCGGCATTGGCCTGGGACTTGGTTATATCTCCCCCGTATCGACCCTGATAAAATGGTTTCCGGACCGGCGTGGTATGGCCACCGGCATGGCGATCATGGGTTTCGGCGGCGGGGCGATGATTGGCGCCCCACTGGCGCAGATGCTGATGGCGCATTTCGCGACACCGGGATCACCGGGCGTGTGGCAGACCTTCGTGGTGATGGGCCTGATCTACCTCGTTTTCATGATCGGCGGAGCGTTCGGCTACCGCCTGCCGGCGCCGGACTGGCAGCCGGCCGGATGGACCCGGCCCGCACCAAATGTAAAAGCGATGATCACCCATGGTCAGGTGCATCTGAACAATGCCCACAAGACAGCGGCCTTCTGGTGCATCTGGGTGGTGTTGTGCATGAATGTCTCGGCGGGGATCGGAGTGCTCAGCATGGCATCGCCGATGTTGCAGGAAATCTTCGGCGGATCGTTGCTCGGTCATCCGGAGGTTTCTTTCACCGCCCTTAGCGACTCTGCAGCGCGGCATGGTGGCGGCCATCGCTGCCGGATTTGCCGGCCTTCTGTCGTTGTTCAACATCGGCGGGCGTTTCTTCTGGGCTTCGTTGTCAGACCATATCGGTCGCAAGACAACCTATTTCGTGTTCTTCCTGCTGGGGATCGCGATGTACGCCCTGGCTCCGTGGGCGGCTCACGCAGGCAGCAAGGTCCTGTTCGTTGCCTTCTTCTGCGTTATTCTGTCGATGTACGGCGGCGGCTTTGCGACGGTGCCGGCGTATCTGGCGGACATGTTCGGCACCCAATTCGTCGGCGCGATCCATGGCCGCCTGCTGACCGCGTGGTCCACCGCGGGGGTCATCGGTCCGGTGCTCGTCTCATATATGCGAGAAGCGGCGATTTCGGCCGGCGTGCCACGCTCATCAGTTTATGACGTCACACTGTACTTGTTGGCTGGGTTGCTGGTGATCGGCCTGGTGGCCAACATGCTGGTGAGGCCGGTGGCGCATAAGTGGTACATGTCGGATGCCGAGGTCACCGCGTTGCAGTCCACGGTCGGCGCAGCCACCCAGGCTCCCTCCGCCGCAAGTGGTCCCCGCACGACAGGCGATCTCAGCCTGGCATCGTTACTGGCGTGGGCGGCGGTAGGCATTCCAATTCTTTGGGGGATCTGGGTGACGCTCGCCAAAGTGGCGGTGCTGTTCAGCTAACGCCGGTATTCCTGTTCCGCGTGGTATGTTGGTCGAGCCAGCCCATTACGGCATGCGGCTCACTGTCCGTGGTTGACAGATAGGGCTTGATGTCGAGCAAAGGCGTGCCATCGAGGCAATCGAGATAACGCACTCTCAGCACGTCCGGAGAGTCGAAACCATCAAGCGTGACCACCGACAGGCCGATCGGGTTGGGCCGCCACGGAGCGCGCGAGGCAAACACTCCGTGCGGTTGTGGGTCGAACGGCGGCGTGAATAGCAGCCGGATCGAATGCGGCTGATTGAGCCAGTAGAGCAGGATGAGATGCGAAAATCCGTCGAGGCTTTGCAACCCAGCCAGGAATTCGGGCAACACTTTAGCAGTGCAGACGGGCGCCGGATCGGGCTGCCGGCCGTTGCGCGGGCAGTCGCCGAGCGTATGCCAAGGCGTGTGTAAGGTGCCGATGGGCGTGAGGAATAGTTTGGTCAAGCGCCGTCCTTTTGGCGAAGACCACGATCATGCGCATGGAGGGAAATTCGGGCAATATGAGGTCAACGTGTTTCGGTAGTTTAGGTTGCCGTTTTCCACCAAACGGCACCAATTCTCAAAAGCTGCGGCACGGCCATGTCCGGTTACCAGGTTGAGGGCGAGCGTTGCCTGCCCATCGCGATCGAACTCGGTCCAGTCCATAGCGACAACGGAGCCAAGGGCCGATTCACACTCATCGCCTCCGAGAGAGAGTATGATTATTCAATCATCACATGAATGTGCATTCGTTTCTTACCTTCGGTCAGCGAGTGTATGACACGTTTCATTTAGATGTAGTCGGTGGCAAGGATTTTCTTGCCCGTCGCAAATGCGATGCGAGGGGCGATGCAAAATCAGCGCTCCGGCGCTCGGTTCGCGAAACAGCCTCCCCTCAGCCGGATGGCGGAGAGCCAAATGCCCGATGAAAAATGGCTACAGAACGAGCCCCAGTCCTGGCATGACATTAATCGAGCGCTACAGGATATCTCGTTGCTCCTCACCTATTTAGGTACTTTGCCAGAGGGGCGCCTGCTGTCGTTTTTTGATGACACGCAGGGTAAAATCTCGGCATCCACGACACGAACCACCTTGCCTCCTTGCCCGAGCTATCCGGAATTCCTGAATCGTTTGACCGAGATAAGCAGCGCCTTCCAAACCGGCCGGCGTCCCGCGATGCCTCCCGCAGGCGCTGATGGCCAGCCGCCGCTCGGTCCGGAGGGATTTGTATACTGGAGCAGGGATTTCCTCGCAGCGGTCGCGGCGCCGGCAACCGCTGAATCGATCAGACTCACGCATGACTACGTCGTCAGGCGCGCCCGGTTCGGAGGCTGGTGGCGCAGGCTGACCAACCTTGTCCGGCCAGAGGCAAAGCCGACACAGGAAGTTCCGGTCCTGGTTGTTGACCAAGACGACATGACCAGGAAATTGCTGGCCCGCAGGCTAGCGATCAGGGTACGTAACTATGAATGGATTACCGTGATCGTCGTCACGGTGACCGTGATCGTCTCCATCTACGCTCTGTCCGGCCGGCTTATCCTGGGACGGGAAAAGGATGCCCGCGATGCCTTCTCGGCAATCGATGCGCAGGTCCAATCGCTGGAGGACAAGATATTCCCGTCGGCGAAGCTGCCGATCGATCAGCCTCCGTCCATGAATGTGGTTTCCCTGTGCCACTTCACCCAGCGCAAGCCGGTGGTGGAAGCGACAGCCAGAAGTCAAGCTCGCCAGTTTGCCGGGCGCGCCGGGCGACCTCGCCCAAGGGGTATCCGACCAGAACGCCAACAACAAACCAGACCCAGAGCCAGAATACGAGACAGCATATTTGTCCGCATTGCAGGCGCATCTTTGCCCGCAGCGTGACCAGGTCCTACGGTCCCTGTTCGTGGTCACGATGCACCTGCAAAGCTGGAGCAGCGTCGTGACGCAGAGCGTCGAGCACGGCTGGGACTTGGGATACGACCCATACACGGTGCATCTCGCTGTTCCGTTGGCGCCGATTTTCGGCGTTGTCCCTTCGACTTTGAGCGAATACGCGAAAGAGAATGGCCTGTGCAGAACAATCGCTCCGGAAATGATAGCTTCCGGTCTCGGCGGGCACGACGCCAGTGCTACAGAGTGCGAGAAGATTCTTTGGACGCTTATCCTCCGTGCGCGCAATGTCGCGGAGTTGATTCTAGGCAGTATCACGCAGTATATCCTTCCGGTATGCTATGGCTTGCTTGGCGCAATGGCTGCAGCAATGCGGCAACTAAGACGCAAGGTCGATGCTTCGCTGCTGAACTTCACGGACCGTTCCCACCTGCAACAGGGGGCCATCCTGGGTGTGCTTTGCGGCGGTGTGATCGGTCTCTTCGCGAGCTACATCGGTACCGCGGACCCAGCGGGTGGGCTCGGTCTGTCGGCCATCGCGCTGCTGGCCGGCTATAATGTGGATGGCGTGTTTCGCTTCCTCGATGAGCTCTCGGATCGAATTTTTCGGCCTATTACGACGTCGAAGCCCGGATAGCCGATTGGAGTCGGCGGTCGTGCAACGTTCTGGTCTTGGCGCCGATTCGGCGCGGCGGGCTCAGCGTGGCAGAACTTGATCGAAACGGGTAAACCGATGTACCCCGAGCCTCGGCTCAGGTAGAGCGATTGTCGCCCGGTCGTCTTTTAGACTGCGGTAGAGCAAGCCAATGCGTCGGATGCCGCGATAGTGCCTGCAACAGCCGGTGCGGCCGCGCCTGAAAGCCTGGCAGCGATAAGCGCCAGATCCTCGGTTGAGAGAGTTTCCTTCGCCAACAGATCGTCCGCGGCCTCATCCAGCAATTCTCGATTTGCGGTCAGGATACGGACCGCAATCCGGAAAGCCTCGTCCGCTAATGCGCGGACCGCGGCATCGATGTCGCCGGCGGTTGCTTCACCATAGTGCCGAGGGCGCCACTCGCCACTCGCCTGCATCCCCAGTAGCGGAGCGCTGTCGTCTTCATAGGTTACCTGGCCGAGTTGTCTTATCCATACCAAAACGAACAACCATGCTTCTGGCAATGTTTGTTGCCTTGGTGAGATCATCACCGGCGCCAGTGGATACCTCGTCGTAGATCAGGCTCTCCGCGGCGCGGCCGCCGAACAACACGGCCATCCGATTCATAAGTTCGGCCCGATCAATCAAGAAGCGGTCCTCGAGAGGACGTTGCATGGTGTAGCCGAGTGCAGCGATGCCTCGGGGGATGATCGAGACTTTCTGCACAGGATCGACGCCGGGCAGCGACATCGCGACCAAGGCATGACCAATCTCGTGGTGCGCAACGATATTCCGTTCGCGAGGAGTGAGGATACGATTGCGCTTTTCCAGTCCTGCAATAATGCGTTCGATCGCCTGGGTAAAATCCTCCAGAGTAACGTCATCGCCACGTCGGCGGGTTGCGAGCAGAGCGGCCTCGTTGACCAGATTAGCAAGATCCGCACCGGAGAAACCCGGCGTGAGCGCGGCAATCGAATCTTCTGAAACTTGTGGCGCGAGCTGGATCTTCTTCAAGTGGACAAGAAGGATCTCGGCGCGACCCTTCTTGTCGGGGCGGTCGACCAAAACCTGCCGGTCAAAGCGGCCAGCGCGCAGGAGTGCCGGATCAAGGATTTCCGGCCGGTTGGTCGCAGCAAGCAACACCACCCCAATTGATGGATCAAAGCCGTCGAGTTCGCTCAGCAGCTGGTTGAGCGTCTGCTCCTTCTCATCATGACCACCACCTCCCATAAAACTCCCCCGAGCGCGGCCGAGCGCGTCCAGTTCATCGATGAAAACGATGGCCGGAGCTTTCTCCCGCGCCTGCTCGAAAAGATCACGCACGCGGGCGGCACCAACGCCGACAAACATCTCAACAAATTCCGAACCGGAAATTGAGAAGAAAGGTACTCCGGCCTGTCCGGCAACGGCACGCGCCAGCAAAGTCTTGCCGGTGCCAGGCGGTCCCACCAGCAGCACGCCCTTGGGCATGCGAGCGCCTAATCGGCTGTGGCCAACAGGGTCTTTGAGGAAATCGACGACTTCCTGCAACTCCTCCTTGGCCTCATCAACTCCGGCTACATCAGCGAAGGTAACTTTGATGTCCGTCTCGACATAGATCTTTGCCTTGCTCTTGCCGATGGCCATGAGTCCTCCCACGCCCTGACCCGTCATCGGCCGGATCATGTACATCCATACCAGCAGGAAACCGACGGAGGGCAAGATCCAGCCGAGGACGGTGACCAATAGACCTGGCGGAGGCTCACCTGAAAACGTAAGATTTGCCTTGGTCAGCCTCTGAGCGAGCTGGGGTTCAACGCGATAGGTTGAAAAGTGCTGAGGCTCGTTCGGCCTGGATTCTCCCTTGAGCAGTCCGCTGATTTGGTTCTGTCCAACGACGAGGTCGGAAACCTGTCCCTGATCGAGTAGTTGCTCAAATTCACTGTAGGGAATGGTTTTGGTCAGCGTCTGCCGCACCACGAATTCCTGTAGCAGCAATACGGCGATCATTGCGACGGTGAGGTACCAGAAATTGATATGGTGTTCGCGCTTGATCTGCATGTCAGGCTCCAATCAGCATGGCTGCTTCGGTAGATTTTTGGGTCAACGTCGGCGCGCGCCGGCGCCCCCGGCTAGTTCGACCACCTCCGCGGTGATTTCGTCCTGCCGGATTTGCCGCTCGAGCGTTTGCAGCTCCGAAAGCATGATTTCTAGATTGTTCTTCGCTGCCATCATGGCCGCGACGCGCGCCTCGCTCTCGGCGGCGAAAGCGGTCAGAGCAGCCTCACAAAGCTCGGCGAAGACGTATTCCTCGGCGAGGCGCGCAAGCAACAGCGCGGGCGGCAGGGTAATTAACGGCGGCTGACCCGACACCGGGACGGCAAACCGGCGAAAGTCGAACGGCAGCAACGAACGGCGCTCGGGCGCGACCCCTCCACCTACTGACCAGGTCGGCACGATCAGACCGACGCGGCACCCTTGGAGATCCGACAACCAAACATACAGCGCGTCCGCGATCCGACCGGCCAGCCCGGGCACCAGGCTGGCATGCGGCACCATTCCGGTGTGCCAAGACACCGGGATCCCTCGCTCGGTGGCAAGCGCTATCCCGCGTGTGCCGATCAGAAACAGATCATCCGCTTCCGTGGAGGTCCCCAGTGCGTTCAGCATCCGATCGCTGAAGGCCCCGGCGAAACCCTGCTCGCCGCCGAACAGGATGATGGCCGTTCGCCGCGGCTTGCTCGCCGCCACTGCATGCTCGTCCGGCACCAGCGCGAGCGCCTGGCCGATCGCGCCGGCGATGACCGACGCATGGGCCCGCAGCCCACGCTGCATGACCCGCGCCTGCTGCGCTCGGCTGGCGGAAATCCCCCGCATGGCGGTCACCACCTGCTCAAGCTGATGCAGGCTCTCGATACGCCGGGTCGTTTCGGCCAACCGTTCGGTCACGGCGATGGGTCCCCGAAGCGTTGCGCCAGGGTGAGCAACGCGGCGACAAGAAGCTTGTTGTCCTCCGCTCCCAACTTTCCGCTGGTGGTCATCGCGCGGACCGCCGGCCCCGCATGCTCGTCCAGCCAGGCTGGCAGCGCGGTTCGCAGGGCAGCAATCCTGTCGGGCGCCACGGTATCCAGCAAGTTGTGGCGCAGCGCCAGAGCCAGCGCCACTTCGTCAGCCAGCCGCAACGGTGCATATTGCGGCTGGGAGAGCAAGGCGCGCAGTCGCGCGCCGCGTGCCAGCTGTGCCTTGACTCGCGGGTCGGGAACGCCGCCGAAGCGTGAAAACATTTCCAGTTCCAGGAACTGCGCATAGTCCAGTCGCATGGTGCCGGTAGCCTCCCGCAGCGCGGGCGCCTGCGTCTTCCCCCCGACCCGGCTGACACTGACGCCGACATCAATCGCCGGCTTCTGACCTTCCTGGAACAGCCGCGCGTTGAGTACAAGCTGGCCGTCGGTGATGGAGATCAGATTGGTCGGGATGTAGGCGCTGAGGTTCCCGGCATCGGTCTCCGCGATTGGCAAAGCGGTCAGTGACCCGCTGCCCTTCTCTCGTGACAGCTTGGCCGCCCGTTCGAGCAGCCGAGCATGGAGGTAGAAGACGTCGCCGGGGTAGGCTTCGCGACCGGGTGGCTGGCGGGTGAGTAGCGCGATCTCCCGATGCGTCGCCGCGTGTTTGGTGAGATCGTCGATCACCACCAGCGCGTGCTGCCCATGGTCGCGAAAATGCTCGGCCATCGTCATCCCGGCGAACGGGGCGATCCATTGCAGCCCCGGCGATGCAGTCGCGGCGGCGATGACAAAGATGCAGCGTTCCGGCGCGCCATGGGTTCGCACGGCATCGATGACGCGTGCCACAGACGAGGATTTCTGTCCGACAGCAATGTAGATACAGATCAGGTCGGAGAAACGCTGATTTATGATCGTATCGACCGCGATCGAGGTCTTTCCGGTGCTGCGGTCGCCGATGATCAGTTCACGCTGTCCGCGCCCGAGGGCAAACAAACCATCAATCGTCAGGATGCCGGTCTGGACTGGCTCGGTGACCAGTTCGCGCTCGATGATAGACGGCGCGGGTGCCTCGATCGGGTCGTGCGCCGCGGCGTCGATCGGCGGGCCGCCATCAAGCGGGCGCCCGAGCGGATCGATGACGCGGCCAAGCAGGCCAGGACCAACCGGCGTCCGGATCACTGCCCCGGTGCCGTGCACCGTGTCACCGGCCTCCACTGCTTCGGCATCGTCGAGCAGGACACAGCCGATCAGGTCCGTGTCGAGGGTCTGGGCGAACCCCAATTGCCCCCTTTGGAACCGCAGCACCTCATCGAGCCGAACCGAGGGCAGACCGGAAATCATGGCGATTCCGTCACCTATGGTCTCCACGCGCCCGAAGTCCTCGATCACGGGTCCCAGTTGGGCGGTTGCGACGCGGTTGACCGCGTTCTCAAGCCACGGCGCGTTGTTCGTCATCCCGGCTCAGCTCCTGGGCAATGTGATCCAGATCCGCCCGCCAGTTGTTGCGCAGCGTGCCATGTGAGCCGCGTAGCTCGACGCCCGCGATCAGCGACGGATCAACCCCGAACTGGAGCGTCGGCATACCTCCGAGATACCGGCGCAGCATATCCCTGCAGGCCGCCTGGGTCGGGTCATCCAGACGGGCCGCCGTGACGACCTCCAGCGGCTCGTTTGCCTGCGCGAGTGCGCCAAGTTTTTCCGGCGGCAATGTGCCAAGCCAGGTGTCGAGCGATTGCAGCAAGGCGGCATTCAGTGCCTGCGACGGCATGCGGTCGACCAGGCGCGAGGCGATCGTCACCGCCAGGGTGCGGGCTTCCCCCTCCAGTTCGCGCCGCATCCGGGCGCGGTCCAATTCCAGGCTGGCTAGCGCCGCATCATGCGCCCGCGCTGCCTCCTGCGCTGTTCGTTCGAGCAGCTTGGCCCGCTCGGTTTCTGCGGCCGCGTGGGCATGGGCGAGGATATGCTCGCTGTCCGCCGCCAACGTCTTTTCGCGGATCGCCGCCTGGCTCGCCGCAGCTTCCGCTTGGTCGCGCGCGGCAGCCGCATCAGCGAGCAGCTTCTCAGCCGCTTCCTTGCGCTCCGCGATAATGGCGACAACTGGGCGGAACAGGAAGCGTCGCAACAGCCACAGCAGAACGAGGATGTTGATGGTCTGCAGGACTAATGTCGACCAATCGAAATGCATCAGCGAAGGAATGGGTTTGCGAAAAGTAGCAGCAGCGCGATGACCAGGCAGTAGATCGCCATAGTTTCGATCATGGCCAGGCCGACGAACAACGTGCGCGCCACCGTATTGGCAGCTTCGGGCTGGCGTGCGATCGCATCCATCGCGGCGGCCACGGCTCGCCCCTCGCCGAGGGCCGGTCCAATGGCACCGAAGGAGACGGCAAGCGCGGCGCCCAGGATGCTGGCGATCTGGATGTAGTTCATGATGTGCTGGTCTCCTCTTTGAGTTGAGGCGCGGGCTTCTTGTTCTGGTCATCGCTGAGAACGCCGGCGATGAAGACCATGGCCAGCACGCTGAAGATGTAGGCCTGCACGGCACCGGTAAGCAGATCGAGCGCCATCAGCGGCACCGGCACCAGCAGCCCGACCAGCGACAGCACGATGCCGACGACGAACACGCCGCTCATGACGTTGCCGAACAGCCGCACCACGAGGGAGAAAGTGCGCGTGATCGTTTCGACCAGATTGAGCGGGATCATCAGGATCGTCGGTTCGGCGAAGGTTGCCGCATAGCCGCGCAGGCCGCGGGAGCGGATGCCGAACCAGACGACGGCGAAGAAGACGATCAGCGCGAGCGCCGCGTCAGTTTCCAGATGTGCCGTTGGAGGCTCGACCCCGGGCACCAGGGACGACCAGTTGGCCGTGAAGATGAACAGGAACAGCGTGCCGATCAGGGGCAGAAAAGGCGCCGGTTCAGCGCGCATGGTGTCGCGGATCTGGGTCTCGATCGCCTCGGTCACGACCTCCAGCGCGGCCTGGCGGCGGGAGGGATGCACCGAGAGGCGCCGTGTCAGCAGCCAGCTTCCACCGGCCAGCAGCAGCATGATCCCCCAGGTCGCGACCACTGGTGTGGTGACCGCGATCGGGCCGACATGAAAGACGACGTTGAGCGTGAGGGGGGATTGCATCATGACGGCGACGCTACCCATCGCGTTACCAAAGGGCGCACGATCAGCAGGCCAAGCGCGGTCAACAGCAGCGGCAAGGCACCGCTTCTTGCCGTCAGCACCAGCAGGAGGGCGACTGCGCCGAGCCGCGCGATGTGTAGCGCAGCGCCCATAGCGATCCGCTCGCCGCCCAGGTAAAGCGTCGTGTTCCACCGCAGCAGCCCGAAATACACCAAGCCCGCGACAGCCCCGGCGGCGAGGAACCCGGCGTCCGCGATCATTGTCCGTGCATCCATCGCCAGGCGGACCAGCAACCGATACCCAGTCCAAGCAACAGCAGCGGCCCGGTCCAGAAAATACCCGTTCCGAGCCTGGAATCGATCCAACGCCCGAGGAAGACGCCTAGCAAGGTCGGCACCACGATGGCCAAACCTAATACTCCCACCTGCGCGAGATAGCGCGCGAAGGACGGTTCGCCATGCCTGACCCAGTCCTGGTGCCGGGCTCGCCGCCGCCGCACCGAACCTAGCAGCCCATCCGGTTCGTCGGTCATGAGTCTAATCCCGGTTGGCGCTCGGGACGCAACGCCTCGACGATCCGCCGGATGGCCTGGGTCTGCAGCCGCATGGACGCGATCCGCCCGCTCCGTTCGGCGTCCGCCTCGGCGCGGAAGCGGGAGAGGACCGACGCCTCGAGCGTATAGAGGTCGTCGCCACGCTGCGCCTCCCTTGTGGCGATGGCGACTTCCTTGCCGCCATGCACGCTCAGCACGCCGCGCCGGACGGCGCAGTAACCGGCTTTGCCATCCCTGTGGCGCCAGGAAACGACCGAGACTGTCAACACCGTCAGCAGGTCGGCATGCCCGTCGAGGATGCCGAAACCGCCGCTCTCATCCTCCGCGCGCACGCTGGCTACGTCGGCATGATCGGCGATGATGGCGGTCGGATCGGTTATCAACAGCCTCATGATACTTCCGTCGAGGCAGTCGCGCCTGTTGCTGCCTCGCCTTTTGCTGCCCCGCCTGTTGCTGCCCCGCCTGTTGCTGCCCCGCCTTTTGCTGCCCCGCCTGTTGGTGCTCCGGCAGTTGCTGTTTGCCGCGCCTCCTCAAGGCCGCCGATCATGTAGAGCGCGCTTTCGGGCCATTCGTCCGCCTCTCCATCCAGGATCGCGCGACAGCCGGCAATGGTGTCGGCCAGCGGCACGGACCGGCCGGTCACGCCGGTAAAGGCCTCGGTGACCGCGAAGGGCTGCGTCAGGAAGCGCTGCAGGCGGCGGGCCCGCGCAACGATCTGTCGGTCCTGGACACCCAGTTCCTCGGTGCCCAGCAAAGCGATGACGTCGCGTAGTTCCCGCCAATGTGCGAGTGTTTCACGCGCGCGTTCCGCAGTCGAGTAGTGTTCGGCACCCACGACCAACGGGTCGAGCAGCACGGAGGACGAGGCGAGCGGATCGACCGCCGGATAGATCCCCTCGGCGGCCATCCCGCGAGACAGCACGATCGCGCTCTCCAGGTGGCTGGAGATGGCCGTCACCGCCGGGTCGGTGAAATCGTCGGCCGGCACGTAGACAGCCTCGATCGCCGTGATCGAGGCGCCGGCCACCGACGCGATGCGCTCCTGCAACGCCGCCACTTCGGTGGCCAGCGTCGGCTGGTAGCCCACGCGCGACGGCAGCCGGCCCAGCAGGCCCGAGACCTCGCTGCCCGCTTGCACAAATCGGAACACGTTATCCATCAGCAGCAGGACGTTCTGGTGCTTCTGGTCGCGGAAGTACTCGGCGACAGTGACCGCGCTCAATCCGACCCGCCAGCGTGCGCCCGGCGGTTCGTTCATCTGGCCGTAGACCAGCACCGTGCGGCCCAACACGCCGGAGTCGCGCATGTCGTGCAGCAGTTCATGGCCCTCGCGGGAACGCTCGCCGATGCCGGCGAAGACGGAGATGCCGTGGTACTTCTCGACCATGGCATGGATCAACTCCATCACCAGAACGGTCTTGCCAACGCCGGCACCGCCGAACATTGCCGCCTTGCCGCCTTGGGCTAGCGGCACCAGGAGGTCGATGACCTTGATGCCGGTTTCGAAGATCGCGCCGGTCCCGGTTTGCGCGGCGAGCGGGGGTGGCCGGCGGTGGATCGGCCAGCGGATGGTGTCGGCCGGTAGCGCCGCGCCGAGGTCCTTGACCTCACCGGTCACGTCGAGCAGCCGCCCCAGCACCGCATCGCCCACGGGCATCGTGATCGGACCGCCCGTTGCCTGCACCGGCGTGCCGCGGCGGAGGCCAGCTGTCGGCTGCAATGCCACTGCCCGCACGGTCGTGTAATCCAGGTGGCTCTGCACCTCGGCGAGCAACGGGCCCGGCTGGTCCCACTCTACCCGCAGCGCCTGCTCGATCGGTGGCAGGCCGATCTTGAAGGTGACGTCGATGACCGGTCCACGCAGGGCGACAACCCGGCCATGGCATGGGGTGGGCGACGAGGACATCGCCGGTCTGCCGGGTGGGTTCAGATTGCTTCCGCCACCGCGTCCGGCGTCCGTGCAATTGCTCGCACGACGTCCGCCCGGCTGACAATCCCGACGAGTTTGCCGTCATGCACAATGGGTATGCGCTTGACGTGATGGCGTCCGAGCAGATCTGCCAGTTCGGGCACGGTGGTCTCGGTTGTTGCCGTGATCACCGGTGTAACCATCAGGTCGCGCGCGGGGTGGTTTTCCACCTTGATACATTCGAGGAAGGAAGGCGCGAGATCGGTGCCCTCGGCCAACAGAGTGAGCCACCAGGCGCGCTTGGATGCTGGCTCCTTGCCGAATGGCATGATAAGATCACCTTCGCTCAACATGCCGAGCACGCCGCCATGTGCGTCGCAAATAGGAACGGCGCTGATCCCATGGTCGCACAACAGTCTGGCGATTTTTGCCACGGTGTCATCGGGATGGGCGGTTATCACTTCCCTGGTCATGATATCGGTAGCGATGAGCGACATTTGTGCCTCCTTACCTTGTGCGCTGCGCGCGATTGAAAGACGCCGCCTCGGTTCCTCGGACCAACAGGACTAGACTGCCGCGTCAGCCTGCTGAAGACCGCCGACGGATGATGCGGATGTCGATGTCGTATAAGGCGCCTGGAACGACGGTGGCACAACTCCAGGTGGGACAACGCCATCCGCTCCTGGGCGGACGGTGTCGCGGCCGCTGACTATTTCCTGCCACAGGGCCAGAATGCTTTGGGCCGTTACGCCGGCAACCAGACAGTGGCCCGACCCGTCCAGCACGGTCAGCGCGACATCCGGTGCGCCGGACAGGCGCTGAAGCGCCTCATCAATCGCACCCAGGCAGGCGACGACCTGGCTTTGGCCCTGTAAGCGGCAGTGCCGTTGCATCTCGTCCAGCCGAAGCACATGCAGGCCTTGCTGTGATACGGCGATCGGCTCGTGCGCCAATTCGAAGAACACGCCGACGACAGGAAGCAGGCCGCTTATCATCGGCAGGATGGCGCGCACCTGCTCCAGGTGGCAGCCGACTAGATGCTTTGGTGGCGCTTCGACAGTCGGCGCCGTACGAGATAGACCGAGTGCATCGCCGATCTGCTGCTCAATCCAGCGGCGAACCTCGGGGGGCGCCCGATGAATCTGCTCGGGCGACAGTGTGATGCCGACCATTTTCTACTCCAAATTCGGGAGAACACAGAGGGTCGAGAATGGCCCCGTCCCTCCATTTTCAGACCTTACGTCGCGGCTTTGACTTCGATCTTCTTTGGAGCCGCTTTCGCAGTCTTCGGCAACGTCACGGTGAGGACGCCATTGGCGAATGCCGCCTCGATCTTCTCGCGAGCCACATCCGCGGGTAGCAAGAAGGCGCGCTGGAACTCACCGTAGCTGCGTTCTGACAAGTAGCGATTTCCACCTTTTTCCTCGTGCTCCTGACGCTTCTCGCCCTTAATGGTCAACGTGTCGCCGGAAAGTGAGACCTGAATTTCCTTCTCGGTCATGCCCGGCACTTCGGCACTAACTTTGAATACTCCATCGTCTTCCGTAATATCTACGGCCGGAGACAGAACGCCGGACAATGTGCCGAAGCGGGTCGAGAGGAATGGTGTCACGCCGAAGCGGCCGGTGAACGTATCGAACAACCGGTCCATCTCGCTCCTGAGCGAACGCCAGACGTCGGGTGTGTCAGCCGGCGCCGGCGCCGACTGCTTCACTGGAACAGGGACTGTAGCCATGACTGGACCTCCATTTGGAATGTCTGGATATCGATGCCAGACGGTCGCGATTATGCTCGACTTTACGATCATGGCTTTGATGTAGGTCAACGATCAGTGCAATTCTCGATGACTTCCCATGGCGCACCCAACGCCGGACATGCGGCCACGTTTGAATCAGACGGGCGGGGCGGTTGACGCATATCAATGCGAGCGTGGGCGAAAGATCCTATTGGCTTACTTTCAATCAAGATCAAGCGAAAAGGGGAAGCTTATGAACTCGACCTGGCAGCAGGCGCTCTTGCAATCAACACCGGCTTTGCTCAGGTAATTTGGATAAAGGCCATGACATTCGCAAATAGACGCTACGCCGCTATCCGTAATCTCGCCCAGTTAATCGCTCATGTCCATGCGACGAGTTGTGCCAGGGTCGTGACGTGGAATGAGCGGTCATCGAAGCGGGCAGAGCAGCGCCTGAACTGGATCGGTCAAGCGTTTGGTAATCTACTCCAACGGACTAACAAACCGGGTGGTCGCCCCTCTCGTTGAGGCACGATCTCGCGGTTTCGGCCCGTTCCACATCACGGTGGCTGTCCCGAAGCTTCGCCAGCCAGAGAGAAGGCGCTCCACTGAGGGCCGGTACCACCCTCTAAGGTGGTCCCCGAAAACTGGACAGGTTGCTAAGAGAGAGTCTCCCTCTGGAACGACCGCAAAGGTCGGTTCCTCGACAACATCTTCATCGAAGCGGCTGTGGCGCAGCCTGAAATATGAGGAAGTGTTCATCAAGGCGAATGGCTCGGTGATCGAGGCGCGCCGTGGCATCGGCGGATGGTTTTCCTTCTACAACGTGACCAACGAAAAGGCATCTCCATGCAACGACCATGGTGCCCATATCCGGCCGTCGCTCGCTATTCGGGCCAGGGTAGCCGGAACGAGCCCGCCAGCTTCGCATGTGCCGCGCCAGACGCGCACCAATAATTGGGGCGGCGGTGGCCCCCATTTATCTCGTAGGTCAGCCGCGCGGTCGTTGTTGATATTCCTACCGTTTGCAATTCTCGCTGAGATTACCAAACACTTTCTTTGCTGCGAAAGACTTAAATTCCGCGACGAGCGGGTGCCGGCGGTCAAATCGCCATGCCGGGATGCCGACCGATCAAGCAACCCGTTTGCTGCGGGCCTCCAGCATTTTGCGTCCCTTGTCCGTAACGCCGACCGTTGCCGGTTCACCCGGTGCACGTAAATGCACCACGAGACCGGCATCCACCGCGTCCTCCCAGATCGTGAGACGTGGGCAGGAGGTCCGCCAGACATCCATCACCTCGGCATACGGCCGAGGCGTTGCCTCCAACCACGCCAGCAAATCAAGGATCAGCGGAGTCAGAATGTCGGACATGCGTTCGAACCCTAGCTTTTGGGCGGACGGTCCAGCGTGGCGCAACCTGTGCGACACAGCCGTGACCTTATGCGACATTATGGTAAGCGACGCACGAGGAGCGGAACAAGCAACTCTGGGCCGGCGCGATGATTGACACGTTGAAGCAGCTCGGCGTCACGGTCCAACCCGTCCCCACCGGTTAGACTAAACCCCCTGAAACCCGCCGCAGATCCAGCGTGCGCGGGTGCTCCCGCGACCGCCGCACCGGGCGCTACAGCTATGTCCCACGGACAGATTCGCTAGTCGGGCTAGATAATGTTTCACGAGGACAAAGCCCTTCGTGACGATCAACCTCGGTGCGCATCATAAACACGGGGGAGCTGTGACCTCATAGCGGCCTACCTCGTGATCTACCGGAGCAAACGCCGAAGTCGGGAGGCCTAGTTCCTCTCGTTGGGCTATGGTGAGACAGCGGGTCAACGACCGAGTAGCTTCCTCTACAAGCATGTCCAACGAAGGCACGGAAACGACCCGCGCCGTGTGGTCAGAGGACGCGGTGACGACCCGTTTGCCGTCGGGGCTGAACGCCGCGCTCGATACGTCATCGGTATGACCTTCGAGCACGGTTGCGACCGGCCGTGGCCCTGAGAGGTCCCAGACCCGCGCCGTGTGGTCATCAGGACGCGGTGACGACGCGTTTGCCGTCGGGGCTGAACGCCGCGCTCCATACGCGTATCGGTATGACCTTCGAGCACGGTTGCGACCGGCCGTGGCCCTGAGAGGTCCCAGACCCGCGCCGTGTGGTCACCAGGACGCGGTGACGACGCGTTTGCCGTCGGGGCTGAACGCCGCGCTCAATACGATATCGGTATGACCTTCGAGCACGGTTGCGACCGGCCGTGGCCCTGAGAGGTCCCAGACCCGCGCCGTGTGGTCAGAGGACGCGGTGACGACGCGTTTGCCGTCGGGGCTGAACGCCGCGCTCGATACGGCATCGGTATGACCTTCGAGCACGGTTGCGACCGGCCGTGGCCCTGAGAGGTCCCAGACCCGCGCCGTGTGGTCATCGGACGCGGTGACGACGCGTTTGCCGTCGGGGCTGAACGCCGCGCTCAATACGGCACCGGTATGACCTTCGAGCACGGTTGCGACCGGCCGTGGCCCTGAGAGGTCCCAGACCCGCGCCGTGTGGTCACAGGACGCGGTGACGACGCGTTTGCCGTCGGGGCTGAACGCCGCGCTCGATACCGTATCGGTATGACCTTCGAGCACGGTTGCGACCGGCCGTGGCCCTGAGAGGTCCCAGACCCGCGCCGTGTGGTCACAGGACGCGGTGACGACGCGTTTGCCGTCGGGGCTGAACGCCGCGCTCGATACGCGATCGGTATGACCTTCGAGCACGGTTGCGACCGGCCGTGGCCCTGAGAGGTCCCAGACCCGCGCCGTGTGGTCACAGGACGCGGTGACGACGCGTTTGCCGTCGGGGCTGAACGCCGCGCTCGATACGCGTATCGGTATGACCTTCGAGCACGGTTGCGACCGGCCGTGGCCCTGAGAGGTCCCAGACCCGCGCCGTGTGGTCACAGGACGCGGTGACGACGCGTTTGCCGTCGGGGCTGAACGCCGCGCTCAATACGCGTATCGGTATGACCTTCGAGCACGGTTGCGACCGGCCGTGGCCCTGAGAGGTCCCAGACCCGCGCCGTGTGGTCAGAGGACGCGGTGACGACGCGTTTGCCGTCGGGGCTGAACGCCGCGCTCAATACGCGTATCGGTATGACCTTCGAGCACGGTTGCGACCGGCCGTGGCCCTGAGAGGTCCCAGACCCGCGCCGTGTGGTCAGCGGACGCGGTGACGACGCGTTTGCCGTCGGGGCTGAACGCCGCGCTCAATACGAATCGGTATGACCTTCGAGCACGGTTGCGACCGGCCGTGGCCCTGAGAGGTCCCAGACCCGCGCCGTGTGGTCAGAGGACGCGGTGACGACGCGTTTGCCGTCGGGGCTGAACGCCGCGCTCAATACGTTATCGGTATGACCTTCGAGCACGGTTGCGACCGGCCGTGGCCCTGAGAGGTCCCAGACCCGCGCCGTGTGGTCCGAGGACGCGGTGACGACGCGTTTGCCGTCGGGGCTGAACGCCGCGCTCGATACGTATCGGTATGACCTTCGAGCACGGTTGCGACCGGCCGTGGCCCTGAGAGGTCCCAGACCCGCGCCGTGTGGTCAGAGGACGCGGTGACGACGCGTTTGCCGTCGGGGCTGAACGCCGCGCTCGATACCGTCATCGGTATGACCTTCGAGCACGGTTGCGACCGGCCGTGGCCCGGAGAGGTCCCAGACCCGCGCCGTGTGGTCCGCGGACGCGGTGACGACGCGTTTGCCGTCGGGGCTGAACGCCGCGCTCAATACGGCATCGGTATGGTCAAGTAGGTCAGCGAGTTCTCGATTGTGAAGCCAGGCGTCGAGCAATGCTGACGAAGCGGCGTTACTGACCGGCCGGTCTCGGCCGATAGCAGGATTCGGCAATACTTCGAGGGCCGACAACATCCCGGTCATCGCGTCACCACGTGCCGTCACCTGGCGTGACAGGATCGAGACAGCTTGTGACTCCTGCAGTAGAGCCTGATTTCGTTGCTCCTGCGCTAGATTTTTCTGCTCCTCGGCGCGATTTCTCTGTTCTTGAGCGTCGGCTGTCGCACGCTGTGCGAGGTCCGCCGCTTCCCGCGCCTGATTTTTCTGTTCCGTCGCCTCGACCGTTGCGTTTTGCGCAATGCGCGCCTCATGCTGGCTGTAGATACCGAAGGCGGTGGCGACGAAGAAAAGAACCGTAATTGCCCCGACAACTGATCGCGTAATCCACTGCTGCCGCCTTCTCCCCCATTCAGAGCGTCGGAGGAATTCAGCTCCTCGTTCAGTCAAATCCTGCGGACAACGGCGTGCAAAATCTTGCAGTCGATCCAAGTCAGGGGGGCGCCAAAGCCGGCCGGCCACACGGCCACTATCCCGCCATTCGGTTGCCGCTTGCTGCACGCGGCGTCCGAACCGCAAATCAGCCCGACGGTCATCGATCCAGCGCCGCAGGCTCTGCCAGTGCTGGATCAGTGCCTCATGCGCGAGTTCCGCAGTGATCTGCCCCTCTTCATCGCTGCCTTTCGAGACAAGCCTTTCAGCCACAAACGGCTCCAGGGCTTTTGTAAGATTGGCCTCGGTAGCGCCACGCGGAACCATGTCACTGAGCCGGACACGCCGGCGCGTGTCACGGACACCTTCCCCAAGCTGCACCATCTCCTCGAACGCCCGACGAACCAACCCGCGGCCTCGTTCGTCCAGCGCTTGGAACAATTCCTCTGCCCTGAATGCGAGGGCACCACCCACACCCTGCAGCGCATCCAAAGTGTCGTTTTCGCTCCGTGCCTGCCCAAACCCTTCCCAGATTCGGTGGAGCGCGAACTGCAGCAGGGGCAGACTGGAATCCTCTCCCTCGACTTCCCCGAGCATCCTACTCACGGCCGCCCCTGCAAGCGGCCGCCCGGCCACTCGCGCCGGCTCGGCGATCGCCGCACGAAGCTCGCCTTGGCTCATCACCGGCGCAATCTCATGGCCGGTAGCAATCGCGCGGTTCATCTCTGGGAACTCTGCCGTCACACCGAAAAAGTCGCTGCGCAATGTAAGCAGGACAATAACCTGACCGTTTGGCTCCGCCGCAGCGTGCATCAACGTCCTAACGAATATAGAACGTTCTCCGAACGCCCGTTTCGCTGCACCCGCGTCCTTCGGATGGGCTGGTTGGCAGAGCGTCCAGGTCTCCTCGAACTGATCAACCAGGATGATTAGCGGCTTATTGGAGGGACATAGCATCCGAGCAAGCCGCGAGAGACCGTCGAACTGCCCCTCAACACCGGGAAGCGCTAGCTCGCCGCCGAACTCGCGTGCCTTCGCTGCCGGCGTCCGATCACCGGTGGCCAACCGGGCCAACGCCACCGCCAGAGCCTCCGCTGGATGGGGACCAGGTTGAAGGATAGCGACTGTAGCATTTTCGAGGCCTGGAACATCGCCCTTCACCAGGCGCGGGACGATGCCGGCCCGTGCAACGGACGACTTACCGCAACCGGAGGGTCCCATGATGGCCAGCAGACGGACGCGTTGCCCAGACTGACGCCAGAGTTCTCTCAGCTTCTTGACCAGATTCCCGGTGAGTTCTTCGCGGCCAAAAAACAAATGGCTGGAGGCCTCGTCAAATGCGTTCAGGCCTCGATAAGGGTTCGGGCCGATTTCGCTGAGTTCAGGTGGTGCTCGGTGCGATAGCTCGCTTACGGCGCCGCGGAGCCTCTCCGACCCATAGATGATCGTGATGGTATTGTTGTTGCCATAAGTCAGGGCAGCGCCAACAGCACTCCCGTGCACGACGACGCCATCGAGAGGGACGTCGTCCGCCACTTGTCATACCAACGGTGCCACTAGTCCGGCCCACTGTGTGCCGAGCCACGTGGCGACAGTCTGAATATGTGGCAGCAACGTGCCTGCAATGGACGCGAACTCTTCAGCCTTCTTGGCCGCCCCAAGTGCGGTTTCGAGGGCACTGCCAATGTCATCCTTATTGGCCGCCTGCTCTTTGGCTGCGTCAATAGCTGCTGCAGCTTCCCGCTGCGCACTTTTTGCTGGCGCGCCTTTCAGCTCATTCAGAGCGATTTGTATAGCCTGCAGAGCATCAAGAACCTTTTCTCGCTCTGCCGCATCGGGACCTGAGAAAGTAACTGTCTGAACGTTGCGATCCCCCGCCGCGACAGCCGAACCAACAACATTACCGCCGACTTTGATGTTTCCCACCGCCTGCATCCTTGAAACGGAGTAAGCTGACTGAGGCTAACACGCTTTTTCGTTGGCAGCGCAAAATATCGAAATCTGTAAAGCCGTCGCTCGCGAGTTCGTGAGCAACTTTATCGCCCATGACGTGGACATGTTCATTCGATGCGGAGGCGTCTACGAACGCGAAGCACGACACGCAGAACGGGCCGCAGTTAAATCAAGCTCATTCAATCTTAGTATAGGACAGATCTGTCGAAATATCGGGCCGCCCGCTCCCGCAGGCAGTGCCGATTGGTCAACGTCTACAAAGACCCGCTAACTCCCGCCGGAAAACCAACCGCCCCACCCCCTGCAGAAACTCCGTTCCCGTAATGTTCTTGACATTCGTTACGATCTCCGATACAACGTGCTCTCGACCGACCGTTTGGAGTAACAGTCAAAATGGACCTGCTGATCATCCTTATCGTGCTGATACTGCTGTTCGGCGGCGGCTGGGGCTACCGCAGCGGCAGTCTTGCGTTGGGTTCGCCGGTCATGCTGATCCTGGTGATTGTGGTGCTGATGGTGCTGTTCGGCGGCGTTGTCGGCCCGCATATGGGATATTACCGCTGGTGAACCGGCTTCCCTTCCTGTCGCAGCGCCTGTTCGGCGTGCCGCGGGCAATCCATCCGACGCGTCTGGAAGTGGTGATTGGCACGCTGGCGAAACGGCTGCGTGTCGCTTACCCGGCGCCGGAATCACGGCGGGACTGCGACGACGACCTCGGCGGGGCAGGCCAGGTGGCCAGCTAAATGGGTATGATTGGATAGCCGGCATCGCTGTGATTCCCGATTTTGGGAGCGCTGATGCCAATATTACATATAGACAACTGTATACCGGACCTCAATCAACCATGGCCCAGCGACCGAACGCGTATTTCGAAACCATCATCGCTTTCCTGATGCCATACTTCTCCGCCGCCGCCGCGGACATCCACGAAGCCCGGTCCGAAATCATCGACACCCTGACCTCATACGCCACCCGCACCAGAGCGGAAATGCTGCTGGCGGCCCACATAATCGCCCTCGGCATGACCACTCTCGACGTCCTCGCCGAAGCCAAGACCGCCGAGATGTCAGTATCTATGCGCCTTCGCCACCGAAGCTGCGCCAACAGCCTCAATCGCTCCACCCTTCAGATCGAAAAGGCACTCGACCTGCGCCTCGCCGACGAAGTACAACCGGCCTCCAACCCAACACCAGAGCCCATGAATGACCTGCCGGAAGCCGAGCTAAAAACCGCGATCGAGCAGGCTCAGGCCAAGATCGACACCCACCGCAGCCGCGCCCATCCCGAGACGCATGAGGAGCGGAACAAGCAACTCTGGGCCGGCGCAATGATCGACGCCTTGAACCAGCTCGGCGTCGCGGTCCAACCCGTCCCCAACGGCTAACCCCCTCAAACCCGCCGCAGATCCAGCGTCCGCGGGTGCTCCCGCGACCGCCACACCACCGGCTCCCGCATCTGTCCTGGCGTGTGCCCAAACGGGAAAAACCGGGACCGCCGCCGCGCCTCCGCCTCGTTCGCATTGACCGGAAGGGTCTCGTAGCTCAGCCCGCCGGGGTGGGAGATATGATACGTCATCCCGCCCACGCTCCGCCCGCTCCACCGATCGAACACGTCCAGCACCAGCGGCGCATGCACCCCAATCGTCGGATGTAGCGCGCTCGGCGGGTTCCACGCCTTAAAGCGCACCCCCCCGACATACTCGCCTTCACGATCCGTACGAGTCAGCGGCACCGCCGCGCCATTGACCGCCAGCACATACCGCTCGTCCACCCAGCCCGAGACCCGAGCCTGCACCCGCTCCACTGAACTATCGACATACCGGACGGTGCCGCCGATCGCCTGCTGTTCGCCCAGCACATGCCACGGTTCCAGCGCGTTGCGCAGCTCCAGCTCAATCCCGGACAACTCGACCTGCCCGACATGCGGGAAGCGGAACGCCATATGCGGCGCGAACCACTCCGGGTCCAAGCCAAAACCCAGTGCGTCGAGTTCCTCCAGCGCGCCGCGGAAATCTTGCTCCACGAAGTGTGGCAGCATGAAATCGTCATGCACCCGCGTGCCCCAGTGGACCAGGGTCCGCTCATACGGCCGCTCCCAGAACGCCGCCACCGCCGACCGCATCAGCAGCATCTGCGCCGCCGACATCTGCGCATGCGGCGGCATCTCGAACGCTCGGCATTCCACCAGCCCGCGCCGGCCCGAGGCACTCTCGGGCGAATACATCTTGTCGATGCAGAACTCGGTCCGGTGGGTATTGCCGGTCATATCCGCCAGGATATTGCGAAACAACCGGTCGGTGATCCACGGCGGGACCTGCTGTCTGGCCTTCACCTGATTAAACGCGATTTCCAGCTCGACCAGACTGTCCTGCCGAGCCTCATCCACCCGAGGGTGCTGGCTGGTTGGTCCAATGAACTGGCCGCTGAACAGAAACGACAGGCTGGGATGGTTGTGCCAGAACCCCACCACCGACTTCAGCAAATCGGGCCGCCGCAGAAACGGCGAGTCCTCGGGTGCCGCCGACCCCATCACCACGTGATTGCCGCCGCCGGTTCCGACGTGCCGGCCATCGAGGTTGAACTTCTCCGTCGCCAGCCCGATCTGCCGCGCTTCCTCGTAAAGCTCCTCGGTCAGCTTGATCTGCTCCGCCCAACTCGAGGTGGGGTGGATATTGACCTCGATCACCCCGGGATCAGGTGTCACCGAGAAATGCAGCAGCCGGTCGTCCTCCGGCGGCAAATAGCCTTCCAGGACCACTTTCCGCCCGGTCTCCCCCGCGGTTTCTTCGACCGCCGCGGTCAGCGCCAGCCAGTCCTCGACCGCGAACACCGGCGGGAAGAACACGTGCAGCAACCCATCGCGCGCCTCGACCGCCAAGGCGGTGCGCACCACACTCGGATCACCCCGGCCTATCACCGGCAATTCCTGCGGCACCGGCCGGAAGTTCTCGATACTGCTATTTGGGCCCAACGCGCGCCGCGATTGCAGCGCCTGGCGCGGCGGCAGCTTTTCTCGCGGCGCGAAGGGATCGGGCTCAACGTCGAATTCGGCGTGCTCCGGATCGACCCAAGGCAGCGATTCCAGCGGCAGGCGCAGCCCGACCGGACTATCGCCAGGGATCAGGAACATCTCGCCGGCCTTGAAGAACCACTTTGCCCGATTGCCACCGGCGCGCACCGTCATCGATCACCCGGCGCAACGGCAACACGCTGCCGGCTACGCTGGACAAGCCCTGCCCGAACACCTTCGCCAACCGGGCCCGTTCCAGCGGGTCGGCCAGTTTGGCGTCCTCGGCCAGCACGTTGGCGGGCAGCCGATACTCCTTCCACAGGTAGTAATGGATGTCCTCATAAGCCGGGATGACCAGCCCCGGATCGACCTGCAGCCGTTCGGCCAGGCTCTGGGCGAAGCGCTCCGCATCCCCAGCGGTCGCATGATCGGTGTCGTCATCAGAGGCGAGCAAAGCCGGATCGCCCCAAACCTTCTCCCCGTCGGCGCGCCAATGACAGTGCAGCGCCCACCGAGGAAGCTGCTCGCCCGGATATTGCTTGCCCATGCTGTGATTGATCACCGCACCCTGAGTCCAGCGGTCCATCAGCCGCCGGATCAGGCGCCCGGCATAAGCACGCTTGGAGGGGCCAAGGGCGTCGGTGTTCCACTCCGGCGCGTCCATGTCATCAGCGGCGATGAAAGTCGGCTCCCCGCCCATGGTCAGCCGAACGTCGCTGCGCTTCAGCGCGTGATCGACCTGCTGCCCGCGCGCCAGGATCGCCTGCCACTGCTCGTCAGTATACGGCTTTGTGGTGCGCGGGGTTTCCTGAATGCGCGTCACCGACATGGCAAAGTCGAACGTCACCTCGGCCTTTTCCACCAGCCCGGTGATCGGCGCGGCCGAGATCGGATCGGGGCTGGCGGCCAGCGGAATATGGCCCTCACCGCAAAACAGGCCGGAGGTCGCATCCAGCCCGACCCACCCCGCGCCGGGCAGATAGACCTCCGCCCAGGCATGCAGATCGGTGAAATCAGCCAACGGACCGGGCGGTCCTTCCAGCGGCTTCACGTCGGGCGCAAGCTGGATCAGGTAGCCGGACACGAACCGCGCCGCCATCCCCAGATGCCGCAACACCTGCACCAGCAGCCACGCTGAGTCACGGCACGATCCGGTCGCCCCCGCCAGGGTCTCCTCTGGCGTGAACACGCCTGGCTCCATGCGAACGATGTACGCGACTTTGTGCTGGATGAGCGTATTCAGCGCGACCAGCTTATCAACCGTTCGCAGCGCCTCGCGCGGTATCGTCGCGAGCAGCGCCGCCAACAACGGCCCCGGCGTCTCAGTTTTCCGAAACGGTGCCAGCTCCTGATCGAGCACTGGATCGTAGCTGAACGGATAGGTCTCGGCCTCGGGTTCCAGAAAGAAATCGAATGGGTTGATCGTCACCATGTCGGCAACGAGATCGACCGTGACCTCGAACCGGTCCACCTTCTCCGGGAACACGACACGGGCGAGGTGGTTGCCCTGCGGATCCTGCATCCAGTTGATGAAATGTGGCTTTGGCTCGACCGTCAGCTCATACGACAAGATCGCGGTGCGCGCCTGCGGGGCCGGCCGGAGGCGGATCGTCTGCGGCCCAAGGGCGATCAGCCGGTCGTAGTGATAGGACGTTTTGTGGGTCAGGGCGACGTGCAACGGCATGGCATGCTCGGAACAGCTTGGGGGTCCAGCGTTTTTGCACTGCAGCACGAGACATGGCAACCGGGGGGCGTCAACTAGCGGAAAGGTCCGGGCGACCGCGCGCCCCCAAAGGTGCGACAGTGGACGATACTCGGTGCCACTACGGCTCGATCCGAGCGCCACGGCCGACGCCCGTCACCTCCAGACCGGACAGCTCATTGCCACGTATCGTCCGGAGCGGCGTTGGGTGACCCTCTCATCTCAATCCGAGTCACGCGGCCGGTGGGCTTTGACCAGAAAAAAGGGTGATGAAGCCCAAGCCGTCCGGAGTATACGGATTTTTGCGTAACCCCGACACCCCGCAACGGATTCGGCGAGTGAATGGCTGGATCGCAGAGACTTTATAAAAAGCGATGCTACCAAGACACGTTTTTAGTCAAAGCCACGACGACCGAATGAGTTTGTGATTAGACCCGATCGGCTAACCTAACGTAGGTTCATTTCCGAAATTGGTCTTGTTCGTCAACTGTGTGATGGACGCTTGAGGATAGGCTTATCGCCCAGATGATGCGACTTGATGCAGACAAGATCCAACGCTTTCGGGAAGACGGGTTTCTCGTGTTCGACACTGGCCTTTCCAGTGACGCGGTTAGCGCGTTGCGTGAGACATTGGCCAGATTGCACAATGAGAATGCTGGGTTTGAGGAGGGCGCCTTATACGACGCGCTCGGTGTCGATGACGGATCAGAACCCGCTCGGTTTCCTCAGATCATGCACCCCCGATCGTTCGCCCCGGAACTGATCGACAGCAACTTCTACAAACTGGCGCGCGGCATCGCGGAGCAAATCCTGGGCAGCACCGTCCGGTTCAAGGCGGATATTTCGCTGATGAAGCCGGCTCGGATTGGCGACGCGACGCCCTGGCATCAGGATGAGGCGTTTCAGGACCCCACGTTTGACTATGAGGAAATCAGCTTCTGGCTGGCGTTGCAGCCGGTGGATGAGGCCAACAGTTGCATGGCTTATCTCCCCAGGACGCACAAAGGACCGGTCCTCCCGCACGGATTTCCGGGCGACGATCCGCGGATCCATGCGCTGGAGTGCGTCAGTGGGTTCGACCCGCGCGATGCTGTCTCCTGCCCGCTACCCGCCGGAGGCTGCGTCATTCACGCTGGGCGAACCGTGCATGGCGCGGGTCCAAATCTCTCGGACTGCGATCGGATGGCGTATGTTCTGATCTTCGACAAGGTGCCGACGCCGGTTCGGCGGCCCAGGCATTTCCCTTGGCGCGAGCAGCATCGGCCCGCTCGGGCTCGGCGAGAACTGGAATGGCGGAGGCATGGCGGCCTGCTAGTGCATCTCTGGCGCCAACGAACCCGAATACGCGCACGAACGCTGCTCTATGATTTACACCGCGCGGCCCGAGCGATGCGACGCCTCGTGCTGACCAGCTAGTCAGAGCCAATCGCGCTGGAGCGGAACGTTGGCGGGCAATACCGCCACGTCGCCGATGTGCGCATTCGGCCAGATCTTTTCTTCGGCCTTCCAGTCTGCCGTTGACGCCGGCACCGTCTGCCTGACGATCATCCTCAGGCGTTGGGGGGGATCCCTTGCTCTTTCGCGAAGGGCGGAGGCAGACTACTGCGACGATCGCAACCGAGGAGCCGAACCATGACCGTGAAGAGCAAGGGATATCTCCGGCACGTCGCACTCAGCGTCGCTGACCCGTGGGAAACGGCTGAGTTTTACAAGCAGACTGTGGGGTTAGAGGAAGTTTCCGAAATTGACGGGCCATTGGCGGAGGGCGTGTTCCTGACCGACGGCGTGGTCAACCTGGCGATCCTGCACTTCAAGTCGGACGAGGCGTCGCAGGGGACGGGGGCGGATTTTGTCGGCCTGCATCATATCGGCTTCTGGGTGGACGACGTGATCGTGGCCGGGCAGCAGGCACGCGCGGCGGGGGGTATCTGGATCATGGGTGACCCGAACAATCCCGACGGCTATGAGGTCAAGCATACCGACCTGTCAGGTATCATCTTCGACATCGCGGCGCATGGCTGGGCTGGGTCGCAGAAGCGGCCGGGAGAGGCGGAGAACGAGACCCACCCCAATCCTCACCGTCGTTTGGCGAAGTTCGATGAGCGACGGGAGGCCGCGCGGCGGGCCATCGAGGCTAAGAGAATGGCGGAGACGGTTTGACCGGGGGAGCCGCCGGCTCAGGATCAAATGATAGAATCTTGTCGAGTGTAAAACATGATAAGGGCGGGAGGGAAATCTGCCCGCCTATCTCGACTAGTGCCGCTTTTTGGGTGTCGGGAAAGACTTCCCGCAAAACCTCATCGGCTCGGGCACGCAAAGTTGGGACCGCGACAAGTAGGCGGCGAACCTCCCGCTAGCTCCAAGATGGCAGTGTCCAGCTTCGGGATGCGCGTTCGGGCTGAACGCTGTACTTGATCATGTGCTGCATGAGCAGCGTCATTCGCGACGCAAGTTCACGCCGGTCGCGCGCGGCCATCGAACTTAAGAACTCGATGAGGTTGGCGCGGTCGAGCCGGTCGAAAGCGCCTTCTCGCAATGCCGCGATCTGGCGTTCGATCCATGCATGCTCGTCTACCTCATAGAGGTTGGTTGTAGTCGGAAGCTCAATCGAATCAGCCATCAGCGTGCCTTCAGTGCGGGGTGGCTATAGCACATTTTGGCAGACGAGGCACGCTGTCCGGCGGGTTCGTTACGAGACCAGTTCAGCCTGGGGTCCGCGGACGAGTTGGCCCGGCAGCGTGCCGGTGGGCTGGCCGTCGCGGAATGTGACGCGACCTGAAACGATTGTGGCGTCGTAGCCGGTGACCTTTTGCAGCAGGCGCTTGCCGCCGGCTGGCAGGTCGTTGACGACGTAGGGCGAACCGGCGCCGAGTTTGTCCCAATCGATGATGTTCACGTCGGCCTTCAGGCCGGGGCGGAGGACGCCTCGGTCGTGCAGGCCGGCGGCCTGAGCGGTGTCGGAGGTCAGACGGCGCACCAGTTCCGCGGCATCCCAGCGCTTCTGGTCGCGGCCCCAATGCGACAGCAGCCAGGTCTGGTAGCCGGCGTCGAGGATGAACGCGACATGTGCGCCACCGTCGCCAAGGCCCATGATGCAGTTCCGGTTGTCCAGAACCGTTTCTGGCATAGACAAATCGCCATACGCGTAGTTACCGAGCGGGGTGTAGATGAAGTTGGCGCCTTCGTCCTCGATCAGGATGTCGTAAGCGACTTCCGGCGGTGAGCGGTTCTCGCGCGCCGCGATGGCCTCGATGCTGTCCTCTTTCTTTGGCTGATAATCGGGTGGGTTGCCGAAGCGGAACATGAAGCTGAAGTCGAGGCGGTGGAACAGCGGGAAGGTGCTGTCTTTCCTGGGGTCCTCGCTGAGGATTTTCGCGCGCACCGTTGGGTCGGCCATGCGACGGGCGCGTTCGGCGACCGGTAGATGGGCGATTGCCTTGTAGGTGGGGCAACCGGAGAACGGGTTCTGGCTGCCGGCCAAACCGAGCAACACGCCGATGGCTCGGGGGGCGACAACGGGACGGATCGGCAGGCCGTCGGCGGCGGCTTTGTCGGCGTGCCTGAGCAGGTCTCGCCAGACGTCCGGGCGAGAGTGGCGTTGCGTCAGGGTGAAGACCGCCGGGCGGCCACAAGCCTCGATCACTCGGCGTAACATTCCGAATTCGGCGTCATGATCGGGTGCCCATTCGGAGACCATCTCCAGCATGCCGGATCCGGCGTCCTTCATCCCGAGCGCAATGCCGCGGAGCTCTTCCTCCTGGGCGCGGAGGGTGGGGGTCGGGTCGCCCTTCAGCGTCTTGTGCGACAAGCTGCGGGATGTAGAGAACCCAAAAGCGCCAGCTTCCATCGCCTCTTTTGCGATCTGGCGCATTTGGGCGATGTCGCCCTGGTTGGCGTTTTCGAGATTGATGGCGCGGTCGCCCATGACAAAGACGCGAACCGCGGCGTGCGGCAGCAGCGCGCAGATGTCGATGTCGCGTTGCCGGCGGTCGAGGGCGTCGAGATATTCGCTGAAGGATTCCCACTCCCACTTCAGGCCTTCGTGCATGACCGCGCCGGGGATGTCCTCGACGCCTTCCATCAGCTCGATCAGGCGTTCGCGGTCGGCGGGCTTGCAGGGGGCGAAGCCGACGCCGCAATTGCCCATGACGGCGGTGGTGACGCCATGCCAGGAGGAGGGGGCCATGTGGGTGTCCCAGACTGCCTGGGCGTCGTAGTGGGTGTGGATGTCGACAAACCCGGGGGTGACGAGTTTGCCTTTGGCATCGATTTCTTCCGCGCCGTTGCCCGCGATCGCTCCAACCGCGGTGATCCGGTTGCCGATGATGCCGACGTCGGCTTCGCGGGGGGCGCTGCCGGTGCCGTCGATGACTGTGCCACCTCGGATGACCAGATCAAATGCGGGCATTCAACTTTCTCCTGTATGATTGACCCTGATCCTGGTGCAACCGGGGCGTGCTGGCAAGTTTGGGACTTGGCGAGACGGAGGTCGCGGGTGACGTTTGCACGTGGCGCGGTCAGTGGCAATCGATCGTGGTGGCGGCGGGCTGGGAGAAGTTGGCATCGTAATCGACCTCGCAGGAACGGATGCCGTCGGGGAGGCGGAACGCCGCGACCATGCTGGAGCCGGTGTAGCCGCAGGCCAGCCAAATCCCGGCGTTGGATGGTGTAAATCGCCAGACGGCGATGAATGACTTCGCGCCCTTGCGGGTGCTTTCGGGTGCGAGCCATGCTTGCTGGACTGGTGATCCATCGGAGAACTGGACGTTTACCCAAGATGCCGGCTCTCGGCGTCGAACGCCTGTAGGCCCGTGGCCGCGTCAACGGCGCGTTGTTCGACGTTGAGTTGCTCCGGGAAGTGAATTGGTGCGAGGGGCGCAGCTGCGGCAAGTCCAAACAAAACGACTACTGCGGAATCGAAGTATATTCAATGAAGGAGATCACTTATTTACTTGTTCGATGAAGACTCCATTCTTGTCCTTGCCCCGCAATGAAGCTGCCGACCAACCGGTCGATCACCTAGACTCATGCAGATACTAGCTGCCCAAAGGGCTACACGATCGCCGAGGCGGTGCTCGGGCAAACGCTGTGAATAAAGGCGCAGTTCTGATTGCTACTTAACGGACGCCCGCTTCAGCCCAAGCTTCGGAGAGCTTCGGAGTGAGGGGGCGGCGCTACCGTCCCGGTCGCGCCGTCCTCCCCGCGAAACAAAGTCACTGGGTCAGTGGCTTCTCCAAGCCGGTGACCGCTCCGCTCCAGTTGTCAAAGAAGGTGTCCCCATCGAACTTTGCGTTGTCAACTCCATGTCCGCGTACACTCGCAAAACGCCCGGTTCCTCCAGTGATTTCCCAGGTGCCCTCGTAAGTGCCTTTGGGCGCGTTGGTCTTCGCATCAATGGTGAATTTGGCGACGCCCATATAAGTACCCATCTGGGTCCCCTCGGTGTTTTCCTGTACGAAAGAACCCTGGACTTTGCTTTGCCCTAGCTTAAGGTCAGTCTGAAACGCCTCGACATCGGTCTCATGCATCCATTCCCAGCCGGGCGTTTTCGAGCTTGTGGTGGTTACCCATTTGTTGAGGCCAAATACGTGATTCGGGTCACCGGCTGCCGCCATGAAGTGCGTTTCGACTTTGGTGCCGGATGATGTGCCGGTGACCTGCATCGGCTCTTCTGCCCTAGCAAAGCTTGCAATCCCAAGGGTGCTAGCGAATGCGAGGGCAGTGGTCATGTAAACAAAAGACGCCGTCATGTTTTCCTCCACGTGGTCAAAATTGAGTCCGATCGTTGGGGAAGGCGACTGTGATGGGCATCATATGACAAATGCGATGTCATTTTGGTAAGCCGGGTCGGCAAATGCCCTGTTGTTACTTACACATCTTCTGCCTTGGGGTCAAACAAAAAACTCAAGCTCACAATACTCTTTGCACCCGTAAGTAATTCCGAGAAATATAATAACACATCCGTTACTGTAGAGCGCACTGCCGTTGCCGCATGGCATCCGCAGTCGAAGGAAGGGTTATTGGTTACGCGGCCACCCAGCTCCACTGTGGAGGTTGCCGGGAAGCGCCTAGCCAACACCGATCAAAATCGTCGAGGTGGAGAAAGACGCCCACCAGAACCCTATGCTGTATAGGCCAACCCATGAGCGAGGTATTGAACGTTTGCGCCCCCTCGGCCATCCGAGCCGAGTGCTCAGACCTTTCTTCGCAGGCCTTCGTATAGAGGCTCTGTGGCGAGGTCTAGGGCTGCCCATAAGCAAAAGGGGGCTCAAACCTCGCGGGGGCCCGACCCTAGGCCCCCGATTTGACCAGAGTCCGTTCAGGCGTCAAAGAAAACTAGCGTTCGCAGTTCGATGCTTTCGCGCGGCGGCATGTCGGCGGGCGCGTTGGGGTCGGCGAATGAGGTGTGTGGCATGAAGCGTGCCCGGCCGTCGATTTGGGAGTCGAAGCACTTTAGCAATAAGGCTTCGTCTGCCTGCATTGCGGGGGCGTAATACCAGCGGTGGGCCGGATTGTAGGTCAAGCCGTAGATTTCACCAGTGCGGTCGCGATAGATCAGATCTTGCGGGACCAGATCGCCGGTCGCGAGCGACGTCGCGTCACAGAGCGCAAGCGGTGCGTCGAATAACGGGCCGCGGATGGGCCGCCAGACGTTGATAATGGCGAAGCGGCGGCTGAGCAGGTCGTCCGCCTCCGACCCCATCAGGTCGCGAACACGCTGCGGACCGGAAATTTCGGTGTAGTCGCCGTGGACGCGGGTTACCGGCTGGCGAGGGATGCCGGGCGTGCGGTCCTCCACGCCGGGGGTGCGGCGGCGGATAGTGTGGTCGAATACCACCACGCGGGTGGCCCCGATGGCCTGTTTCACGAGATTTTCGGTTTCGGGGTAATAGATTTCTTCAAGCTGGGCTTCGTCGTAGAAGTCGGTGACGGCGGTTGGGGCAGGGACCAGGGCGAACCCTTGCACGTCGAGCGTCAGGCCGTCCGCGACCGGGCGCATGTCGAAGATCGGCACGCTATGGGGTTCACTGACGATGTTGGTTTTCGGCACGCCTTCGGGCGGGTCGTAGGTGTAGGTGTGGGGCTTTTCCGGGGTCCGCGCGAGATAGACGATTTCTCCGGTGACCTGGGGAAGCGACGAAACCGCGTCCATGATGCTTGTCCTCCTTGTTGATCGGACTGGGCACACCGATCTGTGTGGGGGGCAGGTGGGACGTGGTCCGCGGTTTGGCAAGATGTCAGGAGGGTTGAGTGAACGTCCGGGCTCCTATGTCGGAGCGCATCATGCAGGCGGCGGACCGTCTGTTCTATCGGAAGGGCATCCGAGCGGTCGGGGTTGATTCGGTTGCGGCGGAGGCTGGGATCAGCAAGCGGTCCCTGTACGATACGTTTCCGTCGAAGGACGCGCTGATTGCCGCATATCTGCGGCAACGGATGCAGCCGTTGCCCGCTTCGGATCTGCCTCCCGCGGGGCAGGTGCTGGCGTTGTTCGATCAGCTTCATGCGGCGTTTGCCAACGGGGATTTTCGTGGCTGCCCGTTCGTTAATGCGGTGACCGAACTGGCTGAAGATTGCGAAGAGGCGCGGAGGATCGCGCTTGACTATAAGGAGGAACGGCGGCGGCACGTCGTATCGTTGGTTGCCTCGGGGGGAGCGGAGGAGCCCGACGCGCTGGCGAGCCAGATCGCGCTGCTATTCGAGGGTGCGATCGCGTCGATGCTGGTTCGCCAGGATCCGGCGGTCGCGATGCAGGCACGGGTGGCGGCCGAGGTGTTGATGCGGGCTGCAGGGGTGGTGTAGGCGGTTTCTGCTTCGCGGCGCGGGATTGCCTGGGGATGATGGATTTCGCTACGCGGCGGGGAATGGTTGTTGGTCCGACTCGCACCAATATTTTGATTCGATATTTTATCGATTGCAAGGGTATTCGTTTCTAGGTTATCCTTCGTCGCCTTCAGGCCTTGGGGTGGAGGCCGGATGTTGGGGCGGGTCGCGGACGGACCGCTGTCGCGAAGCCAGCCACGACGGAATTATATCGACCGATGCCAATACATCAAGAATACTTTGGGCAGGTCCGGCCTGAAATGCAGGAGTTCATCCCGACCCGCCGGCATACGGTGCTCGAGATTGGTTGCGGGGAGGGCCGATTTTCTGCGTCCATTCCAGGCGTTAAGGAGCTATGGGGGGTTGAGCCAGATGCAAACTCTGCCGCCATCGCGGCTACGCACATGCACGCTGTGCATAGGGGGCTGTACGAAGATGTCGAATCCAAGCTGCCAGATCGCTATTTTGACGTCGTCATATGCAATGATGTGATTGAACATATGGCGGATCACGACGCTTTTCTGCGCCGGGTCAAACAAAAGATTTCGCCGGGTGGCGTCATCGTCGGATCCGTGCCAAACGTGCGCTACTTTAAGAATCTGTTTGACACGCTCGTTTTAAAAGATTGGGACTACAAGGATGCGGGAATTTTGGACCGGACCCATCTCCGGTATTTTACGCTAAAAAGCCTGACCCGAAGCCTGCGTGAAACCGGGTATAGCATCGACGCAATTCGAGCAATCAATCCCAACATCAGGATCAGATCCACGCTGCGTGAGAACATGTATTCACTGTTTGGATTGGCGCTCGTTGCTGCAAGCATGGGTCATTCGAGTGATGTCGCGTGTCTGCAGATCGCATTTCGCGGTGGGCTGAGGCCGTGAGCTGCGCGGATAAGGGCCCTCGAATCGACGGCCTGGGGCGACATTGTCCGGGCGAGCAGGGGTTTGGTGCAAGCAGATCGATCCCCCGATGGTCAAGCAAACCTTGCGTTTCGGCTGCGACAAACCCACCACCAATCTATGTCGCAAAAATTTTCTAGACCTCGACTCTGCATGCTAATCACAAGCCCTCACCGGCGCCGCACAGCGGCAACGATCTGGCCTCAATGCGTTTCCGGCAGGTCTCGCGTCCATCCGAGGGAGACCCCGTGTTCCGAGCGATACGCCCCACGCCCTGCTTAGCATCGCCGATCGGAAGCGATGTCTCATTCGTGAGCCTTCGAGATAGTCCAGGTTTGGCCCCGTTCTTGTGGGTTCGGAAGACCGAATGCCGATTCCGCATAGCGGCGTGTTGTGTGAATCGGTTACCAGCGTGCTCGGCTACACGCCTACGGCGTGCGACCAACGCTCGCCCCTCGATGCATTGCCTAGGACTGCGCCAACCAAAGAAACTCGTGTCGGCTTCCGCACAAAGGATCCGAGATCATGACCAGTGACGACAGGAACCACCGCACCCACCTCCCGATGCCGAACACGGCGCGACGTGGCTTGATGACCTATGATGCAAAGGATCCGGACACAAAGTTTCCGCCGATCGAGCAGTTACGTCCCCCAAAAGGGGCACCTAATGTCCTGCTCATCCTGATTGACGATGCCGGGTTTGGCTCCGCGAGCGCGTTCGGCGGCCCCTGCCAGACGCCGAACGCGGAGAAGCTGGCCGCGAACGGGCTGAAGTACAACCGCTTCCACACCACCGCCCTCTGCTCACCCACCCGTCAGGCGATGCTCACCGGGCGCAACCACCACACCGCCGGCATGGGCGGCATCACCGAGATCGCCAGCGGTTCGCCGGGTTATAGCTCGGTGCTCCCGAACACCATTTCGCCGCTGGCACGCACGCTGAAGCTCAACGGCTACTCCACCGCGCAGTTCGGCAAGTGCCACGAAGTGCCGGTATGGGAGACGAGCCCGGTCGGGCCGTTCGATGCCTGGCCGACGGGCGGCGGCGGCTTCGAATATTTCTATGGCTTCCTCGGTGGCGAAGCAAACCAGTGGTATCCGACGATCTACGAAGGCACCACGCCGGTCGATCCAAAGAAGACGCCCGAAGAGGGCTACCACTTCATGGAGGACATGACTGACAAGGCCATGGCATGGATCTCACAGCAGAAGGCGCTAGCTGCCGACAAGCCTTTCTTCGCCTACTTCGCGCCCGGCGCTACTCACGCCCCGCACCACGTGCCGGCGGAATGGGCCGATAGATACAAGGGCAAGTTCGATCAGGGCTGGGACAAGCTCCGCGAGGAGACCTTCGCTCGGCAAAAGGCCTTGGGTGTCATTCCGCCAGAATGCCAACTCACCGCGCGTCACAAGGAAATCCCGGCGTGGGACGACATGCCGAAGGCATTGAAACCGGTATTGCGCCGGCAAATGGAAGTCTACGCCGGCTTCATGGAATACACCGATCACCATGTCGGTCGCCTGCTCGATGGCCTGCAGAAACTGGGCATCCTCGACGACACGCTGGTTTACTACATCATTGGCGACAACGGCGCCTCGGCCGAGGGCACGCTGAACGGCACGTTCAACGAGATGCTGAACTTCAACGGAATGTCCGCGATCGAGACACCGGAATTCCTCAACGCCCGGATCGACAAGCTCGGTGGCCCGGACTCCTATAACCACTATGCGGTCGGCTGGGCGCATGCCATGGACACGCCCTACCAGTGGACCAAGCAGGTTGCCTCGCACTGGGGCGGAACGCGTAACGGAACCATCGTCCACTGGCCGAACGGGATCGCGACCAGGGGCGAGATGCGGTGGCAGTTTCACCACGTCATCGACATCGCGCCGACGATCCTCGAAGCGGCGGGGCTGCCTGAGCCGGTTTCGGTGAACGGTGTGCCGCAGCAGCCCATCGAGGGCGTCAGCATGCTTTACTCGTTCAACGACGCTAAGGCGGCAGAACGGCACGAGACGCAGTATTTCGAGATGTTCGGCAACCGCGGCATCTACCACAAGGGCTGGACTGCGGTGACGCGGCACAAGACACCCTGGCTGATGTTCGAGAAGGCTCCCGCTTTCGACGACGACGTCTGGGAACTTTACGACACGGAAAAAGACTGGAGCCAGAGCAACGACCTGTCCAAGCTGATGCCGGAGAAGCTGCATGAACTGCAGCGCCTATGGCTTATCGAGGCAACGCGCCACAACGTATTGCCGATGGACGACGATCTCGCCAGGCGCATGAACCCCGACGTCGCGGGCCGGCCGGTGCTGATCAGGGGAACGACTCAGCTGCTCTTCCCCGGCATGGGCCGACTGTCCGAAAACTGCGTCATCAGCATCAAGAACAAATCCCACTCGGTCACCGCCGAAATCGTGGTGCCGGACTTCGACGCCGAGGGGGTGATCATCGCTCAGGGTGCGAACATCGGCGGCTGGAGCCTGTACGCCAAAGCTGGCAAGCTCAAATACTGTTACAACCTGGGCGGTGTGCAGCATTTCTATGTCGAGGCGACGAGCAAGCTGCCCGTCGGCGAGCACCAGGTGCGCATGGAGTTTGCCTATGCCGGCGGCGGCCTGGGCAAAGGCGGTAAGGTGTCGCTCTACGTTGACGGCAAGCAGGTTGGCGCAGGGGATATACCCATGACGCTGGCAATGATCTTTTCTGCCGATGACGGCTGCGACGTCGGCGAGGACAGTGGAGCCCCCGTCTCCCCGGACTACGGCCCACGCGGCAATGCCTTCAACGGCCGGGTCAAAGGCGTGCAAATTGCCATCGCCGATGCCGCCGAGAATTCAGATCACCTTGTTTCGCCGGAGGAGGCCCTCCGCATTGCCATGGCGCGGCAGTAAGACCCGCGCGGTCGGCGGCTCAAATGGACTGCCGCCGGCTCCCGTCGCGGTCGGCCATATTTGCGGCGAGGCGTCGTCTGTCGCCGCAGGTGGTGGACAATTCCTGAGCTCCCACAGGACATCCCGGACGGACTGCGAGAGCGGAACGCTTCGGCATGCATAGTTTCGCCAGAAGGCATGTTGCCACCGGCATGCTAAATCCCGGCTCTTGGGCGGCTTTGCTAACACTCACGCGCATCACCGCGCATTACCGGCTTCATCAGCTTCCAGGATGACCCCACCAACCAAGCGCTCTCCTGCCAGCATCCGAACCAGTATTTGGGAGTGAATTCAGGTCGGGGGTCGACGCCTCCCACCCTTTTATCCGGTGTCGTGCGGATGTAGGTTACATAGACGAAGCGATCACGGCTCAATCATCTTTCCCTCCAGGTTTCGCTTGAGGTCACCGGGCGCCTGCAGGCGCACGCGTTCATATTTGCCGATCCAGCAGTCCGCGATCTCGTGGATCGGGACGGCGTTAAGGTAGTGCGTTTCTCTCGCCCGCGTCGGTATTGCCGCATTGTTGATCCAGATCAATGCACAGCTTAGCATCAGGACTATCAAGCAAGCGCAGAAAGGATTTTCTGATGCGCAGAGGTCTCGCAATTGTCCTTCTCAACCTTGTTGCGCTGTCGGGCGCGGCCGGTCTGCTGAGCGCCTGCAACACGACCGCTGGCGTGGGCCAGGACGTGAGCGCCGCGGGCCATGCAGTGACGAATTCCGCCGAGAAGGTCAAGTCAGGTATGTAGGGGAGCTGCTCGCAACGAAATTCGTCTGGCGACGGGCAAGCACCCCAGCTGCGGAAATTTTGGAGATTTTCAATGGACAAGGACCGGATCGTCGGATCGATGAAGCAGATCAAGGGGTCAATCAAAGAGGCAGTCGGCAAAGGGGTAGGTGATACCAAGCTACAATCCGAAGGAAAGGCCGATCAGGCTGAGGGCAAGGTTCAGAATGCCGTCGGCGGTATCAAAGACTCACTCCGAGACGCAATAGAGAAATAGGACCTATAGCTGACCTTACGAATACATCGGCACATTGGCAAAAACGAACTTTGCAAGGATGAGTGATGAGCACGATCCTTATCATTGTCTTGCTAATTGTTCTCCTGGGCGGCGGCGGTGGCTACTATGGCTACAATCGCTACGGTCGGTCCGGCCTCGGCGGCGTTCTTGGCTTGGTCTTGATTGTTCTGGTGGTGCTCTGGCTTTTCGGTGGCCTCGGTGGCGTCTACGTCAGCCACCCGTGATCCCTGAAACAGCTTGATCTCGCGGTCCTCCTTGAAATACGTCCGGCGGAGCCTTCTGATGCTTGCCTTGGACTTGATCATTGGCTGAACTTGTCGACATAGCGTCCACCGTAGAAGCCTTACAACAATTACCACTGTAGTTTGATGGTGCTGGATGCGTTTCGACCGCTGGGACCTCTCGCCGCGCGACGCCAGCGGTAGTGTTACGACAGTTAACTAACGTGCCTCAACATTCAATACAAAAGGGCTCCGGATATGGACGAGAATCAGGTTAAGGGAGCGGCGAAGGACGCCCTCAGCGAAGGCAAGAATGCTTTCGGCGCACCGACCGTCGACACGAGCACGCAGGCCGAGGGGAAGCTCTATCAGGCAAGTGCTGGTTTGCAGGATCAGGTTGGCGCGGCCAAGGACCAACTTGCCGGCATAGCAAACAATGTGGCCGAGAAGATGTCGGATGTGGCCGGCCGAGCCGGTGACACAATGCGCGGCGCGGCACAGACGGTTCGGCGCGAAGCTGGGGAGGTCGGAGAGAAAGTTTATCATGCAGGCGCACGGGCAGGCCACTATGTGGACAGTGCGGTTAAACAGCAGCCGCTGTTGTCATTGATCGGTGTCGCGGCTATCGGCTACGCTATTTCGTTCCTCATCCACTCTCCTTCTAGCCCGCTCGCCTCTCGACCTCCGGAGACGCACTATTTTCGTCGCTAGGACATCGGGTGCCTGACCACTGTCCTCGCAAGGCCGACATTCAGTACGCTGTGAATCCTCTGCGCGATGCCGGAAAGGGTTAGAACAAGGAACATTCGATGAAGGCAATTCTAGCTGTGGTCACCTTGGCTTTGGTCGCACTGGTTGTCGAAGAAAAGGCTCGCCAAATCGCAGGCGATACGCATGATGCTTATGGCGAGATGGTTGACCGAGCGCGCGGCGCCACGGCAACGCTCAGCAAAAAAAATCAGCAAAAGCCGCTTATTGCTCTCCTGATAGGCTTATTGCTCTCCTGATAGCCGGAAGTCTTGGTTACCTATTGGCTTCTCTTATACCGCGCAGAAAGCGGCCGCAGGCTGCCACTGCTCCGCGGGGTTGAACCAGGATCCGATCTACCGCTAGAACGGGTCCATGTATTTTCCCGGCCGCTGCAGCCAGTGCACTACAGGCCGCAGAATCCAGACAGGAACAACAGCATGTCCAATGAGGAACAGAGCATCGAACTGAACATTCGGACACGAGCCTATCTACTGTGGGAATTAGAAGGTAGGCAGGAAGGGTGGGCGGCCCGCTATTGGCATCGGGCCCGCGAGTTGATCGACGACGAAAGCCGCTCCGCATACCCCCCGTCGGAGTCCAGGGGGAACAGGGACTAGCGGATTCGGCGGGCGTTCAAATCTTGGCCGCAACCCCCAGCATTGCCAGCGCCTCCTCGGCCAAGTCGGACATTGCTTCAATTCAAGACCGGCCGTTGCGGGCACGCAGGCTGTCCAGCACGCCCCGCCTGATCGGATTGGCGAGGGCTCGAAGAACTGTATCCATGCTCATGGGCGAAAAAAAATGCACTCTTTTGGTTGCCTTTTTAAGCCCCGCTTGCGGTTCGACGGCCCCGAGAAGATGATCCCGGCCGGTGTTCAAAGAAAAAAGGTTCAACCATGAACGCGCTTCGCGGCAACAACGGGCCCCGGTATCGGCACTCGACGGACCAATCCGCGCCGTATGAGAGCATCTCGATCGACAAGCTGACCCCCCTCATCGGCGCGGAGATCGGTGGGGTGGACCTGTCAGCACCCCTGCCCAACCATCAGATGGACGAGATCCACCGGGCACTGGCGGAGAACTGCGTCGTCTTCTTCCGCGACCAGCACCTGACCCAGGCGCAACATCTGGCGTTCGGGCGGAATTTCGGGGCGCTGCATATCCATCCCGCCGCACCGCATGCCGCCGGCCATCCGGAGTTGATGATCATTCACGCCGACAAGGACAGCCTGCGGGCGAACGGCGAAGGATGGCACAGCGACGTTTCCTGTGACCCGGAACCCCCGATGGGCAGCATTCTATACATCAAGCAGTGCCCACCTCGGGGTGGGGATACATTGTTCGCCAACATGTATGCCGCCTATGAGGCGCTATCCGACCGGATGAAGGCATACCTCGACGGATTAATCGCGGTGCATGACGGCGAGGAATCGTATCGTGGGACGTACAAAAACCTAGGGGTCGAGGACAAGGCGGTTTATCCGCGGGCAGAGCATCCGGTGATCCGAACGCATCCGGTGACCGGTCGGAAAGCCCTCTACGTTAATCGGGGGTTCACCAAGCGGCTGCTCGGGGTACCTCGGGATGAAAGCTCGGCCCTGCTTGAATATCTTTATGATCACGCGGAGAATCCGCTGTTTCAGTGCCGGTTTCGCTGGCAAGAGAACTCGGTGGCGTTCTGGGACAACCGTTGTGTCCAGCATCGCGCCATGTGGGATTATTGGCCGCACACAAGGTCGGGCTTCAGAGTCACCATAGCTGGCGGCAAACCGGTCTGATCGTGCCCTCCCAACGCATGCCACCGGGGCTTTGGCCGACCTGATGGGCCGCCGCCCTTCGGTCGAGACGCCGCCTCCAACGGTGCGATCCGAGCTCGTCTCGGCGATGACCGGCGAGGCCGCACGCGACGCGTTCCTGGACTGGCTGGAACAGGAACGTCACGCCGCCGCCAACACGGTAGAGGCGTACAGCCACGCGCTGGCCGGTTTCCTCGGGTTCCTGACCAACCACCTTGGCGGCGAACCCGATTTGGACGCGCTCGCGAGGCTGAGGGCAGCGGATATCCGGGGATGGCTGGCGGCGCTGGCGAATGAGAAGCTGGTGGCATCGTCACGGGCCCAGCACCTCTCCGCGGTCCGCAGCTTTTTTCGCTTCCTGGGCCGCCGGCATGGCGTTGAGATTACCGCCGTGCGTCTGGTCTCCACCGCGCGTCCTCGTCCTGCACTGCCCAGAGCACTGACGATTGATCAGGCGCGGGACGTGACGGACCATGTAGGCGACGTTTCGGACGATCCGGCGATCCAGGCGCGCGACATCGCCTTCTTCTCGTTGCTGTATGGCAGCGGGTTGCGTATCGCGGAGGCGCTCAGCCTGAACGTTCGGGATGCCATCGCCTTGCGCACCAACCCGTCCCTGACGGTCAAAGGGAAAGGCGCAAAGACGCGCATCGTCCCGGTGCTGCCGGTGGTACGCGCCGCGACCGAGGCCTGGCTGGTCCTCCACCCGAGCGCGAAACCGGACAACGCCCTGTTCCTGGGTGCTCGCGGCCAGCGCCTCGACCCAGCCGTCGCGCAGAAGGTGCTGAGAACCTATCGCCGCCTGGCCGGGCTGCCCGAACACGCCACGCCGCACGCCTTGCGGCATTCCTTCGCCACCCACTTGCTCGCCGGCGGCGGCGATCTGCGCTCGATCCAGGATCTGCTGGGGCACGCCAGCCTGTCCACGACCCAGCGCTACACGGCGGTAGACGACACCGCTCTCCTGGCCGTCTGGCGCAAAACGCACCCGAGAAGCTAGGCCCCCTCCCTGAGTGGGATCAAAGGGCCGCCGGCGCTTTGCGGGTCCCGGGAGCGCCCGGGCTTATCAGCGATAGGCTGGACAAGCGGCCGCAGCTTGCTAATCTCGGCAGTCAAAAGCAGATAAGCCCGCGCGGCGACGGACTAGAGGGGACGGTGAAATGCAGGCGCGGCGTTCGCTACTCGCGTCGTTCAGCGTGCTTTCTCTGTTTGCGATTGTATCGCCATCCAAATCCGGCCAACCCGTTCTTGCCGCTCCGCCAGCACAGCCAGATGCCGGAGCGAACGACGACGTCCCTCTCGACATAGACATCACATCGAAACGTTTGGATGTGGCGCGCCAGCAGATCCAGCCAAGTCTCGGCGCGACGAAGTATCAATTTGACCAGCAGGCGCTGGAAGCCATCCCGCAGGGTTCGAACGCGGACATGAACCAGGTCGTGCTCCAGTCGCCGGGCGTCTGGCAGGACAGTTTCGGTCAGATCCACATCCGGGGCGAGATGGCCAACGTGCAATATCGTATCGACGGGGTGGAGTTCCCCCAGGGGTTGTCGTTCTTTGGCCAAGTCCTGCAATCGCGCCTCGCATATTCGACCGCTGTGCTCACCGGTTCGCTGCCTGCGCAATACGGGATCAACACCGCGGGCGTGATCGATATCCAGACCAAGACTGGATACAACAGCCCCGGCTTGTCGTTGTCGATGTATGGCGGCAGTTGGAACTGGCTACAACCCAGCTTCTCGGAAGGTGGCCATAGCGGACCCGTGGACTGGTTCGTCACCGGTGATTACCTGCACAATAATCGCGGAATCGACAATCCGGTGGCCAGCTATAATGCCCTGCATGACACTACGGATCAGTTCCATGGCTTCACACATGTCGCAGGGATCCTCGATGAAAATACCCGGCTCAGCTTTGTCGCCGGCGCCTATGCGGGCCAGTTTCAGATTCCCAACTCCCCCGGGCAGATACCGCCGCTGGGGATTAGCGTGAACGGCGTCAGTACTTTCAACAGCTCAATTTTGAACGAGAACCAGAGCGAATCTGCCAATTTCGGAATGCTGACGTATCAGAAGCACATCGATGACTTCGACGGACAGATCTCGCTGTTTAGCCACAACAACTACCTGCACTTCTCGCCGGACCCGCTGGGAGATCTTTTGTTCAACGGTGTTTCGCAAGTCGCAACCCGAACGGACTTCGCCACTGGTGTACAGGCGGATACAAGTTGGCGCGTCAACGAGACGCACACGATCCGCGGCGGCTTCCTGACCCAAGGCGAGCGCACAACCTTCAATACCAATTCGACCGTGGTGCCAGTCGATGGCGCTGGCATGCAGACCGGCGGCCCGCAGATCATTCGGCAAGGAGGCGGCCTGACTGGCTGGCTCTATGGCCTTTATGTGCAGGACGAATGGCACGTGCTGCCGAAACTTACCATCAACTACGGCGCTCGGTTCGATGTGTCTGACGAGGCCGTTGTGGAGCATCAGCTAAGTCCGCGGATCAACGCGGTCTGGACGCCCACCCCGTCCACCACCTTGCATATCGGATACTCGCGCTACTTTGCGCCGCCGCCATTGGAAGGGCTTACCCAGACCAATCTTGCGCCGTTCCAGAACACGTCGGCGGCGCCCGAGGTGACACAAAACGATCCGGTGAAGGCCACGCGATCAAATTATTTCGACACGGGCATTACACAAAAACTTCTACCGGGTCTTCAAGTCGGCATGGATGCGTATTTGCAGCAGGCAACAAACGAGGGCGACGTCGGTCAGTTCGGAGCGCCCATTATTCTGACCGATTTCACCTACACCAGAGCGAAAATCTACGGTGGCGAATTGACAGCCAACTATCAGAGCGGGCCGTGGGTGGCCTACGCAAATCTCGGCTGGGCCACGTCGCTGGCCAACGGCATCAGTTCGGCCCAGTTCAATTTCGGTGCCGACGAACTTGCCTATATCAACTCGCATTGGATCTACGCTGATCACGACCAGCGGTGGACCAGTTCGGCTGGTGTCTCATACAGGATCAATCGCGACACGGATCACCCAACCCTACTGTCGATGGACTTCCTCGGAGGCAGCGGCCTGCGCGCGAGCACCGCCACGGTGCCGAACGGGATCGCGCTTCCTGGATACGGCGAGGTCAACCTGTCGGTGGTGCAAAAGCTCAAGACCGGTGTCGGCGCAGGGACCGAACTGCGTCTGGATGTGCTGAACGCGGGCGATACGATTTACGAGATCCGTAACGGGACAGGCGTTAGTGTGGGCGCGCCGCAATATGGGCTGCGCCGGACGATCCTTGCGGGCGTCACGCAACGCTTTTGATTTGCTCGTAATGAAACTCGGTCGCCTCGGATCGCAGAACCTTTCGCACAACCTTCGCGAGCCCCCCAGATCACGGAAGATTGCCTTCGATGCCTGCGTTGCCGTTCAAGCTAAACCAGGATCGCCGCCATCACATCCCGCGGCGGCAGCACAGGGTCGCGAACTGGGCCGCCTACGAGGCTGGATTGCGTCAGCGCCGCAGCATGACAGTGTGGTTTACTTCCGACGATGCGATCGCGGCGTGGGCAGCGGCGCCACGTACAACTCGAGGTGGCCAACCTTCGTGTTCGCTAGTGGCGATCCTGACGGCGCTGACCCGACGCGCCGTGTTCCGTCTTGGCTATCGGCAAGCTGAGGGATCGATCGGCTCGATCATCAGTCTGCTCGGCCTTAACCCTGCGGGTGCCGGATCATACAGCCATAGCCTGGTCGCGTGCAGGCCAGTGACGCGAGGCGAACTGACTGACCAGCGATGCAGCGGTGCCGACCCGCTCGCCGATATGCTTGTAGGTCGCGCCATCATCGTGGAGGCGGCGGGCGAGCGCCGCGTCCCAGGTGGTCGTTCCGAGCTTGGGCATCCGGATTGAACCCTATTCAGTGCGGCAGAACGCGGCGATCGGCACGGATTTCAGCCGTGTGCAGGTCGGACGGTGCTCGATCTTTGTGATACCTCGCATCAGCCGCCGGTTCTCCGGCAAATGCGACCCAACGGGACGCCGAACACCGCCACCGATTACTGAAAGACCGCTACGCTATTTCTGTGCGCGCCAATCGTTACTGGAAGCAACCCATATTCAACACGCCTGAGCTTGCGGGACTGCCGGCCGGCCGAGCCGTCTCGGCGATCGCCAGTTCGGCATGCGGATCAACCCGCACGCGCGCCAGGCCGACATATCCGGCCCCATTCGCACCAGGCTCCAGCCCGACCACAGGTCAGCCTGGCCGGCTTTGTCGAGGAGATCCGCCCCGCAGGTCAGGGCCGCGGAACAGCAGCCGGTGTGGTTCAATGAGTCGGATCAAAGCCGCGCAAAGCGCCGGGAGTCTGCGGCCCAGGATATGCCTGCAGCCACCGGCCGCTCCGCGACACAACTTGCCATATTCTTGCGTTGTTTTTCATTGACACTGAAGCCGAGACGGGTGTGGACTGGTCAAACGCGCCGCGAATGTCTGGCCGCACCTCAATCACTTCGTTTCCGCCGCGACGCGCCTGTGGGCCGCACCTCGATCCTTCGGAGCCGCCGCGCCTGAAGCCGGTGAACCCGAGAACGCCGGTCGCTCTGGAACAGTCCACGATGATCACGGGGAGGAACATGTGATGAGGGTTCCCGTGGCGATCGGCGTCTTCGCGCTCATCCTGCTCGGTTCAGCCCTCTCCGCCTGCGCCAATGGCGGCAACAAGGGTGGTCCCGCTGCGACCAGTAACGCCGTTTGCCAGCCCGGCGTCTGCTTGGGGTCAACAGGATTGGCGTCATTGCCGTGGAGCGTCCGAAAGCTACACTGATTGCGCTTAAGCGGTTCATAATCGACCGGACTAATTGCACGAGGCGCGGATAAGAGGGCTTATCGGTGGAAAGCGTCCACTACTCGGCT
>CAWHWH010000065.1:0-25542 GCA_963832865.1 uncultured Pseudomonadota bacterium
GTGAGTGAATGGCGGCTTGCCGTCCTTGCTGGTGCTCCCGGACATAAAATTCTCCCGTTCAGGGTTTTTTTCGGAAAATATTGATCCTGTTTCGCACTAAAATTGCCGTCATGCCACTGATCGTTATTCGCGTTGTCTTGCCATAGATTGAGCCAGTCGAGCGTATCGGACAGATACGCGGTCGCGGCGGCATAAGGATCGGCGGCGGTCGCAACCGCCTCCGGCGCTACCTTGGCGGGCCGCAACGCGGCAAAGCGGCCTCGGGCCGCTGCGCCGGTCTTCATGACGGCGCTGTGCAGCACGTGCGCCACGCCGTAATTAATCCTTTGTCCGTTTCGCCGCGTTTGCGGCGCGGCTTCGGCTCGTCCTCGTCATCGGGATGCGCAAGCGCTTAACAGTTATCCGGCGGGGGAGGCGCTGCCGCTGTGGAGAGACGGTCTGGTAGCGCCACCAGCTACACAGCCTCGGGCATCAGGCGTAGTATCGGACCATGCCAGTTAGTCCACCGGGAACACCCAGAGAGCTGCAGGAGAGGCCGGACCCACAGACGGCTGAGGAAGTTCATCGCTAAATTGCCGCCATCACTTTGATCGGAGAGGAACGACCCGCCGATCACGGGCGGATTGCGCAACCCGCTGACGGCGAGATTGCGAACCAGCCCGTGTCCCACATCGCCGCGAACGAGTTCCAGGGACCACCTCTCCCTTCAGCTCGTTCACCCGATTGTCCTGACTAACAGCGCGTAGTGAATTGGCCTGTCCCAGGATCTATGCTAATGGGTTGACCTGTCTTGGGATCTATGCACGCGGCGGGGGGAAGGAAGACGCCGACTGCTGGTTGGTAGAGCGCGTTGCCGTAGTTGTCTAAGGCGATGACAACCGGCCCGGTCCAGGGCGGCCCGCTCCCGGTCGGCATCGGCACGGTGGCCGCGCAGGAATAGCTTGGCGTGCTGGGGTCGAGCCCTTGGTGACCGGACAGGGGACCGCCCCCGCGCCGAACGGGAGTTGGCCCAGGATCGCCGGGCAGGTCGTCCCAGCCGGGCAGGCGGTCGGGGTCATCGGTTGGCCCCAGGTCGTCATCGGGTAAATCCACACCTGCCGGATGTCGTTCGGCAGGCCATAGACCGTCGCGTCGTAGGTCGCGGACAACCGCACCTCGACGGCCGACCCGCGGTTGTCCGCGCAGAGTCTGCGACGACACCCAGGTTTGGAAGTCCACCCGCCTTTGCCCGGTCGGGGCCGGCGTGGCGGCGGTGATCACTGTGGGTTTGTAGCCGGTGCTGGTGCCGTCGCTGCGAACGAACTCGACGGTGTAGACGTTTGTGCCGCCGCGGTTGGCGTTCCAGGGGCATGCGGGGAGGTGGGAAAAGTCGCACGGTCCGCTCCATCCAGCTATGGGCCGCGCAAGTCCAGGCAGGCACTGGTGAAGCACGCGTCGATTCCGAGGATGTTGTGGCGGTGTCCCCAGCGTGACCCGGGATCCTGATACATCCACCCGTAAACGGCGCCTTCCGGGCTTCCGGAGGCGATGATCTCGCTCCAGGCGCTGACGCCTCCCTCGAAACCCGGCAGCGCGCCCAAGCGCTGCCGGACCGTGCCCTCGATTGAGTTATCGTGCCACACCGACCCGCCATTCGGGTTGGTAAATCCCGGATGCAAGGCGAGGGTGTGCTGCAACAAGGTGCTGTGGTTGGTCGCCGCGTAGCCGAGCACCGGGTCATTGCCGGAGAGCTGCGGGTTGCCGAAGTCGAAGGGGCTCAGACGCCGCGCTGTGCGTTCGAGATTGATTAGGACGATGACCTTTTGTTCGTCCGGCAACTGCGCGTAGTTCCGCGGCAACACCAGGGCGGGCAGCCCCTCCGCCGCCCGGCTCTGGTTGATCCCGGCGATGACGGCGTCCGTGCTGGCGTTGTAGGCGAGGCTGGGGAAATCCGCCCCTGGGTCCGGGGTCGTCCCGCACCAGTTGCCCGGCGGGGCCTGCGCGTTGCCCGCAGTGACACTGGCGGCGAGTAGCACTGCGCAAAGCGGAATGAGATGGGATGTCTTCATGGCTGCGCTCCTCCCGAACGCCGGTCAACGCTAACCCGAACTTCTCACCAGGCGCCCGAATTTCTCACCAGGCGTAGGTGCATACCACTACAGCTCTTGGGCGGCTCCGCCTATGCCGCGCGTCGGGGTTCAGTGGACGTTGCAGAGCAGGGAGCTCAGACACCCCTTTGTGCAACCACGTCCATACCACCTGCACAGGTCCTCCGCCAGCCTGTGGCGGTATATAAAGAGAGAGTGAAATAGAAACTACCGGCGGCCAACACGGCGGCCCTTCCTGATGAGTTCGGTTTTTAAAATCCATGCCGTGTGAGTGAATGGCGGCTTGCCGTCCTTGCTGGTTCATCCCGGACATAAAATTCTCCAATTCAGGGTTGCGGAAAATATTGACCTGTTTCGCACTAAAATCACCGTCATGCCACTGATAATTACTGCGCTCGGGGCCCACTTACTGCGCAATACGCGCGCGTGCGCGCGAGGCCATCCCCGGTTAGCGATGCCTGACCGGAAACTTGTGATGCCGAGTTTCGGGATCGAGATGCGCGATCGCTCGCCGCAGTCCCGTCCCGCCGGATGGCCTGCCGCTGGCCCACAGGTAATGCCACGCCTGGATCATGGACCGCGGGATCGCGATGAAGCGGTGTTGGCCGAGATGCGGGCGGTGCTGGACAAGATGGCGGCGATCCAAATGGTCGACGTGCAAACTACACCAGCATCCTCCACTGGTGGGTGGAGTGCGCGAGATGATCACCCGTCCCCCGACATAACCTTCTGATATACCCTGGCAGCCTCGATCGGGTCCGCTGGCACCGTCACACGCTCGCTCTGCACCGGGCCGCCGTTGGCACCGGTTACCGCAACCTCGGTCTTATCGCCGTATGACTTTGGGAGCATCTTGCTCAGATCGGACAGATACGCGGTCGCGGCGGCATAAGGATCGGAGGCGGTTTGAGGTGGACCCCATCGGTTGGACAGGAATCGGGCTGAGTGAAGAGAGAACTCTCGGCCATTTCACGATCCCCGGCCCGCCGGGGGGTTACTGAGACTATACTTACCTTGATATTTGAATTATTGAAAGCCTTTTCTTGCTGTTGTGGGCCCGTGGATAGGGTCACGTTTACGTTGTCCACATATCCATGGGTCACGCCGGTGAAAACCTCACGCGGCGTCCGATATCCGTGCGTCTGATGAGGCCGTTCGTCATTATAGAAGCTCAGCCACGCGCCGATCCCACTCCGCGCCTCGGCCGGCGACCCGTAGGCCTTCAGGAATATCTCTTCATATTTCAGGCTCCGCCACAACCGCTCGATGAAGATGTTGTCCAGATACCGCCCCTTGCCGTCCATGCTGATCCGCACCGCCTGGGCTTCCAGTCCAGCCAAAAAATCCGCGCTGGTGAACTGAACCCCTTGATCGGTATTAAAAATCTCGGGCCGCCCGTGCTGCTCCATGGCCTCGCGCAGCGCTGCCACGCAAAATCCGAATCCATCGTGATCGACACCCGCCACGACAACACCCGCCGGCTGAACGAGTCCATCACCGCGACCAGATACACAAATCCCTTCGCCATCGGCACATAGGTGATGTCGGCGCACCACACCTGGTTCGCCCGGTCGATCACCAGACCCCGCAGCAGGTAAGGGTACACCTTGTGCGCCGGATGTCCGAGACTGGTATTGGGTTTTTGGTAGATTGCTGCGATCCCCATCACCCGCATCAAACGTTTCACCCGCTTGCGGTTGACCACGAAACCGTCCCGCCGCATCACCGCCACCATCCGCCGGGCGCCATAAAACGGGGTCTTGAGAAACTGTTCGTCCAGCCAGCGCATCAGCCGCAGATCGTCCACGCTCACCGGCAATGGCCGGTAATACAGCGTCGAACGGGCGACTTTCAGCAACCGGCACTGGGCCGCGATCGGCAGGTCCGGGTCGGTTCGGTCAACCAGAGACAGCCGGGCGGCTAGGCTCAGGCACCAGACCTTTTCCGAAAAAAATCCCGCTCCACCGTCAATTCGCCGATCTTGGCATACAGCAACGCCAGTCGTGCCTCGTCCGCCGCCGACGCGACAGAGGGCTCGGCTGCGCGCCGGGCAGCAGCGATGGCGCGCCGTCAGGCGGTTGTCTTCCAGGCATGGATCTGGCTCGCATGGACACCATACCGGCTCGAAAGCTCCGCCACCGTGCCATCCTCGCGGAGCGCCGACAGTGCCACCTTGGCCTTGAAGTCAACACCGTGTTTCTTTCGTACATTCGCCATCGTTTGCCCTTTGCAACCATGCCAATTTAGGGGCGAGAGGCTCTCTTAGCTACCTGTCCAGTTTCCGGGGTCCACCTCAGTTGCAACCGCCTCCGGCGCTACCTTGAGCCGGTCGCCCGATTGACGTTTGAATATAGCCTAGACCGAGAGACCTCTGATCTGATGCTCTCCGTCATGGTGTGAAATATTTCATAGACCAACATCTGTCTGACGGAGCCTCTTCGTATCGCCGAAATTTCGTTGAGGCGCAATTCGGAAATGCTGAAGGAGCTAAGTTATGTCGACAAGAAGTATCTCAGCTCTCGTTGTGCCCGGTTATCTGGCGCTGGCGGGCTGCAGCTCCGGAATTACACAGGCCGACCAGATCTGCACTTCCAGCAGGATTTCCGTAGCCGCTTTCGTCGATTGCCTCCGCAGCAACTATGGGACGTTGAGCAATGGATCCTCGGGTCAAAGCGATCTGGGAGCGTTGTATTTGGCTGCGGCCGAATATAAGGCGACGGAGGTTGCCGGAGGCGGTGAGACCGACGCAATGGCCATGCTTGAATTGGCCAACTTCAGAACGCGTGTACTTGCTCCTATGGAGCAGCAGCGACGGGACCAAGAATTTCAAAACGTGATGAAAGCAATACAAGGCGCCGGCAACTCGGGAAGCCCGTCAGGTCGCTCCGCATCTGGGCAAAGCCAGTCACGCCACTAGGGAACAGCTTCTAAGGTCAGGGAGCTTTGCGGGAGAACGGTGATGCCCAGCCTCGGCGTCTACCCCATCGACCCCAGCCACGTGATTGCGCCGCTCCTGGTCGCCTATTACGCATTCAATCGTTTTGACACGCCTCGGACCGCGCGGTCGCAGACAAGCCGCTTCCAGTATTGGGGCAGCCGCCTTTCCGGCCTGTGCGGCTGAGCGGAACAGGGAACCGGCATAAGGCTATTCAAAAGTCCCATGCGGAAGTAGGGTTCCTGAGTGGCCTGAGACCGCCGTCCAAAACGGTGTCGGGTAGCGAAAAATCGTATCGCCCGAGGAAGTTGAGATGGCGCCAGATCAGCGGGGAGAGGTGGGCGATGTCGTCGTTTTTGACATCCATGCCCTCCTGTCTAACGTGGCGAATGGCCTCCTGCATGTAGATGGCGTTCCAGTGGACGACGGCATTGAGGGCGAGGCCCAGGGAGCCGAGTTGCTCTTCCTGCCCCTGCTGAAGCGGGCTTCTAATCTCCCCGCGTTCACCATGGTGAATACGCCGGCCGAGACGATGACGCAGTTCCGTGTGGTTGAGTTGGGTCAGAATGCGCCGCCGGAACGCCGGATCGTCGATGTAGTGAAGAATGTGGATTGTCTTGGCGATCCTGCCGATTTCAGAAAGTGCACGAGCCAGACTGGTAGGTTTATCCCTGACCTGGAGTGTTCGCATGATTCCCGCTGCCTTGAGATGCCCGAGTTTCAGCGAGCCGGCCAAGCGGATCACGTCGGGCCAGTTTTCCCGGATCAGCGCAAGATTGATGGTGCCTTTGCTGAGGCTGTTGAACGGACCGTAATCGGCCTTGCGATCAATCCGCCACAACCTGGCATCACCGAGGTCAGCCAGCCGAGGGCTGAATTGGTAGCCCAGCAGCCAGAACAGACCAAACACCGCATCCGAATAGGCGGCGGTGTCGGTCATGAATTCCATCGGCTCCAACTCGGTTTCCTGTTCGAGGAGAAGGGCGAGCAACACCAAGCTGTCGCGCAAGGTGCCGGGAACCACGATGCCGTTCAGGCCGCTGAACTGGTTGGACAGCAGATTGTACCGGGTCACCCCTCGCGCCTGACCGAAATACTTTGGGTTCGGCCCGGCATGAATGGCGCTCGCCGGCGCAATGAAGCGCATACCATCCGCCGAAGCGACATCCCCTGCGCCCCAGAGCTTCACGAGCGGCAGCGTGGCGTGTGCGGACACGATCCGCACATTGGCGGCGGCGATGATGCGCTCGCGCTGTTTCTCGTCGAGAGCGGCAACAAGACGTTCCCAAAGGCGCTTTTGCGCCCGGTCGCGGATGCGTCCGACAAAGCGCTCCAGAACGCTCACGCCCGGCAGCATCACCTTGTTCACGACCAGCCACGACGTAGCCCGCTCGACCAGGGGACCGGGGTGATCGTCGCCACTCCGGCACAACGCGTAAAGCCATCGGGCCAGGCGAAACCGGGCAGGTCCATTGTTAGCAAACTCGGTAAAGCCATAACGCTCTCGGATCAGGGCGAGATGCCGAATGCGCTGGCCATTTTTATGATCGAAATAACCCTTGAGGCATGGCGCGGCCTTCAGGCCGAGTTGGCCGACCAGGAAAGTCGTTACGGAACTGGGAATAGCAAGATCAACACTGGGGAAGATGCCGAGGAACCTGGCCGATCCCAGCATAAGCGCGAAGCCGAGGCGATTGTGGTCGCCACGCAGTCCGTCGGTGACCTCCCGGTCGGTTCGGTCCAGATGGAAATACCGGGCCAACTCATCCGGAGAAGGATCAGCGGCAAAACTGGCATAGCGTTGCCGCTGCTCATCGGACAGGTGGCGGGTGGGCATATCGTGCGGAACTTAGCACTTTTGCGAAGGGTAAACGGGGCACGGAAAAGGCAGGCCATTTCCCTTGCAAAATACCTATGCGGAAGTCGGCACTTTAGCAATAGGTTTTGCGAAGCTCGCGGGGCGTTCGCATGAGGCTCGGATACGCCCGGGTGTCGACCGGAGATCAAACCCTCGACGGCCAGTGCCAACGCCTCTCCGCCGCCGGATGCGAAAAGCTGTTCGAAGAAAAGATCTCCGGCGCCAGACGCAATCGGCCCAAGCTGGAGAAGCTGATCGAACAGCTGCGCAAAGGTGATATCCTGGTGGTAACCCGGCTCGATCGCCTCGCCCGTTCAACCTCCGAACTGCTGCGAATAGCCGAGCGTCTGACCGAGAAAAGTGCTGGATTGCAATCTCTTGATGAGCCATGGGCGGATACGACAAGCCCTTCTGGGCGGATGGTCATGACCATCTTCGCCGGCATCGCCGAATTCGAACGCACCCTCATTCTGAGCCGAACAACTGATGGCAGACTGGCCGCCAAGGCGCGCGGTGTTGCCTTCGGCCGGCCAAGGAAAATGCGTCCAGACCAGCAGGAATTGGCCAGGGAACTCGTGCGAGAAGGGAAATCGATTAGCGCGGTTGCCAGGACCTTCGACGTCCACCCCGCGACGATTTACCGCATCATCGAGGGATAGAGGCCTTATGCCGGTTTTCTGTTCCTCTCAGCCGCACAGGCCGTGAGCCGTTCCAGCGGGACATCTTGTTCGCCAACGATACGCAGGAGCGTTTTGGCGGCGTCCTCAGTGACACCAAGCCGCTTGCTCAAGTCAACGATCGCGGTCGTCAGCGGCGCGGTCGCGCCGCGTGCCGCCGCCGCCGTAAGCTCCTTCACTTGCTCCGGCGTCAGCCCGAAGTTCACGTCGCGTCCGGCCATAACACTGCCGGTCACAATCCAAGGGTTGCGGCTGCTTGCTGGGCTGTCGTTCCTTGTCGCGAAAAGCGATATGCCTGTCTCGCCCTCGCTCAGGCTTTTTTTGATGAACCGGCTCCGGCCGTCAGGTTGGTGAGCGTCGCATCGCCCGTCTCGGCCCGTATATCGCCGAGCTTGATCCGACCAGTGGCGACAAGGTTGTTCACCGGAACGTTCACCTTGCCGCAGATGTCGCCCACCTCGATAGCTGCACCGCCCGTCCCAGCGGCCCCATCGACCGTCGCCCGAAGGGCCTCCGCGTGCTGCGCAAGTTCGGGGTCCGCTGCCACACCAGCTTTGGTGAGGGCCTCGGCGAGCGCCGCTTGTGCCGGCTCCGAGCGAGGTTCGTCCTCCACGCTCTGCACGGCACCGCCTTTGCCGAGTTTCCGGACGATTAGGGCTTTCAGCCCATCATAGGCGTCGGCAATTGCTTTCCCTCCGACATCGGCCGCCTTGGCCACAGCGCCGGATACTAGCGCACTAATAATGCTGGCGAGGACCAATTCCATCGGGGCCACCCGGACGTTCTGGGCAAGAATGCCGCCATTCGGCGTTCGCAGCAACCTTTGGGGGCAGTTTGTTCAGCCGTCCTCCAGTGAGGACCGGTTTTGCGACATGGCGCTGGGCCTGGGAATAAAAGCCATGGCGTCCATCCAAACAGCCGGGGAAAATAGACGAAAAGTAGATGAATAGACGCAACCAGACCCGATCGGCGGCAGTTCGGAAGCCGGGGGAGTACCTAGGGGTAGGTTCGGGATTCGCGGTATGCCGCCCGCCGAGCAGGCTTCAACGTACAAGGAACGCCCATCACTGAGCGCCCCCCGCATAGATCCGTGCGAGCGGAATTCCCGCACACGGCTCCCACCTTGGGTTTTTGACGGCAAACCGTTTGCTAGGCCATGGATGAAGAATGCGCGGTTTCGGGAGCCAGTCGGCGGCGATCTTCGCCATTCGTGCCCAGGTCATCCGGTCCTGCGTCGCCGGAGCGCCCGGAGCCAGAGAACCGTCGTATGGTAGCGAAAGGCGCTCAGCGCCGCGCTGTTGGTCGGCACGGCATGATAGTTGAAGAAGCCGGTCATGCAGGCTGGCCACTTCGGCCACAGCGGCGGTGTTGTTGTAGGCCGCGTCGCGTTCCGCCTGCGTCATGGAATCCCAGCCATCCAGCACGCCAGGGACCGGGCGGGGCAGCATCCCGGGAGTCATGCTGTCGTCGCTCTGTCGAGGATCGGCCTCTGTCTTGCATTACGGACCTGCAAGCAGAGCAACCCAGTTGATTGCGCCAGGAGGCTATGAATCTTATCAGTCTCGAAATTCGGATGCTGCGGTCGCTGATCTCGGTCGTGGAAACCGGCAGCATCACCGAGACGGCCCGCCGCCTGGGTCGCACCCAGCCGGCCATCACCCTGCAGATCCAGCGCCTGGAAGACCTCACCGGGCGTCCGCTGCTGATGCACGAAAATCGCCGTATCCTGCTGACCGAGCACGGCGCGCTGGTACTGTCTTACGCCAAGTCGATCGTGCGTCTGCATGACGAATTGCTTGGCCGGCTCGCCTCGCCGCGAATCGAGGGTCACGTCGTGCTGGGTACGCCCGATCTCTATGCGGCCAATTTGCTGCCTCCCATTCTGAGCATGTTTCACCAGACCTTTCCGTTGATCCAGGTCGAACTGCGCTGCGTGCTGTCCACGCCGCTGGTCAGCCAAGTCAAGCGCGGCGATGTCGACATCGCCCTGGTGACGCGCATGAACGACTTCACCGGCGGCCGGGTGGTGGCGCAGGAGCAACTGATCTGGATCGGCGCCACAGCGTCCCAGGCGCATCTGGAGCGGCCGGTGCCGCTGGCCTTGCTGCCGATCGGCAACGTGTTCCGCGAGCATGCCATCGCCGCGCTGGGGCGGATCGAGCGGCCCTGGCGCATCGCCTGCGTCAGCGAGAGTGCCAGCGGATTGCTGGCCGCGGTGTTCGCCGGCATGGCCGTCACTGTGCTGGGACGCAGCGCGCTCGCCGCCGGCATGTGCGAACTCGATCCGGAGGACTTTCCCAGGCTGCCGGCGGTGGAACTGCTGCTCTACAAGGCGGAGCGGGCGATTTCGCCGGCGGCGGCGGCCCTGCATGATTATTTGCAGCATTATCTCGGCCTCGATGCCAGGAATTTAGGCACCATGCAGGCCGATCCCGCCCCGCTGGCAAGCGACAGCCGAACCGCGGCGTAGAGACGGCCACAAGGCGCTCATGGCCCGGCAAGTGCGGCGGTGACCGCGCGGCGGGCCATGACACCGACCAGATGCGCGCGATAGGACGGTTCGGCATGAAGGTCGCTGTTCAGGCCCTCGGGCGAAACCGACATGCCGGCCAGAGCGTCCGGCGTGAACGCGCCCTGCAGCGCCCGCTCCATCTCGGGAACGCGGAACGCCGACGGTCCGGCGCCGGTCACGCCGACCCGCACCGCATCGGCGAACCGCGCCACAAAGACGCCGATAATAGCATAGCGCGAGGCCGGGCTGCGGAACTTGGCATAGCCGCACGCCAGCGGCACCGGAAAACGCACCGCGGTGATGATCTCGCCGTGGTTGAGCGCCGTGGTGAACAGGCCGCGAAAGAAGTCGGCGGCGGCGATGCTGCGCTGGTCGGTTATGATGGTGGCATTCAGCGCCACCACCGCGGCGGGATAGTCGGCCGACGGGTCGGCATTCGCCAGCACGCCGCCGATGGTGCCGCGATTGCGCACCTGCGGATCGCCTATACCGCCGGCGAGCACTCCCAGCGCCGGAATAGCCTGCTCGATCTCGGCCGATCGCGCCACCTCTACATGCGTGGTCGCCGCCCCAATGGTGATGCTGTCAGGCGTGACGGTGATGCCGCGCAACGCCGCGATCCCGCTCAGGTCGATCAGGGCCGCGTGGTCGGCCAGTCGGAATTTCATGATCGGCAGCAGGCTCATGCCCCCGGCGATGGCGACGCAATCCGGCGTCGTCGCCAACAGGGCGGTGGCCGCAGCCAACTCGGCCGGCCGATGATAGGCGAAGGTTTTCATGTCTGTGTCTCGCCTATTCGGCTGCTTTGGTCAGAGTGGCACTCTGGATCAGGCGCCAGACCCGATTGGGACTCGCCGGCATGTCGACATGGGAGATCCCCAGACCCGACAGCGCATCGACGATGGCGTTGGTAACCGCGGCCGGAGAGCCGATGGTGCCGACCTCACCGCAGCCCTTGGTACCGAGATCGGTATGGGTGCAGGGCGTGCTGTGGGTCTCCGTCGTCATATGCGGCAGCATGTCGGCGCGCGGCATGCAGTAATCCATGAACGAACCGGACAGTAACTGGCCGCTGGCCTCATCATAAACCGCGCTTTCGCACAGCGCCTGACCTGCCCCCTGAACGATGCCGCCGTGCAACTGGCCGGCGACGATCATTGGGTTGATGACGGTTCCGATGTCGTCCACCGCCGTATAGGCCAGCAGGCGTACCGCGCCGGTCTCGCGATCGATCTCCACCTCGGCAATATGGGCGCCGCCGGGGAAGGAGAAATTGACCGGGTCATAGAACGCCTGCTCTTCCAGGCCGGGCTCCATGGTCTCTAGCGGGAAGTCCGCCGGGACATAGGCCGAGAGACAGATTTCCTCGAAGGCGCGGCTCCGGTCCGTGCCCGCCACGCTGAACCGGCCATCCTCGAAGACGATGTCGTCGAGCGCCGCCTCCAGTTGATGGGCGGCGATCTTGCGGCCCTTCAGGATCACCTTGTTGGCCGCCTTGGACAACGCCGATCCGCCCACCACCAGCGAGCGCGAGCCATAGGTGCCCATGCCGAACTGTACCCGATCGGTGTCGCCGAATACGATATCGACGTTCTCGGCCGGAATGCCCAGCTTTTCGGAGACGATCTGCGCGAAGGTGGTTTCGTGCCCCTGGCCGTGCGAGTGCGTCCCGATTAGCACCGTCACATGCCCGGTCGGATGCACCCGAACGGTCGCGCTTTCGTACAAGCCGCCGCGGGCGCCCATCTTGATGGCCAGGCGCGAGGGCGCCAGGCCACACGCCTCGACATAGGTGCTAATGCCGATGCCGCGCAGCTGCCCGCGCGCCGCCGATTCCGCCTGCCGCGCGAGGAATCCGGCCCAGTCGGCGGCCTCCAGGGCGCGGTCCATGCAGCCCATGGGATCGCCACTGTCGTACTGGATCACCATCGGCGTCTGATACGGAAAGGCTTCCTTGGGGATCATGTTGCGGCGGCGGATCTCGATCCGGTCCATTCCCAGGTCGGAGGCAGCCACATCGACCAGTCGCTCCAGCAGGAAGGTAGCTTCCGGGCGCCCTGCGCCGCGATAGGCGTCCACCGGGACGGTGTTGGTGAACACCACCTTCACCTCGCAGTAGATCGCCGGCGTGGTGTAGACGCCGCCCAGCAGCGGTGCGTAGAGGTTGGTCGGGATATTCGGGGCAAAGGTCGAGAGATAGCCACCCATGTTGGCCAGCGTGGAGACCCGCAGGCCAAGGAACTTGCCGGTTTCGTCAAGCGCCAGTTCGGCCTCGCTGACATGGTCGCGGCCCTGTGCATCGGACAGGAAGCCCTCGCTGCGGTCGCAGACCCATTTGACCGGCCGGCCGAGACGCCGCGCGGCCCAAGTCAACACCGCCTCCTCGGCGTAGTGAAACTGCTTCACGCCGAAGCCGCCGCCGACATCGGGGGCGACCACGCGCAGCTTGTGCTGCGGAATCTTGAGCACGAAATTGCCCATCAGCAGGCGCACGACATGCGGGAACTGGCTGGTCGTCCACAGCGTGGTGCGGTCGGTCGAGCTCTCATACTCGGCCACCGCCGCGCGCGGCTCCATCGGGTTGCCGATCAGGCGGTTGTTGACCAGGCTGATGCGCGCAACGTGAGCGGCACGCTCGAAGGCGGCATCGGTGGCGGCGCGATCGCCCATCTCCCAGTCGCAGCACAGGTTGCCGGGGACATCGTGGAACAGTTGCGGTGCGTCGGCGCGCACGGCTTCGAGAACCCCGACGACCGCCGGCAGCACCTCGTAGTCGATCTGCACCGCCTCGGCGCCCTGGCGCGCCCGTTCGAGGGTCTCGGCCACCACGAAGGCGACGGCGTCACCGACATGCCGCACCTTGTCATGTGCCATGGCGGGATGGGGCGGTTCCTTCATCGGCAGCCCGTCCTTGCCGGTGATGCCCCAGCCGACCGGCATCCCGCCGACGCCATCGGCGACCAGATCGGCTCCGGTCAGCACCGTGATCACGCCGGGGATCGCCAGCGCGGGACCAGTGTCGATCCCGCGCAGCCGGGCATGCGCATGTGGCGAGCGCACGAACACGCCGGCGGTCTGACCCGGCCGCTTCAGATCGGCCACGTAGTTGCCGCGCCCGGTGAGGAACCGCTTGTCCTCGCGCCGCAGGATGGAGGCGCCGATGCCGGTTGGATTGGCCATGCTAGACCTCCTGCGCCGTTGCGTGCATCGCCTGCGTGCCGGCGAGCACCGCGGCGACGATGTTCTGGTAACCGGTGCAACGGCAGATGTTGCCTTCCAGCCAGGCGCGGACCTGATCCTCGGTCGGAGCCGCGTTCAGTGTCGCGAACTCCACCGCGCTCATGATCATGCCGGGTGTGCAAAAGCCGCACTGCAGTCCGTGGTTTTCGTGAAACGCCATCTGCATCGGATGCAGCGCCTCAGCGGACTGGGTTGCCGCCAGCCCCTCGATCGACACCACGGCGGCGCCCGGCAGGGCCACCGCCAGAACGGTGCAACTCTTCACCGAACGTCCGTCGACAAGCACCACGCAGGCGCCGCACTGGCTGGTGTCGCAGCCGATATGCGTCCCGGTCAGGCCCAGCGTGTCGCGCAGCAGCTCAGACAGCAGGGTGTCAGGCGGCACATCCACCTGGACGGCGCTGCCGTTGATGTTCAAGGCGAGTTCCATAGTGATCCTCTCTCAGTCTGCTCGCAGCAGATGCGCTTCATCCATGTCCCACCATCCGGTGGCGCGCGTGCCGATGCCGATCGGGTCGCGAAAGTAGGCATCCTCGTCCACGAAGACGACGAACTCAGGCCCGCCGCCCTGGACGCCGTCTTGGCCCCCACCTTGGCCCCCACCGAGGAGCAACGTGGCCTTCACGTACGTGCCCTGGTATTCGATCGCCCGTACCAGTCCGCTCACCGCGTTCACCCCTGGAACCCCGGCCGAGTCCGAGCGGACGAGGTGCACCCGATCGCGGCGCACGGCGAAAGTCACCTCATGACCGGCCGGCGCGGCGCGTCCCTCCATGCGGACTGCGTAGCCGGCGCCATCCGGTCCGCGCAGCGTGACAATCCCGCCGGCGACACTCTGCACAATGCTGGACATCACGTTCTGGCCGCCCATGAAACGGGCGACATAGGCGCTGTCGGGCCTTGTGTAGATCGCGCGCGCACTCGCGGTCTGCTCGATGCGGCCATGCGCCATCACCACCACCTGATCGGCCACGGCCACGGCTTCCAGTTGCGTGTGGGTGACGTGAATAAAGGTGATGCCGAGACGCTGCTGCATCTCCTTGAGTTCGGCGCGCATCTGCAACCGGAGAAACTCGTCCAGCGCCGACAGCGGCTCGTCCAGCAGCAGCACCCGAGGCCGGGTGATGATGGCCCTTGCCAGCGCCACACGCTGCTGCTGGCCGCCCGATAACTGGCCCGGCATCCGGTCGGCGAGGGCGGTAAGCTGCACCTGCTCAATCACCCGATCGGCTTCGCGATAGCGCTCCGCCCGGCGCACGCCGCGCACCCTCATGCTGAAGGCGACGTTGTCGCGCACCGACAGATGCGGGAACAGCGCGTAGCTCTGAAACATCATCGCGGTGCCGCGCGAACGCGGCGACTGGCCGGTGACGCCGGCGCCGTCGATCAGGATTTCGCCGTCGGTGGGCTCATCATGCCCGGCGATCATCCGCAGCACCGTCGTCTTGCCACAGCCGCTCGGTCCCAGCAGACAGCAATAACTGCCGCCGGCGATGCGCAGGTTGATGCCGTCCACTGCCAACGTGCCGTTCGGGTACCGTTTCGCGACGCCCGCCAGTTCGACGGCACCGGGCTGCGTCGCGACATTCGCCCCGGGAATCGGCGGAGAAATCGACACGGAAATCGGCGTGATGCTGTCCATTGGGCGATTCGGTTCCTTCAAGACCCGGCCACCGCACCCTGTCGCCGTCGCTGGATAAGGGCAATCGAGCCAAGCGAGATGATGATGACGAGAAAAGACAGCGCCGTGGTCAGCGTTCCGAGGGCATAGATGGCCGGCGAGGTGACGTTCTGCGTCATGCTCCAGATCTCGATCGGCACGGTGTTGCTGGAGCCGACGGTCTGCAGCGTGCGGGCGAATTCATCGTACGACAGCGTGAAACCGAACAGCGCCACGGCGATCACGCCCGGCAGCAGGATCGGCACAACCACCAGGCGCAGCGTCTGCAAGGGAAAGGCACCCAGATCGCGCGCCGCTTCCTCGTATGACCGGTTGAACCGGCCGAACACGGCGAACATGATCAGCAGGCCGAAGGGCAAGGTCCAGGACAGTTGCGCGCCCAGGGCCGAGGTGTACCAGTCGGTGTCCCAGCCAAGCATCTGGAACATCAGGCCGATGCCGATGCTCAGCACATAGCCGGGCGCCACCAGGCTGGCGATCACCAGATAGAACAGCGGGCCGGCGCCCCAGAAGCGCCTGCGGAAGGCCATGCCGGCCGCGAACGAGATCGCCACCGTCAGCGCCATGACCAGCACCGCCAGCGGCAACGAGCGGGAGATGGCGCCGATCAGGTCACCGGTATCGGCCTGGCCGAGCAACTGGTCGAACCAGTGCAGGCTGAGGCCGCGCAACGGGAAGCTCAGTCCGCCCTGCGGCCCCTGGAACGACAAAATGTAGATACACAGCATCGGGCCGTACAGGAAGCAGACATACAGGGTGAAGATCGCGGCCAGCAGGTAGAACGTCCAGGGCCGGCCGCCCTTGCTCGATACCACGGCCATTCAGCGGTCCCCCACCAGTTCGCGCCTGATGTCCACCACACGCATGATCGCGGCCACGGCCAGGCTGAGCACCAGCAGCAGGATCACCGCGCTGGCCGCGGCATGCGGGAACAGCAACGTCGAAATATCATCCACCATCGCCGAGACCACCGATGCGTCGCCGCCGCCGCTCATGATCTTGACGACATAGAAATCGCCCATGACCAGCGTCACCACGAAAACCGAACCCAGCACGATGCCGCTCTTGCACAGCGGGAGCATCACCAGGGTCAGCGTCTTCAGCCGTCCGGCGCCGGCGTCCAGCGCCGCCTCGAACAGCGCCGGATCGATCCGGCTCATGGCGTTGAAGATCGGCACGATCATGAAGATGGTGAACAGGTGGACATAGGAGACGACCACCGAGAAGTCGGAATACAGCAGGAACTGCAGCGGCTGGTTGATGATCCCGGTGGCCATCAGCGCCTGGTTGATCACCCCTTGCTTGCCCAGCAACGGCAGCCAGGAAATCATCCGGATGATGTTCGACGTCCAGAACGGCACCGTGCACAGCAGAAACAGGCCGATCGCGATCAGTTTGCTGCGGACATGGAACACCAGGAAATAGGCGACGCAGAACCCGATCACCAGCGAGAAGAACCAGGTCAGCGCCGCCAGCCGGATCATCGTGAGGTAGAGCGACAGCGTGAGACTGGAGGTCAGCACGCTCTGGTAATTTTCGAGCGTGAAGCCGGGGATGACGGCGAAGTTGTCGTAGTGAAAGAAGCTGACCGCCACGACGGATACCAGTGGCGCCACCACGAAACAAAGCAGAATGGCGGCCAGCGGCAAAGCCAGCAGCATCGAGGCGTTCGGCCTCGGCCGCCGCTTCCTCGGTGTCAGCGTCATCGTCGATCCCGCACCTGTCGCCGATCCCGCATTTGTCGCCGTCGTCAGGCCGATTTGAACTCGTTCCAGCGTTGGATCATGTACTGGTTCTCGTCCATCACCGTGTTCCAGCACGAGATGTTGGTGAACCGCTCGATGAACGATCCGCCGTCGCGCACGGCACCCGGCTTGGCGATGCCGACGCCGTACGGGTCCTTGATCTCCTCGACGGCCGGCTTGCCCAGATACCAGTAGCCGTATTCGTTCGGCGTCATGAACTTCTCGGCGGTCGCCGGGACCGGGCTGTAGTAACCGTGCCTGGCAACAAAGGCGCCCTGCCAGCCGGAATAGTACCAGTTCAGGTATTCATAAGCAGCATCAAGCTTTTTACCAGTCAGATGGCGCATCAGCCCCATGCCGTTGCACCAGCCGCGATATCCCTCTTTGCCGTCCGGGCGCTGGTTGACGGGGGCGTAGATGCAGGGAATGCCCTTTGCCAGCACGGCGGTCACCGCGGGCGACCACATCGACTGAATTTCGACCTCGCCCGCGGCCATCAGCTCGACCGATTGCTCGAACGTGGTCCAGGTGGCGCGGAACTGGCCTTGCTTCTTGAGCGCGATGAGGCCGTTGATCGTCTGATCGATCTCTCCGCGCGTCATGTTGCCCTTGTTCTTGTAAGTGATGTCCCCGCGCGACTCGAACGCCAGGGCGGCGTCCATGATACCGATGTTGGGAACATCGAGAATCGCGGCCTTGCCCTTGTACGCCGGCGATATCAGTTCCTTCCACTGGGTGATCGGATGGTCGATCAGGTCGGGGCGGTAGCCCATCGAATCCGCGTTGTAGACCTGCGGCAGAAAGCTCGCGAAACCATGCTCGCCCTCAACGATCTTGGTCGCGTCCTTGCTTTCCAGATACATCGCCTCATAGGGCGAGATGCCCTGACGCGAGACCTTCTTGCCCTCGTATTCGCCCTTGGTGAAAATCGGCAGCATATCGCCGAAGCGGGTAATCTTCTTGACGTCGATCCCTTGCAGAATCCCGCGCGGAACAGCGACTTTGGCCTGCCATCCCTCCAGGTCGGGGATGTCGACACTCTGCGGCTGGGTGATGAAACGCGTAATGGCGGTCGAGGTGTCGAGGTTCTGCATCGAGACCTTGAACCCGAGGTCCTTGGACGCCTGGTCGCCGATTGCCTGCACCACGGCGTAGGAGACACCGATATGGCGCAGCGTGATGTCCTTGATGTCCTGCGCCCAGATGGTCGGGAAGCCGGTGATCGCGCCGGATCCGACGGCAGCCCCGGCCGTTGCAGCCGCTGCCCCAAGTAGGCGCCGACGTGTGAGACCGAGTTCCGGATCGTCGTTTTCTGGCGTCATGATCGTTTGTCCTCGCGATAAGGCACAGGTGCCTGCGGCGGCGCCGTTATGGCCGGAGATACTCAAGCTGTTCTGCTGGGGACCTTGGCGGACTATCGGACACGGCTACAAATTGGAAATTGCTATCAGGGCCATAACATGGCCTTATCCGGCAATCCTTGATGCAATATCGGGTCCCTTTTCGAGCGTATGCCCATTCCTTGAGCGATGGTTCGCGCGGCCGACGGCTGACCACGGTGCCGGGGCGGGGGAAGGCCTCAGGCAAGGCAAAGCGAAGTCCATCTCACGCCGTCATTCCGTTGCCTCCGCGCTACTGTCTCTGGTCGCCGCTTTAGGCCGATTATCCGTGGGTTGTGCGGACGACGCATCGGACCCCATGAATTCGTGTAGCGATTCTAACTACATCTGAGAATGCGGCAAGGTATATTAAGGCGTGGTAAGCAGGCTCCCCGCACCTTAATTCCTGATAAGGGGGATTGCCAGATCCCCGCGGGCTCGAGGCGGTGCCATGAAAGATGCCCGAGCCTTGGCGAGTACAGAGGCCGGCTCAGGACTTAGCCGCGCGGCAAGGCCAAATACGTCGTAGATCCCTTCCCTGCCCGAGGGGCCCCCGCGCCTCCATGAGAGCGGCTAACCCCGGCCACCTCTGCAAACGACCGTTTGCAAACACCTTGTTGAATTGTAGTTGGGTCGCGCTCGGCAATTCAGTCGCATACCTCGACCCACAAACCACGCTCGCCAAAAGGAAGGTTGGCATTTGCTGAGTGGCGATAATCGCCGGCCCGCTCCGGGGATCGCAAATCGAGTTATTCCACTACGCGCGAGAACCGCGAATATCGCGGCGGGTCGGTGTGGAACGCTGCCCGTTCGCCACAGACCAACCTGAGATCGTGTTCGGTGACCCGACTGGACTCTGTTGGGACGCGACTCGGGAAGTGAATTAGCTAGCTAGGCCACGCAGGTTTCCCACAAAGAAAGCTGATATCTCCTGGGATGTGGACTGGACTCTGCTGGGAATCCTCTGAGACGAAAGCTCGACATATCCAGCACTTAGCCAAGTTATCCACTGGACTCTCCTGGACATACTAATAGAATCTACAAATACCATTTTGCTATCCCAGGACAGTCCAGCTTCCAAAGTTTCCCAGTCTGAAGGCAATGTCGTCAGCATGTTGTGAGGCGGCATTAAGACGATGGCAGAGATCCACAAATTGCTGCAGCAGCACGGCAAGGCTGGAGTGCTAGCGCTTGACGTGGATCGGCGTGTTGTCGAAGCCGCTGCGGGATATCTGGGTTCTGAAGAAGGCGAAGTCGGCTTCCTTTATAGCGGATGGGCCCAGAGTGCGTTGCCGCACAAGAAACTTGCCGACGATATGAGCTGGCAGGTCCACACCGACCATGTGTCGCTTGTCGTGCAGCCCGGTCTTCGACCATGTTTGACCGGCGAAGCCGTAAGCGTCGGCGTTCCCTATGGATCGCGCGCACGCCTGATCATCCTCTACCTGCAGAGCGAGGCTCTGAAGACGCAGAGCCGAGAGGTTGAGCTTGGCAAGACACTGCACGCATGGCTTCGTCGCCTCGAGATCCCGATCGGCGGCAAGAGCATGGCCGCTGTCCGAGATCAGGCTGAACGAATTTCTCGTTGCCGGATGAGTTTCCAGATCAAGCAGGGCAACCGGACAGGGCTTGTTAACCAAAGCATTCTCGATACGGCTATGTTTGTGGAAGATGATTCTGCGCAAGGTTTGCTTTTCATCGAGAAAGCTAAGCTATCTGAGATGTTTTTCGAACAGCTTAAGAACCACCCCGTCCCCATCGAGGAAAACGCCATCGCGATGATAGCCAACAATTCCATGGCGATCGACGTCTATTGCTGGCTGGCTTACCGCCTTCATTCGCTCACCGCGCCGAAGCCGATCAGCTGGAAGGCCCTACATGCTCAGTTTGGTCGCGGGCTCGCGCGCCCCGACCATTTTCGTTGGTATTTCACACAAAACGTGCATCTCGCCATGGCCGTCTATCCCGAGGCCATAGTTGATATAGATGCGCGCGGACTGATCCTGAACCCGTCACGGCCTCCAGTTGCGCCAAAGGTCGTCTCGCTCGCCGCCGTCAAACGGTTGAAAGCGTAGGATTTCCGCCGGGTCCGCTCCCAGGAGAGTCCAGTCTTCAACAGACAGGTGCCACACGACTAGCCGAGCTCAAATCTTGGGGTATACGACGCAGGTGACCAGCCGCAGCTAGCGCCCCCTGCCCTCCCCCTTGTTCCGATAACGACGCTCCGATCGACGACGCATCAGCACCGGGCCTCGCCGATCGGTTCACCTCCGTTCGCTCCGGCGACAACCGCGAACCAACGGCCTCATCGAGCGCGTGATCACGCATCCCTTACTACGAATTACGTAAACGCCGTACCGCGACGGTCCGTAAGGTTCTGTTTACGTAAGCCAGCCAAAACGTAATGGCGTAATTCCACAGGGCATGTCTCATTATTGACGGAATCGCATCTTCTACTTTACGTAACCGCTTAAGCAGTTCAGGAATTACGTAAATGCACGTGATCGCGCTAATTTCGCAGAAAGGCGGCGTGGGAAAATCCACTTTGGCCGGACACCTGGCGGTTGAAGCCGAGAGCCGCCGTGACGGGCCCGTCGCCCTGATCGACACCGATCCTCAGGGAAGTCTATCGGCCTGGTGGAATGTAAGGGAGGCCGAAACCCCGGTCTTCGTGCGCGGCGATCTTGCCAAACTGAAAAGCCAGCTCAAGCAGTTGGCGGGGCAGGGGATAGAGCTGGTCGTGATCGACACGCCGCCGGCGATCACCGACAACATCAAGGCCGTCGCCCAGGTTTCCGACTTAGTCATAATCCCTACGCGGCCAAGCCCGCATGACCTTCGTGCCGTCGGTGCTACCGTTGATCTGGTGGAGAGCACCAAGAAGCCGATGCTTTTTATCGTGAACGGCGCAGCGAACCGTGCACGCATCACAGCTGATGCGGCCGTCGCGTTATCGCAGCATGGCACCGTGTCCCCGGTTACGATCTTTCAGCGCGTGGACTTTGCGGTGAGCATGATCGACGGCCGGACGGCAGGAGAGCTCGACCCCAAATCCAAATCAGCTTCCGAAATTACCGAATTATGGAGTTACGTAAAAGTGCGGCTTCGTAAACACGTAAAGGAGTCGGTCCATGCCTAAGCCGCCACGATTGGCTGGTGACTTGATCGTCCGCAAGGGCGCAGCGGCTCCAGCGGTCTCAAATCCCACGCCAATTTCCGATTTACCTACGACGGTGGCAATTCCGCCCGCGGTTGCCGAGGGCCATACGCCGGTTCCGCACGGGCTCGCAGGCACGATAGCCGTCACTGTGCGCCTCGATCCCACGCGCTACGAACGGCTGAAGATCTACGGCGTCCGGCAACGGCGGACTAATCAGGAACTTCTCGTCGAAGCTATCGATACATTTCTAGATGGCAGGGAAGGGCAGGGGCGTGATTGAACCACATCGCGAACCCTAGATCGCAATCCTACGAAGTGTGCGTTTCAGATAGGCAGGCACTGATCGGTCCGGGTCTGAATCCCGATCCAGGGCACACAAGCGGCGGATCAGCTCAAGAAACCGAGCAATCAAACCAAATCACTGAGCCAATACGACTTCGATTTCGCACATTAGTGAAACATAAACACGCGTTATGTTAGATGATATTCCATGACCGAGCCACCCCCAAATCCGGACCACCAGCTTGCCGTCACCGGCGGGCCGGTGGCCAAAGCGGCCTCCGCGACCCTGGTGGTGCCGGCGTTCATCGCGAATGCAGGCGACCGGGCGGCGAAGCGGTTTCTCGAATACTTCGCGGTCACCATACGCAACCGCAACACGCGGACGGCCTATCTTCATGCCGCCCGTCGGTTCTTCGCCTGGTGCGAGCGCGAGCGCATCGGCCAGCTGGTCGATATCGAGCCGCTGCACGTCGCCACCTATATAGAGGTGCTGCTGAGTGAGAATTTCGAAAAACCGACGGTGAAGCAGCACCTGGCGGCAATCCGCAAACTGTTCGACTACTTGGTGACTGGACAAATCATCGCCATGAACCCGGCGCATGCGGTGCGCGGCCCGACCCATGTCGTGAAATCCGGCAAGACCACGGTGCTCGATGCGGATCAGGCGCGCCTTCTTCTTGACAGCATTCCGCTGACCCGCGCGATCAGAAAACGCGACGGCACGGTCGAAGAAAGACCGTGCCTCGTAGGACTGCGCGATCGCGCGCTCATCAGCGTCATGACCTTCACCTTCGCGCGGGTCGGCGCCGCGGTGGCGATGGATGTCGAGGACTATTATCCGAAAGGCAAGCGCTGGTGGGTGCGGCTGCATGAAAAAGGCGGCAAACGGCATGAGATGCCAGCGCACCACAATCTCGAGGCTTATCTCGATGCCTATATCGACGCCGCCGGCATCCGCGACGCCATGAATACGCCCGCTCTTCCGCGCCGCCCGCGGCCGCTCCGGCCGTCTTGGTGAACGCCATGCGCACCGTACCGACGCCTGGGCCATGATCCAGCGCCGCGCCGCCGCCATTGGCCCGCGGGTCAAGATCAGCTGCCATACGTTTCGTGCCACCGGCATCACCGCGTATCTTTCCGGCGGCGGCACGCTGGAAAAAGCGCAGACCATGGCCGCGCATGAAAGCCCGCGCACCACCAAGCTCTACGATCGCACCAGCGACGAGATCACGCTCGATGAAGTCGAGCGGAAAGCCGACCTTCGGATGAATGAGGTGGCTGGTCGGGCCCAAGAGCTATCCTTGATCTGCCGGAATGTAGGGGATCATGCCCTTCTCGTAGGCGATGACCTGCACCTCGCGTGGCATTTCGCGTATGTCGACCAGCATGCCATTGACCTCGGCCATCCACACGAACGGATTCTGGTCAACAATGCTCTTCAGCATCCAGGTCGGATCCATGCGGTTCGTGTGCAGCGCGTCCGAGATGGCCCGAGCCTTGGCGCTCGCCGTGCTCTCGCCGACGCCGAACGCGGCGCTGACCTCGGCCATGGTCATGTAAGGCTGGCTTGCCTTGTCCGATAGGAAGTTAAGCCGGCCCAATACGTGGATGATACCGCAGGCCCAGGTGCGCGGCTGACCCGAGGCCAGCGGGCTTGGACGCTTGCGGCAAAGTGCCGCGGTCATGGCCCGCGCGAGATCGCGATATTCGTCGTTCAGGTGGTCACGGCAGAACGCGTCCGTCAGCGCGACCACGGCGTCGTAGGTCGCCTGCATGGGCTTCGGGATGACGCTGGAGCGAGGGGACTTCACTGCATGGGCCTCCTGTCGGGACGGATGCTTAACCCGCTTAATTGCGTGCTTCCCGAGCCGGCCGCAAACGGGAGACCGTCCGGAAGGTGGGGGTGGTCAGGCCGCGCGCCGAACCGGCCGGCGGGCCCAACGCTCGGCGACGGCATGGTCCCGGTCGAGCTTGCCGTTCACGACGGAGGTCCGAACTTTCAGCATCAAATGTGCGCCCCTCGGAGACCAGCGCATTTGCTGCTGTAGCATTCATTCGCCGATGCAGCAGCCATTGCACCGTGCTCTCGGTGATCGCCGTCGAAATTGGTTCTTCGCATCGGCGGGCTGTGGCGTAGTCGACAATGATATCCGATTGTCCCGAAACATATGTCTCGAGTTCGCCCAGAAGGCGCGCCACCTTGCGTGCGGCGGCGGCAATCGGCGACCTATCGTGGGCCGCAACGTCCATTGTAGGGGTTCCACGCTCAGACCCCGAAATTTTTGACGCGCTGGATCTGAGCGGCTCACGCTAAAGAGCCACGTTAGCGAGGAGCGCCTCGACATCGATTGGATGGCGGTTGCCACGGAATAGGTAGCGTCCAAGGAAATGGATATGTTGCCAGGCCACGGGCGATATCTTCCCCAACAACGTGATCGCCTTTTTGGCGTCGGCGGCTTTGTACCGCTCCAGCAGGGCCGAGAGCAGGATGCTATTGTAAGCGATGATGACGTTGGCGATCAGCCGGCCGCATTGGTTGGTGATCGCGACGTCAAGTTCGGTGGTGCCGATCAGCTGCTTCTTGCCGCCGACTTGTGAGATGGCCGAGCGCAGCTGATGATAGGCTTCGATACGATTTTGGGAGCGATGGACATCGCGTTGCAATTGCGGGTCCCGAATGTAGTCGAGCGTGTAGATGCTGCGGACCAGCTTATCGAATTCGAAGACAGCCTTTCGGGTCGGATTTTGCTGGGACAAGGCGCACAGCTTGCGGATCAGCGTACTTTGGCTCATCTCCTTAAGCCCCAGGGTGGCGACGATCCGGTCGACATTATCCTTCTCGGGGGTGATCAAGCCGCGGTCGATCTGTCCGGCCGGCGACAGAAGGTAGGCCTCGGACCGTGCGATGTCGCTGGCGCAGTAGAGGTGCTGGAGCTGCGCCTGAAGGCTGGTGAAGCGGGGTGCAAATTTCGCCCCAAACCAGTGCGTGACAGCGAAATTCGCCTTGTTGACGCTGTGCATGTCGCCCGTGATCGTGGTCGGCACGATAGCTGAGGTGTTGTGATACCAAATATCGAAGACGTAATGGCTCTCGTGCTCATTGGCCCCGATCAACTCCGTCTCCAGCGGCACGCGGTTCGCGAGCAGGGTGTAGGCAACAACGCCCTTGCCCTTGCCGAAGGACTTTACGCGAGGACCGGGCCTTGATCGTCGGTTCCGCCGCCGCGAATTTCTGACCATCGACACTGCCATACAAGACATCGGGATCGAACCAGTACAGGGGAAAGATGGGAAGGTCGGCAATGAAGTTGCTGATCCGGGTCCAGCCGTCCCTGAGCGTCGCCAGCCGAATATGCTGCCGGTCTGTTTCCTCCAGGACGTGGTAGGGGATGTCGCAAGTTTCGGCCATTCTGGAATTGCCGTGGCCCATGGCCCGAGCGACGATCGCCGCCATCAGGCTGTCCTCGTCGGCGATCTTTTTCGGAGGCGCGGCTGCAAGGGCGTCAGGGCCGACAGGAAACCGCATCGCCCATTCACGAAATGGAAAACATCGGCGATGCCCTGTGCCGACAGCTTGTCGTAGAAGCTGTGCTGCAGAACGCCTTCCTCTTGGTCGGCCTTGGGTTTGCGCCATTTCAGGGTCTGGTGCTGAGGGTCATAGTCGAGATGCTTGAGCTTGCCCTGGCGCAGTTCGCGGTCGAATCTCTGCCACCGTCGATCCAGATCAGCGCACAGGACATCGAGTTCGGCTTCAACAGGGCGGCTCAGCCATGGGATATCGAGGTTCTTCAGTATCTCGGCCTGTCGATCCACTCCCACCAGTTCGTCGCTGAAGCGGCGATGACGAAGGCTGTCGTCAACAGCGAGTTCGCCAGTTGCAGGCGTTTGCTGATCTGCCGATAGATCCAGAATTCGTAACGGTCTCCGCGCAGACTGGTCGGATTGCCGGTGTCGTCGAGATTGAGGAGGTGCCGGCGCAGTTGGGT
>CAWHWH010000066.1:0-72782 GCA_963832865.1 uncultured Pseudomonadota bacterium
CCCACATGCACGTATGTCATAGATCAATTGACGGAATGGAACTTTGGCATTATGAAACATCTCAGTCAAACAGAGATCGGACCATGTTACACAGATAATTGTAGCCCTGCTCCCACGCAGTGCACCAGTCTCGGTCGGCCTAATGATCGCCCGGTCGATCGTGATCAATCCGGCGCAATGGCTAATCGAACGGGACCGCTTGGTGCATCCGCAGATCGGCGCAATCATCTTCACGCCGACGCCGATGCTGATCACAACGCCACACGGCACCTGGAAACCGTCTTGGATGCATCGATACGTGCTGGCGGCGGCGATCCGATTCCGGACAACGACGCACCCGAAACGCGAGACCGTGTTCACCATCGCGCGATTGCAGGAGGTTTGAGTGTACGGAGGTTTATTGGCCTTAGCGGCGGTGGCCTGGGTCGGGATCACCGCACCAGTCGAGGGCCTGCGACGGCTGGAAACCACGATGGTGTATCAGCCATACGTCAATGAGATCGAATACATGGGGGTGGGGTGTCTCGCCGGTGGGACGGCTGGGGCGATGGTCGGCTCGATGGCGATTGTGGCGCCGTTAGCCGGGGCGGTGGTGGTGCCGTTCAGCATAACCAAGGGGGCGATTGACGGCTGCATGGTCGGCGCGTCAGCCGGCGTGATCACCGCAAAAACCTATAATGCGGTGGCCTTCTACGCCAAACATTTTGGCAACTAGATCAATGGTATGATGCGGATGGCGGGTGAGGTGAACGTGAAGTTATGCACCGGGTGATATTTGCCGGGTACGACAGACGACCTGGAGTTTCACTCTTGAAAGTGGAATACAGGGTGAAGTCTTTGAAGTAAAGAGACAGTGTGCCTTGGCAGTAAACACTCCCGAGAGAATGCCAGGAGCGATCGAACTACCGATACCATACTCACCAGCCGCGCCGTTATTGGTTGACGTGATGCTGAATTTGTTGACAATAGCGGAGATCGGCACGTCATTCGAGGTGATTCCAGAGGAACTGGCTGACGGTGTTGAACACCGTACCGGTCGAACCGGTCGAGGCCGAGGTGGCGCTCTTTTCTTGCCCAGCAACGGGAAGTTGGCCGTGACGAACTGGCCGACGCTGCCGGCGATCTGAATCCCGGTGCAGTAGCTGCCGGGATAGACCAAATAATTCGAGCCGGATTGAAGCTGCTTCTGCACATAGAGCGAGGTGAAGGTGACGCCGTTGGTGATCTGTGAGGCACGCAATTGACCGGTCGTGGTCGCGGGCGTCTCGGTGACCGGCACATTGAACGGGGCCGCCAACGTCAACGCGGTGGCGGTGGCCGGTGTGCTGGGCGACATCGCGGTGATGCGATAGAGATTGTTGTTCACGCCGGCCGAAGCGGCATAGCCGAGCAGCCGTATCCATTGCCCGGCGAGCAGGTTGGTGAACTTGCCAGCGGCGGCGGTCACGGTCACAACCCGGCAGCATCGGCGACGATCATATCGCTGCCGGTACTGGCCAGCGTCACCGGGGTTTTTCGTCGCGTGGGCGGCACACCCCGGGGTCGCGGGTCTGCTGGCGGGCGCGTTCGAGGTCCCGTACCGGAACCCGTTACTACCTGTATCTCTCAGGCCGCCGACATCGCGGTGGTGATGCCGTGGATGGTATTCTACCAACAGTCGGGTCGTCGCCGATAAGCGGCTGTGCGCCGGGCATCTGACCGCCGCGCGATGGGATACCACCATCGGTGCACTGCTGACGCCATCATGGCAGCGGTGCTGGTTGCCTGCGCCGAGACGATTGGCTGCGCCCGCCCAGACGCATCGCTGGCAACGGTCGGCGAAATGGCACAGGCGCTGACGCCGCTCCTCGGCACGGCAATGGGCAATCTGATCCTCGGGTTGGGCGTGCTCGGCGCCGGAATGGTTGCCGCTATCGTCGTGTCCCTGCGTTCGTCTGGGACTGGGCGAAGTGACCGGCTACCGGCGCTCACTGGAGATGCATCCTTTTGAGGCCCATTGGTTCTACGCCGTGTCCGCTATGTGCGTGGTCTTTGGCGCCCTGGTCGTGGCGGTGTGGCCCGATCTCGTGTCGCTGAACGTCGCCGTGCAGGTCGTGAACGCGTTCATGCTGCCGCTGGTTCTCGGCTTCCTGATCGCGTTGGCGGTCAAGGCCCTGCCCAGAGCACACCGTTTGCGGGGCTCTTATCTTTGGATCGTCGCCGTTGTCGCCGCGGTGACCTGCGCCCCGGGGGTTTTCGGTGGACTGTCAGGTGTGGGCTTGATGTAGGCAAGGGCTCCGCCCTTGACCCGCAAAGGGGCCGCCGGCCCCTTTGATCCCGCTCATTTAGGGTTCCTAGCGCCCTACGCGAGAGCCGCTACCGGCTGTTCGGGCACTGATCCTAGATAGCGATCGAGCACCTCGTTCGTGGGGCCATCCGCCATGATCTGGCCTTGGTCGAGCCAAAGCACCCGGGTGCACCAATTCCTGACGATGCCCATCTGATGACTGGACAGCACCAGGATATCGGCGCCACGCACCATCTCTTCCAAACGGTGCCGGGCCTTGTCGAGAAACACCGCATCCCCGGCCAGGAACCATTCGTCCATCAGCAGGATCTGCGGCTTGATCGCGGTGGCCAGTGCGAAGCCCAGCCGGACCACCATGCCCGCGGAGTAGATCCGAACCGGCAGATCGAGGAAATCCGCCAGCTCAGCGAATTCCGCCACGTCTTCTTCCAGCCGCGGAAGCGCCGAACGAGGCAGCCCGTTATACAGTCCGCGCAGCAGGATATTCTCCCGTCCGGTCAGTTCAGGGTTCATCCCAAGGTTGGGATCGAGTAACGCGTTCAGGCTTCCCTTCACGTGCAGATTGCCAAGCACGGGTTCGTAAATTCCAGCCAATACCCGCAACAGCGTGGTCTTTCCCGCTCCATTCGAGCCGACCAGCCCAAGCCGGTCGCCGCTCGACAGGCGCAGATTGATGTCGCTCAGTGCTCGCACCACGACGCGCTGCTGCTGGTCCTTCGCCAGCCGGCCGGACGCGGCCGCGACGACCATCTTTTTCAGGCTACGCGAGCTTCCATGGTACAGCGGAAACAGCACGGAGAGGTTCGTTACCTCGATCACGGCTTTAGCGGCCATCGTTCAAACCCAGAATGTCACGCGACCGCGGGCCCGGACGAAGAACGCCCAAGAAATCGCACAAAGACCGATACTGTAAGCCACCGCGCCCAACCAGGTCGTGCCGGCCACGCCGGTCCCGAGAATCGGACCGCGAACGATCTCCAGCAGGTCGAAAAACGGGTTGAAGGCCAGATTGGCGATGCTCTCGGCGCCAAGCTGCGTCGGTTTCCAGATCACCGGCGTCACGAAAAAGGCGATTTGCATGACGCTGTTCACGATCGGCTGGATGTCACGAAAGCGAGCGCAGAACGCCCCCAGGACCAGGGTTAGCGCAAGTGCATCCACCGCCCATAGCAGCAAGCCGGGAAGCGCAAGAAGCGAACCGGCGCCCGGCCACATCCCGAATACTGCGAACACCGCGACAATGACCACGATGTTGTGGCCTAGCGTGATGACGTTTCGGATGAGCGCCCGCAGTGAGAACACAAAGAACGGCATGCGCACCGATCGAATCACGCCCTCGGCGTCCGTGAACACAGTGCAGGACTCCGACACCAGCCCCGCCAGGAAGCCCCATAAGACCTGCGACAGGGCCAGAAACGGAAGATACTCCCGCACGTCTAACTTAAAGAGCGTGGAATAGAGGACGCCCAGAGCCCCGATCATCACGCCAGTTGAAATGGTCAGCCAGAATGGGCCTAGTACCGAGCCGCGATATCGTAGGCGGATGTCGAGCCAGCCCAGCGCCCAGGCGAGTCGCCAGAGTCGTATCCCGCCCAAAACGTCGGCCATCGCCCAACGATTGCGTGCTGTTATGGTCATATCCGCCCGCAGATTGAAATCCATTGCGGGGGCGATGGTTTTCGCCGCGGGGGCGATGGTTATTACGGCGCTGCTCATGTGGCGGGTGCGATTACTCCATTCGCGGGACTGGCACAACATTGGGCTGTCTTTCCGGGGTGCCGCGATCGTGACCCAACGTTGCGAACAACCAAGATTTTTGAGACGTCGAAATCTCTTTGAACGACGTGCGGCGGCATAAAACGAGGCTACATCGCCGTGTATGCGACAAGGCCGAGATGACTTGCAAGAAAGATGGAACCCGGTTAAGGGGTTAGGTAAGGTTCCTGATTGTTTAGTTAAACGGCGACCCTCGTCAGCCGTCTCGTCATTTTATTTGTCGCGCCGCCACGGAGACGCTTTTGATGATCAGATTTCATCGCGCTGCTTCTTTTCGTCATATCCGAGCCGCTGGAACCATCGCTGTCATGACCGCACTCGCAGCCTGCGGCAACGTCGGCCCCCACCAGGATGCCATCCAGGAAACCGCCCGTTACGTTGCCCATGCCAAGCATAATTACGTCCCGCCGGGTCCGGCGGAGGATCCCTGGGGTCCGTATATCCGCGAAGCCTCCAACAGGTTTGACGTCCCGGAGACCTGGGTACGCTCGCTCATGCGGGTGGAATCCGGCGGCAAGGAGTACCAGAATGGCGAGTTAATCACCTCGGGGGCCGGTGCGATGGGCCTGATGCAGGTGATGCCGGCGACATACGACGAACTGCGGGACCGCTACAATCTCGGTGACGACCCGTTCAATCCGCATGACAACATCATCGCCGGCGTCGCCTACATGCGCGAAATGTATGAGGTTTATGGCTCGCCCGGCTTCCTCGCCGCCTACAATGCCGGTCCCGCTCGGCTGGACGATTATCTGGCGAATATCCGGCCTTTGCCGGACGAGACTCGCCACTACGTTGCGATGATCGGTCCCTACCTGCGTGGCGTCTACCCGAACAACCGCTCCACTGCCGATCAGATGGCGATAAATGTGCTGCCGATCAACATTCCGGCCGGCAAGCGCTACAGCCGTCCGGTGATGCTGGCTAACGCCAAACCGGTCGGCGGCGGACGGGTGCCGAAGCGTATGCCAGTGGAGGTTGCTCAGCTTCCGGAACCACCGCGGCAGGGCGGAATGTGGGTCGGTCAGCAACTGGCGCTGGTCACGCCCGCCGCCTCCGCCGCACGGCGGTTTTCGCCTCATTTCCACCGCCAACGCCGCCGATGCCGCGTCCGGCCGGCACGAATCGGTCGCGCCGGGCCAATGGGCGATCCAGGTCGGCGCCTTCGCGAATCCAGGCCAGGCGCACAATGCGCTGCTCGCAGCGCAACACTCCGCACATGTGGAGCTGGCGGTGGCGCATCCCTTCACCTCCAGCGTGCATCAGGGCCATGGCGTTCTCTGGCGTGCCCGCATGACCGGGATGTCGCGTGAAACTGCGATTCAGGCGTGCGAGAAGATTACGCATGGCCGGTCGAATTGCATCGTGCTTTCGCCGGAGGCGCAATTATAACGGCACGCGGGCGCGCGGCGCTCTATTGACATGCTCCCGCCTGACATGACTTCCGCCGGAAGTCAGAGCGGCTTCAGCGGCGGCTGTTCGCCGTCTGGCAACGGCACCTGCGCGACGTTCAGCACCATGGACACCAGGCTGTAGTAACCGACCGCGCCCACTAGATCCATAATCCCACGCTCCCCGAAGCGCGCCGCCGCCGCGCTGTAACGGGCGTCGGAAACCTGGCCGGTGGAGAGCAGATCGGTGACGAATTCATAGACAATAGTTTCGTCGCCGTTCATGTCTGCCGGGCGTTGCCCGAGAGCGACAGCGTCCAGAATGGCCGGGTTGAGGCCGGCCTCGATGCCGATTCGCCGATGGGCGAAGAACTCGTATTGAGCGCCCCATTTGCGGCCGGCCATGCAGATCGCGAGTTCGTTAAGCGGAGCGGGGATAGAACTGCCGAAGCGGACGTAAGCCCCAACGCGCTGCACAAGGTCGCATAGTGTCGGGCTGCGGAGCAGGGCATTAAACGGGCCACGAAGACCGGCGCCGCGTGGTCCAGACTGGATTGCGTCCACAACGGCGCGCTGCTCATCGGTCATCTCTTCGTGTGCGAGTGGCGGGAAACGAGTTTCTGTCATGGCGGTTTCTTTCCTTTACAACTTGTTTTCGGACTGATCGCGGGATGTGATCATAGACCGGGTTTGCCGGCTGAACGAGGGGGCTCCAAACTAGGGTCGAGCAACGGCCGTAGGGCCGCGGCTGGCGATTGCGAAAATCCCGTGTTGGCGTCCATCCGCGTCAAGTGACCCACTCTCGATCTGCCGCCTGATCTCCGCGCAGGGCACCCGCGGAGAAGACCGGGAGGTCGACCGCGGCGCGTGTCCGCGCGACCGGCTTTTCTGTTAGATCGCGAGACAGTGCTCGCCCGGCTCGCCCCGTTTCTGTTCGTCCTGCTCTGGAGTTCATCCTGTATCGTGAAGAGTTTCGGATGCCAAAGGCGTACGAAAGTCTGCGAAGCACGAACCCGCAAGGGGCGCTCTAGCCAGCGTTGCCGCGCCGCCGAAGCTCGCGATCTGCTCGTGCCGGTCTGCGGCTGGCTCAGCGAAGGCTTGGCCACCTTCGATGTCACAGAGGCAAAGGCGCTGTTCGACGAGTTAGGATGAGCGAGCTGTGGGCGCCGCCACCATGGACAAGGTAGGCAAGGGCGGATGTCGGGCTAGCCCTTGCTTTGTCCCGGGGTTTAAAGCCAAGCGGATCTCCCTGCGGCCGTGGCAATCGACCGGTGGCGACCCAAAGCAGCCTTCCGTTACTGCAGCTTAACCGGTGCGCTTTCAATCTGGAGCGTTAGCTCCCATATTGCCGATGGAGCCGTAGATTGCGGTTAAGGTTTGGAGTGATGGCAACAGAAGTAAGCGATACCCTGAGGCGCGCCCGTGGCCGACCCAAGAGCTTCAACCGCTCGGAGGCCCTGCAACAGGCGATGAAGCTGTTCTGGGAGCGCGGCTACGAAGGCGCCTCGTTCGATGATCTGACCGCCGCCATGGGCATCAGCCCATCCAGCTTCTATAACTCGTTCGGCAGCAAGGAGCGCCTGTACCACGAGGCCACCGAGGCCTATATGGCCTGCGCAGGCAAGTGGTTCGCTAGCGAGCTCCAGGCTGACACGGATGCGAAGACTGCCATCCATCAGCTGCTGACCGCGGCGGCGCGCGAATTCACGCAGAATGATCTTCCCGCCGGCTGCATGATTTCGCTTGCCGGCACCCATGTTCCCCCGGCGCTGTCGTGCGTGCGCGACGCGATGGCGGGGCATCGTCGGGCAGCACAGTCGGCCGTGGCTGCTCGTATCCAACGGGGCGTCGACGAAGGCGATGTCCCGAAAGACACCAATGTCGATGCGCTGGCCGCATTCTACAGCGCGTTGTCGCGCGGGATGGCGGTTCACGCCCGCGATGGAGCGTCTCGCGAACGCCTGCTGGAGATCGTCGAGCTCGGGATGCGGGCTTGGCCGCCGATACCGCCGTAAGCACGCGACTCGATTTCAAATCCGGCTGGGGAACACCGTCGATATGTGGTGCACCCGCTACAAAAGCCCTTGAATGCAGGTCTGATCTACCTCATGTTATTGGAGCGTTTACTCCAAATTACCGAAGGTAGGAGAGAGCCGGCATGACAAGGTTCGCGAATAAGGTTGCCGTCATTACCGGTGCGTCGAAAGGCATTGGCGTGGGTATCGCAAAACGGCTCGCGACGGAAGGGGCGATAGTCGTCGTTAACTACTTGTCGAGCAAGGAAGGCGCGAATCACATTGTCGATGACATCGTGCGAGCCGGCGGTAAGGCGCTCGCTATCGGCGCAAGCGTGACGAATGAGGACGAGGTGACGCGCCTGTTCGAGGACGTCCGTAAAGCGTTTGGCGGCGTCGACGCGAGCTGGATCACCGGCGAGTCACTGCGCGTTGGTGGCGGCATCGGGATGTAATGGCTTCCTCTCAACGCCTGGCTCAGATCTACCCACTTGAAAAGCGGAGGCAACCTCCGTATTTTGGTCACGTCCTGGACGCGCACCGGAGCATCGCCGCAGGAACCAGCCGAGGCCTCCACGGCCGGAGTTGCCTCTGGTGCGGCCCCACCTGGCCGCCGGGCGATCAAAACACGAGCCCATCGCAACATGAGTAACGTTACCGATTGAGGGTCAGCGCATGGACGACATCTCGCTGAGCGACCAGGACGTCGCTGAAAGCGCCCGCACTGCCAACGACAGCCGCTCTCCCGTCCGCCGTCGGCGACCTTGGGGCGTGCTGGCGGTCTTAGGTGTCGCGGCGTTCATAGCGGCCGTGGCCGGCGAGCAAATCTGGCACGCGGGCCAACAGCCGGCACCCCCACCACCGCCACCGCCCCAAGTCACCGTCAGCCGGCCGATGCAACAGACGGTCCAGACCATCAGCCGCTTCCTAGGGCAGTTCTCCGCCGTGGACAGCGTAGAGCTACGGGCCCAGGTAGGCGGCACCCTGAGCACGATCGAATTCCAGGACGGGCAGATTGTGCACAAGGGTGATCCGCTTTTTGTCATCGACCCGCGGCCGTTCCAGATCAGGCTCGATCAAGCCGTTGCACAATTGCAGACCGCAGAGGCTAAGGAGACACTCAGCGAGGCTGAGCTTTGGCGGGCGCAGCAGCTCAAGCGGACCGACTTCGGCACCGCGGAGAGCGTCGACTCGCGCGCCGCCGACCAGCGCAGCGCGAAGGCCGCGATCGACACCGCCAAGGCGGCGATCAGGGATGCGCAGCTGGACCTTGAATTCTCCCGTGTCAGCGCCCCGTTCACCGGGCGGATCGGCGCACATCTCGTCTCGATTGGAAGCCTCGTGAGCGGCAGTCGAGGCGGCACGAGTCCGACCACGCTAATGGCGACAATCGTCTCGCTCGACCCTATCTACCTGGATTTCGACATGAGCGAGGCCGATTATCTTGCGTATCAGCAAGCCAGTCACGGCGCCGCGCCGCGCTCCGACGTCGCTATAAGCATTGACGGCGACGCCCATTTCGACCGCCACGGCACGCTCGACTTCATCGACAATGCGGTGAACCGGAGCAGTGGGACGATCCACGCGCGCGCGACGGTGCCTAATCCGGATCTCAGCATCACGCCTGGGCAGTTCGCACGCCTTCGCGTCTCCCTCGGCCAGCCCGCACCTGCCCTGCTGGTGCCGCCGTCGGCCGTCGTCCCCGACCAGTCGCGGCAGATCGTGATGACCGTAGCCGCGGATGGCACGGTCGTTCCGAAGGTGGTCGAGACCGGCGGTTTGTACAATGGGCTGCGGATCGTCCAAAGCGGTCTCGCGGCGGACGACCGCGTCGTCATCGATGGCCTGGTGCGCGTCCGCCCGGGGGCCAAGGTCGCACCGGTGGACGGCTCGATCAAGCCCGATCCCGCCGGCGGCGCAGGATAGCGGAGAGGACCAATGCGCTTCACGCACCTCTTCATCGATCGCCCCATCCTGGCGACCGTGCTCAGCGTTTTCCTCACCCTCATCGGGCTTGGCGCGCTCGTTGTCCTGCCGGTCTCGCAGTATCCAGAGATCGTGCCGCCGACGGTGCAGGTCACCACAAGCTACCCCGGCGCGTCCGCCCAGGTGGTCAGCCAAACAGTCGCGACGCCGCTCGAGCAGCAGATCAACGGCGTTGAGGACATGATCTACATGAGCAGCCAGTCCACTGGGGACGGCAACCTCACTATCACCGTCACCTTCCGCGTCGGCACCGACCTCAATGTCGCGCAGATGCTCACGCAGAACAGGGTGCAGGACGCGCTGCCGCGCCTGCCGGAGGACGTGCAGCGGCTGGGTGTGCAGGTGCAGAAGGCGACCCCAAACATCCTGCTTGCGGTGCATCTGTTCTCGCCCGACGGATCGCGTGACAACCTCTATCTCTCGAACTATGCGACCCTGCATGTGAAGGACGCGCTGGCGCGGCTTCCGGGTGTGGGCAACGTCCAGTTGTTCGGCGCCCGCGACTACGCGATGCGCATCTGGCTCGATCCCGATAAAGTGGCCGCCTATAACCTCAACGCAAGCGAGGTGCTCGCGGCCCTGCGGGCGCAGAATCTGCAGGTCTCCGCCGGTATCCTGAACCAGCCGCCAATTTCCGGCAACGCGGCGTATCAGATCAACGTCCAGACGCTCGGCCGACTGAGCACGCCGGAACAGTTTGCCGACATCATCCTCAAGACCGACACGCAGGGCCGCGCGACCCGGATCCGCGACGTCGGCCGGGTGGAGATCGGCGCGGCCGATTACGGTTCCACCGCCTACATGGACCGCAGCGAGGGCTTGCCGTTGCTGATCTTCGCGCTGCCCGGCGCGAACTCGCTGCAGGTGGAGCACGAAGTCCTCGACACCATCCAGGGCCTGAAGAAGGACTTCCCGCCCGGCGTTGAATCCATCGTCATCTACGATCCGACAATCTTCGTGGCGAAGTCGGTGCGTGAGGTAGTGAGCACGATTTTCGTGGCCATCTTGCTCGTCGTCGGCGTGGTTTTCCTGTTCCTGCAGACCTGGCGCGCGTCGCTCATCCCGGTGATCGCCATCCCGGTTTCGCTTATCGGCACCTTCACCATCCTGCTCCTCTGCGGAATATCGCTGAACAATTTGTCGCTGTTCGGCCTGGTATTGGCAGTCGGCATCGTCGTCGACGACGCCATCGTCGTGGTGGAGAACGTCGAGCGCAACATCGCCGCGGGCATGAAACCGAAGGAAGCTGCCCACCGAACGATGGACGAAGTTGGCGGGGCGCTTGTCTCCATCGCGCTGACGCTTTGCGCTGTGTTCGTCCCCTCGGCCTTCCTGTCCGGCATTTCGGGGCAGTTCTTCCGCCAGTTTGCCGTGACCATTGCGGCCTCGACAGTGATCTCGTTGGTTGTCTCGCTCACGCTCAGCCCGGCGCTTTGCGCGCTGCTGCTGCACGAGCACGATCCGCATCAGGCAACCAAAGGGACTTTGGCCGGACGGGCGGTACGCGCCGCACTCGGTTACTTCAATCGCGGGTTCGAAAAACTCTCGGACGCCTATGGCTCGCTGACCAAGCGCCTGGTGCGCGGCCTGGTGGTCGTCGTGGCGGTTTACGTCGCCCTGATCGCTGTCGCCGGCGTGGAATTCGCCCGCACGCCAACAGGGTTCATTCCCGAGCAGGACCAGGGATACCTGATCACTGTCCTGCAGCTTCCTCCAGGCTCCAGCCTCGGGCGGACCGAGCAGGTAGTGAAGCAGGCGACCGATATTATGCTGAAAACCCCCGGCGTCGAGCACGTCGCGCCGTTCGCCGGCCTCGATGCGACGACGTTCACGGTCGCGTCCAATTCCGGGACGATCTTTTCCGGACTGCCGTCGCTCTACAACCATTCCATCCCGGGCATCACGGCGAACTCGGTGCTGGCGGATCTGCGCAAGCGGCTGTCAGTGATCCAGGGTGCCTATGTGCTGACGATCCCGCCGCCGCCGGTGCAGGGGATCGGCAATTCGGGCGGCTTCAAGATGATGCTGGAGGATCGCGCGGGACTTGGCACCCAGGCGCTCGTCAACGCCACGAATGCGCTTGTGGCTGCGGCCAACAAGGACCCGAGCTTCGCCGGCGTGTTCACGCTGCTAAATGCCGGGTCACCGTCGGTGTATGCCGACATCGACCGCCTGAAGGCTGAGAAGGTCGGCTTAACGCCAACCGACGTGTTCGACACGTTGCAGGTCTATCTCGGATCGCAATACGTCAACGACTTCAATTTCTTGGGCAGAACGTACGAGGTGATCGCTCAGGCCGACAGCCGGTTCCGGCGCGACCAGCAGGACCTTATGGGCTTGAAGGCGCGTAACGCCAGCGGCGAGATGGTGCCGATCGGAACGGTTGCCCGCCTGCGGGATACTACGATCCCGTATCGGGTGCCGCGCTACAATCTGTACCCGGCGGCCGAGGTGCAGGGCGTGGCGGCGCCGGGCGTGGCGACCGGCACTGCGCTGCAGCACATGGAAACGCTGGCGGCGCAGGTGCTGCCGCCGGGCATCGGCTTCGAATGGACCGAGATCGCCTTTCAGCAGGAGCAAAAGGGCACGCCGACAATGCTGGTGTTCGGTGCCGCCGCGCTCTTTGTCTTCCTGGTGCTGGCGGCGAACTACGAGAGCTGGAAGCTGCCACTCTCGGTGGTGCTGATCGTGCCGATGTGTCTGCTCGCCTCTGTCACGGGGCTGGGGCTACGCGGCATGTCCATCGACATCCTCGCGCAGATCGGTTTCGTGGTCCTGGTCGGGCTGGCGGCGAAGAATGCGATCCTGATCGTCGAGTTCGCGCGCCAGGCGCAGGAAGCGGGCAGCACCCCCGCCGAGGCGGCGGTCACTGCCGCGCGTCGGCGGCTGCGGCCGATCCTGATGACGTCGCTCGCCTTCATCCTCGGCGTCGCGCCGCTGGTGGTCGCGACCGGCGCAGGGTCCGAGATGCGCCAATCCCTGGGCACCGCCGTCTTCGCAGGCATGCTCGGCGTCACCGGCTTCGGCCTGATCTTCACGCCGGCATTCTACACGCTGATGCAGCGGATCGGCATCGCCCGTCGACGGGACACGTCCGATCTGCATGAATCGCGAAATCGGAGCCACGAAGGTGCTGCGGTTGCAGCAGCTCGGCCGCAAGCCGGTCATTAGAAAACGCATCGGCAGGCTCAGGCATTCCTGGTGCGGCTATTTCGGGGCCAGCGCGAACGCGACCAGAGCAGCTTCCCTGTCTCGGCCTGCAGCGCGACCACCCGGTTATAGAGCGTGCAAAAATATAGCGTGGCGTTCGCCAGGATCGGCATTGCTTCGAAGGTGGTTGCGCGATGGCCGGGAGCGCGAGAAAAGTCGCCCGTTGGCTGACATTCTCAGCGGTGATTTGCCGGAGTGGCGTAAAATGGCCGCCCCCTTGAGTCCCGCCAACGACACGCCATCCCGGGCTGGGGCTCATCGGCTCGGCACGGCGGCGCCGCGCATGTGATTAGTTAGCACGGATAGCATCAGAACAAGCGATGCTATTTGGCCTCGGGCCATCATGGCTTATCGCCGATCCTGCACCTTGTGCGCCTCCAGGCGAGCAAACTTGCTAGGCTCGCCAAAAACGCGGTTTCGGTCGCAATGACCGCGGCCATGACCGCATCGCGTTCATGGCAACATGCTCGAATACGCCGTAGATCATCATCACCACGACCGCGCAGCCGGACAGCGCCCATAAGAGCAGAAGCAACGCGACAAGAGGCATCTCTCACGGTTTCCTACACGGGTTTATCCGTTGCGCGGCCTGCGTATGTGTTCATGGGTTTGCCCCGCAGGTCAACGTCTTCATCGCTGTTAATTTTCTCTTTGGCGTCGGCCGAAGATGATCAACTACGTGAACGAACTGCGGGGCTCATCGACCGGCTGGCGCATGCTGACCTATCCGATACCTGCCGAACAGTCCGCGATCGAGGGCAGCGCCGGGCGGCTCTTGGCCGCCGGAATCTTCGCATCCGCGCGCCGCACGCAGTATCGCAGCGTCGGCGAACTAATCGAGAAGCGCCGCAGGGCGACGCGCTCCCAGCACTTCACCGAACTAGCTAGCGCACCTCGGAGCACGTGAAGGAACCGGAAAGGGCGACAATAACGCCCGCTCGCGGTCGACCTGCCGCGCCGTCGGCGATCACGCGCCAGACCGAGGCCGCCGCGTGCCCTGACCGCGCAGCAGGGGCGATCGCGCTGCTCAACCACTTCCACCGCAGCGAAATCACCCACCGCAAGGTGTCGGCGCCGAATCGCTTGCGATGATCTTGCTCAACAATGTTGTTGAGCTGTAGCCCGACTGTGGAAAAACTCGAAAAACCCCTTACAAATCAGTTCCGTCGTGATTCTTGCCCTCGCACGATCCGCGCCCGCTTCCTTAACCCCAAATCACAGCGCGACTTGCTCGAGCTGACTTAAGAAGCGGCGCTTCCACGTAGATGCCCGATCAGGTAATCGAGCTGGCTAGCAGGCTGCTCAGGGTCGCGGTACTCGCGCCATCGATCGTCGCGATCGCCACGGGCCGACCGCCGGAGGTGGCTGAGATCGACAGTGTCGCCGCCTGTGCCGAGTTGGTCACTGTCAGGTAGTTCGGCAGTGTGGAGGTCAATCCGTTCCAGTTGGTCGCCGCCAATGCCGTCGTCAGGTTCAAGGTGCCCCCCAAGGCCAGGATGTTGCTCGTGAAGACTTCTGCCCCGTTTCCGGCGGCAGGCACGACATAAGTTTGCCCGCTGCTGGACGGGCTGGCGGCAGCCACCGAACCCTTGAGGAGCCCCATAGAAGTGCCTGATGTAGCCGCGGCGGAAATCTGGCTCTGTCCAACCACAGCAGCGGTCGTGCTGCCGCCCGGCGCATCACTCGGTGGTGGATCGAGCGGCACGATCGGTGTGCCGCCGCCGTTGATGCTGTTCGGCCCCTGGTTAGCTAGGATTTGCACCTGCGCCATGATCTCGGACCCAAACTGCTGCATGCCTTGGATCAGCGGGTCGCTCGAGTTGACGTTCTGGTCGGTCTGGAACGCGACATTGTTGCCCGAACCGCCGGAGTCGCGGATCATCGCGCCGTGGTCTTGCATCTCCTGCCAAAGCATGTTGGCGCCGGCGTTGGCTTTCACATCAGCAGGTTCGACGGCATTGGCTGGGATCCCCATCGTTATGCCGTATGGAACCGTGCCGGTATACTGACTCGGGCCGAAACCGTCTTCCGCCGTCTGCGGCCATGCATTGGCCGCGAGTTGGTTGGCACTGGATGAGACTGACTTGAGCATACCGACCGGCAGGTTGATCCGCAGCATGTGGTCGATCGTGCCCGCCTGCAGATCGCTCTCGCGCAGGGTGCCGACCCCTTCGTCTTGGTTCGAATTATCGAACGAGATGCCGAAGTCATAGTCGGGCTCCGCCGAACCCTGTCCGGCCACCGCGGTCGTAGCCGAGGTGTAGCTGAACTCGCCGAACGAATACCAGGTATGGGTCGAAGTATCGTCGATCGTGATCAGGTTGTCGCCGGGCGTTGGCTGCGAGGGTTGGGCACCCGCCGGGATGTGAACCTGGTAAGTCGCCGGTGCGGAACCTGAAGAGGAACCGTTGTTGTTCACTGTCACCAGCGGATCAGAGGCCGTGCTGGTATAGATGGGCTCGTTGTAGTTGCCGGACGTGTTGATGACGACTTTAGAGTTGGCGAGTTGGGCATTGGCAGTCCATTGCGCCCCAGAACCGAACGGCAGATTGAAGACGCTGGTCGATGCGAATGGCGTTTGAGATGGATCGCGCGTACCGGTTTGTTGGCGTTGGTGTCGGTGTGGGTGTTGGCGTCGGTGTGGGTGTTGGTGTTGGCGTCGGTGTTGGCGTTGGCGTTGGCGTTGGCGTTGGCGTTGGCGTTGGGGTAGGTGTCAGGACGGGAGCGGCCGAACCGGTCCAGGATTTGGTTGTTGGCGAGTAGGTGTACCAGGCCCCAGTTGCAGCGTCCTGCCCGTAATAAACGTTGTTCACGATGGCGAAGGCCGAGGTGCCGGAACCGCCGGGAACGGGCGTGCCGTTTTCCTCGACCACACCGGCCGGTGTGAGCGTCCATTTGTTCCCGCTTGAGTCTGTAGAAGTCCCGCCGGAGGTCGTTGTGATTTCGTCAGGGGTGGGCGTGGGAGTTGGGGTCGGCGTTGGCGTGGGGGTCGGCGTCGGCGTGGGGGTCGGCGTCGGCGTGGGGGTAGGCGTGGGGGTTGTGACCGGCAAGGGATCAGCGCCGGCACTCCATCCGGACCCTGTCCAACTGTACCATTGGTGGCTCGTGTTCTCCTGCCACACCGTATTGCTGACGTAGGCAATTTCGGTGACGTTGGCGGTGTAGGCGGCCGCCTTCCCGTTCTCAAGGACGGCGTTGGTGGACGATATCGTCCAGACATTGCCGGCGGCATCGGTGATCGCGCCTGTCGAGCCAGCGAGCACGACGGTGTCGTTGGGCGACGCGGTCGGGGTTGGCGTCGGAGTGGGGGTGGGGTTGGCGTTGGTGTGGGGGTTGGCGTCGGAGTGGGGGTTGGCGTCGGCGTGGGGGTAGGCGTGGGGGTTGTGACCGGCAAGGGATCAGCGCCGGCACTCCATCCGGACCCTGTCCAACTGTACCATTGATGGCTCGTGTTCTCCTGCCACACCGTATTGCTGACGTAGGCAATTTCGGCGACGTTGGCGGTGTAGGCGGCCGCCTTCCCGTTCTCAAGGACGGCGTTGGTGGACGAGATCGTCCAGACATTGCCGGCGGCATCGGTGATCGCGCCTGTCGAGCCAGCGAGCACGACGGTGTCGTTGGGCGACGCGGTCGGGGTTGGCGTCGGAGTGGGGGTCGGCGTCGGTGTGGGGGTTGGCGTCGGAGTGGGGGTCGGGGTTGGAGTCGGTGTGGGGGTCGGGGTTGCGGCCGGCAAGGGAGCAGCGCCAGCGCTCCATCCTGACCCGGTCCAGCGATACCATTGATTAGAGGTGTTCTCTTGCCACACCGTATTGCTGACGTAGGCAATTTCGGCGACGTTGGCGCTGAATGCGGCCGCCTTCCCGTTCTCCAGGACTGAGTTGGTGGACGATATCGTCCAGACGTTGCCAGCGGCATCGGTGATCGCGCCTGTTGAACCGGCGCGCACGACTGTGTCGTTGGGGGACGCGGTCATGGCTGGCACTGGATCATTGCCGGCGCTCCATCCTGACCCGGTCCAGCTCTACCATTGATTATTCGTGTTCCCCTACCGCACTGTGTTGTTGACGTAGGCAATCGCGGCGACGTTGGCGCTGAATGCAGCCGCCTGTCCGTTCTCCAGAACAGCATCGCTGGCCGATATTGCTTACCGGAAGTAAGCGTGATTTCGTTTGCCATCGTCATGAATCTCCTGGAGACGTAGTCGGGTGCGGGAGGCTTTTCGCGGGACTACACCCGACCCCTGGGGAACCCGAAAAAGCCCTGTGCTTCCGCTTAGATGATTTCGTCGAGCACGCAGCCCTGGCGGAACTACGAGTCCGTGCAGATCTTCGACATATTAAACTTGAGCGGTCGCCTCATGCCGCAACTGTCACCAAAGTCACCAAACAATTGTCAGCAAGGTTGCAAATTTGACAACCCTTCAATACCAAAATTCTGCATGCTGACTTGTAATTCGTTGATTTTGGGTGTGGATAACATACAAAATCAGGAATATTTGCCCCAGCGCAAAAATCCATATTGGTCTTTGCGAGCCCGAAAGATCTTCTTGCCAATCGATTCGATCTAGATTCCAGTTTCTTGATGATCCACGCTGACTTCCTTGACTGCGCCAATCACGCAGGGACTGATTGACCTGGGCCGCGCGGTTCTGTTGCCCACCGCTTGGCGCGGCGCGCCTGGAGTAGATGAGGCGCCTGATTTCGGGCGGCTGGGCGAAGAACGGGGTCACCTGCTCCCGCGGCCGCCACGAGAGCGGTGTGATGGCGGGTATTTCTTTCCCCACCGGCCGGTCTCGAGGTCGCTGAGCGCCAGTAGCGCCGCATCCGCCATCGGCGCTTGGTAGATCGGCTTGTGCTATGCTGACTGACGGCGATCCTGCCAGGACTTAGGCCAGGGAATTGCGCACCAGGTGACGGTGCAGGTCTGCACCAGGATTTGTGGAATGGCGGCGCGCCGGGTTTGCCAGAGGGCCGTTTCGTTTGGTCACGCCGCCATGGCGCCCTCGTTGGCTTGAGCATAATACCGCGCTTCGGCCTCGGCTGGCGGGATAGTTCCGATCGGTTTTAGCAGGCGTTTGGAGCCTATCAGTAATCTTGTGTGAGGGGTCATAATACAGCCCAGCCCCGAGATGAGCGAGCGCCACCAGCAACGTCTTGGCGCGCGCACGCGCGGCAGAGCCTGTTCTCGGTGCTCGGCCGCGGTCAAATCGGATGTCGCTTCAGCGGCCGCCATCGGATCCCTGATCCAAATAGTCGAGGCGATCGAGGAAAGTTCTAAACACACGCGTCAATTCATGTCCTAGCGGTGTTGGCGGACTACGCCATTTGCCGCTATCGGGTGTGCCCGATGTGGCACCGAGAATTTGGGTTACCCGGTCCGTCGACCGTCGTCAGCCGTTCGGACGGTAAATCTGGGAATTCCCGCGCGAACGACGTTACCGCTTTCCTATGGTAACTGGCGAAAAAGGCATCGATCTCCGCAGGGACGACGCGCAGCCCGAGCGCCTGAGCGAAGAGCCGCGCCGATGTCTGATCCTCGAAACACCTCTATTCATAACGAAACATCTCTATTTATACCGAAATATCTCTATTCATGGCGAAACACCTCTATTTATAACGAAACACCTCTACTATAGCGAAACAACGTATGGCCCTGGGCGCCGGCGCGTCAACCGGCTGCAATCGTCAGCGATCCAGCGGACTGTAAGATCGAGCGATTAAAGCGCTGCGTCAGTCGGTGATCTGGTTCGGTGAGCCACCGACTGCCTTATACTAGATGACAATGAACGCGCTGGATACACAACTCTCGGGGTTAACCCCGAACAGCACGGTCAATGCCAGCGACCGGAACTACTTCCAATTCAATGGATCGGGCAGGATCCACCGACATGGTCAGTATTTCCGCGAGTTCCCTTGAGATGGCGAGCGGGACCAGCTTCGCCCCCAATGGCGCGAGCACGATCATCGTGAGCGCGACCGGGCCCCTGACGACAACGTGAATCTGAAAGCGGATTTCGAGGGCACCGTGCCGTCGCACGACATATCTGGAATTTTGAAAACGCGACCAGCGTGAGCGTTCCGGGCTGGCAGGGGACGATCCTGGCCCCGGACGCCACGGTCTCTAACAATAGCAAAATCGACGGCGCCGTGATTGCGAACAGCTTCAGCGGCGGCGGCGAGATCCATGATTTCGCGTATCAGGGCACGATCCCGTGCTTCACCGACGGCACCCTGATCCGCACCGTAAGCGGCGACGTGGCGGTGGAAGACCTCGTGCTGTCGCTTGCGCACACCACCCATCACGGCGGTCGGCAAGGCGAGTGCGACGGCCGCCAGCCGGATGACGCGCGTGCCCAGCGTGGGACTGGCCGCGATTTCGGTGCGGGAAGGGTAGATCTCGCGGATCGCCGAGGCGAGGTGGCCCGCCGCTGGTTCGGTCGCACCGCCCTCGGATCAGGATCTCCCTCATGGTCCGCCTCCGCTTCCTTTCCGAAACGGCATAGAATGTCACGAGCAGATCAGGAGCGAAGGTAAATATAGATCATTGAGTTTGGCATTCTAGCTGTCATTAGATCGGGACGCCGAAGGTCCACGAAGCTTGTCCGTCGGCATAGCGCGCGAGAACAGCTTCCCCCGGCAGCCGTCGCGGGATCGTCGCTCGAAAAGTAATCCATTTACAAACTGCGCTGCCCGTCAGCAGGCCGCCCCGGTGTCACGCAGGATTTCCTGCACGATCCCGTTCGGTCCAAGCAGCTTTGTGTTTGTCGGCAGCGTCAAACTGGCTGGATCGCGATCACCACGCGCTGATGCCGGGTGAACAATCGCGTGGATAAGTTCAAGAGCTGCTTGATCGGCCAGTACTTTCGGTCCAGCAATCGCATGCCTCGATCGAATTCCTCGCCGCCCACGATCTTGGCCATGGCCTCAACCCAGGTTCCGGTTACCTTTCCCCGAGCATCGCACGGCGCGATTTTCACCGTACCTGTGCGGCGAATGCGCTTAGCCTTGCCCAAATCGGCGGTTGAATAGACATAGATCGTCGGACCGCCAACCTCCTCCGGTGCGGCAGCGAACCAGACCGGCGTTCGGACGCCTACGCCGTTCTTGCGATAGGTTTCCAGGTTCAAATACTTCTTGCCGCTGAATTCATCCAGCCCAGCCACAGCGCTTGCCTCTTTGCGAACGGTTCGTCCGTGAAGGCAGGCACAATGATCCAGCGCGCCCCGATTTGTCCACAATCGGCCAAGGGCCGCCCAGTTAATGGTAGCCCCTCACGGGTGTGCGCCCCTTGACAGCCGGTTAATCAAGCGGTAACTGTCGCGTCATGATCACCTGCCGCAACAAGCTCGTGAGGGCAAAAAAACTCCCAGAAGAGGTCTGAAGTTCTTCGCACGCAAAAGCTTACGCGTTTCAGGATCGATCAAAACCCCGCCTTTGACGGGGTTTTTTTCTGTTCGAGCGACCGCGACCTATTGCTGCGAAAAGGCTACGCCGCTGGCAAACACAAGCTGACCGCTGCGCCGCCCACGTGTTCATTACGCGCCGTTATTCGTCCGCCCATCGTCCGGGCCAGGCGACTGCTCAGTGCCAGGCCCACACCGCCCGTTGCTCGCAATGCGCTCCCGTCCGTTTCGGGCGCATCCTCGTGAAAATCACGCGTCATCTCGACTGGTAGCCCGCTGCCGGTGTCGCTGACAGATGCGGTCACGGTCAGCTCGTTTCGGGTCACGCGGACCATCACTGTGCCCCCGGGTGGGGTCAGCCGTACAGCATTCGCCAACAGATTATCCAGAATACGCCGGATTGCCCACGGATCACCGATCGCCGAGGTCTCCGCAACTCCACCGTCGGCAGTCACCGTGATCGTTATCTGGCGCTCGGCGGCTGTCGAGCCTGCGCTATGGACGGCGTCCCGCGCGATCAGCGCGATATCGATTGTCTGTCGCTGGAGTGTTCGAGCATCGGTCTGGGACAGGTCGATCAGGTTGTCGATCGTCGCCAGCAACTGCTTCCCATCGCTCCGCACACGGCCGAGAGCCTCGCGCTGATCGGGTTTGCTGGTCGCCATCGTCAAGGTCAGTACGCCGAGAAGCGTGTGTAACGGCGTCCGTATTTCCGCGCTGAGGTCCTCCAGGACGTCTGTCTTCATCCGTTCCGCTGCCGCGGCACGCCTGGTCTGGACCGCCAAGCGCTCTTGGACGTCGCGTGCATGATGGACGAACGCCGCGGTGGCCAGAATGGCTATGACAGACAGCAATCGGTTCCCGATCATATCCGGCAAGTCCGCGTCGACCACGGGAAAACACCCCCCGACTATCACCAGGACGCAGGCGAGGGTGGTCAACACCCAGACCCCGGAACGGCGCCTATGGAACACGGCCGTTGCGATTAGCGGTGTGTAGATGATGCCATAGGCCAACGTGTTGGCGCGTTCCAGATCCGCTAAGAAGGCGAGGGCGGACACGCCGTAGATGAGGGGAACCAGCCTTCGCGAGGATCGGCCAGCGACGATCGCCAATCGCGATTTGTTTTCTGAGGCCAACACACCCGCAAATGGCATGTATAAACCCAACTTTCGGGACACTAGTCCAGAGAATCTGCCAGATGTGTATCAAGTTTGGGGCGCCGTCAAGAAAATCGCCTGTAGTCACCCCTGGTCAGGATTATAAAGCGGCCGCCAAGCTCCTGATATGTTATCGCGAAGTGTGCCCTCTGCGTCGCTTGGCCGCCCCGGGGCCGCCACACCGCCGGCTTCAACCCGGAACCAGCCAATCTCCGCCGGGCCGGTCGGCGTTGCTGGAAGATCTCGTCGCCGCCGTATCCTGTACGACCAGGGCGTTGCTGGCGTCCCCGTCGAAGAGATCCGTCAAGTCGCGGGTCTAGCCCGACCTTTGCGCCTAGCGACGGACATGCTGATCCGCAATACCGACCTCGGCCGACTTAGAAGCAGCGAGCGATGGGAAGAACAGGATGAATAGCCAGGAAAGATCCGTTTGGGGAGACGCTGCACGAACCACCGGACCGGCCGGTTGTTTCAGGCGCATTGCGACACCGCGACCCGGCGCGCCGCTTGTGATCGCCCTAAGCGAAGGCCTCGTCCGGTTCCGCATATGCTTTCAGCTTAGCGATGTCGTGCAGGATCACTCGCGCACCGTGCGTCTCCACCCCAAAGTCGCGCAACGCAGCGAAGGCGCGGGATAGGTTTTCTTGCCGGCAACCGAGGCGCGCGGCCAGTAGCCGCTTGTCGAATGGTAACTTCATGGCGGTTGTATTGGCCTGCGGCTCTGTAGCCAACGACAGCAGATAGCAACCGAGACGCTGCGCAGTGGTGCGCAGTTTCAGATCGCACACCTGACGAACGAGAGCGTGGAACTCATTGGCCTCCGCCCGCAACAGCGCAGTTACCAGTGCCGGCTCTTGCTCGACCAGTGCGAGCAATCCCTCGGCGTCAATAGACAACAGGCGGCAGGGTGTCACTGTTCGAACGCCCACCAACCGAGGCAGACGGGCCAACAATGTAGGCAGACCCAAGGTCTTACCGGCCCGGATCACGTCCACCACCGCAGTGGTCCCGTTGGCCGACGTGGTGAAGCCAGCAAGCTGACCATCAAGCACGATGATCAGTTCATCCGCGACATCGCCCTGGTTGTAGATCTGGGTCTCCGCGGGTGCATCCACGATCTTGCTGATTGCGGCCAGCCGCATCATGACCGCGTCTGCTAGACCCTGCAGCAGCGGCGTTGCACGCAAGGCCTTTAAGATGTCCGAGCCGCTGGCCTGGCTGACCGGAACCGGGTGGGTCAATACTGCGGGGTTGGGCATTCGGGCCTCGCCATATTGTTAAGCGCAGTTTCTACCGTAGGGATTTGATCACAATCAAGCGTAGCATGGGGCGTTTGGTTCCGACATGTTGGTTGATACATTCGTTGTGTGGATGGAGAGGACAGCGCATGAAAGCGATGGTGTGCGAGCGCTTCGGAGGCCCCGAGGTACTGGCGGCGCGCGACGTCTCCGACCCACCGCCGCCAGGCGTTGGTGAAATCCAGGTCAGGATTGAGGCGCGCGGCGTCCAGTATGTTGACGTCCTGATGCTGGCTGGAAAATATCAGTTTCGTCCGGAACCACCGTTCATCCCCGGTGGCGAGGCGGCCGGCACTATCGTCTCAGTCGGGCCGGACGTGAACGGCTTCGCGGTGGGTGACCCAGTGATGTCACGCCATACCCTGGGGGCGTTCGCGGAACTGGGCAACACCGAGGCGATCCTATGTGACAAGGTGCCGGCCGGCCTAGGCATGGCTGCTGCCGGTGTGTTTCGAGGCGCCTATACAACCGCGTATCACGCCCTGTTGCAACGAGGGCGCTTGCGGCACGGAGAATGGGTGCTCGTGCACGGCGCGGCCGGCGGCATTGGCATAGCGGCGATTCAAGTGGCAAAAGCGTTCGGCGCCAAGGTGATCGCCGCTGCCGGCAGCGAAGCAAAACGCCGGGCTTGTTTGGAGGAGGGTGCGGATCACGCGATCGACTATCGGTCTGGCTTTATGGATCAGGTAAAGCAACTGACCAACGGGCGAGGTGTTGATATCGTCTATGATCCGATCGGCGACAAGGTGGCGGAGGAGTCGCTGCGCTGCCTCGCGTGGTGCGGCCGGCTGCTGATCCTGGGTTTCCTCGGCGGCGGCCCAGCAAACATCAAGAGCAACTACCTGCTGATCAAGGGCATCGACGCGATCGGCGTGCGGATCGGAGGGCTGAACGAAGCCGACCCCGCCCTCGCCACCGACAACATGAAGGTGCTCATCGCAATGGCTGAACAGGGCAAGCTGCGTCCACGGATTTCGCACACGTTCCGCCTCAATCAGGCGGCCGAGGCGTTGCAGGCGGTGATCGATCGTGCCGTGATCGGAAAAGCCGTGCTGCTCAGCTAGAAGATCGCACTGAGCCAGTGTCTCAAGTGCATGAATTGTCCGATCAAAGAAAAGTAGGCCGTTTCAGCGCACGCACTTCGAAATAATCTGAATGGACCGCCATGGACAGGGATCTACAGCCGTTGCCCGCACTGCTTGCTTCAGGAGAGCAGACCGGTTCGTGACGCGGGCGTAGAACGAGGTCAGATTGTCAAGCGCAGGCGCACTTTGGCGACGGGCGCCGGATCCGGACCTGCTCGGTTGCCCCCGGCCCCAACCCGGCCTAGCGTTCTCGCATTCAAAGACTGGAGGAAAACGGAGTATGGCGACCCCCGGGCGCGCATTGCCGCAACCAACCCCCGAGACCCAGCACTTCTGGGACGGCACCAAAGCCAATGAACTCCTGCTGCAGCGTTGCGAGGAATGCAGCAAGGTGTACTTCCCGCCACGGCCGTTCTGTCCGGTATGCGCATCTCGGAAAGTCTCTGTGACCAAGGCCAGCGGCAAGGGCATTCTCTACAGCTATGTCATCCATCATCGTCCGGTACCAGGTTTCACCCCGCCCTACGCCATCGCCGTTGTAGAACTGGCCGAAGGCCCCCGCATGATGACCAACATCGTCAATTGTCCGCAGACCCCCGAGGCGCTGGTGCTGGACATGCCGGTCGAGGTTGTGTTCGAGCCGCAGACCGACACGATCACGCTTCCTCTGTTCCGCCCCGCCTCGGCTTCATCGGCGAGAGGCTGACGCGATGCCACACAATACAGTCGCCGTCGTCGGCGCCGCGGAAACCACACGTCTGGGCGTGATCCCCGAACTGTCGCAAATCGGGCTGCATGCCGATGCCGCATTGAACGCAATGGCGGATTGCGGCCTGAAGCCAAAGGATATCGATGGAGTCGCGACGGCGGGCGAAACGCCCGGTTCAGATCGCACACTATCTGGGCATCACGCCGACCTGGGTCGATGGCACCTCCGTCGGTGGCTGCAGCTTCATGATCCATGTCCGCCACGCGGCGGCCGCGATCGAATCCGGACTGGCAAAGACCATCCTGGTCACCCATGGTGAATCCGGAAAATCGCGTGTCGGCAACCCGCCGCGCTCGGTGCATCCGCAATCGTTGAACGGCCAGTTCGAGCAGCCGTACGGCCCGATGGGGCCGCCGAGCATGTTCACCATTCCGGTGCTGCGCTATATGAAAAACTACGGCGTGACCGAAGAACAAATTGCTCAGGTCGCGGTCGTGCAGCGGGAGTGGGCGTCGAAAAATCCGCGCGCGACGTTCCGCAATCTGATCACCACGGACGACGTCCTGAACAGTCGGATGATCGCCTATCCCTTCCGACTGTTGATGTGCTGCCTGGTAACCGATGGCGGCGGGGCGCTGATCCTGACCTCCGCCGACCGGGCCAAGGATTTTCCGACCAAGCCGGTCTACATCCTGGGCACCGGCGAGAGCGCGGAAACTCCGTTGGTCAGTCAGATGGAGGATTTCACCAGTTCGCGGGCGTTCCGCGTGGCGGGTCCGACGGCATTCAAGGAGGCCGGTATTACCCACAAGGACGTCGATCACCTGATGATTTACGACGCCTTCGCGCATTTGCCGCTCTACGGCCTGGAAGATCTCGGCTTCGTTCCGAAAGGCGAAGCGGCGCCCTTCATCGCCGGCCGCAACACCGCGCCAGGTGGGTCGTTGCCGTTGAATACCAACGGCGGCGGGTTGTCGTATATGCACTCCGGCATGTACGGAATGTACGCGTTGCAGGAAAGCGTGCGGCAAATGCGCGGCACCGCGGCGGCACAGATTTCGGGCGCGAAGATCTCGGTTTGCCACGGCGTCGGCGGGATGTTTGCTGCATCCGGAACGATTATCTTCGGTAACCAGGCGCCATGACGGACAGCCTCTTTACCGGCCTGAAGGTCATCGATTGCGCAAGCTGGATCGCCGGACCGGCTGCGGCGACGATGTTGTCCGACTTCGGCGCCGACGTAATCAAGATCGAGCCGCCAGGAGCAGGCGACCCGTGGCGCGCTTCGACGCCGATTCCTGGGAAGAAGGTCGACTATTACTGGCAATTGTCGTCGCGCAACAAGCGCAGCCTGGCACTGGATCTGAAGCATGCGGATGGACAGGCGGTGCTGCGCCGACTGGTCACGTTCGCCGATGTGTTCATTACCAACTATCCGCTTCCCGTCCGCGACCGGCTAGGCATGGCGGCGGCCGATCTGATGCCGCTAAACCCGCGCCTGATTTATGGGTCTTTCACCGCATACGGCGAAGAAGGTGAGGAGGCGGCGAAGACCGGCTTCAACTCTACCGCATATTGGGCGCGCACCGGCCTGATGGATATGGTGCGCGCGGATCCCGACACCGTGCCGACCCGCTCGATGCCTGGGATGGGCGATCATCCCAGCGCAACCGGCCTCTATGCCGCTATCGTGACGGCATTGTATCGACGAGAAAAGACCGGGCAGGGCGGCGTGGTGCGTTCGTCTCTGTTGCAGAGCGGCCTGTGGGCCAATGCCTGCGCTGTGCAGACGCGGCTGTTCGGAGAGGACGTCCCGTTGCGGCCGCATCGTGACCATGCACCGAATGCGCTGGCGAACCACTACCAGTCGCGCGACGGCCGCTGGTTCATCATGGCGCTGTTCAACGAGCAGCGGCAGTTGCGTTCGTTTCTGAGCGCGATCGGTCGCGAGGAACTCACTGACGATCCCCGGTTCGCCACGCCGGATGCCCGGAGACAGCATGGCCGCGAACTGGTAATGATTCTGGACGAGGTGTTCTCCAGACGGGATCTGGCCGAATGGCGCACAATTCTGGACAGCGTCGGTGTGACTTTCGGCATCGTCGCCACGGTAAACGAGGCGTTGGCCGATCCGCAGATGCGTCACTCCGGCGCGCTGGTGCCATTTGCCGACGGGCAGCATCTGACCGTGATGACGCCATTCCATATCGATGGCGCCGACAAGATCCCCGCTCGGCGAGCACCCTCCGTCGGCCAGCATAACGAAGCCGTCTTGGCCGAAGCCGGCTTCGGGGCCGAAGAGATCCAGCGTCTGCGCAGCCTCGGCGTCGTTGCGTAACCTCCTTGGTTTCCGTCTCCGTCTGGGTTCTCACATTGGCGGTGGCCGCTGGGACTTGCCTGGTCTTTTGGCACCTCCGAGCGACTGAGGAGATGCGGCGGTTGCCCATTGGGGCTGGGATCGCTCACGGCACTCTCGGCGTCGTCGGCCTCGGATTGTTGCTGTTCGCTTTGCAAGGGCCAGCGAGAGGCATCGATACCGGCGTAGCCTCCTTCGGAACTACGTCGGCTGCGCTGTTCGCTGGCGCCGCGCTCACGGGCGTCATTATGTTGCGGCTGCGGCGGAAAGCCATTGTGATGGCGGTCCATGCGGGAATCGCCATCACCGGATACGTGTTGCTGCTGGCCTGGTACACGTTGGGGTAAAGCGCTCGATCAACCCACCGCCACGGAATACAGATCCTTCACCCCCGCCGGGAGCGGCAAAGAGTCCCACGTCGCGCCACCGTCCTCGGTGCCATAAATCTCTCCGTCATATCTGGCACCGATGAAGACCTGATCAGGATCGGTTTGATGCAACGCGACCGACATGATCGTGCCATGCACCTGCACTTTATCGAAACGTTTCCAGGTCGAGCCCTTGTCGGTGCTGCGATAGAGCGCGCCATCCGTGCTCGAAGCGGCCACGCTCAAAGCCGCGTAAAGCGTGTTCCCGTCTTGCGGCGAAACCTTGATGTCGCGACCGTACGTGGTAGGGGAGAACCGTCCTACCTCCATGTCCTCCCAGGTCTGTCCGCCGTTTTTCGTCTCGAACAGTCCCATCCTTACCGCGAGGATCACTTTGTTCGGGTCGGCCGGGCTGATAGCGATGGCGTGTCCGTCCAGCATGCCCTCGTTATAAGTGTCGCTTACGATCTTGCTCTTCAAATGCGGCTGTTGCGCCAGCCGGATCAGATCTGTACTGCAATCGCTCCAGCTTTCGCCGCCATTCGCCGTACGCATCACTCCGTTGACTTCCAGTGCGGCGAATATCGTGCCCGCCTGCGACGGATGTTGCGCCATCCGCATGACGCGGCACGCGAACGGCATCACGGCCCGATCCGGCATCCCGGGATTTGGCAGAGCGCGCCAAGTCTCGCCGGTGTCCTCGCTGCGATACATGCTGATCGGAGAGCCCCCGGCATAAACCAGTTTCCGATCGTTGGCATCAACGAGGAATGACCAAATCTGGATGCCCTTGTCGGGAAAGTCCGTGCGCTGGAATGACTTGCCGCGATCGGTGCTGCGATACACCCCATCCGCCGTCCCCGCGAACACCACGTTCGGATTGGTCGGATGAACGTTGACGGTATAGGTCTCGTGGCCGGTCAGCACATGTTCCCACCGCCCGGTCTCCACCGGCCGCGCGAACACGCCCACCGTCCCCTTCTGATCCGGCCGGGCGGCATTGCCCGCCACCCCGGCATAGACGTTCGATTTGCTGGCCACGATCCGCCTCCCTTTGTTCGTCGCTTCACGCTACGCCGCTTTTGACATTCTGGCCAACCACCGGGGCCTGGGCTAGCCTCGGAGAGGCAGTTCGGGGAGAGGGTCCATGCCAAACGTATCAGCGGAAAAACTGATCGAGATTACCGAAAGTCTGTTGGTCGCGGCGGGCGCGTCGGAGGAAGAGGCAGATATCGTCGCCCGTTACAATATCGGCGCCAACCTGGTCGGCCATGACAGCCACGGGATCATCCTGATTCCCACTTATATCGACCGCATCAAGGCCGGCCACATCGTTCCACAGGCGCCATGGGTGATCACACAGGAAACGGCGACCACGACGGTGATCGACGGCAATTGGGGTTTTGGCTACGCCGTGACCGATCGCGCGATGCGCTACACGATCGAAAAGGCCAAGACGCAGAACGTTGCCGCCGCCACCGTGTTTCGCCAGAGCCATATCGGCCGCCTCGCTAGCTATCCGCTGCTCGCCGCGGGGGAGGGAATGATCGCGATGATCACAGCCGATTCTGGCCGCGGCCCAAAGCATGTGGCACCATTCGGGGGCGCCAAGGCACGACTGGGTACTAACCCGATCTGCTTCGCGATACCCTCCAATTTGGAGGGACCACTGGTGTTCGACATGGCAACCTCCGCCGCTGCCGCCGGCAAGATCAATGTCGCGACTGCTCGTGGCGATCAGGTGCCGACTGGCTGGCTGATCGACGCCGAGGGCAAGCCTTCAACTGACCCACGTGTCCTTAAATCCGGTGGTGCGCTGCTGCCGCTGGGCGGAACGGAGGGCTACAAAGGCACCGGTCTCGCGGCGATCGTCGAGATCCTGTCTGGTCTGCTGACCGGTCTTGGCTTTGGCATCGAACCGACCGGGCGCCACAACGACGGCTGCTTCATGGCTGTGTTCAAGGTTGCCGCCTTTCGCGCGTTGGATACTTTCAAGCAGGAGGTGACCGACTTCGCACACTACCTGAAAGCCACGCCGCCGGCGCAAGGGTTTACTGAAGTCTACTACCCCGGCGAAATCGAATTCAGGAAGGAGCAGGACCGCCGCAAGAACGGCGTGCCGATCGAAGACGCCACCTGGAGCAAGATCCGCGAACTGGCGGAGGGCTATGGCGTCGCCGGCAAACTCGGGATCTGAATGGCGTCCATCTGGCCCCGAAACCGACGTTCTGGCCCTGCTGCGCCACGCCGCGCGCCGATAACGCAACCTTGAGCACCATACGGTTGAAGCCGTTCCAGCAGCCTGCGGGAAGCGGCGGGACAACGCCTACCACTCGGACTGACAGCGTATCTATGGCAGAGGATTCGGTTTCAGTCATGACCCGTCGGATGGAGCCCGAGATTCCACATCAGGCACTGCGACGGACTGTCCATCTCGTTGTGCTCCTCAACCTCGCCTATTTCGGGATCGAGTTCGCCGCCGCGCGGGCCATCGGATCAGTGTCGCTGTTCGCCGACAGTATCGATTTTCTTGAGGACGCGTCAGTCAATTTCCTCGTTATTGTGGCGATCGGCTGGACCGCGCGGAACCGGGGGCGGGTGGGTATCGCGCTGGCCGGTATCCTTCTCGTTCCGGCTATGGCGACGCTGTGGACCGCGTGGGGAAAATTGGCTCTACCTGTCGCTCCCGACGCTGCGCTGCTGGCATTGACCGGGGCGGGGGCGCTCGCCGTCAATCTGGTCTGCGCCCTTATGCTGGCTCGGTACCGTCACCACCGAGGCAGCCTCACCAAGGCAGCATTCCTCTCGGCGCGCAACGACGTGTTGGCAAACATCGCCATTATCGCCGCGGGGCTCGCGACGGCCCATCTTTGGCACTCCGCGTGGCCGGACTTGATCGTCGGATTGGGCATTGCCGGCTTGAGCGCTCGAGCGGCAGGCGAGGTCTGGCAGGCGGCACGGCAGGAACGTCGGGCCGAAGCGTAGGCACGCCTTTTGACGCAAGGCCCCAGATGGCTTGCTCCGATATCCGCGATCAGCGGCGCGAAAGACGAAAATACAGGTCCGACAGCCGGGCGGGCAGATCCTCCAAACGGCGCAACGCCGCGTAACCGGACCGGCCGAACATGCGCGTTGCGTTCTCCGCCCCCTGGGTGCCCAGCAGCACCGCGAATGTGTCGATGCCGCGCGCTCGCAGGCCGAGCACCGCGCGGCGGCTGTCCTCGACCAGATCCAGCGGGTCCGGCACGTCGATGTCGGACGGCTCACCGTCGGTCAGCACCAGCACCAGCTTGGCGGAAACTGCGCACGCCTGACAGCTCCGCGCCGGCATGACGCAGCGCGGCGCCGAGACGTGTCGACAGCCCCGGCGCAAGCCCCGCCAGGCGCGCAAGCTGCTCGGCGGCGAACGGTTCGGCAAAATCCTTGATGCACGTGAGCCGCACCTGCTCGCGACCATTGGAGGCAAATGCCATCAACGCGAACGGATCATCGAGCCGGGTCATCGCGTCGGCCAGGAGCGCGACCGCCACGCGCTCGATATCCAGTGCGCCACCCGCACGGGTGGATTCCGAGACGTCGAGCAGCACCAACGTCGCTAGATCGCGAGCACGCAGCGCGCTGCTCCGATACAGGCGTTCATCGGCGGTTTCGCCACCACGCCACGCCACCTCGGCATCGAGCACCGCGTCGATGTCGAGTTCGGTGCCGTCCGGCTGGCGCTTAAGCCGTTGCGGACGTCCCGGTCGGACGGCGCGGACCAGCCTGTCGATGCGCCGGCGGAGATCCGGCCTCGCCTCGAGGTCTTCGTCGAGGCGCCGCGCATCGCCCGTGCGTGGAGCAACAGCGCGGACACACGTCCATTCCGGACGCTCAACGCCCTGCATTCGGTCCCACTCCGGGTAGCGGGCAATAGGGATGCCATCGGTCTCCGACGCTGTGAGCGGGCGGGCGCGGCTGGGGCCGCTACTAGGCGGATGCTGGCTATCGATGCGGCCGCCGCCCTCTTCCTGACGCAGGCGGGCGGCCTCGATCATCATTTCGAGAATCTCGGGAGCAGCATCCGGCTGCGAGCCGAAGTCCCACAGGCCGAGGTTGTCGTCACGATACGCCGGTTCGACGACATGGGTTCGCGCATTGAATTGTATCCGCATCTGACCGAGGTCGTTGCCGAGCAGGCCACCGATCCGGCGGCTGGCCCCGGGGTCGTGCAGATCGGCGGCGGCGAACAGCTCCAATCCCTTCGCGACAAAACCATGCGAGTCCTGATAGGTGGGGTCGAACAGCGCACGCGCGAGGCGAGCGAGCAGCGCCGGCGCTGTGGCGCCCTCGGCCTGCGCGACATGGTAAGGTGCCCAAAGCCGCCGCAGACCCGGGAAGCGGCGCATCGCCAATGCCTCGACGCGGGCGTCCTCGACAAGCCCGATCAACGCGAGCTGCAATGGCCTCAACGTGCCGACCGGCTGACGTGGCGCGCCGGCCATCAGGTGTGCCAGCGCGTGCGCTACGGCGGCGCGAAACAACGGCCCCTGCGCCGCCGCCGGCACGCCTGGGAAGCTCTCTGGCAGCAGCACCACACCGTCCGACAGGCTGGCGCGTCGCGCCGGCGGCCGTCCAGGCGAGATCGGGAAAGGGCGCAATACCGGTGGCCTGCCCCACAGCGCTGAACCAAACAATTTCAGCCGGCGCTCGTGCACGGCGAACCCATCTCTGCCGCTTGCCAGCGCGCGCTGCGCAAGGGGGTCCGTCAGCGCGAAGAAGCGCGCTCTTCGTGCCTTGTCGCGCCCGGCTCCTTTCAGTCCGAGCGCGACAAAATCGTTCAACCCGCCTGGGCCGAGCGCTTGCAGGATGGTGGCGGCGTTGGCGGCAGCTAGGCCCACACAGTCAGGTGCCTCGTGCGCCAGCCGGCAAAAGCCTGACCAAAGTTCCGGAGCGCGCAACCGGTCCCAGGTCTCGATGCAGGCGATCGCGGCTGTCGCGCCAGCATGGCGACAGATGTCGGTGGCATGGTCTGCCACCTGCGCCAGCGTAGCGGGACTGCCGCGCAGACGCAGGAGCGCCGCGAGGCAAGTCACGCCGGCATTGGCATTGAGCAGCGCCAACGTATTCGTGGCCCAGCGCTCCGCGCCCGCGGCGTCACCGTGTTGCGTCATCGCGTCCCACGCCTGCAGCGACAGCGCCTCCAGCGTCGGACGTCGCTGCAGAGCGGCTAAAAGCCTAGAGCTCGAAAGTTGTGAACCGCCACCCGCCTCGACCAGTATCATCCCAGGCAGGCGGCGATGGCGGCGTCCAGAGCCTCGCGCAACTCCGCGTCGTCGGTGAGCGGCAGGACGAGGGCCGCCCGCGCCGCCGCTGCCAAATCCAGGCCGGCCAACACCAGCCGCCCGGCATGGATCAGCATGCGCGTGGACGCTCCCTCCTCCAGACCCTGGCCGCGGAGGTTGCGAGACCGCTGTCCGAGCTCCACCAGAGTCGCCGCCAATGCCGTATCTACGCCGCTCTCGCGCGCCACGATCTCGGCTTCCACCGGCGGCGCGGGATAGCCGAAATCGATGCCGACGAAACGCTGCTTGGTGGATTCCTTCAGATCCTTCACGGCGCTCTGGTACCCAGGATTGTACGAGATCACGAGCTGAAAATCGGGATGCGCCGCCACTTGCTCGTTCTTCTTCTCCAGCGGCAGGATGCGCCGCGCGTCGGTCAGCGGATGAATGACGACCGTGGTGTCTTGCCGCGCCTCGACGATCTCGTCGATGTAGCAGATCGCGCCGCCACGAACAGCGAGTGTCAGCGGCCCGTCGTGCCAAACCGTCTCGCCGGGCACCAGCAGGAAGCGGCCCACGAGGTCGGCCGCCGTCATGTCCTCGTGCGCCGCGACCGTGATCAGCGGCCGGTCGAGCCACCATGCCATATATTCGAGAAACCGGGTTTTGCCGCAGCCGGTCGGTCCCTTCAGCATGACCGGCAGGCGATGGCGGTAAGCGGCTTCGAATACCTTCACCTCATCGCCGACCGGCCGATAGTACGGTTCGACAGCAACACGGAATTGGTCGGTTGTCGTCATTGCGCCATTTCGGGCCACGCATCCGCCCACGGCTTCGCCGCCTCGAACGACGCGGCGGCTTGCAGCACCGAGGCGTCGCCGAGGTGGCGCCCGACGATCTGCAACCCGACCGGCAGGCCCGTTTTAGTAAATCCGGCGGGGACGCTCGCCGCAGGTTGACCTGTCATATTGAACGGGAAGGTGAAAGCGAGCCACTGGGACGGCGTCACCATTCGCCCGTCGATCTTCTCGACACCCTGGATGTGCAGCGCGAACGGCGGCACGGCCAGCGTCGGCGTCAGCAACAGGTCGTACTTTCGCATAAAACGCCACATCTTGTTGGTCACCGCCTTGCGAACCATGATCGCGCCCGTCAGGTCCTCGGCGGTCCAGTCCCGTCGAATGAAGTCCACCAGATGCGGGGTCATCTTGCTGCCGTGTTCGGCGACGATCGCGCGCATACCCTTCAGATCGCTCTCCATCGCCACCAGCGCCCAGAACGCGCCGAGCGGATCGGTAAAGCCAGGATGTGCTTCCTCGACGGTGCAGCCAAGGTCCTTCTCGAACACACGCACGGCCTCGCCGACCACCCGCCGCACCTCCGGATCGACGGCGGCATAACCCCAGTCGGGGCTGTAGGCGACACGCAGCCCCTTCAGGTCGCCTGGCTTCGCCGATTCCAGCCAGTCCACGTCGCTGGTCGGAATCGAGAGCCGATCGCGCTCGTCCGGCCCGGCAATGACCGACAGCATCAACGCGGCATCGCGCACCGTCCGCGTCATCGGGCCGATATGCTCAAGCGACTCCCAGCTTGATACGCCAGGATAGCGCTCGTCCTTGGTGCCGGGATACAGCGGCACTCGGCCCATGGATGCCTTCACGCCGACAAGGCCGCAGAACGACGACGGAATGCGCACAGAGCCGCCGCCGTCGCTGCCGAGCGCCATCGGACACAGGCCGGCCGCCACCGCCGCGCCCGATCCGGCGCTCGATCCGCCTGACGTTCGCTCGATATTCCACGGATTGACCGTGGTTGCGGACACCGGGCTGTGGCCAACGCCGCTGTAGCCGAACTCCGGCACAGTGGTCTTGCCGAGCGATACGGCCCCGGCGGCGCGCATCCGCTCGACCACGACGTCGTCCTCGTCCGGAACGAAGTCGGCGTAGGCAACCGCGCCCGACATGGTGAGCACGTCCTTGGAGCAGATCAGATCCTTGATTCCGTAAGGCACCCCGGCGAGCGGACCTACAGTCTGACCCGCGGCGATCGCTCGGTCCACCGCTTCGGCTTCGCGCAGCGCAAGCTCCGGCGTCGGCGTGCAGAAGGCGTGTAGCGTCGCGTCGAGTTTCTCGACGCGCGCCAGTGCGGCCCGCGTCAACTCAACGGCTGAGACATCTCTGCGACGCACCGCCTCGGCGAGCGTCGCGGCATCACTTTTCCACGACACGTTCATGACAGTCTCCCGGATAAAGTTTTCAGCTGGCCAGCAGATCCTTCAGCTTGGCGTCGATGAACGCAACATCCTCCGGATTGAGACCAGGGCCGCCGGCGAAATGGCCCCAGATCGATTTGATCGGAACAAACTCCGCGTTGGGCATGTTGGCTACCTCAAGCTCGCTGTCCTCGGGTGGAAAGTATAGATCGGTCGTACCCGGCATCACATAGGCCTTGGCGGTGATCGAACCGAGTGCCTTCTTGTAATCGCCGCCATACGTTTCGTTGGCGCTGATGTCGCCGTGCTGCCACGTCCACAGCATGGTCAGCAGGTTGTTGGCGTCCCGCACCAGAAAGAGCCCCTCCCAAAATCCGACGAGAAAATCCTCCAGCGAGGCATAGCCCATCGCCTTGATGTCAAGTTCGGCGCGGTAGAAAGCCTGCGAAAACCCCCAACCGGCGTACACCCGCGCCATGGCTCGGAGGCCTGTTTCCGGCTTGCTCTTGTACCAGCCGTCGGCGAACGCGACGTCCGCGGTCAGCGCCGCCTTGACACCTTCCAGGAACACGAAATTGTGGCGCGAGCACTTCGCGGAGCCGCAGAACGGCAAGATCCGCTCGACCATCGACGGATACATCGCGCCCCAATGGAAGGTTTGCAGCGCGCCCATCGACCAGCCGGTCACCAACCGGATGCGCTCGATGCCGAACTTCTCGGTGACCAGACGGTTCTGCAGACGGACGTTGTCATAAGCGGTCACCTTGGGAAACCGCGCACCATTATATGGTTCCGGCGTGTTGCTCGGCGACGACGACAGGCCGTTGCCGAGCATGTTCGGGATGATGATGAACTGGGTGGCCGGGTCGAGCGCCTTCCCGGCACCGATCAACCACTCGTTTTCGGTGTGGTGGCCTGAATACCACGTCGGGTAGACGATCACGTTGTTCTTCGCGGCATTCAGTGTGCCAAACGTCTTGTAGGCAAGCTGGCAGTTCCGAATGGTGGCGCCGCCTTGCAGCACCACGTCGCCGGCTTCGAAAATCTGATAATCCATCACGGTCCTCCCTGCTGGCGAGCGGGCGAATGCCGTTCGCCGTTAATCATCGAACGCTCGTCATGCGGGCCGCGGGCTCAGGCAGTTTGGGCGGCCGGCTTGGCGAAGGCGGACAGTGCCCAATAGGCGACGCCGCCGACGACCATGGACGACAGTGCCGTAGAGTATTGCGGCGCGGCGTTTTCGACTACCAGTGCCACGGCCGAACCGATCGCCCAGGCAACGAATGCCATCGGCCGGTAGTCGGCGGCAATTTTGGTGCCCGGACGCACGACATACTGGTCGACCAGGATGATCGCGCCGATCGGGGGTACGAGCACGCCCAACAGACTTAGCCACTGGATGAAGAACGCCCATATATTCCCGGCGGCGACCACAATGCCGATCACGCCGAGCCCGATGGCGGCGGCACGCATGTGGGTATTCACGATCCGTGACCAGCCAGTGGCCGAATTGTACAGGCAGTGCGAGCACACGGAACCGAGGTTGAGATAGAGAAACACAAAAGCCAGCACACTGAGCCAGCCGATCTGCATGCGATTCATGTAGCCGAACATGTTATCGGCGCCAAACGGATTGGCGTTGGGTACTGCCAGCGCCGCGGTCATTATACCGCCGACCAGCATCGCAACGGTGTTCGCAAACGGAAAGGCACTAAAGGTGGAAAGCAGGGAATCGCGCGGCGTCCTGGCCCAGCGGTTGAAATCGGCGGTGACGGTGCCCGCATCGATAAATAGTGCCACCACGACAGTCAGCCCGACGCCCATCGACATACTGGCCACACCGTTGTTGCCCGGATAAGCCACGATCGCCGCCCAGGTTGTCGTGCTCGCGGCGTGACCCGCAACGAACACTCCCAGGATGAGAAACAATGGAATTGAAATCAGGCCAATATAGTGCAGACCCCGCACCCCGATGAAGGTGATGCCGATGTACAGCAGCCCCGCAATCACCGTCATCAGCACGTAGTTCAGGCCGTAGGTGCTGCTTACAAGTGCTCCGGTAATGCCCGTTTGCACAGCGTACCACCCGAGCAGCAGGGTGGACAACAGGCCCGAGGCCAGCACGTAACCCTTCCGCCCGAACACCACACTCGCGAGCAGCGCAAAATTAACGCCGCCCTTTGTGCCGAGGAGCCCCAATGCCCCCACATAAGCCAGCATGATGAGGTTGCCGATGATCATCGCCGTTAGAGCGTGGGTGAAGCCCATGCCGAGCACGAGGATCGAGCCGGTCATCGCGCCGGTGATGATCATCGGGAATCCCGCCCATACAAGCGTCACCGAGAATAGGCTGCGCCGCGCGCTCGCAGGTACCGGTTCATGTTCGTATTCACTGCCGAGCAGATGATCGACCTGTTCTTCGGCGTCTTCCAGCTTTGAGTGGCGTTGCGTTGACCCAGCCATCCGAAATCCCCCATTGTTGATGCAGGCAAGACCCTGAGCAACCACAACAAAAAGCCCTCGGGTCCTCACTCCGAAGTCAGGAGTGCGAACTCGAGGGCTGCGCTGCCCAGCGACCAGCGGCACCGCTGCCGCTTTAGACTGACCACACGCTATCCGCGGCGCGCGCCGGCAGCAAGCCAGAATTTTGGAAACAAGCGGAGGAGTTTTGGGCGGCTGCACGTGCAGTTAGCAGTAAATGGCTTGTTTAGGGCGAAACTATGCGAATCGAGACGCCCAACAACGTGGCGACTGGCAAATGGAGCCGGACGAGGGAGCAGGGTTGACTTTCACATTTTGGAAAAGCGGGATCTCTTCGCGACGGATCAGCCACAAATGTATGGACGCCGGCGAGGCAGTTGTATTCGACCTCGCGGATGCGCTCACCGAATCCACGTTGCGACGGCGATTTTCGAATGGTGAAAGATCGAACGAACGCTGCTTTTTTGGGTTGGCCCCCTTTGGGTAACCACCCCGTGCTGAGGGGATTGCCGGCCCAATCGGCCGCCCCTGAACGCGAGGTGCTTCGACGCGAATTCGCGGCGGCTGTGCGAACCGCGTCTCCAGCACAGCCTGAGCAGTCGGCCTGGCTCCGGCCTTCTCGAAGCCCGCCGCACTAATGCCGAAGTGATCCATTCGGGTGCATTTGGCGTAGTAGACATGTGAAGTCACCAGCCCCCTCGTTTCGGATGCCGTTTCCTCCCCCGTCATCCCCAAAGAAGGGGCTGGTGCTTCCGTTCCGTCAGCGGGTATCTGCAGGGGTTATGACGCGAACGCTTCCACCGGCCGGCCCGGAAGATTACGCCGCCCTAATGGAGGCGATCGCCCGGCGCCGTGACCGAGTGGCGTTCGCGGGCCTGTTCGCGCATTTCGGCCCGCGCGTAAAAGCCTGGATGCTACGCGCCGGCAGCAGTCCCTCGGCCGCCGAGGAATTGACCCAGGAAACGATGCTTGCCGTCTGGCAGAAGGCTCAGTTGTTCGATCCGTCTCGGGCGGCCGTCTCGACCTGGATTTTCACCATTGCTCGTAACCTGCGGATCGACGCGATGCGGCGGGAACGCCACCCTTCGGATCTGATGCCCGATCCGATCGAGCACCAGGACGACCCCATTCAGGCCGATCGCGTTCTGGCGATGTCGCAACAGGAAACTCGCATCCGCTCGGCGCTCAGCCTGCTGCCGCCAGATCAGGCCGAGGTGATCCGCAAGGCCTTCTTCGAGGACAAGGTCCACGCCGAAATCGAAAAGGAGCTCGGTATTCCGCTGGGAACCGTCAAATCGCGTCTACGTCTGGCCATGGTGCGCTTGCGCGCGGCGTTGGGAGATCTGACGTGATTAATCATCACCCCAGCGAGGCGACGCTCGCCGCCTATGCCGCCGGCACGTTGCCGGGAGCACTGGCGCTCGTTGCCGCAACCCATCTCGGCCGATGCGGTGCCTGCAGGGGTTCCTTGATGACACTTGAAGCCACCGGCGGTGCGCTCCTCGCGGATCTGGCGCCGGTGCCGCTTTCCCTCGACGCGCTGGACCGATTGATGACGCGACTGGACGACCCGCTGCCGCCGCCGGTCCCGGTGCTAAACCCGGATCTACCGGCGCCGTTGAACCGCGTGCCATTCGGCCGATGGTGGCCGGTGGGACGGGGCACCCGGTATCGCCCGGTCCTGGCCTCGGGCGCGGCCTGGGGCGGTTTGCTGCTGGCGCAGCCCAGCCGGTCGCTGCCTCGGCATGGGCATTCGGGGCTGGAACTTACCTGTGTCCTTTCGGGCGCTTTCGCCGATGGCAGCGGAACATATCGCGCAGGTGATCTGTCGGAGCCGGTAACCGATCACGATCAGCCGCCCTTGGTGATTGGAGCCGAACCTTGCCTGTGCGTCATTGCTTCCGAAGGCATGCGGTTGCGCGGCCTGCTCGGATGGGCGCAGCGCGTTATCGGATCGTAGTTACGCACACCGCGCTGGCCGCGGGCGCTATCCGGCGTTAGCGCCCAGCCGCAGCGAGATACTTCTAGCGTGCGCCTGTAGCCCCTCAGCCTCCGCTAGCGTCACGGCCGCCGGCCCGACGCGGTCCAACCCGGACTGGGTCAGGGACACGAACGTGGTCCGCTTTAAGAAGTCGAACACCGACAACCCGGACGCAAAGCGGGCGGTCCGACCCGTGGGGAGAACATGGTTAGGACCAGCAACGTAGTCCCCGACCGCCTCGGGGCAGAAGGTTCCCAGGAACACCGCCCCCGCGTGCCGCACCTGAGCGAACAACGGCTCCGGATCGCGCACCATCAGTTGCAGGTGCTCCGGTGCGAGCCGATCGACCAGACGAACGGCCTGGACCCAATCCTCCACCACGATAACCGCCCCATGAGCCTGCCAACTCGCCCCCGCGATTGCCGCCCGGGGCAGGGAGGGAAGCTCTGCCAGCACAGCCGCCGCCACCGCATCCGCGAACGCCGCATCGTCGGTGATCAGGATGGATTGCGCCGCCTCATCGTGTTCGGCCTGAGCCAATAGATCGACGGCTATCCGGCGCGGATCGTTATCGGCGTCGGCCAGCACAACCACCTCCGACGGGCCGGCGATATTGTCGATGCCAACGCGCCCGAACACCTGACGCTTGGCTTCAGCGACATAGGCGTTGCCGGGGCCGACAATGCGGTCTACCGGTGCGATGGACGCGGTGCCATACGCCAAGGCGGCGATCGCTTGAGCCCCGCCGATCCGATAGATCTCGGTAATGCCTCCGCGTCGCGCGGCAGCGAGCACCAGCGGATTGAGCACCCCATCCGGCGTCGGTACGCACATGGCGATGCGGGAAACGCCAGCCGCTCGGGCGGGGATCGCGTTCATCAGCACGGACGACGGATAGGCCGCCTTGCCACCTGGCACGTAGAGCCCGACGGCATCCAGGGCGGTCCAGCGCATCCCCAGGGTCAGGCCGGCCTCGTCCGTCATCCGCAGGTCTTGCGGCAACTGCGCGCCGTGAAACGCCTCGATCCGGGTGGCGGCCAGATCCAGGGCGGCCGCCAGGCCGGCGGGAATGGCGGCCGTCGCGGCGTCGATCTCGGCAGACGAAATGCGGAGACGATCGACCGTCAGCGTCTGCCGGTCAAACCGCGTCGTATAGTCGATCACCGCGGCATCCCCACGCGCCCGGACGGCTGCGATGATGTCGGCAACGGCGCGATCAACGGATTCGGTCGTCTCGCGCCCCTGGGATAACAGGGTGGTAAATCGTGCCTCGAAATCGGCGTCCCGGACGGACAGCCGGATCATGCCGGATCCAGCGCAGCACGGAACCTGGCGATCCAGGCGCCTATGGCCTCGGGCTGAGTCTTCAGGGCGGTCCGGTTGACGATCAGCCGGCTGGTGACCGGCGCAATGACCTCGGTTTCGACCAGTCCGTTGGCCTTGAGGGTAGATCCGGTCTGCACCAGGTCGACGATCATGCGGCACAGACCCAACCCCGGTGCCAATTCCATGGCGCCGTTCAATTGCACGACCTCGGCGTGGATGCCGCGGCTGGCATAATGCCTGCGGGCGATATTGGGGTACTTCGAGGCGACCCGCACCTGGCTCCAGCGCGAGGGGTCGTCCGTTCCAGCTGTCTCGCGCGGTTCCGCGACGGACACCCGGCACTTGCCGATGCCCAGGTCCAGCGGTGCGTAAATCTCCGGATAGTCGAATTCCATCAACACGTCAGCGCCGCAAATACCGAGATGCGCTGCACCGAATGCGACAAAAGTTGCGACATCGAAGGGTCGCACTCGTACGACATCCAACATCGCGTCGTCAGTTGGGAAGCGTAGGCGGCGGCTGTCCTCGTCGGTGTAGTCGGGTGCGGGGACAATTCCGGCGCGCGCCAGCAGTGGGCCGCACTCCGACAGAATGCGCCCCTTCGGCAGCGCCAGGATCAATGGCGTCGTCACCTCCGGCCCCATGGCGGGGATGAGGGCGGAAGCGGGGAACGGGGCAGTCATGGAAACTCCAGCCTAAAAAGTGCCGGGGCGTTTACATCAGCGGGACGGGGATCGGAAGCCTGCCCTGGGTAACGCTGGCTTGTGCCGCTGTTTAGCCAGATTAGTTTCCTGCGGGCGTTACCAGGCCTCGTGCGGGGATTGATCGGGCGATAGCCGGCGCGAGACGAAGCGGAACAGCGCATCGCCGGTCAAGATGCGATCGCCTTGGTCGTCTCGCTAGCGAGGTCTGACCCCGTATCGTTCCGTATAGTAATTGACCTGGAGCTGTCCGCCGCCTTAGACTGGCTGGGCTGGCGGGACAACGCGGACAATGGCGAATCAAGTGCTCATTCTGCGCTGGGCGGGCAGCGCCTACGATTCCCTCGGTGGCCTGCTCGAACTGACGGGGCATGAACTAGCGGGGCAGGGCCTTAAAGTCACGATGTTCGCGGCTGACGGCAAGGAGTGGCCGCAGCGTCTGATCCAACTGCTCAGGCAGGGCGGCATCTCTTTCGCGCTGACCATGTCCGGGATTGGCACAGATCTGAGCGTGGACGGCAAGCTGATCTGGGAGGCGGCAAAACTCCCGCTGTTCAACTGGAACTGTGACCATCCTTGTTACTTTCCCATGTGTCACACCATCCGCAACGCCTACCTGCTGCACGGTTACGTCTTTCCCGACCATGCCCGCTACAACATTCAGCACCTGAGCCCGAACGGGAGCGCATTCGCCATTCATCTGGGCATCCCATCGCGCAATGTATTCCCTGAGGCACCGTTGCCGCTGGCCAGGCGCAACAGCCGCATCATGTTCACCAAGAGCGGGGCTGATATCAACAAGATCGAGGCTGCGTGGCGCGGGTACGCCCCGGGTCCACAGCGGATCGTATTCGCCGCGGCTGAGGAACTGTTCGCCCGCTCCACAGCCGATTTCCTTCCGGCTCTGCAGCGAATTGCCGAACCGCTTGGTTTGTTTGTCAATGGCAATAATCAGTTAACGCTGCTGCTGATCCGGGAGGTCGACGCCTATATTCGCTACAAGCGCGCCAACCTGGTGATGAACGCCATTTTGCGGTACCCGGTCGACGTGTTCGGCACCGGTTGGGACCACGTGAACTGGGACGGCGCTGCTGCGCAGTGCCGTGGCGCAATGACCTGGCGGACGATGATCGACCAGTTGCCGCGCTACGTCGGCAGCCTGTCGATCAATCCGTTGGTGGAGGAGTCCGTCCATGACCGCGTGTTCTTTGCCCTAGCCGCCGGCGTGGTCCCGGTCACTGACGGCAACGCCTTCACGGACGAGAACATGCCTGCGCTGGAGTCGTATCGTTTTTCGTTTAACCGGCAACGGATCGAGCAAGCGGTGGAAGCCGCTCTGGCAGCCCCTGCGGACGCTCTCGTTCGGGTCGAAGATACTTGGCGCGCCCTGGGCAAACCGTTCGGGATGCGGCGGTCGGCGCAACAGATCGCGCAATTCGCCGCGCTGCACCTTCTGAACGCGCCATTCGGAACTTGACCGTATAAATGCCAGGAATACTGATCGTCGGCACGGGTTTCGCTGGGGCCACATATGCCCGGACCTTGGCCGAGGCGGGCTGTACGGTGCATGTCATCGACCGCCGCGATCATATCGGCGGCAATGCGGCGGACTGGATCGATGCGAACGGCGTTCGGGTGCATCGTTACGGGCCGCATCTGTTTCATACCAACGCGACGCCGGTGTTCGACTGGCTGCGGCGTTTCGGATCCTGGACCCCTTACTTGCATCGGGTGCGAGCAATTCTCCCGGACGGAAATTTTGCACCGCTGCCAGTCAACCTCGACACGATAAACGCGGTGTTCTGTGAGACGTTGCGAACCGAGGCGGAAATGGTGAATTTCCTGCGAGGCGTCGCGGTGCCGATCGCCGACCCGAAGAACGCTGGCGAATATCTGCGATCGCGGATCGGCAACGTACTGACGGATCTGTTCTTCCGTCCCTACACACGGAAAATGTGGGGTCTGGAACTCGAGGAGATGGATGCCAGCGTGGTCAAACGGCTGCCGATCCGTTTCGATGCCAACGATCTGTATTTCCCGAACGATCGCCATCAGGCATTGCCCGCCGGTGGCTATACCGCGCTGTTCGAGGCGATCTTCACGCATCCAGCCATCTCGGTCGAACTGTCGGTAGACTACGATCGGAGTATGGAGCGGTCGTACGATTTTTGCTTCAACAGCATGGCGATCGACGAATTCTTTGACTGCCGGCTCGGCGAACTGCCCTATCGCTCATTGCGGTTCCACCACAAGACCGTTACCCATTGGGATGATCAGCCTTATAGTGTGCGCAACTACACGGATGCTGGTCGGTTCACCCGCGAAGCGTGGTGGCACCGTCTGCCCGGGCATCTCCATGACGAAACCCACCGGCGAACGGTCACGGTCGAGGAGCCATGCGATTATCGGCACAATAACAATGAGCGCTACTATCCCGTGAAAACCGCGGATGGGCGCTATCAAACCTTGTACCTGCACTATCGCGCTTTGGCCGACGCCCTGCCCAACATGGCGTTCATTGGCCGCTGTGGCACGTACCAGTACCTCGATATGGATCAGGTCATCAACCAGTCGCTCGCCGGCGCCAGGCGGTGGCTGGAAGCCACTCGTAGGCCGTTTCGTTTCGCCGTTTCAGGGAGATCTGCTTAGGGGCTGGGCAGGTTGGGGACCGGTTTGCGGTTGATATCGCCCGGGGCCGTGAAGATCGCCTCGTCCATTCTGGTGGGTCCCGAGAGAGGCGATCACTTCCGGGGGAGCCCCGCCCGGCGATGGTCGATGATCGGGAATCGGGACCTGCGATTATCCCAACCCGGCACGGTTACGCGCCACGGACTTGGTCGTCGGGTGATCGGGACCGAGCGTCTTCATGTAGATGGACAGAGACCAGTCCAACGCCTCGCGGGCGGAGAACCCGTCGCCTACGTCCTTCAGCACGCCGGCCAGGTTGTTGGTGTCACGGGCGACACTGGGATGATCCCGGCCCAGCGCCGCCTCGTCGATTGCAAGGGCCCGCTCGAACGCCGCCTGCGCGCCTTCCAGGTCGCCGATGTCGTGCAGGACCAGCCCGAGATGGTTGATGTCAGTGGCGGTCTCCGGATGCTCGGCCCCAAGCGCCTCGGTGTGCAAGGCAAGCGCACGCCGCAGCTGCGCCTGAGCATCCATCATCTCGCCAAGCTCGTGAGACAGGCGTCCAAGGTCGCGTAGATCGCCGGCTAAGTCCGGGTGATTGGCGCCAAGCTCCCGCTGGCGCACTTCAATGAGGTGTTCAAGGTTGTCACGCTGGGCGCGAAGGTCGTTCATGGTGGGCATCGGCCGGGTCCTTTCGGTCGATATGTGGCCAGCGCCGCATGACGCTCAAGGGTACGGGTCTAGGCATCATATTCGGCCGAGATATCCTTGCCGGTGTAGTCCGGCATCATCGCGGCCGAGATCAGGCTGATCACCGCGCACGCAGCGATGTAGATCGCGACGGCATAACCGGTGTGATACGCCGCGATCAGCGCGGTCGCGATCAGCGGCGCCGGGCCGCCGGCGATGATCGAGGCAAGCTGGTAGCCCAGCGATGCACCGCTGTAGCGCAGACGAGGCGTGAAGGCTTCGGCGATCAGCGCCGCCTGCGGGCCGTACATCATGTCGTGCGGTATGAGCGATAGCACGATCGCGAGGAACACCAGCGCCGGCGCGCCGCTGCCCAGCATGCCGAAATAAACGAAGCCGTACACGCCTGTCACCGCAGCGCCAATCAGATACATCGTACGCCGGCCGATCAGGTCGGAGATATGGCCGAACAGCGGAATGCTGACAAACGACACCACGGAGGCGACCAGCACCGCCGACAGCACCAGTTCTCGCGACATTTTCAGCGTGCCCGTGCCATAGGCAAAGATGAACGCGGTAAAAATGTAGAACGGCGCCTGCTCGGCCATCCGCACCAGGGCAGACAGGATGATCTCGCGCGGCTGTTTCTGGATCACCTCGACGATCGGGGTCTTTTCGATCAGGTTGGTCTCGACAAGTTGCTTGAAAACGGGGTTTCCAGGATGCCGATCCGGATCCACAGACCGATGCCGATCAGGACGATGCTGAGGAGGAACGGCACGCGCCAGCCCCAGGCGATGAAATCGGCACCGGACCAGGCGCTGAAGGCGAGGATCACAAGGTTCGACAGGAACAGGCCGCACGGCACGCCGAACTGCGGCCAGGAGGCGACCAGACCCCGGCGCTGCATGGGTGCGTGACCACTCCATCGAGATCAGCACCGAACCGCCCCATTCGCCGCCGACGCCGATGCCCTGGAGCGTGCGCAGGACGGTGAGGATGACGGCGCCCCAAATGCCGATGGAATCGTAGCCGGGCACCAGGGCGACCAGGAATGTCGCGATCCCCATCAGCAGAAGAGTGGAGATCAGCGTCGCCTTGCGGCCGATCCGGTCACCGAAATGGCCGAAGATTGCCGCGCCGATCGGGCGGCCGACAAAGCCTATGAAGTAGGTGCTGAATGCCGCGAGCGTCCCGGTCAGCGGGTCGGCGTTGGGAAAAAAGAGCTTTGGAAACACCAGTCCGGCGGCGGTGCCGTAGATGAAGAAGTCATACCACTCGATGGTCGTGCCGACAGTCGCGGCAATCACGGCCTTGCGCAATTGCGCGCTGTGCTCGGCGTCAGGAAGTCCGCTGGAGAGGGTGTTGGTGGCCGACATGTGTACTCCCGAACCAAGCCTGTTATTACCGACAGGTCGTTACCCTACCAGGATTGACCCATCCAGAGGAGAGCGCAACACGCGCACCTGCCTTCGATCGGCCCCGCACTCAGCTGTTCATCCCATGGCAAAGTTGCGACACTGCAAGCGAGATAGAGTACATCGGAAGGATTGGGCCGCCGAGCGCACGATCGCCAACTCACTGCGGCTCGCGCGATTTCTGATCGTGTCTGCTCGCGGTGGGCGGCGTCCGAGGCAGCTTCTTCCTGAACTCCCCTGTGCCGCAACTTCGATTGGAGCCGCCGCCAGGGACCTCCACAGAAGGCGTCGACTATCTGCGACGGGTTGGCGGACGAAGGCATGGCGGCTGAAAGTACATATGGTCAGTCGAGCAATCCGCGCTCCTGAAGCGCTGCCATCAGGTCATCGGCGCAAGTGGAGTGGTGGCCGGCCAGTCCCGCCGCTCGAGCACCGGCGACATTGGGCTGACTATCATCGATAAAAAGTGCGGCAGCCGGTTCCGCGCCAAGTTTGGCCAAGCAACGGCGATAGACGTCAGGATCCGGTTTACGGGCGCCGAATTCAGCCGAAACATAGGTCTGTTTGCCCACTCGAGCCGCCACCTCGGGATACAGCGTTGAGAAATGCCTCCGGACCAGTAGATTGTTGTTGGTCAATACGGCGCAGGTGATGTTTGTCCGGATGCGGCGCACCAGCGCCAGCGCTTCGGGTATCGGCGTGATCGCGGCGCGCAGGGCAGTGACCCATTCGGTTTCGGACAGGTCGCGGCCGATCGCCGCGCCGAAGCCGCGCAAATAGGCCTCCGCGTCGAAGGCACCAGCATCGCCGCGATCCTCGAAGCCAGAATCCCAGATCGCGGCCTTGATCGAGGCCGGCGAAAGGTGTGATGTCGAAGCAAGCGCGTGGACCCGTACCTCGCGGTCGTAATGATAAAGCACGCCGTTAAGATCGAGAAGGATCAGCAAGATTTCGGTCATAGCCGGCCGCTCCGCACATCTCCCGATTACCTAGCAAACCGCGTGCCGTATCTGACATCAGCCGGCTGTACGCTACCCGCCAGCTTGGAGAGCTTGCTGATCAAAACGCAGGCGTCGACCAATACCGACGCGTTACACGACGACGCTGCTGCTGACCGCCGACGCCATGATCGACAAAAGGTGACAAGCTCGTCCCTCCCGCGGTCAGTGGCCGTCTTCGCGCATGGAGGTCATTGATTGTTGCGTCGACACGGTGGGGTCAATCGAAAACCAGCTTACGTTAGCTGGCGGGTGGGAACCATCGCGACCGATGGCATCGACACTCCATACATAGAACCCCGCCTTGGCCGGCAATCGTATCACCGTCGCCGTCTCGGAGAGAGTCGCGGTAAAGACCGTCCGGGACGCAGGGCCACTCAACTCCCGCACTTGAACCTGGAAGTGCACTGGTTGAGGCTCGGGAGGTGCAATCCATACGAGTTCGACCGTCGGATTCCCTGATGGCATCAGGGTGACATTCCTGGCCGGAACGGCCGGTGTCACCGCTACCAGCGGGCCCCCGGGCCGCGGCTGAGGTGCCGCTTGCAGCGCCTTCAACCTGGCGCCGGCGGCGGCGATGCCACCGTCGACCGCGTCATGTAACCAAGCCGCCGCGACATCGGCGTTGCGCGGCACGCCGTCGCCTTGCTCGTATAGTTGGCCGATGTCGAACTGGGCGCGATGGTGCCCACGCGCGGCAGCCCTGGCATACCACATCGCGGCACTCGCGCTGTCCCGCGCCACGCCCCGGCCTTTGTCATACATGGCCCCGACGTTGAATTCGGCCTCCGGCATCCCGGCATCGGCTGCGATCTTGTACCAGTAAAACGCCGCCTCGGGATTCTCCTGCGTCCCGTTTCCCAGGTCATACAACAGCCCGATCCCGAAGGCTCCACCGGCATCGCCCTGCCGGCTCAACTCGGCCCAAATCCCCATTGCGTCGGTGAAGTGCCCGGCGTCGTAAGCACGCCGCGCATCTTCCGGAGCTCCGGCCCCGGCCGTCGTCGTGGAACAACCCAGCAACAATAGGCCGGCCACAAAACGCCAAAATCCCCGCGCGGTTAGCGCCAAGTGATCTCAACGCGCCTATTGCGCGCCTCAGGTGTTCCCTCGGGGGCGGCTACGGCCGGTTCAGTTTCGCCTTTGGCCAATATCTGAAACCGCTCTATCGGAATGCCGCGGGCGACAAGACCCTGCAGCACATTATCGGCTCGCTGTTGCGACAGCCGAAGGTTGGCGGCGGCGGATCCTGTCGAATCGGTGCCTCCACTAACCACCATAACAATCGGCTTGCCGTCCCGGTAAGTGCGAGCCGCCTGATCTAGGATGGTTTGACCCTGCGGCGTGACCGCCGCACTGCCAGGGTCGAAATAGATCGACAGGGAATCTTGGGCCTTGGCGGGGGAAGCCTGCGGTGCGGGTGCCGGTGGGTTTTGGGCTCGCGCTGCAGTCCCACCGAGAAGCGCTCCGGCTGCGATCAATAGGCAGAAGTGGTTTACTGATAAGCAGTTTTTCATCTTTGACCTCCTTAGCAACATGATTATCTAACCACCTCGATTCGGTCGGCTTCCGGCCTTTTATTGAAGATAAGTATTAACTTCTGCCCCTGGGGCACCTCGCCGCCGGCCTGTGCAATAATGATACGCGAATTCGGGGCGAAGGATCGCCAACCCACGAGTATTTGTTGGCGTGCGTCTAACTAAGCCCGCCCGGCATTGTTTGCCTGATCTATCAGTGGAACGGCTGAGGACAATAATCGATCGATCAAGATCCCAAAATCGTGCCCGGCAAGTTAGTCAAAAGTTGGTGCGCAGCAACAAGGTATCAAGTACCGCGTAAAGCAAACCGCCGATCAGAAAGCCCACGATGGTGCCGTTCATGCGAATATACTGTAGGTCGCGGCCGATCCGTAGCTCCAGCCGGTCCACCACCGTTTCGGTATCCCAATTGGCGACCACCTGAGCGATGAATTCGGCGATCCGAAACTGCGCGCTGGGCAACAGCGACCGAATGATGCCTTCGGCGGCGGTCTGCAATCTGGCCCGAGCCGCCGGATCGGCTTCCAGGATGGCGCCCAGATTGCCCAGGGCGCCCTCAACGTAAGGCACCACTCTGCCGTTTGGCCTCGAAATATCGGCCTCTAACCCGACGCGAATGCGCGCCCAGATATCCCACATCCAGGCCTGAACGGTCTCATGCGCCACCACGCGCCGGATGGCTATCCCGATCTCCGCCGCTCGTTCCGGCTCGCTTTCCATGCGGTTGATTTCGCGCCGCACCCATTCGTCAAACGCCAGTCGCAATTCCGAGCCGTCCGGCGTCATTTTGTCCAATTCAGCGTTGACCAACCCTAATACGCGCCGAGCGATCGAGGCGCCCAGCGCCCAGCCGACCAAGCGTCCGCCCTGTTCGCGCACGCGTTCTTCTATGGCTGAGCGCAGCGCGTCTTCGCGGCTGGCAAGAGCGGTTTTCAACTGCCCGAGGATAAAGCCGAACACCTCCTGGTGACGGCCTCCGTCGACCAGGCTGTGCAAAGCCCGCGCCACCACCCGTCCCGAAGCGGACCCACCCATGATGCGGGGCACCACGCGAGCGAGGACCCGTCGCGCCCGGCCGTCCTCAACAGTCGCTAGCAGCTTTGGTAGCATGCCTGACAATGCGACGGCTGCGGGATGAGCGGCAGCCGGGTCGGCCAGAAAACGATGTATGATGCTTGGCAGGTCCAAACCCGCCAGCACGTGGGATACTTCCTCGCCAGTGAAAACGTGGTTGGCCACAAAACGGCCGAGCGCCTGACCCAGCCGCCCGCGCTGATTGGGAATAATGGCAGTATGCGGAATTGGTATACCCAACGGATGCCTAAAAAGCGCTGTAACAGCGAACCAATCCGCAATGCCGCCAATAAACCCGGCCTTCGCCGAAGCTTGTAGCAGCCCGCTCCACCAGTTCGGAGGTACGAGGTAGGCGGCAACGGTTAGGGCGGCCATCAGGATCAGCAGGCCGGAGGCAAACATGCGGTGATTGCGCAAGGTTCGTCGAACGAGAACGTCGGGATCGGGTTCGGTCATCGCCGCCTGTTTAGGCGCGCGCCTCTCTTCCGTCCAACCCGGTGCAATGTTATACTGTAACCATGATCGACCCGCTGTCCCCGACCGCCGGCGCAACGTCCCGGCTTATCCTGGTTGCCGCCGTTTTAGGCTGCGTTTGGATCGCGGTGCTATGGGCGCTTTGATCACGCTGGATGGCGTGGAGTTGCGGATGGGCGGCCGGGTTATCCTGTCGGGTCTGAGCGGCCGGTTCGAATCGGGTAGCCTGACGGCGGTGATCGGGGCGAATGGCTCCGGTAAGACTACACTGTTGCGCGCGATCGCGGGTTTGCACCCTCTGGCGAGCGGACGGATCGACCGCGCGGGTTTGCTGCCTTCGGAAATCGCGCTGCTTGCTCAGGGCAGCCATCTCGATCGCTCGTTTCCCATAACCTGCCGCGATGTGGTCGCGTTGGCGACCACCCGGTTGGGTCCGTTTCGCTCCATCGGCAAGGATCGGCTTGCGGCAACCAGAGCCGCTTTAGAACGTGTCGGCCTGGCGGAGATGGAGGCGCGTCCGATCCAGGCGCTGTCGGCAGGGCAATTCCAGCGCGTGCTGTTCGCCCGGACGATCGTGCAGGACGCGCGGCTGATTTTGCTGGACGAACCGCTCACCGCCGTGGATGCCGCCACGGCGAAGCTGCTGCTGTCGGTGATCGAAGATTGGCACACCGAGGGCCGCACGGTGATCGCGGTGCTGCACGATATGACTGTCGTGCGGCGGCATTTTCCTCATACGCTGCTGCTGGACGGGATGTCCGCCCAGTGGGACTTACAGCGGAACGCGCAATCGGACCCGGGATTGCAAGCGGCCTGATGCTCGACATCCTGTTGGAGCCGTTCGCGCTGGGTTTCATGCGCCGCGCGCTCGCGGGTTGCCTCGCATTGTCGGTCGCCGCGCCTCCCCTGGGCGTGTTCCTCGTGCTGCGGCGCATGAGCCTCATGAGCGATGTCTTGCAACACGGCGTGCTGCCGGGTATCGCGGTTGGAGCGATTTTCGCCGGGCTGTCGGTCTGGGCAATGGGTCTGGGTGGCGTCGTGGCTGGATTGGCGGTCGCGGTGCTGGCCGGATGGCTGGCGCGCCGGACCGGCGGGCGAGAGGACAGCCAACTCGCCGGTATGTATCTGCTGGCTTTGGCCGCGGGCGTGGCGCTGATCTCAGCGCAGCACAGCCTGGATCTGACCCATATCCTGTTCGGCAATGTTCTGGCGGTGGATGATACGGCGTTATGCGGCATGGCGGGTGTGGCAACGGTCACGCTGCCCGCTTTAGCGCTGATCTGGCGGCCACTGGTGTTGGAAAGTCTCGATCCCGGGTTCATGGCGGCAACCTCCGGGAAAGGGGCGCGCTGGCACTTTGCCTTCCTGATGCTGGTCGTGCTGTGCGTGGTATCAGGCTTCGTCGCGCTCGGCACGTTAATGTCAGTTGGACTGATGATGTTGCCCGCTGTCGCGTCTCGGCATTGGTCCGAATTCGCTGGCAGGCCAAGTTCGAATAGCGGTTGCTATAGCCTGCGTCTCGTCGCTCGGCGGGTTGATCCTGTCGTTCAACCTGGACATTCCCGCCGGTCCGGCGATCGTGCTGACGGCCGGGGGACTGTGGGTAGTCAGTCTTGTGACCGGTCCCCGGGGCAGTCTGTGGCGCCAAGCGACCCCCACAGCATAAGTTCACCCCAACCGCCTGAGCGCTTTGCTCCGCGCGATCATGCGCAATCTCGCCACGTTGTAGCGTCAGAACTCACCTCGCGGTAGGAGAGGCCATGAACTGGTCAGGTCAAAAAGTTTTCGTCACGGGTGGGGCCGGATTCCTTGGCTCCAACCTTTGCCATGCCCTGGCGGCCCGAGGCGCCAAGGTCACCGCACTGGACGGCTTCCTGTTCGGCGGGGGCGCCAATTCGCGCAACCTCGACGGTGCCGACGTAGACCTTGTGCGCGGCGACATCCGCGAGCTCGACCTGCGGCCCTTGTGTGAGGGCGCGGCGGTCATCTTCAACCTCGCCGCGCAAACCAGCCACATGGGCGGCCAAGCCGACCCGCTGGCGGATATCGCCGTCAACGCGGTGGCCCAGGTTCGTTTGATCCAGGCCGCCCGGGAGGCTGCCCCCGACGCGATCGTGGTGCACGCGTCCACGCGACAATTCTACGGGCGCGTGGAAAAGCTTCCGGTCGACGAAAACCAGCCGGTCGCCCCGCCGGATGCCAACGGGGTGTCGAAGTTTGCCGGCGAACAGTACTGGCTGCTTGAACACCGCGTCCGCAATCGCCCAGTCGTCTCACTGCGGCTAACCAACTGTTACGGCCCGCGGTTGCGTATCCGAGACGCGAGACAGACGTTCCTCGGCATCTGGATCCGCTGCGTGCTGGAGAACCGGCCGTTCGAGATTTGGGGCGGTGCGCAGCTTCGCGACCTGACCTATGTCGACGATGTGACAAACGCCTTCCTGGCGGCGGCGGAACAACCCGAGTGTTACGGCCGTATCTTCAACATCGGCGGCTCGCCGCCGGCCTCGTTGCAAGAACTGGCGGATATCGTCGTGCGCCTGTCCGGCGGCACCGGGCATTATGTCACACGGGAATTCCCCGCCGACCGCGCCCGGATCGATATTGGTAGCTACCACGCTGATGATCGGGCCTTTCGGAGTGCATCGGGCTGGCGCCCGCAAACATCCCTGGAAGAGGGCATCGGCCGCACCCTGGATTGGTACAGGACGCGGCTGGCGGACTACCTTTGATCCCACAGGCAAACCCCGGCGCCGGGTATCGAGCGCTGAAGGAAGAGATCGACCAGGCGGTCGGGCGAGCTTTGTCCTCGGGCTGGTATGTTCTGGGCAACGAGTTGCGGGCGTTTGAGGTCGAGTTCGCCGCGTGGCTAGGTGTTCCCTGGGTCGTTGGTTGCGGCAATGGCACCGATGCGATCGTACTTGCGCTGCGGGGTCTAGGTATCGGACCCGGATCCACGGTTGTGACAGTTTCCCATACTGCGGTCGCGACCGTCGCCGCTGTTGAGATGGCGGGGGCGACGCCGCTGCTGATTGATATCGACCCTGCTCATTACACAATGGATCCAGACGAGTTGCGACGGGTGCTAGAGGCACCACCGCACGAGTTGCCACCGATCAGAGCCGTTTTGCCGGTGCACCTCTATGGACAGCCCGCCGATCTGCACCGGATCGTTCCGCTGTGCCGGCAGCACGGGGTTGCTTTGATAGAAGACTGCGCCCAAGCACACGGTGCCCGTTTGCACGGGCAGCGAGTTGGCAGCTTCGGCGATGCCGCAACCTTCAGCTTTTACCCGACGAAAAACCTTGGCGCGCTCGGCGATGGTGGTGCGGTCGCGACCGCCGATCCGATGTTGGCGAAGCGGATCGCGGCGTTGCGACAGTATGGGTGGCATAAGCACTATGTCAGCGAGGAGCCTGGGGTGAATAGCCGCCTCGACGAGGTGCAGGCGGCAATTCTACGAGTCAAGCTGAGCCACCTCGACCGGCAAAATGCCCGACGCAGTGCGATTGCCGCAGCCTATGACGCGGCCCTCGCAGGCGGTCCTTTGCACGCGCCTCGATCGCGAGACGAGGTTAGCCATGTCTACCATCTTTACGTCACGCGGTCCGGCCAGCGCGACCGTTTCCAGGGGATGCTGCGCGAAAGCGGCGTAGGCACCGGCATCCATTATCCGGTTCCTGTCCATTGCCAGCCCGCCTACGCTGGGCGCGTCGCGCTCGGGCCATCGGGTTGCCCCGAGACGGAAAACGCGGCGAAGGAAATTCTCAGCTTACCGATCTATCCGGAGATGACCGATCCCGAAGTCGAAACAGTGTGCGCAGCGCTGAAAACGCTATTTCGGCACGACTGACGGATTGCCCCCTGGCGACCCCGGCGGCGGAATAACAGGTGTCGTGGCACCACTATGCGCTGGCGGACTGACGGTCATCCCCGGATCGACGTTTGGCGGCGTGATCGTGCCCTTTTGCTGAGATAGCCGGTCACTGAGGGTCCCGTCGGGCGGGGCAATCTTCTCCGGCGGCGGTGAGGCCGAATTGGGTGGAGCCAGCGGCACAGTCGGATTTGTGGGCGACGTCGGCTGCGGGTTCTGTGCCATGGCCGGTGCCGCGACCAGGATCAGTGCGGTTATCGAGAGAGCGCGCAACATTTTGGGAGTTTCCTCTGCTCTGCGTCGGGAATGCCCGATGCCGTTGCTTCCCCTAACGCATCAGCACACGTGACGTTCCTGGTTTGCCAATGGAATCCGGGCAACATGCCCCGGCCCCCCAAGGCGCTGATGGCAAGAACTTTTAGGGGCTGAACCCGTCGCACATGGGCGACGCATCGTGGAACGGGCAACCTACCGACCCAGAGGATTGCGCGGCTTGGCGATTGTCTGTTGCGGTGCGACAAGAAATCCGTTGACGTGCCCTGGTTGCTCGCATACACGCGGCCGCGGGTCACGTCCCCCCACCGGGACGCTTTTCTTCTGTAAGGGAGAACCGCAATGGCAACCGCCGCGATACCGGACATTCGTCCGGCCAATCCCAACTTCTCTTCCGGTCCCTGCGCCAAGCGACCCGGGTTTACACTTAACGCCCTTGCGGGTGCGTGCCTCGGCCGCAGCCACCGCGCAGCGGAGCCCAAAGCCCGGCTCGTCGAAGTCATCGACCTATCCAAGTCGATCCTTGGCATCCCTGGCGATTGGCGTCTGGGGATCGTTCCGGCCTCCGACACCGGCGCAGTCGAGATGGCGCTCTGGTCGCTGCTGGGTGCCCGCGGCGTCGATGTCCTGACCTTCGAGAGTTTTGGCGAGGGATGGGCGACCGACATCGTCAAGCATCTGAAACTGAAAGATGCGCGCGTGCTGTCCGCGCCATACGGCGAGCTTCCGGACCTGAGCGCGGTTGATCCGGCGCACGATGTCGTGTTCACCTGGAACGGCACTACGTCTGGCGTGCGGATGCCGAATGCGGACTGGATCGCCGCCGATCGTCAGGGCCTGGCGATTTGCGATGCGACGTCCGCTGCCTTCGCGATGGCACTGCCGTGGAGCAAACTGGATGTCGTCACCTGGTCCTGGCAGAAGGTGCTGGGCGGGGAAGCCGCACACGGCATGCTGGCGCTGTCTCCACGCGCGGTCGAGCGGCTGGAAACCTACGTCCCGCCGTGGCCGCTACCGAAAATCTTCCGTCTGACCGCGAAAGGAAAGCTTGCGGAAGGGATCTTCAAGGGCGAAACGATCAACACGCCGTCGATGCTGTGCGTGGAAGACGCACTCGATGGCCTGCGCTGGGCGGAACGGATCGGCGGTCTGCACGCGCTGATCGCCCGGTCCGAGGCCAATCTTGCCGCTGTCGCCGGATGGGTGGCAGAGAGCACGTGGGCGGCGTTTCTGGCAGAGGACCCCGCGACGCGGTCCTGCACATCGATTTGTTTGAAGCTCACCGCTGGTTGGTTCACCGCGCTGCCGCCGGATGGGCAGACCAAGGCGGTGAAGCAACTGGCGTCGCTGCTGGAAAAGCAAGGCGTGGCCTATGACATCGCCGGTCATCGCGACGCGCCGCCGCATCTGCGGATCTGGGCGGGCGCCACGATCGAGACCGCCGACGTCCAGGCGCTGCTGCCCTGGCTTGACTGGGCCGCCAACCAGGTGGCTGGCACGTTCGCTGCTGCCAAGTAAGGATTTTTCCAATGCCCAAGGTATTGATCAGCGACAAGCTGTCGCCGGCTGCCGTCGACATTTTTCGCAATCGCGGTATCGACGTCGAGCTGAAACCCGGCCTGTCGCCCGCCGAGCTGCGTGCCATCATTGGCGAGTATGACGGGTTGGCGATCCGGTCCGCCACCAAGGTGACGAAGGAGCTTCTGGACGCCGCGACGCGGCTGAAAGTGGTCGGCCGAGCGGGGATTGGCGTCGACAACGTGGATATTCGATCGGCGACGACGCGTGGCGTTGTCGTAATGAATACGCCGCACGGCAACACCATTACTACAGCAGAACATGCCGTCGCCATGATGTTCGCGCTCGCCCGGCAAATTCCCGAGGCTACGACATCCACCAAGTCCGGCAAGTGGGAAAAGAACCGCTTTATGGGTGTCGAGCTGACTGCCAAGACGCTCGGCCTGATCGGCTGCGGCAATATCGGTTCGATCGTCGCTGACCGCGCTGTCGGACTGAAGATGCGAGTGCTTGCCTATGACCCTTATCTGTCAGAGAAGAAGGCGCTCGACCTGGGGGTCGAAAAGGTCGACCTCGACGTGCTGCTTGGGCGCGCCGATTTCATTACGCTGCACACACCGCTGACCGACGCAACCCGGAACATTCTGTCGCGCGAGGCGCTGGCGCAGACGAAAAAGGGGGTTCGTATCATCAATTGCGCACGCGGCGGCCTGCTGGATGAGGCGGCTTTGGCCGACGCGATCAAGTCTGGCCACGTCGCCGGCGCCGCGCTGGATGTGTTCGAGACTGAGCCGGCTGTCGATTCGCCATTATTTGGGCTGGAGAACGTGGTTTGCACGCCACATCTCGGTGCCGCGACGGCCGAGGCGCAGGAGAATGTGGCACTTCAGGTCGCCGAGCAGATGAGCGATTTCCTGCTGACGGGGGCGATCAGCAATGCGATCAACATGGCGTCGGTCTCGGCGGAGGACGCGCCGCGCCTGAAACCGTATCTGGAACTCTGCCGCCTGTTGGGAGCGTTCGCCGGACAACTGACTCAGGCTCGGGAAGGTGCGATTGAGAGGGTCACGATCGAATATGAGGGACAGGTGGCCGGTCTGAACCATCGCCCGCTGACGGCCGCGACGCTGGCCGGGCTGATGTCGCCGCTGATGGAGGGCGTCAACATGGTCAACGCGTCGGTGGCCGCGCGCGATCATGGGATCGACGTGGCAGAGACAGTGCATGACCGCCCGACGGAATACCTGACGCTGGTGCGGGTGACGATAGCGACCAGTGGGCTGAACTCGATCGGTTTCCGGTACGCTGTTCGCCGGGTCGCGGCCACGCATTGTCGAGATCAAAGGCATCAAGGTCGAGGCCGATTTCGCGCCGCATATGCTGTATGTGACCAACCAGGACAAACCGGGGTTCATCGGGCGGTTCGGCGCGACGCTGGCTGGCGCGGGGATCAATATCGCCACCTTCCACCTGGGACGGGCGGACCGGGGCGGCGACGCGATCTGCCTGGTGTCGGTGGACGAACAGGTGCCGGAAGCGGTGCTGGAGATGGTGCGGACACTGCCCCTGGTTGTCCAGGCCACCGGCCTGGCGTTCTAGACGTTCAGGCGGGATAGTTCATCCAGTACTTACAGTGCCTTGGCCAGGACGGCGTTGATGAGACGGGTGCGTCCTTGAACCATCGCTCGGTGGGCATTCCGCAGCTTCTCTTGAAAGCCTGTTCCGACGACAATGTGGACACCTAGGATCGGTGGGCTGGCGGAACCGCGCGCGCGTTCAGCCTCCGCCTCGGCAAGGGCAGTTTCTGTGTTGTCGATCCACTGCAGGACGCGGAAGCCGGCCGCTTCCAGCAGGGCACGCGTTGCTTCCGGCGTGCGGAGGAAGCTGATCTCCGGCTGATCCGCCCACATCACCGGGAATTCTAAAGCGGCGCCGTTTCCCATCGCCACGTCCTGGATTGCTAAACGTCCGCCGGGGCGCAGGACACGATGCATCTCGGCGTAGTAACGCGTCCGGTCGGCGATGTTCATGGCCACATTCTGCGACCAGGCACAGGCGAAGCTGGCATCCGGAAACGGCAGGTCCAGCGCGGAACCAACGCGGAAATTCACACGATCGGACAGGCCGACACGGGCGGTCAACGCGATTGCGGTCTCGACGAACTCCGGCGTCAGGTCGACGCCACTGACCCGACACCCGTAAGTCGCCGCCAGGTAGCGCGACGGCCCGCCGAGGCCCGACCCGATATCGACGACATGATCGGTGGCCGAGGGCGCCATCATGGCCGCCAACTCCTGCGTGGCAAGCCGGCGGCGGGAGTGGAATTCGTCCACCGGCGCGAGGTCGTCGATCGTGAGGTGGTCGATGTCTATACCGGCCTGCGCGAGGGCGCCAAGTATCCGGTCCAGCAAACCACCCTTGCCATAGTGTTGCGCAACCTGTTCGGTCATTCTGTTTTACTCCCCGGACGGCAGTCATACGAACGATGGGGGTGGCGTGTCGAGGCAGGCTGCCAACGGAGACAGGAATGATGAAGGAATCCGACAAGAACAATGCGGACTTTCAGCGAGGATGGGATGCTGCGCTACAGGCCGCCAAAGCCTGGCACGAAGGAAAGGCCAAGCAGGCGATGGTGCAGTCGACACGCACGCGGTTTCCGAAGAATCTTGAACGCGAGGCGGAAGTTCACCGGCGTTGTGCGGAATTGATCGTCACACTGTCGCCGGACGACGTCTGACCCCGAGGACTAGACGCATCGGCGTGCAACGGGTCAGGCCGCCTTGGCGGCATCCGCTTTGCCTGCACGGTTGGCGAGGACGTCCATTGCGGCGGCGACCCCACCTTGACGATGCGGCACGCGGGCATCGTGCAGGCCCATCTCGACGCCGGCCAGCGTGCCCATGAGCGTCAGATCGTTGAAGTCCCCGAGATGACCGATGCGAAACACACGTCCCTTCAGCCGTGCCAGCCCGGTACCCAATGACATGTCGTAGCGGTCCAGGACGATTTTCCGAAATGCGTCGGCGTCGTGCCCGTCCGGCATGATCACCGCTGTCAGCACGTTGGAGTACTCGCGGGCATCCAGGCACAGGATATCCAGGCCCCAGGCGCGCACCGCCGCCCGGGTCGCCTCGGCGTGTCTGGCATGGCGAGCGAATACATTGTCGAGCCCTTCCTCATGCAGCATCGCCAGCGCCTCACGCAGGCCGTACAACAGGTTGGTGGCCGGAGTGTAGGGGAAAAACCCCGTTGCATTGTTCGACATCATCTCCTGCCAGTCCCAGTAGGAGCGCGGCATGGCAGCCGTCTTGTTCGCCGCCAGCGCCTTTTCCGACACCGCGTTGAAGCTGAGGCCCGGCGGCAGCATCAACCCCTTCTGCGACCCGGCGACGGTCACGTCCACGCCCCAGTCGTCGTGTTTGTATTCGATCGAGGCGAGCGAACTGATGGTGTCCACCATGAACAGGGCCGGATGCCCGGCGCGGTCGATCGCCGCTCGGATTTCCGATATCCGGCTGGTGACGCCGGTCGATGTCTCGTTGTGCACAACCATCACCGCGCGGATCGTGTGCCCGGTATCGGCGGCGAGGCGGGATTCGACCTCCGCCGGATCAACACCGTGCCGCCAGTCGCCGGGGATCACCTCGACCAGCAGCCGCAGGCGCTTGGCCATCGCGGACCACAGCGCGGCGAATTGTCCAGTCTCGGCCATCAGGACCCGGTCGCCTGGCGATAGTGTGTTGACGATCGCCGCCTCCCAGGCGCCGGTGCCGGAAGCGGGGTAGATCACCACCGGACCCGACGTCTGGAAGATCGCCTGCATGCCCGACAGGACAGTCTTTCCCAATGTCGAAAAATCGGGGCCGCGATGATCCATGGTCGGCATGTCGATGGCGCGAAGGATGCGATCCGGCACATTGGTCGGACCGGGGATCTGCAGGAAGTGGCGGCCGCTCCTGAATGCCATGCTACGCTCCCGAGTTTGAATGCGGTTTATGGCCGCACGCTGCTGCCATAATCGCCATCATACACGCGCGTTTCGCCCTCCAGAAGCCAGGACATGTTTGGTCCTGGGCCGGGTCGTCGTCTCCATCGTGATTTAAGGCAGCCCAACGCCGTGCGGTTCCACGCGTTAGGCACCCGCACCGCAACGGGAGCCGACATGCCTGAAGCCGGGGAATCTTCCCCCCATCTGGATCAGCGAGAGCAGCGCCAGGCCGCCGCCGGCGCGCCCATGGGCGCATTGGTCATTCACGAGATCGTCCGCGACCAGGGCGAGGAGGAGTTGGAACGCTCCTTCGGGGGTCTGGCATGGTCGGGGATCGCCGCTGGTCTGTCGATCGGGTTTTCGTTCCTGACTCAGGCGACGTTGCAGGGAAGGTTGCCGGATGCCGCCTGGCGCCCACTGGTCTCCGGGTTTGGCTATTCGGTCGGCTTTCTGATCGTTATCCTCGGGCGGCAGCAACTGTTCACCGAGACGACATTGACGGCGGTCATTCCAGTGCTGACGCGTCGGGACATGCGCACGTTGTTGCTCGCGTTGCGTGTCTGGTTGGTCGTGCTGAGCGCCAATCTTGCCGCGACCTGGGTGTTTGCCGGGATTGCGGCGATACCAGACGTGTTCCCGCCCGCAACGATGCAGGCGATGGCGGAGATTTCGGCGCACACCATGGAGGGACCGTTCTGGCGCACGGTTCTAACGGGCGGTTCGGCCGGCTGGCTGATCGGCTTGATGGTCTGGCTGCTGCCCTCCGCACACACCGGCCGGACCCCGATCATCGTTCTGCTGACCTACGTGATCGCGATCTGCCAGTTTCCGCACATCATCGCCGGATCGGCGGAGGCCGCGTTCGGCGTGTTCACGGGTCGCGCGACGGTCGGCGATTATGCTTTTCGCTTCCTGGTGCCGGTGTTCCTTGGCAACGCCGCCGGGGGCACGATCTTGGCGGCTCTGTTGAACCACGCGCCTTTGGCCGGTGAGTTGAGGGGAACGGACCAGCTGGCGGAGTGAAAATTCGTGCTGACCGGGCAAGTAAAATGGCTGCCGGGGCGAAGTCAACCGAGCAGGCAAACATCAGGCAAACAATCCGGTTGTTGCATCCAGCAAATGGGGTCGACGCAGGGAGTGCGGGACGGTCAATATGACGAAATTCAAAGAGTCTGTACGGATATAGATGAACTCCGGATCAAATGGTTTGAAGGACAAGAAGCGTAATACGCGGTCGGACTTCGGAGGATGTCGTTGTTCAACGTTGGCACCTCATCGCCGACGATGGGAGGAAAAAGGGCACCAAAGTCAAGATATGAGCGCGGCCATGACCGCATCCGTTCGCAATTGATGCGACGGGCGTTGGCGGACTGGCTCGGCCGTGTGGCGTCGAGGAAACCACGAAAGTCTGGCCTCAGCAGCAACCTTCGCCAGATTAACGGCGTGCATATGCTCGCCCAAGCCGAGCCACCAGATAGCCAAACTGAAACGCCAAAAGCAGCGTAATCAACGGCTGATCGTACGCGGCCTGTCGAAGCCACGCCACCATCGATCCTGACGCCGAGCCCAATCGCCGCATCACCTCATCGGATATCGTATCGATCGGACCGAGGCTTTGCTTACCAAGCTCCTGGGATAGCCGGTCAATTTTCTCATTGACAGACATATCATCTCCCTACGAACAAGTAACCATGGCAGGCAAACAGAGCCCCACAGGATGACTAAATAATCTTGCCGAGCAGGTAGCCAATGCCAACAGCCAAAAGAGCCGCCGAAATCGGGTTCTCACGAATGAACTCAGCCAGCTGATCCTGAGCTTCCCCTGCCTGGTTTAGCCCTTTTTGCACTTTCCGGCCGGCATCAGCAACGGCCCCTTCTGCTTGTTCACTCACTGGTTCAAACCTCCCAAGGCGTTACCGATCGGCCTGCGTCAACGCTAACCCAACTGCAATTGGCAAGTTCAGCCGGCAAAGAACACGACTTCGTTGCCCTCAGCGCATGCACCTGCCGAACCGTCCGCGAGACTCCTGCCGCCCCGCGAAGATTATCCCCGCGACAGTGGTGAACAAGCTGCCGCGGCGGCCCGCGCCAACACTATCATCCGCCGCGCCGCCACGCCCGCACCCGCGACGTCACCCGCCAGGTGCCGCAACAGCGGGTGAGCAATAATGGCATGTGTCGCCGCGTTCACGGCCATTTCGGTAGCCGCGACCGTCGCCGCCGCCATCGCCGTTTTCTGTAGCAAGGCCAGCGTCCCCAAAATCCCCGGCCGCATTCCATGCAGGGCCGCCACCTGCCGAATGAGCCGGACGCCGCGCCAGCCGACAGTCAGTGCGTCCAGCGCCGGCGAAGGCGTCGCCGCGATGATCGCGACGCTCTGAATGGCGGCGGTCCGCCCGAGAACATCCGTCCCGTCCCGCAACGTCTGAGCCGGTCCGGAGCGCAACAGGGCAAGCACTGCCTCCGGACTATCCACCGCGGCCAAAGCCGGCAACATCGCCCCGTGCTGAGGCAAGCCTTCCACCCAACGCTGTGCCGCTTTCGCCACGCGCTCGGCCTCGCCACTGCCCAAGTCCGCACGGAGTTGATCAACCCGACGCAGCGCAGCCAGGCCCCGCAGTTCTCGCCCCATGCTCACGCCGATCAGGCTAAGCCCGGCCAGCATACCCACCAGACCCGCCCAACCCAATACACTCGAACGGTCAAACAACGCACTCACCAACCAGGCACTCCAGAGCATAGGAATGCCAAGGCCGAGGATGACCGCCCCGGCCAGCGCCGGCGACCGTAGCCAGCGAACCGGCTCGGCTGCCGGCAATACCATTGGAACCGCCTCCAACCTGGGCGCTACCTCAGGTTCGAGCAAAAGGAACGGCTCAGGTGCGGTATCTATCACAGAAGGTCCCTCAACAGAAACGCTATCAAACCATCCACGCCCACTTGCGGTATACCGCCGCGGCCCGCCTCCGGCAGGCGCATCGGCTCAAACTCGGGCAAGGCCAGGAAGCGGTGTTGCCAGAAGCTATCGTCAGGCACGCCGTCCGGAACTTCGCCAGGGTAAAAGCGCGCGGGACGGGGTTCGCCGATCATGCGCCCTCGGACAGCCGAAACCGGACGGCCAGCCAGCGTTTCGACGATATCCTCGGTACAGCGCACCGATGCAATCGCGAAGGCCGCGGATGTGGCACCACCCTCCGGCACGTGCGTGACGCGGCGCATCAGCGCGGCAAGGTTGGCCCGCTGCCTGGTAGCGATGTGGTCGGCTTTTGTCGCGACGAAGGCCACGCGCCCGATTGACCTCGGCGGCATCTCTAATCGCGCAAACGCGGCCAACCACTCGGTCCAGGACTGATCCCAACGCAACGCGTCGGAAGCGGCGGCAAGCGCCAGTTGCATGTCAGCGAATGCGGCCGGACCCTGGTTCAGGGCCGAAAGCAGGTCGGCCAGAACCACGAGCCCATCGAGATCACCAAACAGGGGCGACATCAGGTCGCGCCGAACGGCATCCACATAGGCATCGAAGCGGGTCTCCATGAGGCGCACGAGCGGGCCGCGTCCCGCCAATGGAAAGAATTGCGTCCAAGGTGGAGCGGCCCCCGGAGGCGGCATCAAGAAGCGGCCCGGTTGCAAATAAGCCAACCCGGCCTCATCGCGCATTCGCTGCAGGACACTGGTGTATAGCCGGTGGCCGGTCAGTGTCAGTGCCTCATCCGCGTCCGCCCCAGCCGGCAGGCCGCGGACGAAGGCCAGAAACGGACGCGCTATTTCGGCGGCCTCAAGTGCCTCCAGGCGGCGCAGCGTAGCCTCGGACCAGTCCGCAAAATTTTGACCGAGCAGCGGCAGATCGAGCAGCCATTCGCCCGGATAGTCCAGGAATTCGAGCCGCCGGCGCACAGGTCCGAGCGTCGCCAGCAGCCCCTCCCTCGGCACATCGACGTCAAGCGCAAGCAGCGACACTGCCGTTGTCCTGGCTGGCCACCGTGGCGGATCGGCGGCAAGCGCAGCGACGTGGGATGCCACATCGAACCGGGGGATGCTGGATGCTGCCGCTGGCGCAATCGACACTTGCAGCCTCCGGCCGCCCAGCCGCTCAGACACCGCCGGCAAAGCTGGCCGGCCGGATGACATGGCCAGCAAATTAGCCGCGAGCGAGGTGAGCAAAGCGGTTTTGCCCGCTCGCGCCAGACCGGTGATGCCGATCCGGATGGTGCTGCGAAGCTGCAGCACGTCAGCAGCCAACCGGCTGGCGCTCAGGACCGAGACTACCACTCGGTCAAACCATGGCTCGGCAAACCAGGCGAATGGCTGCCGATGATCATTTTCATAGCGATGTCGTCCAACTTTGAATCTACAGGTTCCTCGGCCGGTAGGCCAATCGATTGCAATCCGCGATCATCTGATACTTGGCGTCATCAAACCAAGTCATCAGGGAGCTTTGAGAAACCAGCGGTTCACGATTGCATCCGAAGAGGCCATCTGAAGAATGCGTACGGTCAAGGTGCGATCAGTGCCCCGGATTGACCTTCGCTACCCGAACAGCCCGCTCACGCCGCTACCGCTTTTCCGTTCGGAACCCCGCCCGCTCCCCAGCCTCGAACAATGCTCCCAGCGCCCGGGCCTTCGCGCCCCGGCCCACCAGCACTAGACCATCGCTTTCCTGGACCACCAGTGACCCATCCGGCCGCGTGATTGCCTCGCCGCCGCGTCGGTTGATCTGCACGATGAAGAAAGCGCCGTCGGACTGCTGCTCGATAGCCTCGATGGTCATGCCGATCGCCGGGCTCTTTGGCGCCGCCACCACCACCTCGATATCCAGCCCCAGTGATTGCAGCACTTTCTCGAAATCCTTCATCTGGTCCGATTCGTGGATGAAGCGCGCGGTTTTCTCATACAGAATCATCTCGGCGATCCGTTCCGCGCCGATATGGGCCGGCAGCACCACCGTGTTTGCCCCAGCCTGCAACAGCTTCTTCTCCGTGCTGGGCAATTCGCCACGCGCGATTATTTGCAGGGCCGGATTGAGGCTGCGCCCGCTCAACGTAATGAACACGTTGGCTGCATCGTTCGACAGCACGGTAGCCAGGGTGCGCGCATGCTCGATCCCGGCTGCCCGCAACGCGGTCTCATCGGTCGCATCGGCCTGCAGGCAGAGATAACCCAGGCTCCGGGCCAAGGCGACCGCCGGCTCCGATTGCTCCAGGACCACGAAGTCAGCGCCCCCGTCGCGCAGCCCCTGCGCCAGCATCACCCCGATCCGCCCGAAGCCGCAAACGACGACATGGTCTCGCAGGCGATCGATCTGATTGCTCATGCGCTTGATCCCGAAGATCTGGTTGATCTGATTGAGAGTGATGAACTGCACCAGCGCACCGGTCAGGTAAATCATGCCGGTGCAGCCCAGGACGATGGTGGTGATCGTGATACCGCGCAGCAGCGGCGTTTCAATCGGGCGAACCTCGTCGTAGCCGACGGTGTAGACCGTCAAAACCACCATGTAGAAGGCATCGCCAAACGACCAGCCGGCCTTCACATAGGCGCCAACGGCGATCGTCATCACCACCAGCATGTAAAACACGCCGAAAATCAGGTTGCGCAGCGGCGACCCGAACAGTCGGTCCGATACATGCGCGACAGAGCGGCGCGTGTTGGCGAGAACGGCCGGCTGATGGATTTGGCTGATCTCGGCGCCCCTGGGATCGATTGTGCAACTGCAGAATTAGCACATGGAAGCCCGGCATCGAACAAGTGCGAATGGCGCCGCTACGGCCATCCCGCTTAAGAACGCCAGTATGGAATGGGACGCCCCCGCCATCATCCTGGACGCCCGCCCCTACGGTGAGGGCGATGCGATTACGACCGTCATGACCGAGGCACACGGCGTGCACCGTGGCCTCGCCAAGGGCGGCGCCTCGCGCGGCAAGTCCGGCACCTGGCAGGTCGGCAACATGGTTCAGGTCCAATGGACCGCCCGCCTCTCCGATCAACTCGGCACCTTCTCGGGCGAGTTGATCCACGCCGGCGCGGCGCACGCGATGCAGGCCGCGCTGCCGCTTGCCATGCTCACCGCGATCTGCGCCGTCGCCCAGGGCGCGCTGCCGGAACGCGAGCCGCAGCCCCGCATCTTCGATGGCCTGCTGCATCTGATACCGCGTCTGCCCCTAGGCCAATCGACCCTGACAGACCTCATCCAGTGGGAGCTGGTTGTCCTCGCCGACCTCGGTTACGGCCTGGATTTTTCGAGCTGCGCCGTCACTGGGCGGACTGACGACTTAGCATTTGTCTCACCCAGAACCGGCCGGGCGGTCACCCACGACGGGGCAGGGGAGTGGGCCGCCCGCCTGCTGCCGCTGCCGGAGTTCCTGACCGGACCAGCCCCACCTGACTGGGCTGCATGGCGAGATGGATTACGCTTGACCGGGCATTTCCTGGCGCGCGATGCATTTGGCCATCAGCATCGTCCTCTGCCACAGGCCCGTGCGATGCTGTACGACCGAGTCGCTGCCATGGCTTAGAAACAGGACAACGTGACCAGAAATGCCGGATGATCTGATCGGCCTTATCCAGGAAACCCACCTCAAGGACGCGCTGTCCGAGCGCTATCTCGCCTATGCGCTCTCCACCATCATGTCCCGCTCGTTGCCGGACGTGCGCGACGGGCTGAAACCGGTGCACCGCCGCCTGATCTACGCGATGCACCAATTGCGGCTTGACCCCACCGCCGGCTTCAAGAAATGCGCCCGAGTCGTGGGCGACGTGATGGGCAAATACCATCCGCACGGCGACGCCTCGATCTATGACGCCATGGTTCGCATGGCGCAGGATTTTGCTGCCCGCTACCCGCTGGTCGAGGGCCAGGGCAACTTCGGAAATATCGACGGCGATAACCCCGCCGCCATGCGGTACACCGAGGCCCGCCTCACCCTGGTCGCCCAAGCGATGCTGGCTGGCATCGATGAGGACGCCGTCGATTTCCGCCCGACCTACGACGGCGAGGAATCCGAACCCATCGTGCTGCCGGGCGCCTTTCCGAATCTGCTGGCGAACGGCGCGGCGGGCATCGCGGTGGGCATGGCGACCTCGATCCCGCCGCACAACGCCGGCGAAATCTGCGCCGCCGCGATCCACCTGATCCAGCATCCGCAGGCAACCACCGCCGACCTGCTGCGCCACATGCCCGGTCCGGACTTCCCCACCGGCGGCGTGTTGGTGGAGGACGCGTCGGCCATCCTGACCGCTTACGAAACCGGCCGCGGCGGCTTCCGCCTGCGCGCCAGGTGGGAGGTCGAAAAGGGCAAGCACGGCACCTGGTCGATCGTCGTCACCGAAATTCCCTACCAGGTGCAAAAATCCAAGCTGATCGAGCAGGTCGCTCAGCTCATGGAGGATAAGAAACTCCCCTTGCTGGGCGACATCCGCGACGAGAGCAGCGACACGATCCGTCTTGTGCTGGAACCCAAGACCCGCGGCGCGGAACCCGAGGTGCTGATGGAGACGGTGTTCCGGGCGACGGCGCTGGAAACCCGGTTCCCGCTCAACATGAATGTCCTTGACGCGACCCGCACCCCGCGGGTGATGCCGCTGCCGGAGGTGCTGCGCTGTTGGCTGGATCACCGGCATGAGGTGCTGGTCCGCCGCTCCAACCACCGCCTAGCCGCGATCGAGCGCCGGCTGGAAATCCTCGACGGCTATCTGCTGGTCTATCTCAACCTCGACGAGGTTATCCGCATCATCCGCGAGGAAGAACAGCCCAAGCCGCGCCTGATCGAGCGGTTCACCCTGACCGACGTGCAGGCCGAGGCGATCCTGAACATGCGCCTGCGCAGCCTGCGCAAGCTTGAGGAGATGGAGATCCGCAAGGAGCACAAATCCTTGTCCAAGGAACTAAAGGATCTACGCACGCTGTTGACGAGCGACAAACTGCGCTGGGCGCGGATCACCGAGGAACTCGAAGACACCCGCAAGAAGTTCGGCTCCGGCGCGTCTGGGCGACCGGCGCACCGAACTCGGCGTGGCGCCCGTAGTGGTGGACGTCAACCCGGATGCCTTCGTGGAACGCGAAGCGATCACCGTAATTTTGTCGGAGAAGGGATGGATCAGGGCGATCAAGGGCGCGGTAACGGAGGCGGCAGATCTGAAATTCAAGGAAGGCGACAAGCTGCGGCTGCTGTTGCCCTGTCAGACCACAGACCGGCTGACCTTGCTGGCAACCAACGGCAAGGCCTTTACGCTGAGGGCCGCCGACCTGCCGCGCGGCCGCGGCGACGGCCAGCCGGTGCGCCTGCTGGCGGAACTGACGAATGAGGACGAAATTGTCGCCCTGTTCGTCACGATCGAGGGGATGAAATATCTGATCGCCTCCAACACCGGCCGCGGCTTCATCGTCCCGGCCGCCGAACTGTCGGCGGAAAAGCGAACCGGCAAGCAGGTGCTGAACCTGAAGCCGAACGAGGAAGCCTCACTCTGTGTCCCGGCCGATGGTGATCATGTCGCCATCATTGGCGAGAACCGCCGCCTGCTGGTGTTCCCGCTCGATCAGATCCCCGAGATGGCGCGCGGGTCCGGCGTCATCCTGCAACGCTACAAGGACGGCGGTCTTTCCGATGCGAAGGTCTTCCCCCTCGCCGAGGGCCTGACATGGAAGCTGGGCGATCGCATTCGCACCGAGACCGATCTTCGCCCCTGGCTGGCGGAACGGGGCACCTCCGGTCGTCTGCCGCCCAACGGGTTTCCGAAATTACCGAAGTTCGGGGGCTAGCTGAAGGTCCGGGCGCCTCTGTCCCGCTCACCAGCGACATGGCACAGTCCTTCACATGTTGGACTCGATCAACACGTGGCTGGCCTGTTGCCCGGACCCCGCCTCGGACCCCATCCAGGGTATGCGGGAAGCCGGCCTCCTCGAACCCGCGTCTGACTACGCGGCCATCGCACGCCTCAAGGCGGCACTGGTTGAGCGCACCGGCCTGCTCGGAATCGCCAGCGTCTGGGGTGGCCGGCAACTCGTCTACCGCCACTTCCTCTCCTTCGGCACCGAAGCGCAACGGCTGGAGTGGGCCCGCCGCGCGCTGTCCGTGGCGATCTCCGAACCCAAGGTCGGCGCGCATCCCAAGCTGCTGACCACTCGGGCCGAACCGGTCGAGGGCGGCTTCCGCATCAGCGGCCAGAAAGCCTGGGTCACCAACGGCCCGTCAGCCGACGCGATCATCGTCTTCGCCATCACCGCCGAGAACGACGGCCGCAAGCGCTACAGCGCCTTCATCGTGCCGCGGGAAACCGCGGGACTGACGACCACGGATATGCCGGGATTCCACGCGCTGCGGCCCTCCCGGCATTGTCTGCTGACATTGGACGGCTGCTTCGTCCCAGAGTCCGCCATGCTCGGACCGTCCGGCTCGGCCTACGAACGTATGGCCCTCCCCTTCCGCGACATCGAGGACGCCGTCGGCACCTTCGGCACCCTCGGCGCGCTGCGCCACGCACTCAGCCTGTTTGCCGGCACTGCGTTCGAGCAGACCGAGGACCTGGGAGCCATCGTGGCGCTGGTCGCGGTGTTCGCCGCGGGCGCCGAGGCGGTGGTTGGCTCCCTGGACGACGGACAGCTCCACACACGCAACGCCGCGCTGGTCGGGTTGCGCGTGCTGGCGGCGGATATAGTCGCCCGCCTCAGGTCATTGGCCGAACAAGCGCCCATTGCGAACATCCTCGCCGACCTCGAAGCCACCCAGTCGATCGCGCGCGGCCCTCGCCTGGCGCGGCAGACCCAACTCGGGAGCGGACGCGATCCGCGCCGCTGCGCAACCCATGACCACCCGCTGCCATTGGGCCGAAACCACCGACGCCTTGATGCAGGCTTACCACGACACCGAGTGGGGTGTGCCGCATCACGACGACAGCAGCGCTGTTCGAACTCCTGACGCTGGAGGGCGCGCAAGCCGGCCTGTCCTGGCGCACCGTCCTCGTTCGGCGCGACGCCTACCGAAAAGCCTACCACGGCTTCGAAATCGAACGTGTCGCCGCGATGTCGGACGCGGACCTGGAGGCGCTGCTGGCTGACTCGCCACTGATCCGCAATCGGTTGAAAATCTTCTCGACCCGCGACAATGCGCGCGCCGCGCTCACGGCGATTGCCCAACACGGCAGCCTGGACCGCTATCTTTGGTCGTTCGTCAACCAAACCCCGATCCGCAACAAGTGGACCGAGCGCTCCCAGGTCCCGGCCACAACACCCGTTTCGGACGCAATGAGCAAGGCGCTGAAGAAGGCCGGGTTCCGTTTCGTCGGTTCCACCATATGCTATGCGTTCATGCAGGCCACCGGCATGGTAGACGACCACATGGTGGACTGCTTCCGGCACACCCAAGGGTAATTCATGCGCGGTACGATCATGGCCGCCTTCGTACCCTGGCGGGTCGTGGCGAAAACCTAGTACAGGTTTTCCGGGAAACCAAACATATCCGGCTCCTCTCCCATCCGGTGGCAGCTTCCGACCGAGGGGACCCTTGGGATAGGAGCTAGTGGCTTGAGTTGGCCGAGAGCGGCCGGTGCGCTATGGAACGACAAGACGCGGATGGCGGACATTTGGCTTAGGAACCGCCTGCGCGGCAAGAAGCCATCGAAATCAGAAGAAAAGGCCGAGCCTGACCGATGTTTTTAGAGTTTCGGTCATATCTTTTGAAAGCCGCAACCTATTGATAACATTGGTTCGAACTCAGTTTGCAGAAGTTTTTGAATTTCGCACCACCGTATGCATCATGAAACAGAGACTACTCCTCCCGGAGATTCAGAAGGTCAGGCGGGAGTGGAGGCGCTTCGCGTTGCTTTGAACTGTTGAGCGCTTCCCGCGACGCGTCCGACGCAGAAGCGGGCAGTCTCCGTCTCATGCCTGATCCGTCCCGGACTTACGCCTTGGCGGCGTTCTGTGCAGCCTCGAATACATCGCGTGCGGACGTCGTACCCGCTACGTGCTCCGTATCCTCGGCTCCGAGGTCCATCCATCCCGCATTCACGGCCTCAAACATTTCTTCGGCAGGTCCGGTGTGGCCCTTCGGGATGCCGAATTGCTCGAACGCTTCCGCCCACCCTGCACGCGGGACTGCAAAGGCTTTCACGTCGAGCTTCAGGACTTCACCCAATTGCTCCGCGACTTCATCCGCGGTGACCATCGAACCAAGCTCGACGACGCGCTGCCCTGACCACGCTGGCCCGGTCAAAAGGGTTGCGACCTCCGCGCCGATGTCGTTCGTCGCGACCATGGTCGATTTCCGGTTTGTCGGATTGTAGTAGACCGGTAGCGTTCCGCCCTGGGCGACCTGCAAGCCGTAGAGGAAGTTTTCGAAGAATCCACCTGCGCGCACAAATGCGATTGGCGATATCAGGTCGCGAAAACCTTGCTCCAGAAGCGACAAGGCCGTGATCATCCCGAGCCCGCTGGTTCTGTTCGCACCCATCGACGAAAGCGCAACCACTCGCGGCGGCGCTGCCTTGGTGAGCGCCTCGACATAGTTTGCAATCACGCCCTTGGCTTCTTTGTAATCGGGCGAGGGCGCCCAGACAGAAGGCAACATGACGAACGCGCCTTCGACGCCTTTGAGCGCTTGCTCGATGGCTGCCGAATCATTCCAATCGCCGTCTACCAGTTCCACGCCCTGGTTCGCCCAGTTTGACGCCTTCTCGCGATTGCGGACCAGCGCGCGTACCTCCTTGCCGTGCGCCAACAGATGTTCTGCCGTTGCGCCGCCCACTTTTCCCGTGATTCCCATTACTAAAAACATGCGTTTTCTCCTGATCTTGAGGGACAGAGCACTGCCCCTGTTGGTTCAACGGATGAGCGGCAGAATGGCCCGGATACGGGGATCGCGCGCGTAGAGGCCGCCCCATGTCATCGCGCCCAGAAGCAGGGAAATGATTTCCGGCGGCGACCCCAACTCACCAATGCGGACATGGGCGCAGATGGCACCTCCCAAAAAGCCCGTCACCAGGATCGCGCCGAGGACGGCGGTGGCCGGGATGGCGTAAAGGATGGCGCAGGCGAGTATGATCGGACCCACGACACGGGTCAGGTCCATCGCGAACCCGGTTTCCTGCAACATGCTCGCGATCTGTGCCGGCGCGAAAAGCTGAATAGTGCCGTCTGCCACCAGAGCGATAACGACAATCGCGCTCATTATCCGGCCGGCCCACAGGCTGCGATGCAAGGTCATAGCTTCAGGCACGTGATGCAGGTTCATAGTTTCGGACATTTGTCGTTCTCCGATGGGGGGATCCCAATTTCGGAGCTTACTGTGTCTCTTGGGTATGATAAACACCGAGAAAGTGAACTCACTGTTCTCTCTGTGGTGAACAATACCGAGGCACGAAAATGCAGAATCTCGAACCCATCCTCATATTCATAACGGTAGCGGAAATGGGGAGCTTCACCCGCGCGGCCGATAGCCTGGGCATCCAAAAGGGGAGGGCCTCAACGGCGGTCCGGAAGCTGGAAGAAGATGTCGGTGTCAGGCTCCTGCACCGGACGACGCGCAGCGTGCAGTTGACGGAGGACGGACGCGCATTTCATGCCCGTGCCCGCGATCTGCTTGCTGAAGTCGATGATCTGCACTCGATGTTCGCAGGCGATCGCGTGGCACTTCGCGGGCGTTTACGGGTCGATCTTCCGACCGAGGTGGCGCGCACAACGATCGTGCCGGCCTTGCCGGATTTCATGGCGACTCACCCCGAGTTGGAGCTGGAGGTGTCGAGTACGGATCGGCAAGTCGATCTGGTTCAAGAGGGGTTCGACTGTGTATTGCGGCTTGGACCCATAAGGGACGAGACGCTGATTGCCCGCCCACTGGGCCTGTTGCGCACGGTCAACGCTGCCAGTCCCGCCTATCTGGCGCGCTATGGCGTCCCTCGATCGCTAGAAGATCTCCAGCGTCAGGAACATCGGACAATTCATTTTTCGACGATGCTGGGCGCAAGACCCATTGGATGGGAATATCCGGACGGCGACAGCTACGCGACGCTTCAGTTGCCAGGTGCGCTACACGTCAACAGCGCGCAGACCTACGAAGCCGCTGCCCTCGCCGGCCTTGGCCTGATTCAGGCGCCACTCTTGGGGATTGGCCGATACTTGGAGAGTGGAGCGCTTGTGGAGATCATACCCGATTTTCGTCGCCGGGCGCTCGCCGTGTCCCTCGTCGTAGCACATCGGAGCAATCTGTCGCGCCGAGTCCGCGCATTCATGAAATGGATCGAAGATGTGCTGACGCCGTATCTGGAATAGCGAGACGAACATCTTCGTCCGGCCCTCGAAATCAACATTCTGA
>CAWHWH010000067.1:0-87600 GCA_963832865.1 uncultured Pseudomonadota bacterium
GTTCTCCGCCATGTGCGGCGCAAGCGTACCGGAGTGGATGGGTCGGCTGTTCGAGGGCACGGACAACGACCCGGAGACGCGACGGATGGTTGGGATGGTGGTCGCGGCGGAGCAAGTGCGGCTGCTCCAGGCGAACGGCGTGGATGAGTTCCACTTCTACACCCTAAACCGCCCGGATCTGACCTACGCGATCGCGCACGTGCTCGGAGTTCGGGCGCAGAACGAAAGCGCTCAGAAGTTAGCGGGATCGGTGGGCTGAGTCGCCACCCTTAAATCCCGGCGCTCCTCAATCTCCTTCGCTGCCGTCACCAACGGAGTGAAGAGATAGCCGCCATGCCGGACCGTCTTGATAATCGACGGATCCTTCAGGTTGGTCTCGATCTTCCGCCGCAGCCGGCTGATCTGCACATCGATACTGCGGTCAAACACCGCCGCAGCCCGGCCGTGCAGCAGATCCAGGAGATCGTCCCGCGACAGTACCTTACGCGAATTCTGACAGAAGATTGACAGGATATTGAATTCCCCGCTTGTGAGCGATCGCGGCGTCCCATCGGGCATGAACAACTGACGGCGCGCCATGTCCAGGCGCCAACCTTCAAAAACCAGCGTCTGCGGCGCCTCCGGTGCCGGCGTGGAATCCGAGCCGCTGGCACGTCGCATCACCGCGCGCACTCGGGCGACGAGTTCCCGTGGGTTAAAGGGCTTAGGTATGTAGTCATCGGCGCCGAGCTCCAGACCGACAACCCGGTCGGTATCGCTATCGCGGCCAGTGACAATGATAATGGGGACCGACGACTTTCCGCGCAGGCGGCGACAGATACTCAGCCCGTCCTCCCCTGGCAGGCCAACATCGAGGATCACGCAATCGATTTTGCCGCCGGACATGACCCGATCCAAGTCACTTCCGCTGCGGGCGGCGGCGACCTCGAATCCATGATCGGTCATGCATTCCGTCATCATCCGACTGATCTCGGGATCGTCCTCGACAACGGCTACGCGGGAGATTGAATCCATGGTCCACCTTTCGTTACGGATTGTGGCACCGTGAGCTGTTCACAAACAAGTGTTAATTGGGCTCCGAAACAATTTGTAACGTTGTAGTAAGCAACTAGACCGCAAGGTTTCCCGCCGCCTGCCTCTCTAGCGGTCCGGCTACCGATTAGTATAATCCCCCGGTCCAAACCGGATCGCTGCTGTGTGGCGGTCGCATAGGGGGAACGAAGCATGAGTTTGAAGGGTGCGGCCTATATCTCGGGGGCATGGGAACATCCCACCCGCAAGGCGCCGGATAAGTCCATCGCCTTGCTGCACGCTGAATGCGCCAAGGGCGCCTTGGCGGACGCGGGCCTGACCAAGGACGACGTAGACGGCTATTTCTGCGCCGGTGATGCACCGGGAGGCCTCGGGCCACTGTCCATGGTCGACTACATGAACCTGAAGTGCCGGCACGTGGACAGCACCGATGTTGGCGGTTCGTCATATCAGTTAGCCGTCGGCCACGCGCTGGAGGCCATCGCGGCCGGCCGCTGCAACGTCGCGCTGATCACCCTCTCGGGCCGTCCCCGCAGCGAAGGCCAGGCAACCGGCACCGCGGCGCGACCCGGCAATCCCGCCGCGCCCGAAATGCAGTTCGAATTTCCTTACGGTCCCGTCACGGCAAATATGTACGGCATGTGCGCACAACGTCACATGCATGAGTATGGCACCACGAGTGAGCAGCTCGCCTGGATCAAGGTCGCGGCCTCGCATCATGCCCAGCACAACCCTCATGCCATGCTGCGCGATGTGGTGACAGTCGAGGACGTCGTTAGCTCACCGATTGTCTCCACACCGCTGCACCGGTTGGATTGTTGCGTTATCAGCGACGGCGGCGGCGCCCTGGTACTGACCAAACCTGAGATCGCCAAAAGCCTGAAGCGGCCGCTGGTCAAAGTGATCGGCGTCGGTGAAGCGCCAAAGCATCAAGCCGGCGGTGAAATCGACCTCACCTACAGCGGCGCACGCTGGTCGGGTCCGGCGGCGTGGGAGATGGCTGGGATCAAGCCGTCCGACATCAAATACGCCTCGATCTACGACAGCTTCACCATCACCGTGCTGATGCAGTTGGAAGATCTCGGCTTTTGCAAGAAAGGCGAAGGCGGGAAATTTGTATCCGACGGCAACCTGATCTCGGGCGTCGGCAAGCTACCATTTAACACCGATGGCGGCGGATTGTGCTCGAACCATCCGGCCAACCGTGGCGGCATTACCAAAATCATCGAGGCCGTGCGTCAACTCCGTGGCGAAGCCCACCCCAAGGTCCAGGTTCCGAACTGCGACCTTGCGATCGCTCACGGCACCGGCGGGCTGCTGGGTTCGCGCCACTGCGGCAGCACTGTAATCATGGAACGGGAGTAGTCGAGATGGCGTTCGTTGCAAGGAAAATCCCGTTCGTTGGCACACCAGACACCAACCCCGAAACCAAACCGTTCTTCGACGGAACGGCGGCCGGGAAACTAATGGTCCGTCGCTGCACCAGCTGCAAAAAGGTCCACTGGTATCCGCGCGAGCTTTGTCCGTTCTGCTTCGGCGAGTGCGCGTGGGAACAGGCGTCCGGTAAGGGAAAGATCTACAGTTTCAGTGTGATGGAGCGGGCCAATCCACCGTATGCCATGGCTTACGTCACGTTGGCGGAGGGGCCCAGCATGCTGACCAACCTCGTCAATTGTGACTTCAAAACGTTGAAAATCGGTCAGGATGTAAGAGTAACGTTCATTCAATCCGAGAATGAAGGTCCGTCCCTGCCGTTCTTCACCCCGGCCTGACCGTTTTGGCACAGGCGCCGCTCCTTGACGGGGGGGCGCCGCTTTCCACCATTATGGCCAGCGCGAGCAGTTCAACCGGTGACGGAGGGGTCCGGCTGCGGGAAGGAAACGCCTTCATATAGTTCCGTTAGCGGGATGCAGATGCCAATCTCCGGCATCTCCAGCAAAGCATCTCCGGAAAAGATATGTCCCACCCAGTCGCTGCCGACGCGGGCAAATACAGTCGCTTGTTGGCGGTCCTGCGTTAGAATTACGTAGCGCTGGATCGAGGGTGTGTCACGATACTCCTCGTTTTTCGCACCGATATCCGTGCTCGCGGTGCTTGGGCTAAGCACTTCAAACACCACAACGGGGTCAGCGATCACAACAGCCTCACGAGAAACACTCGAACATACCACGAAAGCATCTGGATATCGTATCGACCCCGCTACCCGGATCTTCAGGTCAGAGGTGTAAAGCTGGCACCGTTGGCCGCGCAGGCGTCCGCCAATCGCGATGTAGATGTTGCGCTGTATTGCCGAGTGTGCCGCCGTCCCGCCGGTCATCGCCATCGGCACAAACCCGTCGAATTCCCAGCGCAATTCCTGTCGCTCCTCCCACGCGAGGAACTCTTCGAGGCTCATCGGTCTTTCAAGCGAAACGCTCACACCAAACCCTCACACCAACAGCGCAATCAATACCACATCACCCACCCGCTCGCAGCACCGCCAGATCACACCCCTCATCCGCTTGCAGCACCTGATCGGCAATCAACCGATCCCAACCCCGCTGCGGCTTCACCGGAGGCACCCACGACGCTCGCCGCCGCTCCAGTTCCTCCGCCGGCACCAATAAATCCAGCGACCGCTCCACGACCGATAACCGGATTCGGTCCCCGCTCTGCACCAGCCCCAACGGCCCCCCGGCCGCTGCCTCCGGCGTGATGTGCAGCACGATCGTTCCAAACGCCGTCCCCGACATCCGGCAATCGCTCATGCGGACCATGTCCTTTACCCCAGCCCGCGCCAGCCGAGATGGAATCGGCAGATAGCCAGCCTCCGGCATACCCGCCGGCGTCAATGACCCAGCGTTCTTCAGGACCAGAATATCGTCAGCCGCCACATCCAGCTTCGGGTCATCGATCCGGTTCGCCAGATCTTCCAGCCCGTCGAACACCACCGCCCGCGCCTCCGTCTCGAACAATCCCGGCGTAGCCGCGCTCCGCTTCAAAATCGCCCCGCGTGGCGCCAGAGACCCGAACAGCGCCACGATCCCCCCTACCGGCGACACCGCCTCCGACCGAGCGCGAATATATCGCCGATCTACGAACGGCGGCTCCATTAGCCGTTCACCGAGCGGAACCCCGGTCACATCGATCGGGTCCAGATGCAGCAAATCGCGCAACTCCCATAGCAGCGCCGGCATGCCACCCGCGGCGTGGAAATCTTCCATATACCCTTCACCGGTCGGCTTCAGATCGACCAGCACCGGCGTCGTGTCGGAAAGCGCGTTCAGCGCGCGTAGATCCACCCGCACCCCCAGGCGCCCAGCGATCGCCGTCAGATGGATCAGCGCGTTCGTGGACCCACCCAGCGCCAGCAGCACGCGCAACGCGTTCTCCACCGCATGGGCGGTCATGATCTGCGACGGCTTGATCGGATTGGCGATCAGCCGCACCGCCAGCGCGCCGGCTTCCTCGGCCGCCCGCAGCCGATCCGCATGCACCGCCGGGATCGATCCATGCCCCAGCGGCACCATCCCCAGCGCTTCGGCGAGACACGCCATCGTCGAGGCCGTCCCCATCACGCCGCACGTCCCCGCGGTTGTCGCCAACCGGCCCTCGATCAGCGCGATGCGATCCTCGGTCACCTTTCCAGCGCGATACTGCGCCCAGTACCGCCGGCAATCGGTGCACGCCGACAATCTCTCCCCCTGGAACGGAGTCGCTAGCATCGGCCCGGTTACCAACTGCACCGACGGCACATCGGCGGACGCCGCTGCCATCAACTGCGCCGGCACCGTCTTGTCGCAGCCTCCGATCAGCACCGCCGCATCCATGGGCTGAGCGGTCAGCATCGCCTCGGTATCCAGTGCCGCCAGGTTCCGATAGTGCATTGACGTCGGAAACAACGACGGCTCGCACAGGGACACCGTCGGAAACGGCATCGGTAGACCGCCGGCACCCAGCACGCCGCGCTTCACCGCCTCGATCAGCTCAGGCATCGTGCGGTGGCAGTTATTGTATGCCGAACCGGTATCGACGATCCCCACCACCGGCCGGTCCAGCATCGCCTGCGAGTAGCCCATCGATTTCGCGAAAGACCGGCGCAGATACAACGCGAAATCCTTGTCGCCGTAGTTGGCGGTATTGCGGGCCAATCCGCTTTTGGGGGCATGCTCGGTCATGCGACTATGCTACCCGCTACAACGCCCAGGGTGAAGACGCCGCGTCGGCCCGATCGCGGTATAGCTGCCCGAGCGTCAGGTTTTCGTGGTCCAGCAGGTGACCAGGGCAGCTAGCTGCAGCCTCCGAGAGTCTCAGTGCGGCAAGAGCAATATCAGCAGCAGAGTGGTCAGGGCTCCAGCCCCCGCAGTGTTCGAACGACGCGGTTCGGCACACTGCCGTATTTACCGGAAGGCCGGAGCGAAAGACATTGACGGCCCCACAAACTCAAGGAACTCCTCCAGATGATATCACATTGTGAAGGGTCCCTCGAAACGGAGGCGCAACAGCATCGCTCAAGCCGTAGCATTCGCGGCGCTAATGATACATGATCCTCGTCTGTATTGACGAGGTTACGATGATACTTTCGAGACGTGACCTGCTGGTGACGGCATCCGCTGCACTTGCGCTGCACAGCGTCGCGGCTCGAGCAGCGTCGGCAAGCAGTATTTCCGAGCAGGTAAAGGCGCTATTCGAATCGCTCCCGGGCACGATCACGCTCAAGTTTTGGGCGCCGTCGACGGCCACGACAAGTGAAGTGTTGGTCGAGACTCGCCCAAATCTCAGGATATTCGTTGCCAGCGCTTTCAAAGCCTACGTCCTCGCGGCGCGTTTCGAGGCACTCGATTCCCCGGATGTGATCGAGCGTCTGCGGACTAATAAACTGGCTTTGAACGAGAGCATCTGGTCCCTCGGAAGCGAGATCTTCTCACCTCCGGATCTGTCTGGCCTGGTCAGCGAACGCACTGCCGCCGAGGCCATGATTATGCACAGCGACAATACGGCGACGGATATGATGCTGCTGGCTACGGGGCCAGCCAATGTCCGGCAGTTCATCGCAAGTCTGGGTTTGGTGCACACGCAGATCCCCGATAGCACCCGAATCCTTGCGGCTTATCTACTTGGATTTCCGAATTACCTCACATCGACCTACACCGAAGTGCTGCAAGCTTTCGAAAACGGGTCGCCCCTGGTCCATCCCTTTTTAAATAATGTCGAGACGATGGCATCATCAGCGTCTGACCTGGTCAAACTCTATGCGACCACACTTCAGGATGGGTTCTTCGAGAACCCGGAAACGACCAACGAGTATCGTCGTGTGCTGGCGCTCGCTGACGGCGTGTTCGAGGCAGTTCCCTTGGGTGTGAGTGGCTTCGCGAAAACCGGTTATGCCGATTTTCCTGGCTTTCACGTACGTAGCAATGCCGGCGCGATGACTTTTGACGGCAAATGGGTGTATTTCGCTGGCGTTTTCAACTGGGATGCAGCCGAGTTACACGATGACGCAACTGTAGCGGAATGGAAGGCGGCGTTGAAGTCTGCGCTTGAGCTGATCTACCAACACCTTTCCGCAGGCTAAGTCCGGGAACGGTCAGGGTGCTCAAAAAGCGGCTGCGCATCGATAGCGATCCCAATCCGATTTCGGTCCATCAGCGCCTCAGTTCTCAGACCGAGCTTTTTCGCCATTGGCCGGGCGAGCGGCCAACCAGCTTCTTGAACGCTCGGCTGAATGCGGCTTCCGATTCGTAGCCGACCTCGTAAGCGACAGAGGCAATCGAGACGCCGGGATCCGTCAGCCGCCTGGCAGCCATCTGCATACGCCATTGCGTCAAATACTAAATCGGCGGGTAGCCGACCAGATGGGTAAACCGATCGGCCAGCACCGAACGGGATGCGCCGGCTTCCGAAGCGAGTTCCTCTAAAGTCCAGGCGTGAGTCGGCCGACCGTGCAGCAGGGTCAGCGCGCGGCCGACCATAGAATCCCGCAGCCCCGCGAGCCAGCCCGTATTGTTGTTCGCGAGCTGTCCCATGTGCACACGAACAACCTCGACGAACATCAGCTCCGAAAGCCGGTTGAGGATACTCTGGCTGCCCGCCCGTTTGTTGCCCATTTCGGCCGTGGCAAAGCGGATGAATTGGTCGAGCAAACCGTTTGATCCGTTCGACACGTTGGGCCCGACCCGCATAAGGCGCGGCAGCGAATCCAGCAGCGGATTGAACGGGCGCACGTCGCAACTGAAGAAGCCACAAATAAGATGGGTGTCGCTTGGACCCTCGCCGCCGGTTCGCAGCATGAAGGGCAACGCGTTGCCGTCCTTGGGCCGTCGATGAATCTCCAGATTCGGCTCGGCGCGCATGCCAGGTTCGCTCGAAACCGCATGCGGGTCGCCATGCGGAATGACCGCAATGTCGCCTTGCTGAAGCCTCAGCGGCTCGGACCCCACATCACCCACGAGCGAGATCCAGCAGGAACCACGGGTGACGACATGATACTCGATTGCGTGCTGAGCGCCTGGCATGACCCCCGAGGCAATCTGCGCCGCAGGCGGAGCTTCCGCGACCCACGGCGATTTTGCCGTGACGTCGAAAAACACCGATCCGGACAAACGTACGGCAGAAAGAACTTCCGACAACGCATCCGTGCTCATCGACATGAACCTTCAAGTAAAACACAGCGGCACGGGACTAAGGATCGGTAGCAAACCTCCCGGACGATTGAGCAGGACGATAACAACTCAGGACGCTTAGGCAAGAGGCCCGGTAGCCTAATCATATCAGTCCAGGGAGCTTCTGTCTTAAGCATCCCTCCAAGGCCGCGAGCGATTGCGTGCTTCGAAAACATCGTTGCGCGCCGAAGCGTCGCGCCTCTCAATCGTTAAGGAGAGTCGTCATGATCACAGTTCCGTCCGCGCTGCGGAAGCGTTACTTCCGATATCAGAACATTCAACATCAATCAGCACGGGGCCTCCTGTCAAGATCGCCGCTGCTCAATCGTCTTATGTGGGCGGGCGCATAGGCTCGTGCCCGTCGCACGCCTGGCAATGGAGATCGCCATGACCGCCGTCCTCAATCGCTTGACCCTTCAACTCGTTCTCGGGACAGCTTCGGCGCAGCTCAGCTCATTCTTGCCGTGCCGACCGGTCCTGCCCTTTTCGTCAGCCGAGACATCCAGTCCCACCCAACGGTCGCCGCGGCCCCTGCGCCCGTCGGCGTCGGGTGGGGCTGACCCACAGAATAAGAAAGGAAGCGACTATGACATTCCTTGTTGCCGCCGCGGTGTTGTTTCTGGCCCTGCTTGCCGGCACTGCCATCGAGTTTCCAAGGTTGTGTTCCGAAGGGCGGGGTGGCATCGAACTATCCCAAGCGAGGCTCGCTTTGTTACCCTCATGTTGCTGCCGCGGGCTGAGCTCGTCGAGTGTATTGCCGTGGGACTATTTCGTGCGCGTCTGAAAGCTTTACGAAGTCCGCATCGTCTGCTGCTGGTTTCGACGCCTTTTGCCATCCGCTCGAAAACCGGCATAACGGCTGAAAGCCGGCGCGGGCTTGGCGCGCCGCCTCCTTTCCGCTTTTCTGGTGCCGGTCATCGCCCGGCTCTCTTGTTCAGTCGGCTGGACTCCCTCTCCAGCTGGCTGATTGGGTGCGCGCTGGCTTCCGATCGCCAGTCGATCGCGATGCCCGAGCTAAACAGCCAAAGTGCCCTTTCACCGGCGCCTACGCTATCGAATGATCGGACAGGGACGACAACAAGTCAGGACGCTCGAGCAAGAAGCCCGGTCGCATGATCATTCAGTCTAGGCGGGCGCTGACTTAGGAATGACTTGGAGGCCACTGCAAGCATTGTGCGCCTCGGAACCGTCGCTGTACTGAAAAGCGTAGCGACTCTCAATCGCTGAGGAGAACAGTAATGACCACAGTCATCGAATGCCGTCCATCCGGTTCCAGAATGACCATTGCCGACCTGAAGGCACTCAAAACCAAACAGCACGGCGCCTGGTCATCCGGAGACTATGCCGTTATTGGCACAACATTGCAGATCGTCGGCGAACAACTAGCGGAAGCCATGGACTTGCGCCCGGGCCAGACGGTACTCGACGTCGCTGCCGGCAACGGCAATGTCACGCTCGCCGCCGCCCGCCGCGGATGCAAGGTCACGTCAACTGACTATGTGGAAGCGCTGCTCACCCGCGGCCGCAAGCGTGCCGAAGCGGACGGACTGGAAGTCGACTTCCAGATTGCGGATGCCGAGAATTTGCCGTTTGCGGCTGCATCTTTCGACGCGGTGGTTTCAGCTTTTGGCGGAATGTTCAGCCCTGACCAAGATCGGACCGCCACCGAACTGCTGCGGGTATGCAAGTCCGGCGGCCGGATCGGCCTTGCCAACTGGACGCCTGACGGGTTCATCGGGCAGATGTTCAAGACAATTGGCAAGTACCTGCCGCCGCCAGTGGGCGTGAATTCGCCGGCGGTCTGGGGTACACGTAACTTTATTATGATGACATTCGGGGAAGCAGCATCTGCCATCGTTGCGGAGCCGCGCCACTTCACCCTTCGCTACCGCTCAGCGCAACACTTCCTCGATGTCTTTCGGACCTACTATGGGCCGATGCTAAAGGCGTTCGAGGCGCTCGACGAGGCCGGCGGGAAGGCGCTCGCACGCGACATCGTCGATCTCGTCGGGCGCTGCAATCGATCCGGTGACCAGACCATGGTTGTTCCAAGCGAGTATCTCGAGATCGTAATCACCAAGCGGTAAACGGCCAGCGGCCGTTCGAGCCGAACGGGATTTGGGCGGCTGAGCGCAAAATCTAATGAGATACCGACGGCCCGCCGACCCGAAACGGTCAATGGAAAGGGCCTTCGGTATCTTCCGCGCCGACCTGCGTTCATGGCCGCCAGGAGCGCAGGCGGAGTCTAGCGAACTCTGCGCCGCAGGCGTGACGCCGTCGAGCACCCGGCGACGCTAGGCAAGCAAGCGGATTAGTTGACCTCCAGGTCCATGCCGAAGCCAATTCGCGATGGTTAGAGGGTGGGGCCCAGCGTCAGGAAAGCGGCATGACAACCGGACGCATCGGCGAGCCCGTCGCGCCACGCAGCTTGATGCAGGCACCGAAGAAGGCGAATTCATAGAGCCGTTCCTCCGCCAATTCCTCAAGATAGGCCATCTCCATGATCGGGACCCCGGCCTCCGCCAACAGGTAAGTGTGGATGGGAAAGAAATTGAGCTCATGAGCGGACGGCGTCTGTTCCAGCGTCAGATTGTCTGCGCCGATCATGATCGCGCCGTTCTTCGCCAGGAACTCCGCCCCCCCGCGGTTTAGCCCGGGCGTGTTGGCGCAGAAGGAAAGATCCGGCCAGCGCGTCATCTGCCCGGTGCGAATGAGGACGACGTCGCCAGGTTTCAGCGTAAGGTCCTGCTTCTTCAGGCAATCCTTCAGGTCCTTCTCGCCGATCCCGTAGCTTGGCGGCAGAACCTTGACGCCCTGCATCCCAGCGATATCAAGCAGCACGCCTCGGGCAAAAATCGGCGGATGCTTCTCCGCCCCGCATTTGGTCCAGGCGCGGTTGCCAAGATAGTCTTCGGCGCTGAACTCGTTGAAGATCTTTCCGTTGTAACCAAAATGGTTGAAAGTATCGATGTGGGTGCCGCAATGCGTGTACATCGAGATGCTGTCGCCGGAATAGGAGACGAGCCTGTTCGCCTCCAGACTGGCGCCCATGCTGTTCGCGACGATCTCCCCGCCCGGCGTATGGGTCATCCAGATCTGGTAAGGCTGGTCGCCCGCGCCAAACCAGCCGGGCATGCCGACGAAATTGTCGACTGAGAGGTCGAAGACCTTCGAGGCGTCGGCACGGCTCATAATCGCCGAGCGCGATTTTGCGTCGATGAGATGGAGCATGCCGATTTCGTCGTCTTTTCCATAAGGGCTCTTTGTTACCTTATGGAACTCGGCTCCGTAGGCGATGATTTTGTCCTTCATATCCTCGTCGACGTAGCAAACGACACACATGGCGTCCTCCCGTTGGTTGCAAAGCAACATTACAGGATCCGGCATGGGTCACCAGCCTGTCTAGCGGGATGTTTTGGTAGAGCCGCCGAGTCATGCTCGGCCGGCTGGGCGGCCCAGCGGTGCGTGCCGCCTCGGCGAACTGATCGCACGTAGAAATCCGGAACGCGTGGCCGCGCGCAACCAAGGACAGCGCAAGATCCGGCTGCGCGGTCACCGCGGCAACACCAACCCAAGCGCTTCACGATGTCGCCACCGGCGGATCATGAGGCAAGCGACGATGGCTAATCCTGCCGACAGTCCGATCCAGATGCCAATGCCGTCGAGACCCAACGGGAAGGCAAGCAACACGCCCAACGGAAGGCCAATTCCCCAATATCCGATCAGGGCGAAGATCATCGGCCAGCGCGTATCGTGCAGCCCGCGCAGCATACCCGAGCCGACGACCTGCGCTCCGTCGGCAATCTGAAACAATGCCGCGAACAACAGAAACGATATCGCCAAATTGATGACCTCGGCGTTGCTCGGATTACCGACATCCAGGAATGCCGAAATCAAAAACCGCGGCGCCAGGATCATAGTCAGCGACATCGCGGCCATAAAGACAACGGCGAGCCAAAAGGCGGTCCACCCGGCGCGCCGAATCGCCGCGTGATCCTGAGCGCCGTAAGCCCTGCCCACCCGAACGGTGACCGCTTGCCCAATCCCCAGGGGCACCATGAAGGTCAGCGCCGCGAGTTGGATCGCGATTGAATGGGCTGCAAGGGAAGCCGCGCCGATCAATCCCATCAGGAAGACCGCGGCGTTGAACATCGTGACTTCGAAGCTGAGCGTCGCAGCCATGGGCAGGCCAAGGCGCCACAGCGCGCGCAAGAGAGGCCAATCGGGAGGCCAGATATTGGCAAACAGCTGGAAGCGCCGGAAGGGTTTCGCGACGCCCGCGACGAGGCCGAGGGCCGCGAACATCATGAGGCTGGAAAGCAATGTGGCAACGCCTGAACCGGCGATACCAAGCGACCGGCAGCCACAATGCCCCAGCATCAGGCACCAGTTGGCCGCCGCATTGACCAGGACGGCTGCAACAACAACGAGCAATGCCCAGCCCGGGCGTTCCAAGGCGCTGACGAAGGATCGCAACACGAGGTAGCACCATGAGGGAAGCAGGGCCCATTGCAGCGTGTGGACATAAATTCCAGCCTTGGCGGCCAGCGCGGCGTCCTGCCCCATCGCGATGAGCAGTGACTCGCTCCACCACAACACGAGCCAGCAGGGCATCGCCAAGCAGCCAGCCGACCAGAACCCTTGCTGAACGATTTTGCCCACGTCGCAAACCATGGGGGAACTGCGGCCAAGTTCTCGCGCCATCATCGGTGTCGCCGCGCTCAACAGGCCGATGCCGAAGATCAGAGCAACGAAGTAAAGATTTGCGCCGAGCGCGCCGGCCGCCAGCGTGTCGGGTCCCAGCCAACCCATCATCATCACGTCGGTCGTACCCATTCCAATCTGCGCCAGATTCGTCAGCGCCAGCGGCCAACTCAGCTGCGCCAGAGCGCCAAGTTCCCGCAGCCATGTCTCACACCTGGTGTCGAGGACTTGGGTCATTTTCGGGCAGGCGGCAGTGTATTTGTGCGGAGTCCTGGACATCGCTGCCGGAAAACACCTGATGGGCTGCTCCACGCTTCAGGTCAACAGCGCTGGGTCGCAAGGGCTGGTACGCCCCGGCGCCCTCCGCCCGTAATGAGGCCTCCGGCTGGAGGCCCTGCTCCGCCGCCGCGGGCGCCAGTCACCATCGCTCGGACCAAGGTCGTAGCACGACTTCGAATGCCCAGGTCGATCGATGCTGGCGATGCAGCTGCAGATAGGTTTCCGCGATGCGGTCCGGGTCGGCCATGTTGTCGTCCACAGTCGTTCCCGCCAGTCGATGCGCTCGGGTACCGTCCTCCTGCGTCCAACCGATCGCGGCGTCAATCGGCACATTTGCTACGTGGATACCCTGCGGCATCAGTTCCCGTGCCATACTCTGTGCGAGCCCAGACTTGGCATGACATGCCATTGCGAAAGCACCGCTGGACGGGAAGCCTTTGAGCGCTGCACTTGCGTTAGTGAAGATGATCGTTCCTTTTGTGCCGTTGGCGTTCGGTTGATTTTCGCCCATCAGTCGAGCTGCCTGCTGACCCACCAAAAACGCGCTGAATGCTGAGTTCCTAAGTGTATCGAACGCCATGATTGGATCGGCCTCCGTGATCTCCTTGCGGAAAATACCGGGAACGCGACCGTCGATGTTGTGCACGAGAAGGGTGGGTGCTCCAAGGTCTCGAACAACATTCTGGAACAGCAGCTCCACGGCCGCGGGTTCGCTTGCATCGCACGCATATCGGCGCACACCGTGCGTCTTCTCAAGATTTTGCAGGGCCGATTTGTCCGGATTCCTGGCTGCGATGCCAACGCGCATCCCGCTCTCCGCGAACAGCCGAGCACAACTCGAGCTTATGCCGGGGCCGCCCCCAACGATGATTGCAACGTCTTGTACCGATAGCTGAGTGTCGGATTGGGTCATGTCTTGTGCTCCAATGTGTCGTTGAGGAGATGAACAAGGAAGGTCACCGGACCCCATCCTTGAGTGCGCAAGCAGGGCGGCCGCGACCTAAAGCGATGCAAGCGGTTCGTGATCCGCCTGCCGCGCTGCGACGCGGGAAAGCCATGCCTAGCCCGAAGCCGCTCTACGCAGGGCTCGCGACCGCACTATTCTCAATCCGGCGATCGCTTTCCGTAATGGAGCCAAGGGCTCGATGTCACTCGGCCGCAGTCTGGCGATAGCGGCCGGCCACTTCACGCTGAGAAAGATGCGGTGCCATCGCCAACCGGGCCTGGTTGAAGGCAATCCATAGTCCCTCGTCGGCGAGTGGGGGAATCGTCACCACCTCCCCCTTGTCGAACCCGATAAGCGCGGCATCCACCAGGTCCTCCACATCCATCACCTTACCGGGCAGAAGCGCATCGGGGTCTTTACCGGAACGCTGCCAGATCTCGGTGCGGGTCGCGCCGGGCAATACAGCCTGGACACGAACGCCACTGTCCTTCACGTCCGATGCAAGTTTGAGGCTGAGATTGAGCAGGTAAGCCTTCGAGCCGCTGTAGACGCCGTCGAACAACTCGGGCGCAAGCGCCAGCACCGAAGCAATGTTGATGATAGCGCCGGCTTTGCGTTGAACGAATGCTTTGCCGGCGGCGGCGGCGAGCAGGGTCGGCGCCGTGATGTTGACGGCTATCAGCTTCGCCAGTTCGGCTGTCCCGTTCTCGAGCAGGCCGCCATTGAGCGATACGCCCGCATTGTTCACCAACACCGTAATCGTGGCGTCACTGGTCAGCCGGCTCTCGATCTTCGCCACGCCGGTATCGAGGCTGAAGTCTGCCGGGAGCAATTCGACTGTTCGTCCGGTCTCCGAGCGCAATCGTTTAGCGACCGCCTCCATGCGTGCCTCGTCCCGCGCGACGAGGATGAGGTCGTGCCCGCGATGCGCGAGCCGATCGGCGTAGACAGCGCCGATGCCGGTGGATGCTCCGGTGACGAGGGCGGTCCCCTTAGGATTGTTGGCCATCATTGATCTCCTGGCGCCCCGGGATTGGGGACACTTGCAAACAGATACTGACGAGACTATCATCCTGCAATGGACATTGACAAATATTCCGCCGGCCCCTGTCCCATTGGTCGCGGCTTGGCGATGGTGGGCGACGCGTGGAGCACGCTGATCCTGCGCGACGCCGGTCTCGGCCTGACACGCTTTGATCAGTTCCGTAGCAGCCTGGGCATTGCGCCCAACATTCTGACGCGGCGCCTGACCGCGCTGACGAAGGCCGGATTGCTGGAGAAAAAGAACTACCGCAAACGGCCGCCGCGGGACGAGTACCTCGATAACGGAGGCGGGACGGGATTTTCTTCCGATACTCCAGGTCATTGGCGCCTGGGGCCGTCGGCATAATGGCGGCGGTGACCTGAGTTACGTCGTCGATGCCGAGACTGGGGAGGCGATCGATCCTGTGGTGATTGATCGTCAGACGGGGGCAGCTATCGGAACACGCCCGCTGCGGCTGGTAAGGCCGGTGGCTTTCGTCGCTCCCATCGATGCGGACACGCAGCGGCCGCCTGCGGTGCGAGAACGTCCCGGGGCGCTGAGGTCGTCCGCGCCACGGTCACCGAAACGCCCTTCCCCGCAGCAAGGTGATTCCCCATGAGCGCCACAACCATCGACGCCGACTCGGCCTCGCTGCAACCGCCATTGCCGCCAGCGATGAGCCCGCGTACGCGCAAATTGCTCCACGGCGCGATCGTGCCGACGCTGCTCGGCATGGCGTGGCCGAACATCCTGGTGATGTTGGCGCAGGCCTCCACTGGGCTGATCGAGACCTGGTGGGTCGCGCATCTCGGCAGTGACGCGCTGACGGGCATGGCGCTGGTATTTCCCGGCTTCATGATGATGACGATGATTTCCGGCGGTGCCATGGGTGGCGGCATCTCCTCCGCCATCGCGCGAGCGCTGGGCGGCGGCCGGCGGCGAGATGCAGACGCGCTGGTGGTGCATGCCATCCTGATCAACGGCGCGCTCGGCCTGTTCTTTTCGGCCCTGCTGCTGCTGTTCGGGCGGCCGCTGTACGCCGCGATGGGCGGCCAGGGCGCCTCGCTGGAAGCTGCGATGCTGTATTCCAACGTGGTGTTTGGTGGCACGGTTCTGGTCTGGCTGATGAATGCGCTGGCCAGCGTGATCCGTGGCACCGGCAACATGTTCGTGCCCGCTATGGCGATCTGCATCGGTGTCGTGCTGCTGGTGCCGCTCTCGCCTGCCCTGATCTTCGGCTTCGGTCCACTCCCGGCCATGGGGATTGTGGGCGGTGGTCTGGCCGTGCTGCTGACCACGACGCTGACCGCTGCCGTGCTTGGCTGGTACGTCCTCGCCGGCCACAGCGTTGTGCGGGTAAGATGGTCCGGCCTGCAAGGGTCAATGCTGGCTGACATCCTGCGGGTGGGTGCGGTCGGTTCGATCAGTACATTGCAAACCAGTCTGACGATCCTGCTGGCGACGGCGCTGGTCGGGGCGGCGGCAGGGCCGGCCGGGGTTGCCGGCTACGGCACCGGCGGGCGGCTGGAGTATCTGCTGATCCCTGTGGCGTTCGGTTTCGGCGGCCCAATGGTGGCACTGGTGGGCACCAATATCGGCGCCGGCCAGCCGGGACGGGCGCTGCGCATTGCACTGATCGGGGGCTCGCTGGCCTTTCTGCTGACCGAGGCGATCGGCGTCGCCGCGGCAATCTGGCCATATGCCTGGTTGAGGCTGTTCGGCAACGACCCGCAGATGCTGGAGATCGGCGCCGCCTACCTGCGCACCGTGGGGCCGGCTTACGGCTTCTTCGGTCTTGGCCTGTCGCTGTATTTCGCCTCGCAAGGCGCGGGTCGGCTGCTGTGGCCGCTGTTGGCCGGGCTGTGCCGGATGCTGATTGCCGTCGGCGGCGGCGGTCTGGCACTGTATCTGACTGGTTCGCTGCAGTGGTTGTTCGGGTTCCTGGCGCTGGCGCTGGTGATGTACGGCATGATCCTGGTGATCGCGATTAGGTCAGGCGTGTGGTTTCGTAGGAAACGTTCGGTCGTCCGGCTGTGGAGGAGCAAATGACACAACCTGTTTGCGTCGTGACCGGGGTTGGTCCAGGCACCGGCTCCGCTTTGTCGCGCCGGTTTGCCGCCGGCGGCTATCGCGTCGCCATGCTGGCGCGCAACGTGGCGCGTCTCACCGCGCTGGAGCAGGAGTTGCCGGGCGCACGGGGATACGTCTGCGACGTCACGGACCCAGCGCAAGTGGATGCGACGATGGCGGCTATCGAAGGTCAGCTCGGCTCACCGTCGGTGCTGATTTATAATGCGGTAGGGGGCGGCTTCGGCTCGTTTCTCGACATCGACCCCGCCATGCTCGAGCGCAACTTCCAGGTCAATGCCATGGGCCTGCTCCATGCCGCTCGCCGGTTGGCGCCGGCAATGATGAACGCCGGGAAGGGTGCGATCGTTGTGACCGGCAACACCTCGGCCCTACGCGGCAAAGCCGGATTCGCTGGATTCGCGCCGACCAAGGCGGCACAACGCATCCTGGCCGAAGCGATGGCGAGAGACCTTGGGCCAAAAGGGGTGCATGTCGCATACGTGGTGATTGATGCCGTGATCGACGTGCCGTGGACGCGCGAGCGCTTCAAGGATAAGGCCGATGACTTCTTCATCAAACCGGCCGCGATCGCCGAGGAGGCCTGGCATGTGGTCCACCAGGATCGGTCAGCCTGGTCGTTCAATGTCGAGATCCGCCCCTTCCATGAACCGTGGTAGAAACGGCAGCGCGCGGATCGCTTACGACTGCGCAACACCGACGTCAGCCCCGGAGCCGTCGCATGACGGATCAACCCTAGTATTGCGGCAGCGAAAGCCCGCGCTCGATGAAGTAACGTCCCAGTGTCTCAGGTTTTTGTTCGGTGGCTGCCAGCGCCACATATGTGTCGGGCCGGAGCAAATACATTGCATCGCGCGCAAGACCTGCTTTCGCGTAGGCCTCCTGCCAGGCGAAAGCGTGAAGCAGTAGATTTTGCTCCTTGCACCAGTCGATGAGTCCGGCGTCGGGAGTGCCATACACGTGGACCTGCCAACCAATGGAGCGGAAGGTGTCGAAGTTATCAGCGTTCGGCACCGGCGCCCACGGAAGACGGTCGCCGCCCCGGACGCTTCCCGCTCGGCCTACGCTGATGGCGCTGTCATGATAGGCGATGACGATCTGGGAAACCGCGCTGAACATGTAATCGCGCGCGGCTTCGAATTTGAACAACGTCGGCACGATCAGCGGCGCGAGACGGGTGCGGACAAAATCCGCGAGGCGACCTTCGGCAGTCGCTAAAGTAAAAGCCTTGTCCGTCGTGGCAACCAGCTTGCGGGCGAAGGCGCGCCGCTCGGTTTCATACGTATCCAGAAGCGCCTCCGACGCTTGCCCGGCTAGGACGGCCTTCAGTTTCCATGCGAGATTGATGGCGTCGCCGAGGCCGGTGTTCATGCCCTGGCCGCCCGCGGGACTATGAATGTGGGCGGCGTCGCCGAGTAGAAAGCAGCGGCCTTTCCGGAAATGCTCGGTAACGCGGTGATGAACGCGATAAGTCGAGAACCAGCTGACCTGCTTCACCTCCACTTGCATGTTTTGGATGGCGCGGTGGCTGACATCCTCAAATTTCAGGGTCTCGGGATGCTCTGCGCGCTCGTCGCGCACCGTGCCGATCAGCCGAGCATGGCCTTCCCCCTTCAGAGGGAAAATCGCGAGGAAGTCGGCTTCGTCCAGATCGACATGCAGCTCGCCATCGAAGGCTGGCCCCGTGGCGTTCACGTCGGCGACGTAAAACACTTGCTGATAGGTGCCTCCGGGAAAGCCGGTGCCGATCGTTTGCCGCACGAGAGAATGGGCTCCATCGCACCCGGCGAGATAACCGGCATCACAGGTTTCCTCCTGTCCATCTGGACGCCGTAGTGTGGCGGCGACATTACCGCCGGTATCGCTGAAACGGAGAAGTTCGGTTTTCCGTTCCACGGCGACGCCCATTGCTTCGAGCCGTTGGATGAGCAGCTCGTTCGTGCTGATCCTGTGCATAGGTGAAGGGGCCATAAGGCGTAAGATCGGCAGCAAAATTTTCGAAGGAGATGCGTGTTTGCTTTCTGCCCTGAACCCAAAGATTGATGGCAGGGACTTTATGACCTTGCTCGAGAACCTCGTCCGTAAGGTCCAGTTGACGGTATAACTCCAGCGTGCGTGCCTGGACAGCAACCGCGCGCGAGGTTGTGCCAGGGCCGTCCGTCTTATCGATGATGCGTACCTTCACGCCCTGCCTGGTGAGCCATAGGGCCAAGACGAGGCCCGTTGGACCCGCTCCGGCGATCAGGACCTCACTGCGGCTCATAGGCTCCTCCAGGCGTCACACGTGGCCTTTCGGTCGTGGTATGTGCTGGCCGGTCCGGTCGCGGTCAAGGCTGTCCCATACGCGGCTTCGCTTGTGCCGGATTTTGTTCATGCAACGGTCTGCCGCAACGGACCGGACAATGACCTCGGTTCAAGCTTGGTCTGCGCGTCGGCACGACCAAGCAGCGTATACGCGAGCAGCTTCAGGCGATCCGTCGCAAGGAACCAAGCCAGAGCATAGAGCCACACGAAGGCCGCCCAGCCCCAGCCCAGCGGGGGCATGAACAGCCCATAAACCGCGATCAAGGTAGCCACCGCCTGTGTACCGAAAACCGCGATCCATAAGATTGGCGCAGGGCGGATGGACCAGAACGGCCCGCGCGTACGTGTCTGGAATATTGTCAGATGTCCGGCTACGGACAACATCAGGTACATGAGCGTCTGAAGGTGCTGCCGGTCGACCTGAATGACACGGTCACCAAGATAAAACAGGCCAAACGCAGCAATCGGACCCACGACGCCCAGCACGGTGGCTATGCCCAGGACGAGGCGCATATTCCAAGCTTCTGGTTGGTCCTTGTACTTCACGTTGTCATAGGCTATAGACAGTATGGCGCCATCATTGAGTAGCGCCAGCATGACTATCATCACAGCCGTGAGCGGATAGAAATTAAAGATCAGAATTGACAACGTCATGAACAACAGCACGCGGAGCGTTTCGGCGATGCGATAGATCGCATAGCTGTTCATCCGCTGGAAAATCTTACGGCTTTCCTTGATCGCGTCGATGATCACTGACAGCCCTGGTGTCATCAGTACGATGGCTGCCGCCGCCCGCGCCGCATCCGTCGCACCCGAGACGGCAATGCCACAATCGGCCTTCTTCAGCGGCGGGGCGTCGTTCACCCCGTCACCGGTCATGCCGACGATGTGGCCCCGTTGCTGCAGGACATCCACAATGTGGAATTTGTGCTCAGGAAAAACCTGGGCGAAGCCGTCCGCCGTCTCGATCAGCTCTGAGAGCGCCGCCGTCTCGTGACGCTTGGTGTCACCAAAGCCGCTGGCGTCGAGGATATTCGTGCCCATCCCCAGTTTCTTCGCAGTTTCCTTGGCGATGGCCAACGCATCGCCGGTGACCATCTTGACGCTGACGCCCATCTGCCGGGCTGTCGCGATGGTTGCCTTCGCATCGTCGCGCGGCGGATCGAACAGCGGCAACACACCGAGAAACTGCCATTGCCCGTCGCCCTCGGCCCGGGCCACGCCCAACGAACGGAAGCCGCGCTCCGCGAATTCATTGACGGCCTTGTCGACAGCGGGTTTTACCTGTGCTGCATTGGAAGACAGCTCCAGGATTACCTGCGGCGCGCCTTTGGCTACCTTGAACTGCTTTCCATCCGCGCCCTTGACGGTGGCCTCGGTGCGTTTGTGAACCGGGTCGAACGGCTGGAAATGGACGACCTGGTAGCCATTTAAGGCCTGATCACCCTTCAGGCCACCCAGAACGGCCAGATCGATAGTGTCCTTGTCATCCGCACGCGACGCCAAGGCGGCGTTAAGGATGACCTGATCAGCGGGAATGTTGTTGACGCTGAACGGGTCTCCCAGCGTCAGCTTGTTCTGGGTCAATGTACCGGTCTTGTCCGAGCACAATATGTCGACGCCGGCGAGTTCCTCGATAGCCGACAACCTGGTCACGATGGCCTCTTTTTTGGCCAGGAGGCGCGCGCCGACAGCCATGGTCACCGAGAGCACCGTCGGCATCGCTACGGGAATCGCGGCGACGGTGAGCACCAAGGCGAACTGCAAGGTCGTGAGGATAGGGTCGCCTCGGAAGATCGCGACGGCGATGATGACCGCCACCAGAGCCACCGCGAGGATGATCAGGTAGTTGCCGATCTTCAGCACCGCGCGTTGGAAATGGCTGACGGTGTGGGCCTCCTGGACCAATTCCGCTGTCTTACCGAAATAGGTCTTACCGCCCGTGGCATAGACGATGGCGCCGATTTCGCCCTGGCGAATGATCGATCCGGAGAACACGGCCTCGCCCGGTTTGCGCGTCGCCGGCAGTGATTCTCCGGTGAGGGCGGACTGATCCACTTCGACGGGGTCGCCCTCCAGCAGCCGCGCATCGGCTGGCACGATGTCGCCCAGGCGCACGCGGATGACGTCGCCCGGGACCAGATCACGCGCTGCGGGATTGATCCATTTTCCGTCGCGCTTCACCCTGGCCTTGACCGCCAGCTTCGCTTTCAGGGCGGCAATGGCGTTGCCCGCCTGATGCTCTTCCCAGAATCCGACAACGGCGTTGGCCAGCAGCAGAAGCAGGATAATCCCAAAATCAGGCCAATGCCGCGCCGCAGCCGAGAGGATCACCGCCACCTCGATCATCCACGGAATGGGACCCCAGAAATAGCTGAGGAATTTCAGGAGCTCATTGGTTTTCTTTTCTTCGATCTCGTTCGGGCCGTACTGGGTCAGCCGTTTCTGCGCCTCGGCTTGCGTAAGGCCGTCCGGCGATGAGCCCAGTTTGGCCTGCAGGTCAGGCATTGAGAGCGATTTCAGGGCTTCGTTTGGATCGGGCTTGGACCCTGACCGGGGCTCGGCGATGGCGTGCGGGGTGTCGTTAGGAGCCATGATGGTGATGCCTTCTGTCTTTGGGACGGCCCGGGTTTTGCGCGGTGCCGCAGGCTTGCTGACGCGTCCGCGAGAATTTCATTCTGGCTCTACAGTCGTCTCGGTCGCGGGAGCGCCGATGGAGGGGATGGGCTGCACGATGTCGGCCTCCGCTAGGGGCGGACGAGCGCCAGCGTGTGTTGGGCAATCATCAGTTCCTCGTTGGTGGGAATGACCCAGACCGACACGCGGCTGTCTGGCGTGGAAATGCGCGGTCCGTTGGTAGCATTCGCGCGCTCGTCCAGCTTGACGCCGAGCCAGGCTAGCTTGCCGCAGAGGGCGGCGCGCACGGGTGCAGAGTTCTCGCCGATGCCGGCAGTGAACACGAAAGCATCCAGGCCGCCGAGTGCGGACGCGTAGGCACCGGCGTATTTTGTCATCGCGTAGACGAAATGCTGTATCGCAGCGACCGCCCGCGGATCCGCGCTGACCTGCAGCACCCGCATATCACCGCTGATGCCGGACAGTCCGAGCAGACCCGAGCGTTCGTAGAGCATCTTCTCCAGCGAGGCGGCGTCGAACAGCTTGCGGCGCAGCAGGTAGAACAGTGCGCCCGGCGACACGTCGCCCGACCGCGTTGCCATCGGCAGGCCAGATACGCCGGCGAAGCCCATTGTCGTGTCGATGCTGCGGCCGTCCAGCATCGCGCACAGACTGGCGCCGCCACCCAGATGAGCAGCGATCACCCGCCTGGCATCGGGGGCAAATCTTGGCACCTGCCGGCTGATGTAATCGTAGGAGATCCCATGGTAGCCCCAGTGGCGCACGCCGGCATTGCGCACGTCCTGGGGCAGCGCATAGGTCTGCGCCACATCCGGCATCGTGCGATGGAACGATGAATCGAAGCAGGCAACCTGGGGCAGACCCGGGAACGCCTCGGCGAAGGCTCGAGCGCCGCGGACGTTGAACGGTTGGTGCGAGGGCTCCATCACCACTAGCGAATCGAGGTAGTCAAGCACATCGCCCTCGATCCGAACCGGCGCTTCAAACCGGGTTCCGCCGAGCACGATACGATGGCCGGCCGCGACGACCTTGGTATCGGCGAGATTGGCTTCCAGCCAGGTGATGACGAAGTGCAGCGCGGTCCGGTGGTCGATCGCGTGGCCGTCGCCCCATTCATGCGCATCCAACGGCTTCCCGGCCGCGTTCTTGACGACGAAATGCGGATCGCCCTGCATGCTGTCGATCCGGCCGAGGCAGACCAGCGGCAGCGACCTTGCCGCGTCCAAGGCATAGGCGCCAAACTTCAGACTGGTGGAGCCCGCGTTAAAGACGACGATCGCTTCGCTCATGGCCGATCACTCCGCGGTTTCTGGCAGCAGGATGGCAGGATCGCGCGCCAGGGCGTCGGCATAGAGGACGGCGGCAGCGGCCGAGAAGCGGCGCGCGGCAGTGGTGTCGGCACGACTCGTCAAGATCACCGGCACTCGTGCGCCGACCACCAGACCGGCGGTCTGCGCATCGGCCATGAAGGCGAGGTTCTTGTAGACCATGTTGCCGGCCTCGATGTTTGGCACGATCAGGACGTCGGCGAAGCCCGCGACTGGCGATGAGATTTGCTTGGTCCGAGCGGCCTCTGCATCGACCGCGGCATCGAGATCGAGCGGCCCGTCGACGATGCCGCCAACGATCTGTCGCCGATCGGCCATCTTGGCCAGGATCGCCCCGTCGAGGGTGGCGGGCATTTTGGTCCGCACCGTTTCGACCGCCGCCAGCACGGCCACTTTCGGCAGATCGATGCCGAGCGCACGCGCGAAGCCGATCGCATTCTGGCAAATGTCGCGCTTCTGGTCGGTGTCCGGTGCGATGTTCAGCGCGACGTCGCTGATGACGAAGCGACGTGCATAGGTCGGCGCCGATACCATCGTGCAATGGCTGATCAACCGCCCGGTGCGCAGTTTCGCCTCCCTCTGCATGATCGCGTGCAAGAGCACATCGGTGTGCAGGCTGCCCTTCATCAGCGCAGCGATCTCGCCGGCGCCGGCCACCATCGCCGCCTTCAGCGCCGAGTCCTCGGGACCCTCCGTGGCCACGATCCGGCACTTGGTGATGTCGAGGTGCGCATGGTCCGCGATGCGCCGGATTTCGGCCTCGGGGCCGTAAAGGACCGGAAGGATCAGGCCGGCCTCGGCGGCCTCTACCGCGCCGGTCAACGCGTCGGCGCTACACGGATGCACGACGCCGGTGAGCATTGGTTTGAGAGTCCGACAGCGCTCGATCAGCCCTTCGAGCCGATGCTCCAGGACCTCGCGTTGCTGCCGCGTCGTCGGCGCCAGAACTTCCAGGGTTGCCGTCGCTACGACCCGCCCCATCGGGTCGGTGCATTGGCCCTCCAGCACGACGATCCCCTGGTCCGGCCGTTTCTCCTGCACCACGAGCCGTACCGTCATTGTGGCGGCGATCGGCAATGTACCCTTGACCTCCAGCGAGACCGAGCGGATCGAACTCCCGGGCCCCGGAAGGGCGGAACCGACCAGCGCGGTCAGCATGCCCGTGACGATGCCGGCAGCCGCCTCGCTCTCATCCGGGCCGGCGAGCAGGTCCCCTTCGCCGAAGGCAGCGGCCCAGGCCCGCACATCCCCGGCCTGCAGCGTGCGCTCGGCCGATGCGGCGTCGCCGGGAACGATCTCATCGAATGTCTTGTTTACGACTGTCTGCATTGCGGCAACTCCGACGGGTCAGGCTTGTGCCGCGATGACGCACGAGACGCGGTTTCCTCGCGGAGGGGGTCGTCCACGATCGGAAGCATTGATGTCGTCCGCTTCATGCGACGACGTGATAACCGCCATCGACATAGGCGATGTTTCCGGTAATCGCCTTGGCGTCGTCGCTGACCAGGAACGCGGCGTAGGCGCCGACATCATCGAGTGTCACCAGCCTGTGCTCGGGCGCCTCGCGGACGGCACGCTCCAACAGTTCGTCGAAATGATCGATTCCGGAGGCCGCTCGGGTTTTTACCGGCCCTGGCGATAGTGCGTTGACACGGATACCAGCCTGCCCGAGTTCGACGGCCATATAGCGAACCGCGGCCTCCAACGCTGCCTTCACCGGGCCCATGATGTTGTAGTGCGCAATCGCTTTTTCGGCGCCGTAATAGCTCATGGCAAGGAGGCAGCCACCCGCCGTCATCAGTGGTTCGCTGAGCTTGGCTATCCGCAGGAAGGATTGCACGGAGACCTGCATGGCGAGGGAAAATCCCTCAGCCGAACAATCCGTGATCCGTCCGGCCAGATCCTCCTTGCGCGCATAAGCGATCGAGTGCTGCACGAAGTCGAGGTGGCCCCAGTCTTTCGCGATGCGTTCGTAAACGGCCTCAAGTTGGCCTGGCACGGTGACATCGCACGGCATGAAGATCGGGCTCTGCCACGCTTCCGCCAGCGGACGCACATAGGGCTCGGCCTTGGCATTGAGATAGGTAATCGCCAGGTCGGCGCCCGCGGCGCGGAAGTGCCGGGCGCACCCATGGGCGAGGCTATGCTCGTTGGCAATGCCGATAATGAGACCCTTTTTACCGTTCAGCGCTGCCATCGAATGCTCCTCAATCAAAACCTGCCGCTGCTGCCCATTTTTCTTGCGGCAATCCAGTTCCGTCTCAGTGGAGCACGGCACCCGGCTTGTCGGTCACTCTGGTGACAGAGGGGCGACCACCAGGCCTCTGGGGCGCGGGCCCCGTCGGCTTCGTGATCGGCACGGTCAATATCTGCGATAGACGCCTCAGCCGGTCGTCCTCGGCCGCGTCGAGGGGATCGCCTGCACTGGTGATCGCGCGCACCTGTTTCAACAGTTCCTTCCGAGCCTCGGTCTCCGGCACCAGGGACGCGAGCACCTCTATCGCGCGCTCGGGCTCGAGTTGGAGGACGAAGAACTGATCCCGTACCATGACCTTGAACTCGGCGAGTGACAGCCGCATGAGTTGCCGGCGCACGACGTTCAACGCGAGTGCGCAACGCTGGTCGAGCGTCCGATTGGCGGCGAGGACGTACAACACCGAGCGAGTCAGTGCCTCATCGAATCCTCCGGTGTCCAGCATCGCGACATACGCGTTCGTCTGGGCCCGTCGTGCCGCCAGCTTTTCGGGCGGCGTATCGGGGACCGGCCGCACGACGGTGTCCTGGTTGATGCCGAGCAGTGCCTGCACAAACGGCGAGCCGTAGAAGCCAAAGAAAATCTGTTCCTGTAATTTGTCGCGCGCGTCGCGATAGGAATCCAGCGCGGTCACGATTTGCGCCGAGACCTTGGTCTGCAACCCAAGGAACGCGTTGTCGGTTGCCACCGGCCTGCGCGCCACGGTCACACTGGCCGCCAACGACTGCATACCCTTCATCCACGGGTTGCGGTCGGCGAAGATTGTGTAGCTGAGTCTGGAGTGGGTTCAGGGCATTGGACAGGTCCGCCATCGGCTGGTTGGCGAGCGCTCGCACGAAGGGCTGCATGCAGGTGCGATAGAGCGAAAGGTTTAGTTCAGACAGCCGGGCCACGGCTGCGAAGGCACGGTCATCATTGGGACTGTTGCGACCAAGCGCACGGATATCATCGAACGAGCGAGCCTGAAGGCGGGCAATCCAGTTGCCGGTGATGAAGCCGGCCGCGGGCACATCTGCCGGCCGCGGCGAAATGACCATCTCGTAGAGACCGGGTGGCAGGCAGTCGATGACGTCCATCAACTGCACGAACTCCTCGTCTTCTTTAGCACCCACCTTGGCGGAGACGAAGATGGCGAGATGTCCAACCTCCTGGCTCACGCAATACACGATCGTTTGCCCGGTGGCGCGGATATCGTCGACGTCCCGGTAAAGATCGAGGATCCAGCCGAGTGTTTGCGGAGGCGGGCTGATGTTGTCTTCCGTCGAGGTGAACACGATGATCGGCGAGGTGATGGTGCGAAGATCAAAGGTCGTGCCATCGCGCGACTGGAGCTGATTGCGGGTCAGCTTGTCGCCAATGAACAGGTTATCGACCAGGAACTGCAGCTCATCACCGTTCAACTGGATGAAATCCCCCCACCACTTCTCGAACTTCAGGTAGCGCGCTTCATCGGTATCGACATGTGTATAAACGTCGTATTGCTTGCCCCATAACCAATTTCCCGGGTTCAGCATGTCGAAGTTCATGATCAATGCAGTCCCGTCGATCTTGCCGTTGCCGAGATCGCTCATCATTGCGGTCAGCCAACTGCCACCGAGCAGGCCACCAGAATAACGCATCGGGTTTTTTCCGTGCACGCCCTGCCAATATGACATCGGTGAGCCGGCGACGAGGCAGGGTCCGAACAGGTCAGGCCGCAATATGGCCACCATGAGGGTCTGATAGCCCGCCTGGCAATTACCAATGGCAAACGGGCGGGGCGCCTCTGGATGGAGTTCGACGACGCGCTCAAAGAACCTCACCTGTCCTTCGACGACATCAAGGAACTGCTGGCCGGGGACGGGGATCGCGCCGAAGCCGATAAAATAGACCGGATGACCTGCGTTGAGGGCATCGCCGATCTCGCTTTCGGCTTTGAAACCACCGACGCCCGGTCCCTGTCCGGCCCGGGGATCCACCACCACAACTGGCCGCTTCTGCGGATCGAGGACGACCCCTGGCGGTGGGACGATGCGTGACAGCGTGTAGTTGATCGGCCGGGGCAGCGAGCGACCGTCGATCAACACCTCATGGCCGAAGCTGAGCACCGTCGCCATCGGACGGGATGTGATTTCAATCTCTTCGTTGCCTCGCTGTCGCAGCAGATCGAGAAAAAGTACGCTGCGCTGGAATGCGTCAAAAAAGTACTCCGGCCAGGCAGAAATCAGGTTGCCGAAACCGGCACTAAGCGGAATTGGAAATGAACCTGTTGCGGGCTTCGCCTTTGGCGTTAGTCCGTCTGTGACCTCCATGGGCTATCCTTTGCGGTCGGTCGGGTCGAGGCACGACGACTTCGACGCCTCGACGTTAATCGAACAGCCGGAAGCCGCATTGATTAGCATCAACCCCACGAGGACCGGGTTGGACCGATGCGAGGGCCTAGGAGTGACGGCGGCTGAAAAAGATCTCCGTCGCGATTTTGACCCGGCTTGCACGACAGGGGTATGGACTCGCCTGCTTGCGCTCTGCACAGTCAGGCGGTTGGCTAATAAGCTCCATACCGGCTTAAGCCTGGCATAAACAAAAAGGGGAACGCTATGAAGACACCGCATTCGACGTTGCGAAAATATCTGACCGGAACCGCCGTCGCGATCGGCGTGCTGGCCGCCACGCCCGTCTTCGCCGACGATGCACTCGATCAGGCGATGAAGAACGACAACAACTGGGCGACATACGGCCGCACCTTCGCCAACACGCGGTTCAGCCCGCTCAATCAGATCACCGACCAGAATGTCGGGCAGTTGAAACTCGCGTATGCCTTTCAGTTGGGCGCGCTCCGTTCCAACGAGGCCACGCCCATCGAAATCGACGGCACGCTCTATGTCCCCTCCTCCTCCGGCCCGCGCAGTGTATACGCGCTCGACGCCCGGACCGGGAAAATCCGCTGGCAATATCAGCCCGTCATCGCCGAGGATGTCGAGCCTTTCGTCTGCTGCGACCTCGATAGCCGCGGCGTCACCTATGCCGACGGAAAGATCCTGTTCGGAACGCTTGATGGGCGCCTGATCGCGCTCGACGCCAAGACCGGCAAAGAGGTCTGGAAGACCGAGGTCGTAGACTACAAACAGGGTTCAGCGATCACCTCGCCGCCGACGATCGCCAAAAATCTTGTGATATCCGGCTTTGCCGGCGGCGAATATGGCGTCCGTGGTGCGATTCAAGCCTTCGACCTGGCCACCGGCAAGCTGGTTTGGAAGACCTACACAATTCCAGGACCCGGAGAGGCGGGCAACGATACCTGGAAAGGCGACAGCTGGCAGCATGGCGGCGGCGCGGCGTGGCAGGTGGGCTCTTACGACCCGAAAACCAACACGGTGTTCTATGGCACCAGCAATCCCGGCCCGTGGAACGCGGCAGTGCGCAGCACCGGAACATCGGACTTCGGCAAGCTGACCAATGCGGGTTCGTCCGCGACCCTCGCACTCGACGCCGATACCGGAAAAATCAAATGGGAGCTCCAGTCAACGCCAGCAGAGGCCTGGGATTATGACGGCGTGAATGAGCTCGTGCTCGCCGACATCACAATCGACGGCCAAAAAACTCCGGTCATGATGAAGGCCGACCGCGACGGCTTTTTCTTCGTCGCCAATCGCGACACCGGAAAGTTGATCTCGGCGAAACCGTTCGTTCCGGTCAACTGGGCCAAGGGCTACGATGAGGAGACCGGTCGTCCGGTTGAGGATCCCGCCAAGCGTCCGCGCCTCGATTACAAAGCGACTGATATTTGCCCGAGCTGGATGGGCGGCAAGAACTGGCAGCCGATGTCATTCAATCCAGGCACCGGCCTGATCTACGTGACGACCAACAACATGTGCCAGGACATGCAAGGCGCGGAGGTAAACTACCGCCGCGGCGCATTCTATCTCGGCAACGATTTCGCGGTTAACCCCGGCCATGGTGACCATCTGGGTCAGTTGCTGGCGCTCGATCCCGCAACGCAGAAACCGGCCTGGACGATGGACCTGCCTTTGCCCTGGAATGGCGGCACGATGACGACGGCCGGTAACCTGGTATTCTTCGGCGACATCAACGGGATGTTCCACGCGCTCGACGCCAAGACCGGCAAGCCGCTGTGGGAGATGAACGTCGGCAGCGGCGTCGGGGCCGGGCCGATGACCTTCTCGGTCGACGGCAAGCAATACATAGCCATCCTTGTAGGCAGAGCCGAGTTGCCTCCTGCGTTCATGGGCGAGGTCGGCAAGAAGATCTTCGCGGCTACACCGGAAGGCGGAACGCTGTTCGTGTTCTCGCTGTAGTGACACCGTTTGACTTGAAGGCCCGGCGGCATGCGTGGAGCATCGCCGCCGGGTTGCTCTGTCTCATGGTCGCCGGCCTTTCGCTCATCCGATCCGCGCAGGCCCAGGAAGAACCAGCACCATTTCGCCTGTGCGCGGACCCGGACAACCTCCCGTTCAGCAGCACGAGCGAGGCGACACCGGGTTTCTACATCGAGTTGGGGCGCGACATAGCCCAGGCGTTGGGGCGGAAATTCCAGCCAGTCTGGGTGCCGACCTATTACACCAAGCGCCAGGTGCGTCTGAAGATGCTGGCCGGTCAGTGCGACGGCTTCGCCGGCGTGCCTGACGACGCCAGCTTCATGGGGCCACGTCTGATCTTCTCCCGACCGATCGTTCAACTTGGATACGCGCTCGTCGCGCCGCCCGCGCTGGGTGTAAACGCCGTCGCGGACCTTCGCGGCCATCGCGTGGCAGTGCAGTGGTCCTCACCGCCGCAGGACCTCCTGGCCGCCGAGAACGATGTGCAGACAGTCACTGTGCTCTCGCCGGAGGAGGCGATGCAGGATCTGCGCGACAACAAGGCCGACGCGGCGTTTATCTGGGGCGCGACCGCCGGGTGGTTGAACACCACGGTCATGCACGGAGCCTATCGCATCGTCCCGGTTGCAGGAGACCACATGCAGTGGAGCGCCGCTGTCGCGTTTCCGCGCGACCGGACCGCCCTCCGCGACGACGTCGACCGCGCACTCACCGGGCTCGGTACATCGATCAACGCGCTTGCGGCCAAGTATGGTTTTCCTGCCGCTCCCGGGATGGCGGCCAACGTTGCCGAGGCTGCAACCGACGTCGGAACGGCACCAGCCCCAGCCGTAGCGTCGAACGCCGAAGACATCGCCGCAGGCCAGAAACTCTTCAACGAGAACTGCGCTCACTGTCACGGACCGAACGCAGTTCAAGGCGAGCAGCGCCGCAACCTACGGCTGCTGCGGCAGCGTTACGGCGAGGAAATGCCCCAGACGTTCATATTCACTGTGACACACGGACGGGTCAGCAAAGGTATGCCAAACTGGAGCGGCATTATCACGAGTGACGAGTTCCAAAAGATCCTCGCATTTCTCACATCGGTCCAAGAACCGGCGCCCTGATCAACCTTCCGAAGTAGAACGATAGCGATATTCCGACGATAGGTCTCCCCAGGCCTTTAAGGGGCTGACCCGGAATGTATGCGGAACGGTCTTCCGCGTAATGCTTCACGCAATCCGCTGGTGGCGTCAGTTTGAGCGGAACCCACCCGTGACCTTGCGATAGGTGACTGTGGGTCGCAATTCCCGCTCACTGCCGTTGTTGTCAGGCGGTGCCTCGGGATGCTCCAGGAAGGTGAACAAACTGTTTCGCACCTTGCCGTAACGTTTTTCAGCCTTTTGCCGTGCGAGTTGACCGGCGCCAGCATCCTGATGGCGTTCAATGCGTGATCCAGTCGCCGCTGCGTACCGAGGTCTCATCGGAGCAGACGATCCGCGAGCGGCGCAGCCGGGCGAGGATCGCCGTGACCTCGGTGTCGAAACACGGCTTGGCCCGCTGCAACATCGCGTCCAGCGCACCCTCGCTGATTTGCAGCGCATAAAGCTGCTGGAACAATTGGGTCAGACGGCGGTAGCTGATCGCGTGGGTGAAGCGTAGGTAGATCGCCAGCGCCACGATGTTCACGCTGAATGGCGAGCCCTCCTCCAGGCCCACGGGGACCGGCGCCAGGGTGACACCGCCGCAGCAGGGACAATGCCCGGCGTAGCGTTCCACCCGTGTCACTACAGGGCGCACCACAGGCAGATCGATCTTGTCGTAGAGAATGTGCAGCACCTGATCGGCCTCTGTCAGCGTAGCCCGGCAATGCGTGCAGGAGGGCGCCTTCGAGGTGACCGTTTCGTCGGGAAGCAGCGCCAGTGGACGACCGCCGCCACGGCGACCCAGGCTGCCTTGGCGCGGTCCGGCACGCTTGGTTTTCTCCGGCTGGTTCGGCTTCTGACCCTTCGACGGCGGCAGACTGGAATTGTCCGGGGTTTTCCCCGGCTCGGCGAGCCGCGCTTCAAGCTCGGCAATGCGCCGCTCGGCCGCCTCAAGGCGCTGCCACAGCGCGCCGATCAGGGCATCCTTCTCGGCGTGGCTCAGGTGGTCGAGGTTGGAAAGCTCAGGCACGCCCCCGGTTAACGTCGACTCGCCCGTAACCGTGTCAAATGGTTTTTTTGAAGCCGATCAGAACGCCAGCGGATTATCCCTCGAAACCGGGGATGAGCAGAGATAGCAAACAGAAGCGAAATCAGGCTCGAAGCAATATTTGGACGCCTATCCACTGGCAGACGCTTAACACCAGGCCGCTGAAGGTCGCGTGGGTAACCCCTCAACGTTAGCAACCTCAAACCCTGGAGGGGTTTAGAGCCCCGCGCCTCAAGCGTGGGCGGCGGCGGGCGCGCGCGGAGCCGGGATGCCTTCCGGATCTAGGCGATAGCCACCGCCCTCGGTGACCAATAACCGCGCATTCGCCGGGTCGGGCTCGATTTTTTGACGAAGGCGGTAGATATGGGTTTCCAGCGTGTGCGTGGTCACGGCGGCGTTGTAGCCCCATACCTCGTTCAGCAACACTTGCCTTGCCACCGACCGAGTGCCGGCACGGTAGAGAAACTTGAGGATCGCCGCTTCCTTTTCGGTCAGGCGAATGCGGCGGTTCTTCGCCGGCTCCTGCAACAGCTTGGCGGCCGGCCGAAATGTGTAGGGACCGATCGTGAAGACCGCGTCCTCGCTGTTCTCGAAAATCCGCAACTGAGCCCGCAGACGGGCCAGCAAAACGGCAAGTTTGAAAGGCTTGGCGATATAGTCGTTGGCGCCGCAATCCAGGCCTTTCACGACGTCAGTTTCGCTGTCTAGGCCGGTCAGCATGATAATGGGCATGCGATGGCCCTGCTTGCGAAGCCGGGAACACAGGTCGCGGCCGTCACCGTCCGGCAATCCGACATCCAGGATGACCGCATCGAAGCGCGCATCCTTACCCGCGAGACAAGCCTCGGCAGCCTCAACCGAAGAAGCCTCAGTGGCGACGAACTCTCCGTCGACGGCTAGCTGATCGACCAGTGTCTCACGCAAGGCATCGTCGTCATCGACGATCAGGACCGGACGTTCTGCCGACATTCTCAAGTTCCTCTTGCAAGTGTTTGATGTGGCTCGTTGCAGACACCACCGCTTTGATAGCTAAAGCAGATCGATACACCATATATGTTCCCGAATAGGGACAACATCGGTTCGGTAAGGCTCAATTTCCCTACCCGATCACAACATTGCGCGCACCAAGCCAAGCCGATAGGTTCAAAAGCGTCGCCTCGTTCCATCCACTACCTATCTCGTCCCATCCACTACCTATATGGTCTAACGTATCGGGGAGTCATCTGTCTCCGTGACGATTTAAGGCTTGAAGGACAATAGTGACAGAATTTAGTTCCCTGCGTGACAAAGTTTTCCAGGGATCCGATCAGCGGGTTCCGGTCGGCACGCTCCGGCAGGCGCCCGATGCAGACTAAGCCCACCTCCGCGGCCGATCAGACCAGAGGCCGGCTTCGGCTAGTCCATAGAGCAGCGTCGGAATTGCGGCGGGGGGTGCCGGTTATTCTGGGCGGTGCGGCGCCACTGCTGGTCCTGGCCGCGGAGACGGCCGGTCCCGACGCCTTAGCTGAATTGGAGGCGTTGTCGGGCGCGCGCCCGATGCTGATCCTGGCCCCTGCCCGAGCCGCCGCGATCCTGCGTGCACCAATGTCGGCGAAGGCCCCCGCAGTGGCAGTCGCGTTGCCGGATTCGCTTTATCAGATCGCAACCTACCAATCGTTGGCCGATCCGACTGCCGCGCAAGCAGCGGTGCGGGGGGTCTTACAGACGGTGCCCGCACCGCCGCTCGCCGACGCCGCCATTGCACTAGCCAAGATCGGCCGGGTGCTGCCGGCCTTGCTGGCGGTTCCGTTGCCAGGTACCGTGATGTCCGCGCACGGCTTGATCGAGGTTCCGGGGGCCGACATCCTCGGCTACACAGACAGCGAAGTCGCTGGTCTGCGTCAAATTGTTTCGGCTCATGTGCCGCTGCACGACGCGCCCGACAGCCAAGTGGTTGCCTTTCGCAGCGATGGCTCGGCAATCGAACATCTCGCGATCGTGATAGGTCGACCCGAGACCAGAGATGCCCCGCTGGTCCGAATCCATTCGGAATGTTTCACCGGCGACCTGTTGGGGAGCATGCGCTGTGATTGTGGTGAGCAACTGCGTGGGGCAATTCGGCGAATGGCCGAGGACGGAGCCGGCGTTCTGCTTTATCTGGCGCAGGAAGGCCGCGGTATCGGCTTGGTCAACAAGTTGCGCGCCTATGGGCTGCAGGATCGCGGCCTGGATACCATGGACGCCAATCGTGTGCTGGGTTGGGGCGCGGATGAGCGCAATTTCTTGGTCGGGGCGACAATGCTGCGGCTGATGGGGATCAAGCGGGTCCGGCTGCTGACCAATAACCCAGACAAGATGGACGCAATGATCGCCTGTGGCATCGACGTCACCGATCGCGAACCCCATTTGTTCGCTCCAAATGGCGTGAACGACGAATACCTAGCGACTAAGGCTGGACGGTTTGGCCACATGCTCGACTAAGCTGCGTTATCAGTTCGGGGGGACACGCTGGCCAAAGCCCCGCCAACGCCGTAAAGCTTATGCTCCCTACACAAGAGACTCGATGATGACACCGTCCGAAGTTGAACGCCTTCAAACCTACCTGCGCAAGCTCTTCGGCAGCGAGCGGATCACCATCGTGGCGCCCAAGCGCCAGGGCCTATCAATTGAAATGGTGGTCAATGACGAGACGATCGGGACGGTTCACAAAGACGTCGACGATGGAGAGACATCGTATTCGATCCATCTGACGGTGTTGGAGGAGGATCTGCCGGCCGCGAAACCGTCCCCGCCAGCACGAGCGCCCGCGCGGAGGTGAGCAACTGCAAGAACGCCCTGGAACCCTTCGGGAGCAGGCGACCGGTCTAGGCTTTACATTGCAGAGTAAAAGTGAAATCCGACCCCAGGCCCCGCTTGCGGGCGAGTTCTATCCAGAGCATCGCGTAGGCCTCCAGGAGCTGGGATTCGGCCATATCGCCTGCGTCCACAGGTTCGAATCCGGCGTGTGACCAGCCCCATTACTAGCGGTTTCGCGGCGGCATCGTCCCCGGCAACAAACCTGACCGGGCGCGTCGCATAGGCGGTGGCGTCGGCCATGTTCTCGAACCCCGTCTGGTTGAAGGCTTTGAACAGCTTTGCGCCCGGCGCCATGGCCGCAATCGTTTCGGCACCTGACGTTGAAAAGCCGATCGTCAGCCGCAAACCTCGCGAACCCATACCGAGTGGGTTGGTGGCGTCGATCAGGACCTTGCCTGCAAAGCCTCCGGCCGCGGCAATCACGTCCAGGACCGCCCCCAAATGGCACCGCCAAAATTGTTGCCTCGGCATTGGCCACCGCCTCGGCGATCGTCGCCTGATCGGCATCAGAGGGATCGGGGCTGCGCGTCCCGAAGACGATCGTGTGACGGGCCCGTTGCAGCGCCCGGGCTAACGCCCTGCCCACATTCCCCGTCCCGATGATCGCGATCCGCGTGTTGCCTCCGTTATTTCGCTTCTCAACATTCGCCATTCTCTTGCAGGGTCTTGTCCACGACCTGCTTGATCGCCTCGCCGGTCAGCGGCGGCTTACGTCCCGGTCGCGTGCCGTCGCGCGGCAGCCCGGGAATGCCCTTGGCCAAATACCGCTCCTGCCAACGGCTGACCGTCACCTCGCTCATGCCGACGGAGCGCGCGACCGCCATCACCTCCAGTCGATCCGCCAACAACAGCACCATCCGCGACCGCCAGACCACCTTCTGCGGTGTGTTGCGCCCCGAGACCAACCCGTCCAACGTCGCCCGATCCGCAGCCGACAGCCTGATGCAGGCTTGCGTTTTTGCATCCCGGCAGACTCGCATACCCGTCCCAATTTGGGAATCGTTTGTTAGCAACGGAACACTAGTGAGCTTCTTTGTAGCACGTGGCCTCGACCTCCGGCGCGAGGCCGTCGCAGTTTTCAACGGTAGATCAGCTTCACGCTTGAACGGAGGCTACCGCGTCGGCATCCGTCAAGTTCGTGGGCCGATCTCCTGCAGGAACGCGATAATCGCGGCGTTCACTTCCTCGGCGCATTCCTGCTGCGTCCAATGGCCGCAGTCGGGCAAGACGATCGTCCGGCGCAGTCGCGGCACAAGCCTCGGAAGGTTCGCGACCAGTTCCTTCATGCCGGGAAATGCCAGAGTAACGTCGTATTCGCCAACCATAAACAGCGCCGGCACGGTCACCAGGGCGCCGGCAAAAGGCGCCAGCATTTCCCAGTTTCGGTCGATGTTGCGGTAGTAGTTCAACCCGCCTCGAAAGCCAGTACGGGTGAATTCCGCGGTATAGAAATCGACATCGGCCTCGGTGACCCATCGCGGCAGCGCCGCGTTTATCGGATACCAGTTCGCCCATCGCGAGCGTAAACCCCCCTCGCGCGGCACCATTAGGACCGGGCCGGAGTCCGGGCGCCGTGTATGCATCGGACCTTCACCCGATACGGCGATCAAATTGCCACGAATGAAGAACCGGATATCGCTCTCCATGTCGGCCTCAGCCGCGCCGGGCGTTTGCATATAGAGTTGATAGAACACGGCGTCATCCGTTCGCGGCATGACGGAGGTAGGGCGCTCCGTCCCGCGTGGCATGTATGGCACCGACAGGCCGATCACACCGTGGAAGCGGTCCGGGCGCAGCAATGCCGCGGTCCACGCCACCGGAGCGCCCCAGTCATGACCCGCGATCACCGCCTGTGATTCGCCCAGGGCGTCGAGCAATCCCACCATGTCGCCCGTCAGGTGCAGCAGCGTGTATTGGTCGATCGCCTTGGGCCGGTCAGTCTGGCCGAAGCCGCGCATGTCGGGTGCCACGACGTGGAAGCCTGCCTCCGCGAGAGCGCAAAACTGGCGGCGCCAGGAATACCAGGACTCCGGGAACCCATGACACAGTAGAACCAGGGGTCCCTTGCCCTGTTCCACGATGTGCATGCGGATGCCATTCGTTTCGATGAAGCGATGCGTTGGATCGGCCATGGCGGCGCCTCCATGCCTTCGGCCCCCGAACGTGACATACCGGCCTCAGCGTGTCACGCGGATCAACCGGCCGGCAGAATCCGCAGACCCGACTAACGGTCGGCAATTTTTAAGCTAATTGTTTTGTCGTATGCTCGGGGTATTCCGGCGCAGCGAACCCACGACGGCATCCAGGTTAGGCGATGAGCCAATGGGCCGCTGCGAGCTTTGCGGCCATCAGGCAAGCGATGTAGCGGACATGAAACAGCGACACGACGCGGCCCGGTTTGGTGTGCTGATCTACGAGGGCGTGGAGCCGATCGATCTAGGGGGCACCGTCGGCGTGGTGTCGATGGCCCGTCGTGTATTTCCGGCGATCGAGGCAACCGTGATTGCGCGGCATGCGGGTCCGGTTCGTTTGGCCGGAGGCCTGACGGTGCTGGCAAATCACGGCGTCGACACGGCGCCGGCGTGCGATGTGGTGATCGTTTGTGGAGGTCCAGGGTGGCCGGAAGCGGCGGTCGATCGGACGGTGCTGGCCTATCTTCGGAAGTTGCGGCCGGAGCAAGTGGCCTCGGTTTGCACGGGCGCAATGATTTTGGCCGCATCAGGCGCGTTGGACGGGCGTATGGCCACAACGCGGCGGCATGCCATCGGCGCGGAAGAACTATCGCCGCTTGCCTCGCTGAGAGCTAGCGGGACGATTCAGACGACGGTTGCCTCCGTGGTCGATGCGGGTGTGGTGACCGGCGGTGGCGTTTCGTTGGCGATCGACGCGACTTTGTATCTGCTGGGACGGATTTATGGCGAGGACGCGGCGGCCGAAATCGCCCGGTTGATCGAGTATGACAGGGCGTATGAAGCGAACCGGCAAGCGCTGGGCCTCATCCGGGCTTAAGGGGCGCTTCGAGCCCACCTTCCATGGGCCACTTGGGCATCGCTACGCCAATTCAGACGAATCCCCCGTTTCCAGCCCGATCGACCGACCGGCGTCAACATCAGGGCGGAGCGGCAAGCAGCACACGGTTGACCCGCTCTAGAGCGGCGAAGGTCTGGCGCCAGGCCTTCACAAAGACCTCCGGCTTGATGCCGCGTCCGGCCAGTATCCCGCCGATCTGACCGACGCTGCGTTGGCCGTCGATCAGCGGCAGGATCGCCGTCGCAAGCGAGGGCAGCGCGACCATAGTGCTTAAACCGTCGAACGTCACGGGGAGCGTCCCATCCGGCCGGATTCCCTTCGCCAGCGTCTCACCATCGACTTCGCGGAAAACCGGCACGGACGTGTCTGCACCGGGATCGGTTTGCTGAATCGGGTCGCCGGTACGCACACAATAAACGATGTGGACCGCCATATTGCCCGCCAGAGCCTCCGCTAACGCGGCGCGTCCGGTTGAATCCATTCCGTCCAGTCGAGCGCGCAGTCTCGTATCAGGCAGCATGGCGATTGGATCGTAGCGGATCGGCTCCACCCAGCAGGTGATCCGTAGCCCCGCGTCGCCCAGCAACTTGCTGAGATCCGCAACGGTATAGGCCCGGTCGCGCGGGTTCAGCAGCAGGTCATACAGGCCAGCATCGCCGCCGTTGATATGGTCGTCAAAGTTTCGATTGCGTCGCAGCCATTGGGTCTCCGGCAAGTGCTTCATCACCCGCCGGGCGATATCAAGCCGCTGTTGGGGCATTTCGTCGGGGGGCGCGAGGCGGCGCAGCACGTCCTGCATCATATAGACACCCGTCCGTCCATACGGCGCGTATGTCATCAACCCCATGCCGCCACCGGGCGCCAGCACCGACAACAAGGCACGCAGTCCCTCCGCCGGATCCGGCAGATGGTGCAGGACGCCGCAGCAATCGATGTAGTCGAACGGCCCCAGCCCCGATCCCGGCAGATCGAGCAATGACCGCTGCTCCCATTTGATGTTGGTCAGCCGGCGGGCGTCCGCGCGCGCCCGCGCGATCGTCAGCGCCGCGGCGGACCGGTCGAGCCAGGTCACCGTCCCGGGTCGACCCAGGCTGGTCATCTGCTGCGCCAGCATGATGGTCGCATCGCCCGTGCCGCCACCCGCGACCAGCGCATTCAGCGGTCGGCTTGCCGGACGAGCGGCGCCGAAGATCCAATAGTCGATCTCGCGGATATGACTGGGGCTGCCCACCACCAGGCGTCTTACCTCGTCACGCGGGTCACGCTTCGGATAGGGATAGACTTCGTATTGGCCGGCCAGTCGCCGGTCTGTTGCGTCGGTCATGACGGCGGAATAGACCGCCCGGATGGTTGAAGCCAGGGTCAGAGGGTATTTCGGCATCGGCGCCGAGGGTGTCTCCAAATCCGCCAATATCGGTGCGTTGCTGCGCACCGGGCACGCGTTCGGGGCATCGTTCTGTTTCACCATCGGGACCGGGTGGGATGCGCGCGCGGCCCGCACGGCGGATACCGCCGATACGCCCCTCCATGTGCCGATGTGGCGTTATCCAACCGTGGCCGACCTGTCGTTGCCCCGCGAGTGCGCCTTGGTCGGCATCGAACTGCTGGAGGACGCAATCGATCTGCCTTCCTTCCGTCATCCGCTGAATGCCGCCTACGTTTTGGGACCGGAGCGCGCCGGGCTGTCGGTTTCATTGCAAGATCGGTGCGATCACATTATCCGCATTCCCACTCGGTTCGCACTGAACCTGGCGGTGGCTGGGGCCTTGGTGCTGTACGACCGGCTGCTGCAGCACGGACGGTTTCCCGACCGGCCCGTGAGTTCGGGAGGTCCCCTGCAGGCGCTGCCACCAACGGGTCACGGCGCGCCGCGATTCCGCAAGACCATACCGGACTGGCTGCGCCCGCTTGGGGTTCACACGGACGCGAAGAAGACGTGAGCGCGGCGCGCTTGTTTCGCATACACAGCGGCCCTATTGCTGCTCGTATGAACATCCGATTTCCCTGTTTTCTGACTATCGCGCTGCTGCTGGCCCTGCCCGCCACCGCCGAAACAAACAAGCCGGCGCCGGCCAAGCACGCTACGGCCGACAGCCCAAAATCCATCGGCAAGTTCGACGATTGGACGGCGGCGACCCACAAGGAGGCGGGGCAAACCGTTTGTTACGCCTTCACCCGGGCGCAGAGTTCGGCGCCCTCGTTGCCTGGCCGTGGGGGCGTAGTGCTGACAGTGACCGAGCGGTCGTCGGGTCGCGATGCCATCGCGATCGAGGCGGGGCTCGCCTATGCGCCGAATGCGACCGTCACCGTGCAAGTCGATCAGACCGGGCTGGAATTCTATACGTCCGGTCAGAACGCTTTCGCCCGGGACGGCAAGGCGGCCGTCACCGCATTCGGCAAGGGGACAAGAGCCATCGCTCGGTCCCCGAGCCCGAAGGAAGTGACCGATACTTTCAGCCTGAAAGGCTTTGGCCAGGCGTATGCGGCGATCGTCAAGGCATGTCCCGCGAAGTGAGCGATCTTTCTGAAGCCGACCGCGCCCGCGTTCTGGCGAAGTCAGCGCTGTTCGACCCGCCAGAAGTCCTGCTGGCCGACGGGCGGCGCGATCTGCTCGGGATGGATCGTGCCGAATTGGCAGCCGAGATGGCGGCAATCGGCGAACCTTCGTTCCGCGTCAAGCAACTGTGGCACTGGATCTACCACCAGGGTGCCACCGATTTCGCTCGGATGTCCTCGATCGCCAAGCCGCTGCAGACCAGGTTGGCTGAGCGCTTCGTGATTGGCCGCCCGGAAGCGGCCGTGGTCCAGACGTCCGTGGACGAAACCCGCAAATGGTTGTTCCGATTCCGCGATGGGCAAGAGGCGGAGACGGTCTACATCCCCGACCCCGCCGAGGACCGCGGCGCCGTGTGTATTTCGTCGCAGGTCGGCTGCACATTGTCTTGCCGGTTCTGCCATACCGGGACCCAGACGCTGGTGCGAAATTTGGGCGCGCCGGAGATCATCGGCCAGTTCATGGCGGCGCGGGATTCGTATGGCGAGTGGCCGTCGCCGAAAGGCGAGACGCCGCGACTGCTGTCCACGATCGTCCTGATGGGGATGGGCGAGCCGCTGTACAATTACATGAACGTCGCCAAGGCGATGAAGATCGCGATGGACGGCGAGGGGATCGGGCTGTCTCGCCGGCGGATCACACTTTCCACTTCAGGCGTCGTGCCGATGATGGATCGCGCTGGGGCGGAGTTGGGGGTGAACCTCGCCGTCTCACTGCACGCGGTCCGCGACGATCTGCGCGATGACTTGGTCCCGCTGAACCGGAAGTATCCGATAGCTGAGGTCCTCGCCGCCTGCCGGCGCTACCCGGGATCATCCAACGCTCGGCGGATTACATTTGAGTATATCATGCTGAAGGGCGTGAACGACTCCGCGGCCGAGGCGCGGGAACTGGTGCGACTTATCGCGGGAATGCCCGCGAAAGTTAATCTCATCCCGTTCAATCCCTGGCCGGGGTCGCGGTTCGAGACAAGCGGGAAGGCGGCGCTGGAGCATTTCGCGGCGATCGTTAACGCGGCCGGGTTTGCTTCGCCGATCCGGACGCCGCGCGGGCAGGATATCCTCGCGGCTTGCGGGCAGTTGCGGACAGAGAGTCGGCGGGAGAGAGCGTAGCCGTCCAACCGGAAAGGCTTTCGTAGAACAATTCGAAGAGGGCACATAGCAGCCCAAATTTCGCGCCCGTAAGGAGATGGACCATACGGCCCATCTCCCATCTCCCCATCAGCCCTCAGGCCGCCATCTGTTGATGCGCCGGAACTTCCAGCTTGAAGAACCGAGCGGCGTTCAGCCCCAGGATCTTTGCGCGCTGAGTATCGTTCAGACCGGGCATCGTCCGTTCGATCGCCTCGGCCGAGTGCGGCCACGTTCCCTCGTGATGCGGATAGTCATTCGCCCATGCGAAGTTATCGATCAGCCCGAAACGTTCCGCCAGATACAGCCCCACCGGGTCCTCCTGGAACGTCGACAAGCCATGTGCGCGATAATAATCGCTCGGCAGGCCCTGCAGCTTCGGCCGCACCCACATGTGGTGCTTGCGGTAAGCCTCATCCATCGCTTCCAGCAACCAGGCGACCCAGCCGATCCCAGCCTCGATCGTCGCGAACCGCAATCCCTTGAACCGTTCCAGCACACCCGACGCACACAGATTCGCTACCGGCTCGATCGTCGGAGCCAACGAGTGGGTGACATAATTCACCACCGCTCCGCCGTTGCCTCGAGCCGCGCGAGGGTCGCGCCCAGTCGAGACATGGAACGTCATCGGCAGACCGGCTTCCTCGATCAGCCGCCACATCGGATCGAAATGCGGCAGGTTGTAGTTGACATGATCCACATCATGCCCACCCCAGATCGGCTTGCAGGGCAGCGACAGCGCACGAAATCCGATCTTGGCGACGCGCTCGATCTCCTTCATCGCGCCCTCAAGGTCGCCCGTCGCGATCGAGGCCACCGGCAACATCGCATCGGGATGCGGACCATACTGTTCCCAGGCCCAATCGTTCCACACGCGACACTGCGCGTTGGCGAAGACCGGATCGGGCGTCGCCCACATCGCCAGACCTTTGTTGGGAAAGATGACCTCGACATCCACCCCGTCGGCGCGATTGTCGCGAATCCGCTCCTGCACGTCCGCACCGGCCCTCGAGCGCACCCAGTCCTCACCCTCGAAGCTCATGACACGCACGCGGTCAGGACGATAGCCTTCGCAGTAGCGCCACTGCACGCCTTGGTCATCGGTGATGATGCGAGGCACACGCTCCCGATATTTCGTATCGATCCGCTTTTCCCAAAGATCTGGTGGCTCGTTCGCATGGCTGTCGGTGGACACCATGAAATATTTCTTCGGGTCACCAACTCGGGCAGTGCGTTCCCAGCCGAAGTGTCCGGGTGTGTCCAGCCGCCATAGATTCGGGGCGTTGATGGGGATTTCGTTCATCGTCTGACTCCCTGAGTTGTAGGACGCGCTTTACCGGAAAGTAGGACAACCGTACCAGGGAGTAGGCGCGAGGGGAAGTACGCGCGTCGCATCCCTCAGACCTAGGGAAAGTACGCGTCTTGCGTCCCCTCATCCATCGTGCAATTCCCATCACGCGATTTGATCGGGAAACACAACCACCCGGGAAACCCCTCGACGAGGAGGATACAACCATGCAGCGCGAAGTTTACATTGTCTCCGGCGTCCGCACCCCTATCGGCGACTTCGGTGGCAGCCTCAAGGACATCCCGCCCACCGAACTCGGCGCCCAGGTCGCGCGGGAGGCGCTTTCCCGCGCCAGTGTATCCGGGAACGACGTTCAGCACGTCGTCTTCGGCAACGTCGTCCATACCGAAGCGAAGGACATGTATTTGTCCCGGGTTGCCGCGATAAACGCCGGCATCACCAAGGACGCGCCTGCGCTGACGCTGAACCGCCTCTGCGGGTCCGGCCTACAAGCCATCGTCTCCGCCGCCCAGTCCGTGACGCTTGGGGATGCCGACATCGCCGTTGCCGGTGGCGCCGAGAGCATGAGCCGAGCGGGCTATATGTCGACCGGAATGCGCTGGGGCGCGCGGATGGGCGACACTGCGATGATCGACATGATGACCGCCGCGCTGCACGACCCGTTCGAGAACGTGCACATGGGCATCACCGCTGAGAATCTGGCCGAATCTCATCAGGTCACCCGCGGTCAGCAGGATGAATTAGCACTTACCTCGCACCAGCGTGCCGCGAAGGCGATCAAGGAGGGGCGCTTCAAGAGCCAGATTATGCCCATCACGTTGAAGTCGCGCAAAGGCGAAACGGTCTTCGACACGGACGAACATGTGCGCGGCAATACAAAGCCCGAGGACCTAGCCAAGCTACGGGCGGTGTTCAAGAAAGACGGCACGGTCACCGCCGGCAACGCCTCGGGCATCAACGACGCCGCCGCTGCAGTGGTGCTGATGGATGGCGACACCTTGAAAAAGCGCGGCGCCAAGCCGCTGGGCCGGTTGGTGGCCTATGGGCACGCCGGTGTGGACTACCACATCATGGGCATCGGTCCGGTGCCTGCAACGCGGGAGGCTCTGAAAAAGGCAGGGCTATCGCTTGAACAAATGGATGTGATCGAGGCCAACGAGGCTTTCGCGGCGCAGGCCTGTGCCGTTGCGAAGGACCTAGGGTTCGACCCGGAGAAGACCAACCCGAACGGCTCCGGTATTTCGCTTGGTCATCCGATCGGCGCGACCGGGGTAATCCTGACCGTGAAGGCGCTCTACGAGCTTGAGCGGATCGACGGTCGCTATGCGCTCGTGACGATGTGCATCGGCGGCGGGCAAGGGATCGCGGCGATTTACGAACGGGTGCATTGATATATCGGCAGCGGAAACCTTCGACGTCGATGACCAGTGTGGCCTATGATTAAGTAGTGAATACCAAATCCGGACGCGGCAGGCGATTGCTGCGTCCGGGATGGGTCGAAAAGGACCTCCGAGGCGCCCGTCAGAAGAAAGCCATTGTCCGCACCTCGATGCTTTCGCGCCGCGGGGCGTTCGGAGGGGTGGTCGGATCCTCGAACGCGGAGTGGCCGACGAAGCGCGAGCGGCCATCGGTTTTCGAATCATAGGTCTTCAGCAGCAGCGCCTGATCCGCCCGCATGTGCGGGAAATACACCCAGCGATGTGTCGGCGAATAACGCATGACGTAAATCTCCCCCGTGCGCTCACGATACTTTAGTTCCATGCGCAACATATCGCCTTCGTTCTGGCTGGTGGCATCGCACATCGCCAGCGGCAACTCCTCGACCACGTCGTACAGCGATTTCCAGACGTTGTAGAACGCAACACGGCGTTGCAGCAGCATCTCGGCCTCGTCCGGCAGCAGATCGCGCACCCGCTGCGGACCGGAGGCTATGGTGTAGTCGCTATGCACGAGCAGCACCGCCGGTCGGTTCACCGTCGTCTGCTGATTGAGATCCGCCGGCAGCCGCTTGCGCAACGTGTGGTCGAAGATCACCACCCGCTTCGCCCCCGTATTGCGCTTCACGAAGTCCACAACTTGCGGATAGAAGATTTCCTTAACCGCAGCCTCGTCGTCGTAGCCGGAGAACTCAGCCGGAAACGACTTCAGCACAAACCCCTCCCGATCGGCGTCGAACTGCTCGACGCGCGGCCAGCCGTTAACGATCTCCATCTCTTGGGGATCGGTGCCCGGCGGATTGAGCTTCACCGGTTCGTCCGGCTCGTAGAAATAGTAGTCCGGCGGGATGCCGTTATCGATCGTGTAGTTGAGCGAAGCTCGCACCGCGTCCTGCATCGTTCCTCCTCCTTCAGGCCACCTTGCGCTCGCGCGTAAAGCCTTCGCCGACGAAGGAGCGGTCCCAGCACGGCAATTTCTCGACCTCGTCGATCATCCAGCGGCGCAGATGGGGATGTGGGCCGAGCGGTAGCTTCTGGTAGGGGTGCAGATGCGGCGGCGCGGCGAGCGCTATGTCAGCGATGGTCGGGTTCGGGCCGGCGATCCAGCGGCTTTTGGCCAGCCGCGCGTCAAGGATGCCGGCAAGCTTGTGGAAGGTCGCGTCCTGGGCTTCCACCACGGCGAGGTCGGGTTCCGCCTGCAGCAGCGGTTTCACGCAGTGCTCCACCAAGTAAACGTAACAGCTCGGAAACCAGTGCGCCGCTTCCCAAAGCAGCCAGCGATTGATGTCGGCGCGCCCTTGCAAATCAGTTGGGTAGCAGGTGGCCGCGCCGAGCTTGTCGGCGACGTATTGCAAGATCGCATTTGACTCCCAAAGCACGAACTCGCCGTCCACCAGTGTCGGCAACGAGGCGTTCGGGTTCAATGCAGTGTATTCGGGCGACCGCTGCTGAGACGTGAAGTAGTCGACGTGGACCAGCTCGTATTCCGCGCCGATAAGGTCTAGACCCGCAACGACCTTTCTGCAATTCACCGTGATTGGGTCGGCATACAGCTTCATCAAGGCGCCCTCCTGTTTGGCTTTTGACCGGACGCATTGCCGAAGCACTTGCGCCGGGCGGCCGAATGGGTCAGCCGCTACCTGCTTTCCTAGACGAGACGATGCTCTCCTTCAATGTCACATCCGGGGAAGCGATGCTCGCACGAACTACCGCGCCTTCAGCCAAGCCTCATAGCGAGCCTTGTTCTCCGCGTTCGGCGGATACAGCCCGGGCAGCGGCGCACCGTCGTTCACCTGGGTCATGATCCACTCTTCCATCCGCTCCTGGTCGGCGGCGACAGCGGCGACGTCCGCCACCAGCTTTTGCGGAATCACGACGGCGCCATCGTCATCGACCATGATGACGTCGTCAGGAAACACCGCGACGCCACCGCACCCGATGGGTTCTTGCCAGTTCACGAATGTCAGGCCGGTCACGGACGCAGGGGCCGCCGCGCCCTGGCACCACACCGGGAGGCCGGTGCCCAAAACACCCGCGAGGTCGCGGACCACCCCATCGGTGACCAGACCCGCGACCCCCTTCTTCGCCATCCGGGCACAGAGGATATCTCCGAAGATCCCGGCGTCGGTGACGCCCATCGCATCAACAACAGTGATACAACCCTCTGGCATCGCCTCGATCGCGGCGCGGGTGGAAATAGGGGATGACCAGGAATCCGGTGTCGCCAGATCCTCACGCGCCGGGACGAAGCGCAGAGTAAACGCCTGGCCAATGAGATGCGGCTGGCCAGCTCGGATCGGCCGGGTGCCGCGCATCCAGACGTTTCGGAGCCCTTTTTTCAGCAGAACTGTCGTGATGGTGGCGGTGGAAACCCCGGAAAGGGCTGCGAGAATGGCAGGGTCGATGGTCATGGCGGGTTCGATCTCCTGTTGGACGCAATAGGCTATTGACGCGCCATCGGAGATCTCGCGCAAGACGCCCGCGCTGCATTGCTTCCTTTATCGATTAGCCATTCGTCGTGCCGGCAATCACCGGCCGATAGCTGTCGCTATTATTCCACGGTATCCGCGAGGGACTGGGCATGGTCTGACAGCTTGCCGAGCGCCTTATGTAATGCCCGCCACTCCGACGGGCTCAGGCCAGCCATTAGGGTATCTTCGATTTCCTTACCCGCCGGCGCAATGTCCGCATAAAGGGCAGAACCTCGGCGAGACAGCCTTAGCAGGCGCCCGCGGCCGTCAGCCGGATCCTGGCTCTGTCGCAGCAACCCTGCCGACACGAGGCTTGCTGACGCCCGGCTGACTTTCACTTTGTCCATCGCGGTCAGCTCCCCGGCGGCGGTTGGTGACAGAACGCCGAACCTGCCGACGGCCGCGAGCAACCGCCACTCCGCCGTGACGAGGCCTGATTTCGCGAGATGATGGCGAGCAACAAACCGCGATACCGAGTCCGCGGCGACCGAGAGGCGAAACGGCAAGAAATCCTCAAGACGCAGCACTTGGGCGTGCGTATTCGAGTTTGCCTCTACGGATCTTTTTTTCACTTGTGACTACCCCAATTCGTTGGACGCTTGGATCCTTCAACGGTCGCAAGTCTTTTTGGCTTCGGAGGCTGGCGAGATCTGGTCCGTAAAGCAGCCCTTTTGCAACCATGAGTAGCTGTATCGGTAGAGCACTTCATTTCAGCGAGTAAGGAGCGATGACATACAACTAATGAAAATTTATGACTATGTATGCAAGGATCAACTACAACCTATATTCTAAAACTGAATGTGGTATATTGCAACTGTTTGCGTGAAATATCAGGCTGCGAAACAAGGTGGCCGGATTAGGGTCATATCATCAGAGACCAATTCGCTCGATCAGCGCCCATTCGTGGAAGACAGAACATGGATTCAAATAAAACTATCCGGCCAGGCGAAATTCTCGCCGTACTGCCAGATCAGTTGGACGCCGGGGTCTGTTTTGTTGGCCAAATCCGAACTCCATGGGCAACGCGCGACATCTGTCCAAGGCGTCGCGATCCATCCGGGCCGGAATGCCGAAAGGGCCCTGGAAGGCCTCGGCGCCTATCCTCGCATCGAGGTCCTGTATTGGATGCATCAAGCACGACGTGACGTGCTGATTTAGGTGCCACGGGTGTCCGGCAAGCCATTCGGTACGTTCGCGTTGCGATCTCCCGAACGACCCAATCCGATCGCCTCTTTGGTCGTCGATTTCGTGTCTATAGCGGGAATATCGTCACTGTCCACGGGTTGGATTGCTTGGACGGCACGCCGCGGATCGACCTTAGGCCGGCACGTGATAACCCGGCGACCGTTCATGTGAAGCGTGCCGACTAAATCGCCCTGCGCGACATCGCCGCCTCGGCTTCGCCAGGCCGTTATTTCTTTCTCCGTGTCGAAAGTCGTGGAAGATCGAATGAACGCGGATCATAGGAAGCCTCCGGGTGTCCAACGTACCAACGCGCTGGTTGCGACGCCGACCGACTGCGATGGGCGACCACCACCCCGGGTGCGGGACGAAATGCAACTGTCCCTGGCCAGGGAGCGATCCATGCTTGCCTCTCGCCGCCGCCGCCGCTATACCCCCGCCCCTGTCTGCGAGACCGGGCCTGAAAGGGCATGCCCGGCCGTGACTGCTTGCCAATTTGACCCCCTCGAAGGGGCAAGCCGAACAGAAGGAGATAAAAATGCCCAAAATGAAGACCAAATCGTCGGTCAAAAAGCGGTTCAAGATCACCGCGACCGGCAAAGTGCTGGCCGGACCTGGCTTCAAGCGCCATTGCCTGAGCGCGCGAAGCCAGAAAGCAAAGCGCACCAACCGCGGCAGCCAGGTCCTGACCCATGCTGACGGGATCACCGTCAAGCAGTGGGCGCCCTATGGCATCGCATAAGGTAGGGCAGGCAGCATGGCACGCGTAAAGCGGGGCACCACCACTCACGCCCGCCACAAGAAGGTCCTTGAGCAATCCAAGGGCTTCGTCGGCCGGTCGTCTACCAACTACCGCATCGCCCGGGAACGGCTGGAGAAGTCACTCCAGTACGCCTACCGCGATCGCCGCGTCAAAAAGCGGGAGTTCCGCGGGCTTTGGATTCAGCGCATCAACGCCGCCGTCCGTGAGCACGGTCTGACCTACAGCCGATTTATCGACGGCCTGAAAAAGGCCGGGATCGAGATGGACCGCAAGGTCCTCGCCGCCATCGCCTACGACGATGCGGCCTCGTTCACGGCGATCGTTCAGAAGGTTCAGGCTGCCCTGGCCTAGTATCTGATCGCAATGAAGCGTCGCCAGCGGAGCGGCACCCTTCGGCGCGTAAATCCGATACTTCCAACGTAGCGCCGGTTTCCTCCGAAACCGCGACCAAGGAAAAAGGGGCCGCCTGAACAGGGCGGCCCTTTCCGTGTACGGGACCCAACAATGAACGACGACCTCGAAGCCTTGAAGACCTCCACCGATGCCGCATTGGCCGCCGCCGCCGACCTGCGCGCCTGGGATACCGTCCGTATCGCCGTGCTCGGGCGCAACGGCAGCCTAACCGGGATGCTGCGCGACCTCGGCAAGACGCCGCCCGAACAGCGCAAGGACCGAGGGGCGGCTTTGAACCGTCTGAAGGACGCGTTGACGTCGGCTATCGAGAGCCGGAAGATCGCGCTTGAGGACGCCGCGCTGGACGCCCGTCTGCTGTCGGAGCGGATCGACCCGACCTTGCCGCCGCGCCCGAGGGACAACGGCCTGATCCACCCGATTTCCCGCACCATGGAGGAAATCGCCGCGATCTTCGGCGCCATGGGCTGTACCGTGGTCGACGGTCCGGACGTTGAAAGCGACTGGTTCAACTTCGGCGCATTGAACATCCCGGCACATCACCCGGCTCGGGCGGACCACGACACCTTCTATCTGCCCCCAGGCCGGGGCAGCAACACGCCGCTGGTGCTCCGAACGCACACCTCCCCAGGCCAGATCCGCACGATGCTGTCGCAGGAGCCCCCGATCCGGGTCATCGTCACCGGACGCACATATCGCGCGGACCACGACGCCACCCACTCGCCGATGTTTCATCAATGCGAGGGGCTGGTCATTGATCGCAACATAACGCTGGGCCACCTGAAAGGCTGCCTGATCGATTTTCTCCGCACCTTCTTCGCAATTTCGAATCTGCCGGTCCGCTTCCGCTCGTCCTATTTTCCGTTCACCGAACCCTCGATGGAGGTCGATATCGGCTGGAACCGCAAGACCGGTGAACTTGGCCACGGGGGCGACTGGCTGGAAATCCTCGGCAGCGGGATGGTGCATCCACGCGTCCTGGCGAATTGCGGCATCGACCCCCGCGAGTGGCAAGGTTTCGCCTTTGGCATGGGGGTGGAGCGCGTGACCATGCTGAAGCACGGGATAGCCGACCTGCGGCCATTCTTCGATTCCGACCTGCGCTGGCTGCGGCACTACGGGTTCACTCCACTGGCCCCGACCATGCTGCACGAGGGCGTCTGAGAATGGCATCGTCGATCCTCGCGTCCGTCGCCGCGCGCCCGTCCATTCTAGCCGTCCCGGCCGGGGTTATCCCGGCCACTTGCGCACGCGGCGCCGAAATAAAGATGACGGGAACGCGCTGCACTGGGACGATGAGAATCGGGCCGCCCCGCCAAAATAGGCTCCGCCCCTCCTGTATTCTGATCCGCGCCGGGTCACGCCCGATGCGCGCGAGGCCGGCCGCGGCGACAAAGCTCGAGGCTCCCGCAAGATGAAATTCACCCTCTCCTGGCTGAAGTCGCACCTGCGAACGGACGCCTCGCTGGACCGGATCACCGAAACGCTGACGCAGATCGGCCTTGAACTGGAAGGTGTGGAGAACCCAGGTGCACCTCTTGCCTCCTTCCGGATCGCGCACGTCATCGAAACCGTGCAGCACCCGAACGCCGACCGCCTGCGCGTTTGCAAAGTCGATACCGGGGAAGGCATCCTGTCAGTCGTCTGTGGTGCACCGAATGCTCACACCGACATGAAGGCGGTCTTTGCCGCCCCAGGCGCATACATCCCGGGCAGCGGGATCACCTTGAAGGTCGGCGAAATCCGCGGCGTGCAAAGCGCTGGAATGCTCCTCTCCGCCCGCGAGATGGGCCTTGGCGACGACCACTCCGGCATCATCGAACTGCCGCACGACGCTCCGGTCGGCATGTCTTATCCAGCCTATGCCGGCCTGGACGATCCGGTCATCGAGGTTGGCGTCACCCCGAACCGAGGCGACTGTTTCTCCGTCCGCGGCATTGCGCGCGACCTCGCGGCGGCCGGTCTGGGAACACTGAAGCCTTTCGCGCCCGCCTTAATCCCGCCACTGTTTGATGGCGGCCCGCGATGGGAGATCGCATTTCCTGAAGCCTGTCCCTGGATCATTGGCCGCACCATTCGCGGCCTGAAGAATTCGCCCAGCCCGAAATGGCTGCAGGACCGGCTGACCTTCATCGGGCTCCGACCGATCAACGCGCTCGTTGACATCACAAATTTCTTCACGTTTGACCTCGGTCGGCCGCTGCACGTGTTCGACGTGGCAAAGCTGTCCGGCGACACGCTGACGCTGCGGCGCGGTGCCGGCGAGACGATGCGCGCGCTGAACGGCAAGGACTACGTCGTCGATCCCGAAGACTGCGCGATTTGCGACGCGGCCGGCGTGCAGTCGATAGCCGGCGTGATCGGCGGCGAGGCCACCGGTTGCGACGAAACCACGACCTCCGTGTTCGTCGAATGCGCTTTGTTCGATCCGATCCGCATCGCGCTCACCGGCCGGCGTCACCAGATCATCTCCGACGCCCGCCAGCGGTTCGAGCGCGGGCTCGATCCCGCGCTGATGCCGACTGCAATCGAGGCAGCTACCGCCATGATCCTGGAATTGTGCGGCGGCGAACCCGGCACCGTCACCATGGCTGGCGCCGAACCGGCCTGGCAGCGTGACGCCACGATGCGCTTCGCCCGCATCGCGAGCTTGGGGGGTTCCGATATTCCGGCGGACGAAGCTGTGGCGTCGCTGGAACGCCTGGGCTTCACGGTCAGGCGCCGCGATGTCGGCGAGGTGACCGTCGCTGTGCCATCCTGGCGCAACGACATCGCCGCTCCGATCAGCTTGGATCAGTCGCCGGCACTCGATCCGACGAAGGCCGCGAAAGCCGCGGAAGGCTGCGTAGCGGTTGAGGCAGAGCACGACTTGATCGAGGAAGTCCTGCGCCTGCGCGGCTTGGACGCCGTTCCAACCGTCTCCTTGCCGCGCGAGAGCCCGGTGCCGCAAGCGACATTGACCGCACGCCAGCAACGCACCGCGGTCGCCCGCCGGGCCCTCGCAACAGCCGGCCTGATGGAGTGCGTCACATTCAGCTTCATGGCTCGGTCTGACGCCGAACGATTCGGCGACATCCCCGACGCGCTGCGTTTGAGCAACCCGATCGCCACCGACCTCGACCAATTGCGCCCAACCCCGCTGGCGACGCTAGCAATGGCGGCGAAGCGCAACGCGGCGCGCGGCTACCCAGACGTGGCGTTGTTCGAGATCGGACCGGCCTTCGCCACCGATGCTCCGGACGGGCAAAAGCTGGTCGCCTCGGGCCTGCGTGCAGGACAGACCCCGCGCAACTGGCTGGCGCCGCAGCGCCCGGTTGATGTCATGGATGCCAAAGGGGATCTTTGGGCGCTGCTGGCCGCGGTCGGGGTGCCGTTGGAGGCGTTACAAATCACCGCCGAAGCATCTGCCTTCCTCCATCCCGGCCGATCTGGAATAGTCTGGCAGGGACCGAAGACCATCATGGGGCAGTTCGGCGAAATCCACCCACGGCTGCTCGCGGCGCTGGATCTGCCAGGACCGATGGTGGTCTTCGAACTGAACCTGGACGCAGTCGCTGATCCAAGGCGGCGTAAAAAGTCGCCGCCCGATCTGCCCGCGTTCCAGCCGGTGCGGCGCGACTTTGCCTTCATTGTGGATAACGCAGTGCCTGCCGACGGTTTACTGCGCGCCGCCAGGGGAGCCGAACGGGCGCTGATAACCGGCGTGACGCTGTTCGACCTCTACGAGGGCGACAGGATGGCAACCGGGAAGAAATCACTGGGTATCGAGGTTACTTTCCAGCCGCGCGACCGGACTCTGACCGACCCGGAGATCGAGGCCGCCTGTCAGAAAGTCATCGCGGCGGTGGCGAAGGCCACAGGGGCGACGTTACGATAGGGGCTGCCTTGCCTTCGGCTGACATTGCCGGGACCACCCCGGCGCACCATACTGACGCGTATGCATAGCTCCGTGACCCTGACATTGAACGGTGAAAGCCGGGTTTTCGAGGGGCAAGCTGCCGCCTTGTCCGTCTCTGCATTGCTGGCCGTGCTGGGACTCGAGACCAAGAAGGTCGCCGTAGAGCGAAACGAAGAGATCGTCCCGCGCTCGCGCTACGCTGAAACCTGGCTGGCGACCGGCGATTCGCTGGAGATTGTGCACTTCATCGGTGGAGGCTGAGTATGGACGTGGCAATCGCGACGGACGACACCTGGACGGTCGCGGGACGCACGTTTTCGTCGCGGCTGATCGTCGGCACCGGCCGCTACAAGGATCTGGAGGAGACCGGGCGGGCAATCGAAGCGAGCGGCGCGGAGATCGTTACCGTGGCGGTGCGGCGGGTGAACCTGTCGGATGCCGGCTCGCCGATGCTGCAGGACTACGTCGATCCGAAAAGATATACCTATCTGCCCAACACGGCTGGCTGCTTCACCGCCAAGGACGCGGTCCGCACCCTGCGGCTGGCTCGGGAAGCCGGCGGCTGGAACTTGGTGAAGCTGGAAGTCCTTGGGCCGCCGCCACTGCTGTATCCTGATATGCCGGGCACGTTCGAGGCCGCCGAAGCGCTGATCAAGGATGGGTTCGAGGTAATGGTCTATTGCGCCGACGATCCTCTGGCGGCCAAACGGCTGCAGGATATGGGCTGCGTGGCGATTATGCCGCTGGGCGCGCCGATCGGGTCCGGACTAGGCATTCAGAATCCGGCGATGATCTCCATGATGATGGAGCACGTGACGGTGCCGTTTCTTGTCGATGCCGGGGTGGGCACCGCCTCGGATGCTGCGATCGCGATGGAGTTGGGCTGCGATGCAGTGCTGTTGAACTCAGCGATCGCGCACGCCAAGGACCCCGTGCTGATGGCGCGCGCGATGAAGGCAGCAATCGAAGCGGGACGCTTGGCCTATCGCGCCGGTCGAATGCCGCGCCGAATGGGTGCGGACCCGTCCAGTCCACTGACCGGGCTGATCCGATAGGCTGGCAGCTTTCGATCCACACGCAGTTTAGCTTAGGTGAGGTTGGTGCGGCGGTGTGGCTTCGCCTTGGCTGCAGTGCTTCCGGTTCGCTTTCGGCTATGCCCATCCCGCCTTTCCATCCAATATCCGCGCAACGCACGATCCACAGGATCGTGTGGCGCGTATTAAATTGCATATGCTTCAGGCGACGGCGGGCCGGTTACCCCGATCCAGCGCCGCTGGTTGCCTATAGTTGACCTTCTCGTTCGGATATTCGCCCCCGCTAGGACCGGCGATCGCCGTCGAGGAGCCCAGAGCCCGCCGCACCGAGTTGAGGAATTGTGCCAGCAGACATCATCCAACAGCCCACAATCCGCGCCGAACGCCCCTGGCGCACCTTGCTCGGAAGAACCTTTCGGGCGAGCACCACCGACCGGGTGTCGCTCGCAGCCGCCGGCTGCGCCTTCTATGCGACTTTGGCGCTGTTCCCGGCGATCAGCATGCTGATCTCGGTCGGCGGAATGGTGTTGGATCCGACCACCGCGGAGCAGCAACTGGGCGTGCTGTCCGGACTGCTGCCAGCGCCCGCCTCTGGACTGATCGAGGACCGAGCGCGCCAACTCGCCGAACGAGGCAGCGGCAGTTTGAGCCTGCACCTGCTCGTCAGTTTCCTGCTGACATTCTGGAGCAGCTCGACGGGCGCCAAGTCCGTGCTGTCCGCCATCAACGTCGCCTACGACGTGACCGAGCAGCGGCCATACCTGCGATTTCAGGTTATCGGACTAGCCATGACACTGGCCGCGGTGCTGTGTGCGATCGTGGCGATCTGCGTTTTGCTGCTGGTGTCTCCCGCGATCGATTTTCTCGGGCTTTCGCGCCATGGCGGCGGCCTGATCAACGCCGCCGGGGTGACGATGATGATCGGCTTCTTTTTCGTCTCGATTGCGCTGCTTTATCGCTTCGGCCCCTCTCGGGCTTTGCCTCGCAAGCCACGGATCAAGCCGGGAGCGGCCCTTGCCACGGTGCTGTGGCTGATCGCATCGGAGCTGCTGTCGCTCTACGTGTCGCGGATCGCCGCGTTCGGTGCAACATACGGGTCACTCGCGGCCGCCGTCGGTGTGATGCTGTGGTTCTATATCTCGGCTTATGCGGTGCTGCTGGGTGCGGAACTCAATGCCCAACTGGAGGAGATGGATGAGGAGAAAGAGGGCGCAAGAAATTGAAACCGATCCCTGCTCAGGTCCCGCCCGATGCGCTACGGGGCATCCTGGCCGAACCGGGAATTCGCGTTCCGGGGGTCTGGAACGCCGCGCCGGACCTCCCAAGCCACATGCGGCTCGTATGAGCTCGTATGGGCAATCAGGAATGGTGACCTGCCACTGGTTCAAGATCAGGTTCGAGAAATCCTGACCAATCGACCACAGTACGTCGTCACCGGGCCTCTTTACGCCAGCAATTCAGACTTGGGAGACGCTCCGCGCCGCTTCGCCTGAGCCGCCATCCGAACCGAAGCATTTGCCGCGCCGTATTGCTGGTAGTCGCCGATCCGTTGGACGATTTCGAAAAAGAACCGGTCATCGAACGGATCAGTATAGGCATGCAGGAACTCGCCACCGTCGTCGCGGTCGTAGAGGATATTATGGGCACGCAAAATCTCCAACCGGTCAGGTTCCAAGCCCCATCGCGCTTCGATATCCTCATAATAATTGCCGGGGATGGGCAACAGTCGAGCACCCCGCGCGGCGACCTGGCTGATAGCCTTTTGGATGTCGGTGGTGGCCATGGCGATATGTTGCACACCGGCGCCGGACGACGTGGTCAGGAAGCGGCCCGTGGTCGTCTCGCGGCTTTCCGATATATTCAGCGGCAACCTGATCGTGCGTCCTGCGCTTGCCATGGTTCTACTTTGGATCAGCCCCATCGTGTCGGGAATTTCCCACAGTTGTTCCGGCGTGAAGCCGAATAGCGCGCGGTAGAACAGTACCGAAGTTGTCCATGCGGCCCATCGGCAGCGCCTGGGCGACATGATCAACACGATCAAGTAATGACTCACCATCGGGTTCGGGAAACAGGTTAAAATCGGCAGCGTAAATGCTAGAGCCGTCGGACGCGGGCTCCACCAGGTACAGCAGCGTTCCGTCCGGCGCGCGTACGGCCGGGATCTGGCGTTCACCAGGGCCCACGCGTTCCTGCCACGGCGGGCACAGCAGAGCCTCCGCTCGGGCTACCGCCTGTCGCGCGTCATGCACCCGAAACGCCATGGCGCAGACTGATGGCCCGTGGAATTGGAAATGTTCCGCAGCGGCGCTGTCCTGCTCGCTGTTCAGGATCATGTTGATCCGGCCCTGGCGGAACAGGTCGACCGATTTGGACCGGTGGTGGCCAGCATAATGGAATCCCAGGCCACGCAGAGTCTCGCCCAATCGTCTACCTGATTGCTCGTCAACAGCGAATTCCAGGAACTCCACGCCATCGAACATGGGGACCGGAGGCAGAGCAGTCGCGCCAGCCTCCGCCTCGACCAGCAGCAGCGATCGCAGGCCATCGCGAGCCATCAGCCTCGCGGGCGCGGAACGGAATTCGTCGTTGAAGATTTCCAGCGATAGCGGCCCCCGATAGCCCGCGCCGATCAGGTCGCGCACGAAGGCGGCAACTGGCAACTGACCCTGGCTGGGGAAATTCCGGAAGTGGCGGCTCCAGGACAGCACGTCCATCGACAGCTTTGGAGCATCAGCAAGCTGGGCGAAAAAGATCTTTTCCGCGGGAACCTCGGGCAGTCGGGACAGGTCATCGCCAACCGCCAAGGTGTGGAAGCTATCGACGATCAAACCGAGCGCCGGATGGTTAGCTGCGTCAACGATCTTCCAGGCATGACGCCATTTGTTGATATTGCGGCCCCAGGCCAAGGCCTCGAACCCGACGCGCAGGCCGCGCCGGTCCGCACGTTCAGCCATCTCCGCCAGGTCGGCGGTGGCGCGCGCATCGTCGTCGATCGAGACCGGGGAGACGTTACTGCACACCAGCAGTAAGTCCGTGCCAAGCTGCCGCATCACGTCGAACTTACGTTCTGCCCGGTCCATGTTGCGGGCACGCTGAGGCTCCGGCATCGATTCGAAATCGCGGAATGGCTGGAAACAGGTGATGGTCAGGCCCAAGCTCTCGGCGAGATAGCGGATATCCGCGGGCGAGCCCTCGAACGTCAGCAGGTCATTTTCAAAGATCTCCACCCCGTCGAAGCCGATCGCCGCGGCCGCCTCCATTTTTTCCGCGAGGGTGCCGCTTAAGGAAACGGTTGCGATCGACTTCGGAAGCGGGGCGATGAGTTGCATCAGATCTCCATGAATACTGTCTCGTTCGCACCCTGCAACCGGATATCCAAATTCCAGGTTTCGGATGAAACCTTCCTTGCGATCAGAGTGCGACGGCGGCCCGCATCTTCGATCAGCGCGAGGACCTGGTCTGTTTCGTTCAGTGGTTCGTCCTGGAAGTACAGTCGTGTAGTCAGGGCCTTTAGCAAACCGCGAGCAAAGATCGAGATCGCCACGTGCGGCGCCTGCTGTGCATTCCCCAAGCCGGCCACCGGACCGGGCCTCAAAGTTTTAAACCGGAACGAACCGTTGGCGTCGGTGCGGCAACGGCCAAATGCGGGGAATGTATCAGACCGCTCGGGGTTGGTTTGCCAGATCTCGATCGCGGCATCGACAACCGGTTTGCCCGCTCCGTCATAAATCGATCCGGTCAGCACGATCTGTTCGCCATGCGCACCAAAGCGGGTGAGGTCGGACCAACTGGGGTCCTCGATAAGATGCCAGTACGGACCGATCGTCTGGTTGGCGGTCGCGATTGGCATATCAGCGGTTCTCAACCGGGGTGGCCTCGCGGCCACGCAGCACGAAGTCGAAACGATAACCCAGCGCCCACTCAGGTGAGGTGATGTCGATGTCGAACCGCGCGACTAATCGCTCCCGCGCGCCCTGGTCAGGAACGGAGAGGTATACTGGGTCCAGCGCCAGCAAGGGGTCTCCAGGGAAGTACATCTGAGTGATCAGGCGTTGTGCAAAACCGGTGCCGAACAGCGAGTAATGGATATGGTTCGGCCGCCATGCGTTGTAGTGGTTGCGCCACGGATAAGCGCCCGGCTTGATCGTCGTGAACTGGTACCAGCCATCCACATCGGAGAACACGCGCCCGCCGCCTTGGAAATTGGGATCCAACGGCGCGTCGTGTTGGTCCCCTGGGTGGTCGTAGCGGCCGCCGGCGTTGGCCTGCCAGATCTCGATCATGGTCTCCGGGACTGGGCGGTCATTCTCATCCACCACGCGGCCGCGAACGATGATACGCTCGCCTTGCGCCTGCTTGCCGTTCACCACCGACAAGTCGGGCGTTGCGCCAAAACGGGCAGCGGCGAAATATGGGCCCGTTGTCTCGGTCACCGTTTGGGGGATGCGGAGCGGTGGCTGTGTCGGATGCCGCAAATGCGTGCTGCTATAGGACGGCGTGTCGTTCGCCGGCTGGCTGCCCATCACGATCGGGCGAAACGGCGTGGCTTCGGTGGTCATACTCCGTCTCCTGCTCCCCCCTGCGCGTTCGTCGGCGGCCCACCGGCTCCTAGAACAGCGCCGGAAGAGAACTCCGAACGCCCGCATTATCCTATGATTGCCGGGTGGGAGGCAATCCGGGGTCAGCCCCGCAGAACGACGTCCGCAGCGACGAAGAGCACGTCGGTTCGGCCTGCCTGCTCTTTACTCGTTTCTTACGCTCGGGATAAGGTGCGTCCATGTAGCGGGCCGAGACCGACGCAAAATGTGCGGTGGCTTGCTGCGCACCGGAAGGAAATGCACATGCGATTCGATCAAAGGCGTTTGGCGGCGTTGCTGGCGTTAGGGACGGCGTTGGTCGCCGGGCCGGCGCTCGCGCAGACCGCGCAGGAACTCGAAGCAACCAATCCAAACCCGAATGACTGGTTGAGCTATCACGGCACATACAAGGGGTACGATTACAGCGGCCTCGACCAGATCACCGCCGACAACGTGAAGGATCTGCAGGTCGCCTGGATGCACTTCCCGGGAAAAACCATCCGCGGCATCGAGTCGATGCCGCTGGCCAAGGACGGGGTCCTATACTATTCGGGCTCCTTTAGCCGGGTATTCGCGCTCGACGGTGCCACCGGCAAGGTGCTGTGGACGTACTTTCCCGAACTCGACGACCAGTTGGTCGCTCGGCAGACCCACTCGCCATATAACCGCGGCATGGCCATGGGTGATGGCAAACTTTACGTCGGCACGGTCGACGGGCGGCTAATCGCAATCGACACCAAAACCGGCAAGCCGGCCTGGGATACCAAACTGATCGACTCCGAAAAGCTGACTGTCGGCTTCACCGGAGCGCCCATCTTCGCGCGCGGCACCGTGGTAATCGGCGCGCAAGGCGGCGAATGGCCCTATCGGGGCCCGCTATTTGCGGTCGACGCCGCAACCGGCAAGAAGAAGTGGGAATTCTTCACATCGGGCGGCACGCCCGAGGCAATGAAAACCTGGGGCAACGACACCTGGCGAATTGGTGGTGGCGGCGGCTGGATGCCCGGGACCTACGATCCACAGACCAACGCGGTATGGTGGGGCGTCGCCAATCCCGATCCTCTGTACGACTGGGCCGGCTCGGACTGGATGAAAACCGGCGCGCGGCCGGGCGACAATCTCTACACCAGCTCGATTGTCGCGCTCGATCTAAACACCGGCCAGCTCAAATTCTACCATCAGGAACTGCCGCACGATAACTGGGACTTCGACAGCGCGATCGGTGAGTTCCTGCAGATCGATCGCGACGGCAAGCAACTGATGGTGCATCCTAACAAGAGCGGCTACATCTTCGTCTATGACCGCTCCAACGCGAAGCTCGAAAACGTCTGGAACCTGGTTAAGGCCTCCAACTTCGTGAAGAGCATCGACCCGAAGACCGGTGAACTGATCGGGCGGCGTGATTTCTCGCCGGGCAAGCTTGAGGGCGAGCCACTGTGTCCGGCGATCAGCGGCGGCGTGAGTTGGAACAGCGGGGCTTATAGCCCGAAGACCCAGCTCATGTACAAGGTCGGCAATGAGTGGTGCATAACGCTCGACGTCAAGAAGACGACGCCGGTAACCGAGCCACAGGTGCAGTTGAACATCGGCGCGGAATTCAAGTTCGTTCCGCCGCCGGGCGGGGATTACAGCGGTCATCTGGATGCGCGCGATCCAATAACCGGCGCCGTCAAGTGGCAGGTGAGCTTCCGCGAACCCCCGCTGGCGAGCGTGCTGGCCACCGCCGGCAACCTCGTGTTCCTACCTGACGCGGCGGGAATCATACACGCCTATAACGCCGAGACCGGCAAGGAACTCTGGTCGCATAACGACGGTATCGGCCACACCGGCGGCATCATCAGCTATGCCGCGGGCGGCAAGCAGTACATCGCTGTCCCGGCGAGCTGGGGTAGCCTGGCGGGACAGGACTATGGTACGATATTCGGTGAAGAGCCGTGGAAGTCCATGCCAACGGATGCCGGCGCGATGATTGTCTATGCGCTGCCGTCCAGCCACTGACGAACAGCGGCGGCAATGATGTTAACGGGAGCGGGGGTCATTCCCCGCTCCGCACTTTTCTGACGGAGCCATATGCCAGGTATCAGGCGGTTGCTTTTAGCGGTCGGCGGCATGGTTGCGCTGACAACGAGTTCCGGCTTGGCGGATGATACCGGTGCTTCCAGTGCCAGCGCTCAGGCGGATGCGGCGAAGCGCGGTGAGGCGGTGTTCGACTCGCACGGATGCAGCTATTGTCACGAGAATGGCGGCAGATCGGCGGGCAAAGGACCCAAATTGATGGGAACTTCCCGCGACGACTCCTTTATCACTTTTCGTATAATGAACGGCAAGCAAGGCCTGATGCCGGCTTTCAGCGGCTCGATCGATGCTGATCAGCTCGCCGACCTTATTGCCTATATCCGCTCGCTGAAGGATTGATCCACCCCATGAAATTCCCCGTGCTGGCCTCGCTGCTGTTGGCCGCTGGTTTGTTCGCGCCGCCGGTCGAGGCGCGTTCGCTCGACGTCATCCGAACGCAAGGAACGATCGGGCAATGCCTGCATCCCAACGCGCTGCCGTTCTCCAACCGCAAGACCGATCCGCCGGGGTTCCAGGTCGAGCTTGGGGAGGCGATTGCCAAACAGATCGGGGTTAGGCTGGAACCGATATGGATTATCGGAGGGCATCAGCTGCGGCGATCCGGATGCGATATCGTCACGGACGCGATCGACCAACCCGAGGTGCAAGATGAGGCCGGGTTGCAACTGTCCAAACCGTATTACCGGACCGGTATCGTATTGGCGGTTCGGCCAGACAGTCCGATCACGCGCGCTGAGACGATCGATCCGCACGCCAAAGTCGGCGTCATGGGCAGTTCGATCGCCTCCATGACTTTCAATCAGCGCGGCCTGACCACCTCGGCGTTCGGCTTCGAGGACGAGATGTTACAGGCCCTCGCCGACAAGGAGATCGAAGGCGCGGTCGTCAGCCGGGCCGCAGCCGGGTATTTCAACGTGACCCATCCCGGCCAGGCTGTCCGGATGGTCGATATCGACGAGCTCGAACCGGATTTCAGTTGGGATGTTTCCGTCGGAATGTCGAAACCGGACAAGGAGCTGCGCGCAGCGATCAACAGCGCACTCGACCAACTGACCGCGGATGGCACCATTAAGCGTATCTACGCCAAGTACGGCGTCGACCTGAAGCCGCCGAAGTAACCTGGGACCTCCTCCCGTTTCGGCTACAGATCTCAAAATACAAGTGACCTCAATCACGATGTGATAGCGATTGATGGCGTTCACAATTAACGACCCTCACGCCAATTGGGCGTCGGGCTGGCGCGGAAGAGGGCGAGGCGTAACCCCTTGCCCTCTACCGAACGTCCTCTACCCCTTGAACTCCATAATGTACAATCCGGCGGAAAAGTCCGTGCAATAGACGACGCCGTTCTTATCAACCGACACGTCGGCCGAATGCAGCACCTTCGGCCGGTTCGGCCGCGGGTCGACCAGCTTCGTGGGTGGCGGCGGCACACACGCACCCACTTCCACCGGACGGAACTTGTCGCGGATGTCGTAGACCCGCACGCCGGCGTTCTGGTACGTCGCGAAAATCAGATCCTCGCTGACAAATTGGTCAGGCCGGTTTTCGTAGATGTTGTGCGGCCCGAAATGCCCACCGACTTTGAGATAATCAGTGTCGCTCGGCTCCGGGAACGTGGCGATGCTGATCGGGTTGGACTTTACCCGGTTGTCGAACACCCAGATTGGCTTCTCTCCATCCTCCCGATTGTCCAGCACGGTTTCGTCCACCACGATGAGCAACTCCCGATTGGGCAGCGGCAGCGCGTTGTGCGTGCCGCCGCCGAACGGAGGCGCCCACACCCTGTGCGTGATCAACTTTGGAGCGACTCGGTCGCTCACGTCCACTACGGCCAGACATGCATCGCGCCAACTGCAGTAGGCAATGTCATCATGTACGATCGCGTGATGTAGACCGAAACGCCCGATTTCGCTCGGCCAGTTCGCCACCTCGCCGGCCGCGACGTTCATGCCGGGCAGCCAGAACCGCCCGGCGAGTGTCGGTTTTGTCGGGTCGGCCATGTCGATGGTGATCAGGATGTAGTCGGAGAACCCATCCAGCAGCGCAGAAGCATAAGCCCAGCGTCCGCCGACGTACCACAGGCGGTGCAGGCCGCCGCCTTTCACCGGCATGAAGCCGATCTGCCGCGGGGCCTCTGGTTTGCTGACGTCGTACACCGCCATGCCGGCCGACCAGGTTTGTTCCGCCGGCGCGTCACCGTGGTCGCCTATCTTCCCCTTGTAGTAGTTCTTTTCGTCTAACAGCTCCGGCTGCGCGAACATGTCCTTCGCGTGTATCACCAGCAACAGGTCGTCGAACTGCTGCAAATGAATCGACCACGTGTTCGATGGAGTGGCGATATAATTGACCGGAGTCGGCTTGGTCGGGTCGCGCACGTCGACCACTGAAAAGCCCTTGGAGAAGATGTGCCCGATATAGGCGTATCCCCGGTGAATCATGAGCTGCACACCGTCGGCGCGCCCGCCTTGGTCGCTATGGCCGATAATGCGCATATTGCTCGCGTAGGTCGGCTTCATCAGGTCCGGCATCTTCGTTCCCCGTTCACTCCGGGTCGATCCTAACGCAGGGTTGAAGTCTGTCGAGCCCGCCGGGCATCCGCGAATTTCCCAATTCCCGATTGCGGAGCAACAAACGGAGTTTCCGCTTGACCTTCGCGGCCTAATACCGGTGTAGGCAGCGATCAAACGCTGGCCTCTTGAAGTAACGGCAAGAAATGAAGGAAATCGTGATGTCAAAAGAAGCGGATAACAAGGCGACCGTCGGCCGATGGTTCACGCGGTTTTGGGGCAATCCATGGAACCCGGACATTATCGATCAGCTGGCTGCGCCCGATATGCTCCTGCAATATTCCCTGCATGCGCCGCGCCGCGGTCGCGAGGACATAAAGGCGTTCATGTTCGGCTTTCGCGAGGCGTTTCCCGATCTCGGCTTCGCCGGAGCCGCGGACCTCATTGCAGAGGGCGACTATGTTGTCGGACGGTGGGAAGGCGGTGGCACGCACACCGGCCCAGCTTTCAATGACTTTCTCGTCGGCGGCATCCTTCCTGCCGGCTCCGGCCGTAAGATGTGGTTCACCGGAACGACCGTACTTCGTGTCGAGAACGGCAAGATCGCGGAGGAGGCCGGTTTGGATGACGGCGTAACGGCACTGCTACAGCTTGGCCTCATCCGGGCGGCCTGACCGAAAGCCTTCCCGAAAATTATCAGCAAATGAACCGGACCAGAACGTCGTTTTTGGCCCGGTTCAACCGCGGCGCGCGCCCGCCGCAGCAAAAAGTGCCACCCAAGGAGAAAAAAGTGTGAGTAAATATCTACTGATTCATGGTTCGTGGCACGGCGCCTGGTGCTGGTACAAGATCACCGCGCGCCTTGAAGCGGCCGGACACACGGTGATCGTTCCCGACATGCCCGGTCATGGACGCGACTGGACACCACCGGGTCAGGTTATCATGCAGGATTACGTAAATACGATCACCCGGATCCTGGACGCGACGGCGGAGCCGGTGGTGCTGATCGTGCACAGTCGGAACGGCATCGTCGCTGCACAAGCAGCCGAGGCGCGGCCAGAGAAGATACGGACAATCGTATACTTGGCGTCCTACCTACCGCCGATCGGCGACACGCCTCCTCTGGCCCAGAGTAGGGGCGAGGGCCAATGGGCTCACGACCCCGACTCGCTGCTCTGGGCGAAGCAGAGCGTTGATGTCGATCGCGAGGCTGGATCGGACATACTGCAGCGTCAGGCTTTCCGCGAAGCGCTATACGCGGATTGCCTCGACGACGACGTTGCGCTTGCGTATGGCTACTGACGCCGGAGCCGCGCGGGCCGCTCTCCCCGACAGAAACGCCGATCCGGACGACGCAGGAGAACTTCGGTCGCATTCCGGGGGTCTACATCGAGCTGACCCAGGATCGCGCTGTCTCCTGGCAAGCCTCAGAAGCGCATGTATGAAGCCACACCCTGTGCTCGCGTTCTCACGATAGACGCCAGTCATTCGGCGTACTTCTCTCAACCGGACCAACTCACGAAGCACATCCTGACCGCCGGCGGCGACCGGAGGGAATGAACTACACTCACCTCACTGATCCGAGCATCCTGGATCTCCGCCCGCCAGCGGCCTATTTCGATTTGAAAGCAAGAGCCGGAGTGCCAGCGGCGTCGGGGACCGGCATCCTGTGGCGCAGGTAAAGGAACCCGGAAAGGATCGACAATGACCACACTCATGACCGACAGACCCAAGGACACAGAGCGTGATCCGCGCTGGGCGCGTGTGGTCGGGCGCGATAAGGCCGCCGATGGGGCGTTTTGGTATTCGGTGGCGACCACTGGAGTCTATTGTCGGCCGTCCTGCCCCTCCCGGACGGCCAACCCCCGGAACGTGCGCTTTCACGACACGATCCAGGACGCGGAGGCGGCCGGCTTTCATCCCTGCAAGCGTTGCAAGCCCAACCAGCCTTCGTACGATGTTCAAAACGCCAAAACGGTGGCACGCATCTGCCGGTTGATCGAGCAGGCGGAGGAAGTCCCGCCGCTCGCGGACCTGGCTGCGGCCGCCGGCCTCAGCCCCGGCTATTTCCACCGCATCTTCAAGGCGGTCACGGGGGTAACCCCGAAGGACTACGCTGTGGCCCGTCGCGCCGGCAAGGTTCGTGAAGAGCTTGCCAGATGCGGAACCGTGACCGAGGCGATCTATGGCGCTGGGTTCAATTCCAATGGCCGCTTCTACGAAAAATCGGCCGAAATGCTCGGTATGACCCCCTCCGACTATCGCGCCGGGGGCGCCAATGCGGCGATCCATTTTGCCGTCGGTGACTGCTCGCTCGGCTCGATTCTAGTGGCGCGCAGCGCGAAGGGCGTTTGCGCGATCCTGATCGGCGACGACCCGGAGATGTTGGTCCACGACCTGCAGGATCGGTTTCCACGGGCCTCGCTGATCGGGGGCGACGTCAATTTCGAAGAATTGGTGGCCCGGGTGGTCGGGTTCATCGAGGCGCCGGCCATCGGACTCGATCTGCCACTCGATGTGCGCGGCACCGCCTTCCAACAGCGCGTCTGGGCAGCGCTGCGGGAGATCCCGGCAGGCAAGACCGTCTCCTACACCGACATTGCCAGGACGATTGGTGCACCGAAAGCCGTTCGGGCGGTGGCGGGGGCGTGCGCGGCCAACGCACTGGCGGTGGCCATCCCGTGCCACCGGGTCGTCCGGAATGACGGCGCACTTTCGGGCTATCGCTGGGGGATCGACCGCAAGCGTGCCCTGATCGATCGCGAGGCCCGGCCGGGGTAGCGGGGTCGGTTTTAATTCGTGTTCCGACCAACGTGGGTAGTTGCTCGGCTACCGAGCCGATCTCCGAAGTGTACGTTCGCCGTCCCGTCGCGCCCGTTCGATGTCCCGGGGGCGAGTGATCCACGCTAGCCCGGCTGCCTTCGCCATTTGCGTCGCGAAGGTGCCAAACTGCCCGCCGCACCGCGCACCAGGATCGCCTGTCCCGGTTCGATATTGGTGTGCTCGAACAGCATCTGCCACGCGGTAACGGCGACGACTGGAACGCCCGCCGCCGTCACGTAGTCGAGCGCAACAGGCTTGCGTGCGACGTTACCGGCCTCGACCAGCGCATACTCGCCATCGAACTGGTCGTTCGTTGCGCCATACACGGCGTCGCCGAGCGCGAACACGCCGACGTCGGCGCCGAGCATAGCCATCATGGCGCTGATTTTGAGGCCGAGGGTCAACGGCAGCGTCTGGCCGAGGCCGCTCTGGCCTTCGCGGACGAGGCGGTCCCACGGCCCGACGACCGCACCCTTCACAGCGACCAGCATCTCGCCCGCTCCGGACTCCGGACGGGGAAACTCGTCGAGCCCCATGGTGTCAAATGCCGCCGGATTCGTGAACTCGAATGACTCTCATCACTCATTTCCTCACGTCCTGTCGCTAGGTGGAGCAAATTCGTGGATGCGCCAGTAAAGGCGTGTAACGGCGAGTAATACCGGCGGCCGTTGAGAGTGACCTATAGGCGATCTCTCACCGTCATGGTGGGTGTAGGCCCGCCATCCATGACTTGCCGTGTCGACCCGACTGAAGCAATGGATGCCAGTCTGCGCCGGCATGGCGGAGACGATACGCCCAAGAGTCGGCTTCAACGGCGGCTGGTATCGCCATAGGTTGGCGGTGTCTGTACGATCGGCGCCGCGGCAGCGAGAATCTCCTGCCGGTCGCGAGACAGCGGCGGATAGATGCGCTGGCGGTTGATTATCTCCTTGGTGCGTTTGGCGACCGCCCGCCGCGCGACCACCCGGCGATCCCATCCTTCGGTGTAGACGGCACCCCAGGCGCCGAGGTCCAGAATGGTGGTGTACCACTCTATTGTCAGCGCTAGTGTGGGCTCCCCGAGCAAGTCGCAGACCACATTGTGGCCGGCGAAACGTCCCATCGGCCGACCATGCTGGCACGACATGACGCAGGAATGCGTGCCGTCGATCGCAAACCATGCCACGTCCCCAGCGGCAAATTCTGCGGCCTGTCCTTCGATCTTCAAGCTGGGGTTGACCGGCAGGCGGCCGAACCGATCGCGGGTCACCGGAAAGCACGCGGTCAGCGGGCTCGCTTCCATGCCGGCGCACCAAACCACTGTCCGGGCGTCGATGCGCTCGCCAGTGGTCAGCGTCGCACCGCCCGAATCGACCGCTGCAACCGTAATCCCGGGGCGTGTTTCCACATGCAGCGCCGTCAGTGCCTCTGCGATGACCGCTATCGCGCCTGCTCCCATATCGGACCCGATTTTCTCGGCCCGGTCGGCGAGGATGATGCGAGGCTGCGCCTTCGGGTCGGCCGCGAGGGCGGCGCGCAGCCGGCCAGGCATCTCAGTCGCGACCTCGACCCCGGTCAGTCCCGCGCCAACGACCAACACCCTGTCCCGCCCGGCCGAGCCTGGCTCGCGGGCCAGCCCGGAGAGATGCGCACCGAGGCGCATTGCCGCCTCATAGGTGTCGACATCAAAAGCATGCTCCCGCAACCCCGGGATTGGCGGTCGGACCAATCGGCTGCCGAGGGCGAAGACCATGCGATCGTAGGGGAGTTGGGATGACCTGCCGTCCGCGACGCAGCTAACCGTCCGGTCAGCGACGCTGAGGCCAACTATCTCCGCCACCACCAATCGCACGCCGATCGGATCGAGGATGTCGGCGAGCGGCACGCGAGTGCCACTCAGGTCCGATTCGTAGTTGCGCACTCGGATGGAATGCCATGATGTGGCATTCACAACTGTCACTTCCGCCCGATCCGGGCCGATCCCGCGTTCTTCGAGCGCCCGTGCGGCTCCGACCGCAGACCAAAGACCCGCGAAGCCGGCTCCGAGAATTACAATGCGTTGCACTTTCTGACTCCCAGTCGAGGCCAGTGTGGCCGTGAGCAGCGCAAATCCGCGCCGCGGCGTTTCCGATGCCGATCAAGGTATCCGTGCGGCATCAGTAATCCAGCTGTGCGTCGTCGCCGATTCAGACCCGACATAGCCTGTTCGCATTTGAATCTCGTTAGCGCGAAGATTTGAACCAGTCCAAGGTGACGGCAATGGCAATCCCTGCGGCGTGGGACGTGGCGTTTTTCTCATATCGGGTAGCGACCGCATGTCGCTCCTTGCAGGGTCGAATCCGGCGTTAGCCGCCGCGGTCACGCTACCGCCATTTGGGGTCGACTCCGGTTGGCATCCCTATAATCCAACGTCTGCTCGTCCCTGTTCCGTGCTCCGAAGCACCCGTTCCGCTTGCGGCCCAACCCAAGTCACCAGCGGAACGTCCGCTTCCCTCGACTGCGGAGCGCGGAACGTCGCAGGACCACCCAAAGCCGGCATTGGAACTGACCCACCATCCACCACCCCAAACGCCCATCCATCGCGCACTGGTCGCCTTCCCCGCCGGCGCCAAATCCCCATCTTCAGGCGCCTTTTCGATTTGAAAGCAAGTGCCGGAGTGCGGCCCATCCAAGGCGAAGGGGAATGTGCATCCCACAGCAAATGAAAGAAATCATTATGGACAAACACATCACCCGGCACGACGGGCCGGCGGAGGAAATCCGTCTCGCATTCGGGACATGCTCACTCGGCACCGTGCTGGTCGCCGCCAGCGTCAACGGCATTGCCGCCATATCTCTGGGCGACGACCGGCGCGCACTACGCAGCGAACTGGCCGCTGCCTTCCCGCACGCGCGCCTCACACCGGACGACGCGGGCCTCGCCGACACGGTCGGAAAGGTCGTTACCTTCCTCGATGCGCCGCAAAACGGCTTGGACCTGCCCCTCGACATTCATGGCTCCGTCCTCGAACAAGCGGTTTGGCAAGTCTTGCGTGAGGTTCCGGCCGGCCATACCGTCACCTATGGCCAGATCGCCAAGACATTACCGCTGCCCGCCACGGCGCAGGACGTGGGCGCCGCCTGCGCCGCCAATGTCCTTGCGGTTGCGATCCCCTGCCACCGGGTCGTCAAGGCTGATGGTTCGATCTCAGGCTATCGCTGGGGCGTCCAACGCAAGAGGAAACTGATCAACCGGGAAGGTGTGGCATGAGCGCCGCGACAAAGTCTCGCGCCGGCAGCGATCGCGTCGGTGCAATCGACTGGCCGGCCGCTTCGGCCGACCTCGACGCCCAGGGCTGGGCTATTTTCCCGCGGCTTTTGTCTGCGCCGGAGTGCGACGCGATCGTCGGTCTCTACGGCAACGAAGAACGCTTCCGCAGCCAGGTCATCATGGCCCGGCACGGCTACGGCCGCGGCGAGTACAAATACTTTGCCTACCCGTTGCCGGAGTTGGTCGAGGGCCTGCGCACGGCCCTTTACCCGCGCCTCGCGCCGATCGCCAACCAATGGCACGAAGCCATGGGGATAGACGTCCGCTTCCCGCCCGACCACGCCGCCTTCATCGAGCGCTGCCATGCCGCCGGCCAAACCCGTCCGACTCCGTTGCTGCTCCAGTATGGTAGGAATGACTACAACTGCCTCCACCAGGATCTTTACGGCGAGCATGTCTTCCCGCTCCAGGTCGCCATTCTTCTGAAGGAGCCTGGCCAAGATTTCGAAGGCGGCGAATTTGTGCTGACCGAGCAGCGACCACGCATGCAGAGCCGGGCCGAGGTGGTGCCGCTGCGGAAAGGCGATGCTGTCGTGTTCGCGGTGAACAGTCGGCCGGTGCGAGGTCCGCGGGGCTCCTATCGCGTCAATCTGCGCCATGGCGTCAGCACGCTGCGCGCCGGTCACCGATACACACTGGGGATCATCTTCCACGATGCAGCTTGACACATTCGACCTGTTCGAGAAGCCGATCCGCGACCTCCCGCTTGGCGACGGGGCGGTGCTGCTCGGCGGCTTCGCACGACCGATCGACGACGCATTGCTCGGCGCATTGGCGGACGTCGTTCGAGACGCGCGATTCCGTCACATGGTGACGCCCGGCGGCTGGACGATGTCGGTGGCGATGACCAACTGTGGCGACGCCGGCTGGGTGACCGACCGCAGCGGCTACCGTTACGACCCGATCGATCCCGAGACCGGCCGGCGTTGGCCGCCAATGCCGCCCATCTTCAGTGACCTCGCTAGCCGAGCCGCCGCGGCCGCAGGGTTTGCGGGCTTCACACCGGACGCCTGCCTCATCAACCGTTACGAGGCCGGTGCGCGGCTTTCATTGCATCAAGATCGGAATGAGCGAGACTTCGGCAGTCCGATCGTCTCGGTTTCGCTCGGTCTTCCCGCTACCTTCCTCTGGGGCGGGCAATCGCGTGCCGCTCGCCCGCGCCGTGTGCCACTCAGTCATGGCGACGTGGTCGTCTGGGGCGGCCCCGCGCGGCTGACCTTCCACGGCGTGCATCCCTTGGCCGAAGGTCATCATCCACGGACCGGGAATGTCCGCTACAACCTCACCCTAAGACAGGCAGCATGAGACCTATGGCGTTTGTTCCTGCTGGAGTACGATTTAGGCTCACTCGCAACTCGGCCGTGCTGGACGCGTTAGGGGCTCTCATTTGATGCACGCATCCAAAGGTGGGCCGAGATGACCGGCAACACGCCCTCCCCGGGACCGGAAACCGCCCCGGTCGTCGAGACGTCAACCAAGGCACCGTCAGCCTCCCCCGCCCCGGTTGAGGAATCCATTCGGCGCTTACGCCTCTTGCCGCTCTCGCTGCTCGCGCTGATCGTCGGCGTGATCACTGGCTTTGGCGCCGTGGTGTTCCGTGGCCTGATCGGGCTGATCCACAACCTGTTTTTCCTCGGCCAATTCTCGTTCATCTACGATTTCGAGCGTCTTTACGCCATTCAACCCCTGGGGTCCGGCGATCATCCTGGTTCCCGTCATCGGCGGCATCGGCGTTACCTGGATCGTCTCGAACTTCGCGCCGGAGGCAAAGGGGCACGGCGTCCCCGAAGTGATGGACGCGATCTATTACAAGCAGGGGATAATCCGGCCCATCGTAGCGGTGGTGAAGTCGGTCGCCTCGGCGATCGCGATCGGCACCGGCGCCGCCGTGGGACGTGAGGGGCCCATTATCCAGATCGGCTCCGCGCTCGGCTCCACACTCGGCCAGATTATCCGGATGCAGGCCGGTCAGCGCATCACCCTGGTCGCGGCCGGCGCCGGAGCGGGCATCGCTGCGACCTTCAACACGCCGATCGGCGGCGTCTTGTTCGCAACCGAACTGATGCTGCCGGAGATCAGCGTCAACACCTTTCTCCCTGTAGCCGTGGCGACCGGCACGGCTACCTTCATCGGCCGACTGTTCTTCGGCGATCAGCCGGCGTTCAACGTACCAATCAATCTGACCGCGATACCCGATCAATTGAGTTCCGCTGTTACCTTGGTTCTCTATGCTGTTCTCGGAGCCCTGACGGGGGTTGCCGCGGCGGGGTTCATTCGGGGATTGCATTGGATCGAAGACGGCTTCGATCTCATTCCGGGCCGTTACATCCGGCACATACTGGGCATGTTGCTGGTCGGGATTCTGATTTACGTGCTGTGGATCAAAGCCGGGCATTACTATGTCGAGGGCGTTGGCTACTCGTCGATCCAGGCCATTCTGCAGGGCCATATCCCCGGCGCAGGCTTCCTTCTAATCCTGTTCATTGCCAAGCTGTTGGCAACCTCGGTCAGCCTTGGGTCGGGGTCGTCAGGCGGGATCTTCTCGCCGTCGCTGTTCATGGGCGCGGCACTGGGTGCGGCTTTCGCGTCGGTAATGCAAACGGCGTTCCCTGGCACGCCGGTTTCCCTGCCCGCCTTCGCTATTGTAGGCATGGGCGCAATGGTCGGCGGCGGTACTGGCGCGGCGATGACCGCCGTGACGATGATCTTCGAGATGACCCTCGACTACCAGATCGTCCTGCCCATGATCCTGGCGGTCGCGATGTCTCTTGGTGTCCGGCGGATGCTATCGACCGAGAACATTTACACAATGAAGCTTGTCCGTCGCGGTCATCCCATCCCGAAAGCGCTGCACGCCAACATGTTCCTTGTTCGGAGCGCGGCCGATATCATGGAAAGCGATGTGCTGGTTCTGGACGAGGCGACGCCATTCTCACGGTTCCTGGAACTGGCGACGAAGGAGGGCGGCTTGCGCCATGTCGTCGTGACACGGAGCGGAACGGTCGTGGGCGGCTTGCGTGTGAACACCGATCTGCGCCGAACCTTGGGCGTCACCGCCGGTGAGGTGCGGCTGGGTGACCTCGCACGGCCGAACTTCACCATCGTTAGGGAGGCGGAGGTCGCTTTCGACGTGATCACCACGATGTGGGACCGAAACGCATCCATGGCGATCGTGGTGAGCCACGCTGGCGGCACCGAACGGGTGTTAGGCGTCGTGACCAAAGAGCATGTGGCCGACACGGTCGCCCGCAGCATCAAGATCTATTCCGGTTGACTTCTCTGCAGGCCAGGAAAGCAGAAGGACAGAACGCCGTGCCAATTCGCCTCCCGGAGCCACGCTGGCCTTCCGAGTTGCTAGAACAAGGTCCACCAGAGGATCCCTCCATCCTGCTCGGCGGCGCCGCCGAGATCGGCAACGCCCCGTATCGAGTTTTGGCCGTTCGGCTCAACCCGAACACTCTGGCCGTCGATTACCGTGCTGACCTAAACGAGGATATCTACGCCGACTATGAGGTTGAGAGCATGCTGGACGAGCTGACGGCGCTGGATGACATTGACAAATCCGTCCTCGTGCCGATCGCGGGTGGCCACTATGTCATCTGGATGCAGCCGTTCAGCGATTCTGGGCGAGAATAATCCTCGGATCTGCCGGCGATCGGGATGTTATCCCTCGTCCATTTGCTCTCAAATCAGATCTCGCTGCCAACAACACGAAGCAGAAGAGTCCCGCCACGAGGGACTGCTCCCATCGACCACGCTCGCGCGCCACATTCTTCGCTTCGGTTAGCGATCGGTTAACGTTTCCCCGTCATTCTGCCTGCCATCTGGAAGGTGCACATGGCGGGCAAGCACGGCAAAAAGAACGCCAAGGGCGAGGTCATCGTCAAAAAGTACGAGATCACCGCAGGGGGTCATCACGGCGGCGCATGGAAGGTTGCCTACGCCGACTTCGTTACCGCGATGATGGCGTTCTTCCTTCTCATGTGGCTGCTGAACGCGACCACCGAGGACCAGCGGAAGGGTCTCGCGGACTACTTCAGCCCCAATAGCCAGTTGTCTCACGCTTCCTCCGGAACCGGTCAGCCGTTCGGGGGCCATACCGCGTTCGATCAGGGCGCGCTGGTGTCTGACCGCGGCGCGGTGCAGATCACCACCGGCAAGCTCCCGGTCGTCGAACGCACCGAGGACGGCGACGACCCCGTGTTCACCGAAGCGCATCGCGCCATCTCCGGTGAGGGCGTAGGCAAAGGCCCGATGGCTGACGACCAGGACGCCGATGAGACTGACGAAAAGCCCCGCGGGCAGAAAGAGGCGCGCCCTGCCCCCGGGCCCGGCGGTACATCGGTGGTTGAGCGCCAAGGCCAGCCGTCCGAGCCAAGACCGGTAACCCAGGCCGAGATCACCGCCGAAAAAGACCGTCAGGAAAAAGCGGCCTTCGAGCGAGCGGCCGACGAGATCAAGCAGGCTGTCCGCTCCGACCCAGCACTTGCGGAGCTGTCCAAACAACTCGCCATCGACATGACCCCGGACGGGCTGCGCATCCAGATCGTCGACGAAGTCAAATTGCCAATGTTCCCCACCGGATCCGCGGCGCCAAACGAGCGCGCCAGGCTACTGATTCAAAAAATCGTGCCGATCCTGATGAAACTGCATGAGCCGCTGTCGATCGCCGGGCACACCGACGCCGCGCCGTTCCCTGGCCCGGACCGCACGAACTGGGAGTTGTCAGCCGAACGGGCCAACGCAACGCGTCGGCTGCTGACGGATGGAGGACTTCCCGAGGCGCGAATCAAATCGGTGATCGGCGATGCCGACCGGGATCCGCTGTTACCGGCCGATCCCCTGGCTGCGGCGAACCGGCGGATCGCGATCTTGGTGATGCGCGACGCCACCCCCCCGCAAACGTCCGCCGCGCCGACCCCCGCCCTGCCCAGCATTAACCCCGGCAAGAGGCCCTGAGCCCGAATAATGCTAACGATTGGCGGGCTGCTTCTGCTGTTTGGCTGCGTGCTGGGAAGCTACATCCTCTCAGGCGGGAGCATGGAGCCGTTGATCGAGGCCGTGCCGTTCGAGATGTGGACTATCGGGGGCGCCGCCCTCGCGCAGACCTTGATAGGGAACAGCCTGCACGACGTGAAGCATATGCTGGGCGCGTTCGGCAAGATGCTCAAAGGCGCGGCCTACCATAAGGTGGACTACGTCGAACTGCTGAGCCTGCTGTATTATCTGGTCCGTCTGGCAAGCACCAAGGGCGCGATGGCTCTGGAGGCGCATATCGAAAAGCCCTCCGAAAGCGCGGCGTTCCAAAAGTTTCCGAAGATCATCGTTAATCACCACGCGTGCACGATCATCTGCGACTACCTGCGCATGGTCGGCATGAACGCGGATGATCCGAACCAGATCGAAGACGTCATGGCTCGTGAACTTAAGAAGATCCTGCTTGAGGAGCTTCACCCCTCGCACATCATGCAGGTGATGTCCGATGCGTTGCCAGCGCTGGGGATCGTCGCCGCGGTCCTCGGCGTGATCAAGACGATGTCGCATATCGACCAGCCCCCGGCCATTCTCGGCGCAATGATCGGTGGTGCTCTGACCGGGACATTTCTGGGCGTATTGCTGGCCTATGGCATCGTTGGCCCGTTCTCCGTGCGAATGGCAGGGATCGTCGAGGAAGAAGCAAAGTATCTTGAGGTGATACGAGCGGTGCTGGTTACCCACCTGCACGGCAATGCACCGCAGGTCAGCGTCGAGTTGGGGCGCAAGATGGTGCCAAACGAGCACATGCCAACCTTTCAGGAGTTGGAGGAGGCCGTCCAAGGTATCCAGGTGTAACTGATCGACGCCCGCCTTGCGTTTCGGGCGCATCGCCATAACATCGTCTGAATGTTGCGGTATTGGTTAACCTTGATGTCATGCCTTCTGCCATGCGCCGCTCTCGCGCAAGGCCCGACTTCCGTCTCCCCCATTTCGCTACACGCCACTTACGAGACATACGCCGCCGGTATGCACGTGGCCGAGGTCGAAACAGGGTTCAGTTTCGGTCCGTGGGCCTACCAGCTAAATCTTGAATATCACACCACCGGCACGGTGGGATTTTTTTTCAGCGGCCATCAGTTTGGATCAGTCAACGGCTCCTGGCACGGCATGCAGGCCGAGCCGTCGCGCTTCGTTGGCGAAGGCTGGTGGCGCGGCGTCGATCGTCAGGTAGACATCGAGTATAAAGATCGCAAGCCAATCATTCGGCGGCTGATACCCGCCAATGACGAAGAGCGGGAGCCTGTACCCGATGCGGTGCAGGCCAACACGATTGACACGCTTAGCGCGCTCGCCGAGTTGATTCGGGTCGTCGACGCAACCGGCCGCTGCGGGACCACTGCGCGAACTTTCGACGGCAGGAGGGCGATGGAAATCCAGGCTCGTACTGTGGGCGAGGAATTGTTGGAACCGACGGATCGGTCCAGTTTCGGCGGGAAAGCATTGCATTGTGATTTTTCGGGGCGGATGGTGGCTGGTTTCTGGTTGGGCGATGACCGAGAACGGGACAGACAGCCGTTGCATGGGTCCGCTTGGCTGGCACCGGTCGTCTCCGGTGGACCTAGGCTGCCGGTCCGCATGTCATTCGAAACAAGATGGTTTGGCGATGCGACGATGTATCTTACCAGCATCGGTCCCGGGTCAGACATCAAGGTCGCTCGGAGTAACTGACGGGATCGCCGGGCCGGAAGGCGTCTGCGATACGCCTCATTTGTCCTGCTGGGTTCACCAGCACGACGTCGAAGCGGACGCCACACGAGCCCCACTCCGGATGTTCGGCCAGGATGATTTCGCACGAGGCCACCAGCCGACTCCGTTGGCGAGCGGTCAGCGCGATCGCCGCCTCCGCAAGCGACGGGCGCGATTTGATCTCTATTATGGACAGGACGCCGGCCTTTTCCGCCACCGCGTCCACCTCGCCGGCTTTGGTGCGTAGGCGGCGCGCGCGGATGATCCAGCCGTCATTGATCAAGGCGGCACAAGCCGCATCCTCGGCCGCAAGTCCACTTGCATAGGCAGCCTGACCTCTCCGGCGGCGTAGCGGCATCAAGTGAGAATGCCGGCAAAGTACTAATATTTGGTCAACGGTGGTGTCCTCTCTCGTCGTGGCGCTGCCGTCTCTCTTCGTGGCGCTGTCGTCGCCCTCAGGGCTCTCGTCGTGGCCAAGAGGACCTCGGCAGGCGCGGAACAGCCACCTGATCCGAACGGTTGCCGCGCGCACCTCGCTTCATTAGGTTCCCGCGCTCGCCACCCCGCAGGATCCTGCCATGTCTATCACCGCCGCACGGCTCGACCGTATTCAGCCCAGCCTGACCATCGCGATTTCCACCGTGGCGCGTCGCATGATCGCCGAGGGCAAGAACGTAATCAGTCTGTCGCAGGGCGAGCCCGACTTCGATACGCCGCGCAACATCAAGGATGCGGCGATCCGGGCAATGGAGAAAGGCGAGACCAAGTATACCGATGTGTCCGGGACACCCGCGCTGCGCAAAGCCGTGGCCGAGAAATTCCGGCGCGACAACGGCGTCGATTACAAGCCGGAGGAGATTATCATCTCGACAGGTGCCAAGCAGGTGCTGTTCAACGCGATGGTCAGCACCCTCAACCCTGGCGACGAAGTCATCATCCCGAGCCCGTGCTGGGTCAGCTACCCCGACATCGTCACCCTCGCCGATGGCAAGTCCATTCTCGTACCCTGCGGCCAGAACAATGGCTTCAAGCTGCGTGCCGAGGATCTGGAAGCGGCGATCACCCCGAAGACCCGCTGGTTCATGCTCAACAACCCTTGTAACCCGACCGGCGCTGCCTACAGTTCGGACGACCTCAAGCCGATTTGCGAGGTCCTGATGCGCCATCCGCATGTTTGGGCGCTGACCGACGATATCTACGACAGCCTGGTCTACGGCGGGTTCAAGTCGGCGACGATCCTGCAGGTGGAGCCTCGGCTACGTGACCGGACGTTGACGGTGCACGGCGTGTCGAAAGCCTACGCGATGACCGGCTGGCGGATCGGCTTCGCCGCTGGGCCGGTGGCGCTGATCAAGGCGATGGACAAGTTGCAAAGCCAATCCACCTCCAACCCCAACTCGATCGCCCAGGCTGCCGCGGTCGAGGCCCTGCTCGGGCAACAGGAAACCGTCGAGGAAATGCGCAAAGTGTTCGAGCAGCGCCGCGACCTGGTCGTCGAGATGCTGAACGCGGCGCCGGGGATCAATTGCAGCAAGCCGGATGGCGCCTTCTACGTCTATCCGTCGATCCACGGCTGCATCGGCAAGACCAGCAAGGGAGGCGTTCTGATCAAGGATGACGAAGCTTTCGCCCTGGCGCTTCTGGCCGAGGAAGGGGTTGCCACGGTTCACGGCGCGGCGTTCTGCTACCCAGGCTACATCCGCATCAGCTATGCTAACGCAACGGAAGAGTTGCGCGAGGCCGTTACTCGTATCCAACGCTTTTGTCAGGGGTTGCATTGAAATGCCCGGCTTATCGCAACGGATCGGGCGGGTCCAACTAGCCCCCAGCGTCCAAATGACGATCAAGGCGCGCGAACTCCGCGCCGCCGGCAAGCCGGTGATTACTTTGACCACCGGCGAACCCAACTTCGACAGCCCTCCGCACGCCATCGCGGCGGCGCATCAAGCGGCGCTGAAGGGCGACACGAAATATCCACCTCAGGACGGCACGCGCGCGCTGAAGGAAGCGATCCAGCGAAAGTTCAAGCGTGACTCCGGTCTGGATTACGGGCTGGACGAGATCAGCGTGTCAAACGGCGGCAAACAGTGCCTGTTCAACGCGATCATGGCGACGGTCGATCCCGGCGACGAGGTCATCCTGCCGGTGCCGTGCTGGATTGCCTACGCGCAGATGACGCAGCTTTGCGAGGGTGTTGCGATCTTCGTGAACTGCCCTCAGAACAACGGTTTCAAGCCGCGCGCCGAGGATATCGAAGCCGCCATCACGCCGCGAACCAAATGGGTGATCCTCAACAATCCTAACAACCCGACCGGCGCCTGTTGTTCGGCCGGCGAAATCGCGGAAATCGCCGCCGTCATTCGCAAGCATCCGCATGTCTGGATCCTGTCCGACGACATGTATGAGCATCTCGTATTCGATAAATTCCAATACGCGACGTTTGCCCAGGTCGCGCCGGACCTGAAGGACCGGACTCTAACGGTATCGGGCGTCTCCAAAACCTACGCGATGACCGGTTGGCGAATCGGATTTGCGGGCGGCCCGAAAGCTCTGATCAAAGCGATGACCGTCATGCAAGGACATGCGACCGCGGGGGTCTCGACGGTTGGACAGGCTGCCGCGGCAGCGGCACTGGAGGGCCCCCAGGGCGGTGTCGACGCGCAGATCGAGGCGTATCAGCGGCGCAGGGATCTAGCGGTCGACATGCTGAACGCGGCCAAAGGTATCAGTTGCCACAACCCCGAGGGTGCCTTCTACGTGTTCCCGAACGTCGCGGGATGTCTCGGCAAGACCACGACAGGCGGACGAAAGTTGAACACCGATGAGGATGTCTGTTTGGCGTTGATGGAGGAGAACTACGTCGCGACGGTGCACGGCGCCGCCTATTTCATGAGCCCCTTCCTGCGCATCAGCACCGCCACCGCGGATGACGAGTTGTTAGAGGGCCTCAAGCGCATCCAGACGTTTTGCGAGGGCTTGAGCGATTAGTCTACACGACCCGGTCACGGGTCGGTTGAGAGAATATCTCGTAGCCGCCGTGCCGCGATCCTACCGACATTTGCCCGCCCGTAGTGAGCATCGACAAAAGCCTTGCCGGAAGCCGCGCGGACATCCCGTTCTCCTGGGTTACGGAATACCTGCAGCATAGCGTCAGCTGCCGAAGTTATGTCTGGTTCTGCCCAGCTTTGACCATCCGAGAAAATGTACTCGCCGTCTTGAACAGGCCGTAGGGTGAAGGAAACCGGAAAGCCCGTACGTTCTGACAGAAAATCTGTATTTCCTGAATATTCGGTGGCAATTACTGGCTTACCCAACGCCATCGCTTCAGCCATTCCAAGCCCAAACCCCTCCGAGCGATGGAGCGATACATAGCAATCGCCCTGGTTGATCAGGGACAGCATCTCGTCACGGGAAAACATAGTATCAATGATCCTGATTCGCGGATCGTTGTCTGCCGCATCCAAAATTCGCGCCTTGATCTCGGAGTAACGATCGGGAGCGCCAGTTGATTTGATGACGAGCCCAACGTTTTCGGACCGGTTCGGAAATGCGCTTTGAAAGGCGCTCACGACGCCGATGGGATTTTTCCGAGGCGGATGGGAGTAATAATCAAACGAAAAAACAAAATAAAATCTGCCTTCCTCCATACCAAATCGACCTCGGTCAAATGTTTCTCCTATGTCTACCTCAACACATGGAGGTATTATGTTGATCGGTCCGTCAAAAACCCCGCGAAAAGCATTCTCGACGAAACTATTTGGCACCCAGATCTCCTGAATGCCCTTCAACGCCGCGGCCCACTCGAGCGGTGCCTGCGGTAGTTCCCAATACGTGCGCAGGATGTTGTAGCTGTGCGCCAATTTCCATCGACCAAGCTCTAGAAACAACAAAGGCACTTGGTCTGCCGCCACTTCAATAACATTAACCTGATACCGACGGCTTAAGTCGTAGCGCTCATCCTCGAAGCGACCGATGAAGCGGCTCTCAACACCAACATTGAAGGGATACAATGCGAAGGTCTGGTCGGTCGTCGCGATTGAACGAACCAAGCCGCGCAGCGATTCGCCTAACCCAAGACCTGCTTCTAGATACCCAACCAACAGGACGCCGCGCTGCTTAAACCGCCGCCTAACGGGAAGCGGCGTGAACAGATCCTTGAAATTGCGGACTCGCCGCCGGCTCGCTACGAGGCCTGAGATCGTAGATCGGCGCAGACCGGCCAAAATGCCGCGAAGCGCGATGATGCTCCCTTGGTCCCGCTTCGTTACGCTAAACCTGGTGCTCGCTCGTAGAACAAATTTTGAGACACGCGAAAGTTGGTTGGGAGAGCTGGCAGACAATGTTGACACCCATAGATGCAGAACAACTGTGAGTGTGGATCCGATCTGTCAATCCAGGGTCCAACGGCAACCCAATCAACAGCTTGCTAGCTAAATCCTTTCAACAGCCACGCGTCCGCGCCAATCGATAAGGACATCCTGCAGGGTTTGCGCCCATGGGATGGCCGGGGACCAATCCAGCAATTCATGCGCCCGGGACGCATTGCCGCAAGCCCGGCGGATGTCGGTGGCCCGAATTCGTGATTCGTCTACTTTAATACCGAGCTCCACACCCGCGAGCGCAGCCAACTCGGTAAGCACATCGCCGACCCGACGTGCCTGACCGGAGGCAACATTGAGGATCGTGCCAGGTGCCAGACGGTTGCGATGTGTGATGCACGCGATGTAGGCAGCACAGACGTCCCGGACATCAAGAAAGTCCCGCCAAGTCTCAAGATTCCCAACCTCTAACAGGGGAGGTTGGAGGCCTGCGGCGATGCGAGCGATCTGCCGCGCGAAAGAGGCGACCACGAAAGCCGCCGACTGACGAGGCCCGATATGATTGAAGGGACGCAATCGCACGACGCGCAAACCCTGTGCTGCCATGCCGCCGAGCAAGAGATCCGCCGCCGCCTTGGTTTGGGCATAGACGCTTATCGGTGCCAGCGGTGCCCGTTCATCCAGACTATCGCCTTTGAAAGAGGCACCATAGGCGTCCGCGCTTGAAACGAAGAGCATTTGACAGGCCGGCGCGTGCCGGAAAAGTGCCCAAGCGAGATTAAGTGTGCCGTGGAAATTCACGTTCCAGGCGTGTTCCGGGACCTCTCGCGCCGCCTCGATCGCCGACACCGCGGCGAGGTGGATACAAACGTCAGGTGACGTCCCATGGACAGCCTGCTCGACCTGCGCCGCATCTTGTAACTCGATTGCCGGCGTCGCGAGAACCGTATCCGGAAACGCAGCCTCCAGAGCCGGTAGCAGATGGCTGCCGACGAAGCCGGAGGCGCCGGTGATGAGTATCGTATCAGGCCCGGACGTCATTAGAGGGTTAGGCGCGCTCGGTGGCGCGCCAGGTCGGCATCAACCATTTCCGCGACCATGTCCTCCAGCGTAACGGTCGGTCGCCAATCCAGCTTTTGCTGTGCCTTTCGGGCATCACCGAGCAGCACGTCGACTTCGGCGGGACGTAATAGATCGCTGCGGGTGACGACATGATCTTCGAAATCCAAGTCCGCATGACTGAACGCGAGGCGGCAGAATTCCCTGATCGTCGTGGTGCGCCCGGTGGCCACGACATAGTCGTCTGGCGAATCCTGCTGAAGCATCAGCCACATCGCGCGGACGTAGTCGCGCGCATGACCCCAGTCGCGCTTCGCATCGAGATTACCAAGCGGCAACTCTTTGGCAAGGCCGAGCTTTATCCGTGCGACGCCGTCGGTGATCTTTCGCGTTACGAATTCGATGCCGCGCAACGGGCTCTCGTGATTGAAAAGGATTCCGGACGACGCATGCATGCCAAAGCTCTCGCGGTGATTGACCGTCATCCAGTGGGCATAGAGCTTGGCAACCGCATAGGGTGAGCGCGGATAGAAGGGTGTGCGCTCGTTCTGTTGCGGTTCCTGAATACGGCCAAACATCTCCGACGATGACGCCTGATAGAAACGGGCCTGGGGGCAGACGATCCGCATCGCCTCCAAAACGTTGGCCGCGCCGATGCCGGTAACCTCGCCTGTCAAGAGTGGCTGGTTCCAAGACGCAGCGACGAAGCTTTGCGCGCCGAGGTTATAGATCTCGTCCGGACGATAGGTCTGCAACAGCCGGATCAGGCTGGACAGGTCGATCAGGTTGCCGTCAACCAGTTCCACGTCGTTCAGGATGCCGAGCCAGCGCAAGCGCTCACCAACCATGTCCGATGAGGCTGACCGGCGGATCATGCCGACGACTCGGTAGCCCTTCTGCAGCAGGAACTGAGAGAGGTAAGCGCCATCCTGACCGGTTACACCGGTGATCAAACAAGTCGGCATGCGGCGCCCCGTGTCGGTTTTGGCTCGCGGACCTTTGAAGCTAAGTCGTGTGACAACAGCTTTACATTTGTGGGGCTATATGGACCGAGGAGATTTAGACGGCAAGCCGATGCCTATCGAGCGTGGTTACCAGCGCCCACCCCTCTGGCCGGCGCGTTATGCTGCAAGCTTGATTTGAACACCGTGATCGCGCTGAGCGGAACGTCCCTGGCGCGTGAATTATGCTGTCAAACAACGCGATAGACTATTTTCAGGCTTCACAGTCAGGCTGAAAATAGTCCGGCCAGTCGCCCCTCCGAGCCACAGATCGCGTGATATCAGAAGATCTGGCGGAAAATCACGTAGAGCGATCCGGCGATCACCATGGCCGCCGGCAATGTCATCACCCACGCCAGCGCCATGTTCTTGATCGTCGCCCACTGCAGGCCCGATCCGTTCGCCGCCATCGCCCCTGCAACGCCGCTGGACAGCACGTGGGTTGTCGAAACCGGCAGGCCATACACGTCGGCCAGCCCGATCGTTGCCATCGCCACGATTTCGGCCGACGCACCTTGGGCGTATGTCAGATGCGTCTTGCCGATTTTCTCGCCGACCGTCACGACGATGCGCTTCCAACCGACCATCGTCCCTAGGCCTAACGCAAGCGCGACCGAAACCTTAACCCATGTTGGGATGTATTTGGTGCCGCTATCCAACGATGACCGTAGGGACTTCAGCTTTCCCATGTCCTCGGCATCGAAACCGGGCGGGTGGGCGCCTATGACCCGCACCGCGTCCGACGCTAGGTACATGTCGTTGCGGACGTTCGGCGTGGCGGCGGCCGGCACCGTTTTGATCGAGCCGTACTCCTTCACCTGCCGTTCGATGTCCGAGGTCAGTGTGGCAAGGGCGGCGTAGATCTCGGGCTTGTTGACGTCCTTGGTTTTGAGTGCCTCGCCCACCGTGGCACGCGCGGCAGCGACATCCGCCGGAGCCGCGGCGTCACCGGCATGTGCGTGAAACACCGCCTCCGCCCCTTGCGCCGCCTGAAGGAACATGGGTGTGGTGCTCTCGGGAATGGCGCGGTTCAATGCATACGCAGTCGGCGCGGCACCGATCAGAATGAGCATGATCAGACCCATGCCCTTTTGCCCGTCATTGCTGCCGTGGAAAAACGACACACCGGTGCAGGTCAGCACCAGCAGCGCGCGGATCGGCCACGGCGGCGGCTTTCTGCCTTCCGGCGCGGCGTAGAGCGAGGGGGTGCGCACCACCAGCTTCATCAGCAAAAGCAAGAGGGCGGCGAGCACAAAACCGATCAGAGGGCTGAACAGCAGCGCCTTTAACACGTTAACCGCTTGCCCCCAATCAACGCCCGACGTCGCCGAGCCAGCGGGTGCCATAAATTGGTTTGCCAAACCCACGCCCATGATCGACCCGATCAATGCGTGCGATGAGCTGTTCGGCAGACCAAGGGCCCAGGTGCCGAGGTTCCAGATGATCGCCGCGATCAGCAAAGCGAAGATCATCGCGTAGCCCGCGCCGCTGCCGACCTGCAGGATCAGTTCAACCGGCAGCAACGTGACGATCGTAAAGGCGACCGCGCCGCTCGACGTCAATACGCCGAGGAAGTTGAACGTGCCAGACCAGATCACAGCCACCAGCGGCGGCAGGGTATGGGTGTAGATGACGGTTGCGACAGCGTTGGCGGTGTCGTGGAAGCCGTTGACGAACTCGAAGCCCAACGCAATCAGCAATGCGATACCCAGCAGGACGAATGCCCCGATCGCGAGAGTTCCCTCGCCGGCTCCGCTGAGGTCGTTGAATATGTTCCACGCGGCGTACCCAAGGCCGGCGGCAAGCACTAACAGGAAAGCGATAGCGCCGCCAATGTGCGGTTTGCCTTCCAAATGAGGGCGTGGCGATGAAACCTCCGCCAAACCAGCATTCATTGTTGTACCCGACATAACCTACCCCTGCCTATCTCCTCGCGACCGTAGCGGAGCCTCGTCGTTTGATCTATGTCAGCCGTGTGACAACTTCATTGCCGCCGCTGACTAGGTATCGACACATTTCGGCCGACAATCAGGAGTTAGTCTTCAGCAAGCGCGATCGGGTGTCCCGGTATGGCGATAACTCTCTCGTGAGGCGACCTTGGCTTTTCTGTGCTGATGTGCAACCAAGATCGGCTGCTTTGCGTATCGCCCTGTACATCAAGTCCAAATCGTCCGGTGAGGCCTGGTGAGGCCCTTTCTTGTCGCCAAGTGAAACCTACCCTCAAGACGAGGTATGATACATGGTGCCATTGCCGGTCTGATGACCTGATCCGCTTAACAGTTCGGCGAACGCGACAGAACCGGGTGCCACGTCGGGGAAAAACTGCTGGCCGGTCCCATCAGGCAAGATAAACAGCTCACCAACTGTCGGAGGCGACGCGACAGCGCCAGAAGATAGGGCGGAAAAATCGTTAAATCCGGGCGCCGGCGCACCTGAGCTTTGATGGTGGAACTTCTCGCTAGGCGGTAGGAATGACAGCGAGTCCTGTCCGAGCGCAACGGGCGTGATTTGGATTGTGTTGTCGTCATGCTGGTGACGCCCATTGGGGTCCGCAATAAATCCGTGGGATCCGGCAGAGTCGACATACGACCCGACGATCTGTCCGCGATCATTTACGCCCGATACGCTGAGAGAGGTTCCTGCGTTTGGCACGTCGAATGTGGCGTATCGCCCGTTGTAGTCGATGAATCCGTGAGTGTTGCCCGCCTGGTCGGTGTAGGTGCCGACGATCTCGCCGAAATCGTTCAACCCGCCTATGGTCGTTTTGACTGCGTCCGGGACCGCGACCGGGGTCAGCGTTCCATGAGCGTAGAAGAAGCTGTGTGTCCCTTCGTCATAGGATCCGACGAGCTGATCGCGGTCGTTGATCCCTAGCAGCACGGTGCTACCCGAATTCGGCACATCGAAAGTGTAGAACTGCCCGTTTTGCTCGATGAACCCATACTGACCGGGTGACCCAACGCCCGAAAACGCCGAATTGTTGACGATTATATCGCCATAATACCAGCCGACGATGTCGCCGTAATCGTTGACCCCATTCAGACTGGTTTGGCCCGATCCAGGCACGTCGTGGTCCGATATGGTTCCGTTCTCATCGAGCCAGCCATGCGGCGGACCCCTGACCGAAGTCTTGACATTTCCTACGATCTCACCCCGATTGTTGATGGCGTTGGCCTGCGTATTGCCATTCGGATCGCCGGGCGCACCAAGCGGTACGTAATTGCTGTCTTGGTAGAGAAAACTTGCCGAGGTCAGTGAGAAAAGCGAGTACGCCCCGACAACTTCGCCACGGTCGTTTATTCCAAGGGCCGAGGTGCGAAGGCTATCTGGATAGTTAAGATTGCTGAGACTGTACGTCATCGAGCCCATTATTGCCTCCCCGTATCGCGGAATTCAGCTCATATCAGAATGTCTCATGTAGACCGCCGTAGTCGCGCGAATTTGTTTGAACCGGCCATCAGAACGTGCAGCACGACAGTCCACGCAGTGGCGCCATCGCCAGTAGCAGCAGCACGAACCGGACGTATTCGGCGCATGGACTGATTGACGCTTCGCGGCCGTCGGTTCACATCAGGGGCACGCATGGGAGTTCGAACAAATGAAGGATTTTGCCGGCAGGATCGCGGTTGTCACCGGCGGAGGCTCCGGGATGGGACGCGAACTCGTCCGTCAACTGGTAGCCGAGGGGTGCAATGTCGCGATGTGCGACGTGTCAATTCGAAACTTGGAGGAAACGAAACGCCTGTGCGAAATCGAGAGGGTGCCGCAAGGTTTGCGGATTACCACGCATGCCGCCGATGTCTCCGATGAGGCGCAGGTGCAACGATTTCGTGATGAGGTGGCAAAGCGCCAGGAAACCGACAAGATCCATCTTCTGTTCAACAACGCCGGCATCGGCGGTGGCGGCAGCATGTTCGCCAATAGCCGCGACGAGTGGGAGAGGACGTTCAACATCTGCTGGCACGGCGTCTACTATAACACCCGCGCTTTCCTGCCGATGCTGCAGAGAGCAGACAGCGGCTACATCATCAACACAAGCAGCGTCAACGGCTTCTGGGCCTCGCTTGGGCCACGCATCCCGCACACCGCCTATGCCGCGGCGAAGTTCGCGGTCAAGGGCTTTTCCGAAGCGCTAATCACAGATTTGCGAATCAATGCGCCTCACATCAAGTGCTCCGTAGTAATGCCGGGGCATATCGGGACGTCGATCGTCTCCAACTCACGCAAGATCCAGAGTGGCAACGAGTCGGATGAGATCACCGATGCGGAGGTGGCTCAGGCGCGGTCGCGCATCGCTTCGATGGGGACCGACCCGTCGGAGATGTCGGACGACGACATCCGGGCCAGGATGACCGACCGGGCGCGAAGCTTCCTTCAGGAGGCTCCGACCAGCGCGGCGACGGCGGCAACCATCATTCTCGATGGGGTAAAGGCCGACCGGTGGCGTATTCTCGTCGGCGACGACGCGCATAAAGTCGACGAATGGGTCCGCCGGACGCCGGAGCGGGCGTATGACGCCGACGCCTTTGAGGAACTCGCGGCGGAGATTGGCTGGCGCCTGGGCTCCTGACCAACCGCTTCGGTCCGATAGGGATGGAGCCGCTGTCCCGAGAGTCAAGAACGTTGCACCATGTTAGTGGTCCGGTCCCGACCGAACATCCTTGCGGTCGGGTGAATTGGTCCACCAAAACAAGGGCGAGTGAATATAATCTGACGGCACTATCCGTCGGATTATATGCACTAAATCATTGGTGCGGGGCGTGCGGCGGAGGATACAGGTTCTAATCGGTGCTGTACATACAAGGCCAGCCGGATTATTGGACTCGCGCGCCGTTTCACTGCTTCATGTTGATAATCATGGCGTCGCCGCCCAGGCTCAACATCAAACCTTCCCGTTTGCCTTTGAGATGAATGACGACCCCTGCCTGGTTCTTAAGCCAAAGGTCACCGCGACTCGTTGTGCCGACCACGAAGCCGTACTGACCCTGCGCATAAGAACCGGGGAATAGATTGACACTCGGAAGATTGTAGACATCGCCGGCCGCGTCGAGCGTGGACGCACCAATGCCACCCACGCCGATACCGGCAACCGTGAACGGATAAGAGGCACCTCGATAGGTCAGCGTCCCGCTGCCTCCGCCTGCGTTACCGATATAGGCCGCCTGGACTTCGTCCATTGTCACGGTGGCATCCGGCGGCATGCCTTCGAACTTGGTATACGGTCCCGGGGTCTGCTGGCTGCAGGCCACGAGGCCCACGATCGTCGCACCCAGTACCTGCAGCTTTTAACACTGACATTTGCATCAACCCCGACCTGAGAGTAGAGCGGCTGCTCAACCCAAACCGCATGCCGCACCTCCAGGACCCCTGGAACCCAGGAGAGCGTCACTCTTCTTTGCAGTAGGGGTACCATCTCTATATTGCGGCTACAAGCCGTAGCGTCCG
>CAWHWH010000068.1:0-48217 GCA_963832865.1 uncultured Pseudomonadota bacterium
CATGCAACGTCAGGCCCGTGTAGCCCGACCCTGTCCGTCGGCCCACGACAGGGTAAGTCGGATGGTGTGATGCCCCAGATCGTAACCGCATCACCCGCATGGAAGTTGTTCACCGTGCTCCAGATATCTGCTGTCGCACTGCGGTCGTCGACGAAAAAGGTATCTGTCCCGCCGCCGCCGGTCAGGAAGTTTGAGCCGGTGCCACCGTCCAAAACGTTTGTGCCGCTGCTGACCGCAAGGGCATCATTGCCATTCCCGGCATGGATGAACCAGTTGGGCGTGCTGACGCTTATATTAAGATTGTCGGGAGTTACATCGACAAACTGTTCCTGAACATTGCTCACCGGACCAGTATGCGTTGGGACCACGGCTACCGGTTGGTTAGTCGTTGTGTCCACGAACCCGGAATGGGACATCAGGTTGGTGCCTACGGTCGTCGCCGAGCTTGATGCGGTCAGCTGGTCGTTCAGAGACACGGAACCATCGGCGAGTGTGGTTGAGACCGCCCCGTTGTTTGTTGCTGTGGAGGTCTGTGACACGCTAGCGGAGTTGGACTGGGTGGCGGAGACGGAAACGCTTGCCATTTTATTGAATTCCTCCCAACGAGAATATATCAACGAAAGGGGGTTTCGCGAAATCAACTCATGTGCATCCTGCGCCGATGAGGGGCTTGGCGGCCGCCGCTCCGGATTTGCCCAGATTTTTACTCCGCAAGACGGTCTGATCCGGCGTTCGAGCGTACCGACTCTAACGTTTGTCGCCCACGCGACACCTTCTCAAGGATTGTGATCGCCGATGCAGTCCAGACGAACGGCCTCGGAGCGCCACGGAACTTGAGAACTCCCCGTCGGATAGCACACAAATCCTTTGCGGCTAAATCCTTTAGCCACTGATCTGATCCGTGGAACTGATGGATCGTCGGAAACGGGTAATCTCTGCTGTCCCGTAGACTTCGCTCGCGAGGCGGTATCCAGGCAGTTCGACTACGGCACAGGCACGCGAAATGACTTATCCGCATCTGATCCACCTGCCACAGTAATGGCCCTCGGTGATCGGCAGACCCTCGACCAAGGCGCCAACTGTCAGACCCTGGATGAACGTGGCGATCAGTGAGCCGCCGGCAAACGCGATATCCCATACCCATCGACTTCCCTGCGCGCGGGCGCGAAACTCGAATGTGACGCCGCGCAGGATCAGCCCGGCCAGCATCAGAAGCAGCGGCAGATAGAACGCCGAAAGCAGCGTCGCGTATACCAGCGGAAACGGCCCCCACAGGACGACACCGGTGACCACGAGCCACGTCTCATTGCCGTCCCACACCGGCGACACTGCGCGCAGCATCGCGCCGCGCTGCTCTTTGTCGCGGGTCATGCCGAACAGAATGCCGACACCGAGGTCGAACCCGTCGAGCAGCACATAAAGGAGAACGCTGATGGCGAGCACCGCCACCCAGAACATGATCATGCTCAATCTCCAGCCGGAACGGTGGATGTTGCGCGGTGATGGACAACGGACATCGGGCGGTTGGGGACGGCATCAACCGGCGGTTCGACCAGACGTCCGGCAGCCTGGCGCAGCAGCCGGTAGATGTAGGTGATGCCGAAGGCGAAGATGAAACTGTAGACCGGACAGAATACGACGAGCGAGATCGACGCCGCGCGCACGGTGAAGAAGGTTCCGCCAGTTCTCGCGCCAGAGGACCCTGTTCAGATGGAAACGGCCTGGGTATAGGCGCCGCCGCCAGGAGCGTCGGATAGATGCGGTGCATTGGGTGCGGCTCGACAGCCGTTTCGGAACGGAGCGAGCGGACCGCTCAAGGTTACCGCCGATTTCGCTGTCGCGCTTGCGGCAAGCAGTTCAATGAGCGCAGCGGGAGCCTGCTGAACCGGACCCAATATCCGTTCGACGTCATCGCCCTCGTGGTGCTCTGGCGGCTGCGCTACAAACTCAGCCTGCGCGACCTACCGGAGATGTTCCTGATCCGCGGCATCGTGTTCAGTCACGAGGCGGTCCGCGACTGGGAAGCCAAGCTCACGCCCGGATTGGCTGAAGGTCTGCGCCGTCGCCGACGCGGTCGGATCGGGAAGAGTTGGTACGTTGACGAGACGTACATCAAGGTGCACGGGCATTGGCGCTATCTCTCATCGGCACTCGGCACCCGCTCCTACAGTTCTGTCGCGGCGATCCCGCGCGTTGCGCTCCGCTGGCCGAATATCCGCAACGGATAGGTAACGGACGACCAGAGGTCCGTTTATGCACTGCGAAAAGGTTGAACGGCGCAGCCGGGTCTCAGAAGTAGCCGTCGGCGACGCAGTTCTACCGCCTAGGCGCTCGAAGCCATTGTTGAGCTCGACCTCACCGACCTCGCTGGCGTCGAACCGCCTCGCGGCTATGGGCGCGATTAGCAACGCCCCTGGCGGGCCTGGAAGCTTCGGCGCTGTTAATAAGCCAACCACCAGTAAACAACCCGCATTATCGCAGTGCATAAACGGACCTCTGGCCGTTCGTTAGCGACCTGGCTTTGTAGCAGGGTGGCCAAATCGTTCACGGTCGCCGTCGGCACGAAGGTGATGTCAGCGAGCCAGAGCTTATCCCGGCCCACGGCGGCGAAATCGCGATCCACCAGATCCGGCGCCGGTCGCGCGTCCTTGTCGCGGCGTGTCGTCGTCACACCTTTCCGGCGGCGACTGGCGCCCGTCAACCCGGCGCCCCGCATCAGGCGCGCGATCCGTTTGCGGCCTTGCCTGCTCCCCGTGGCCCGAAGCTCCGCGCGGTTCCTCGGTGACCCACACGTCTCGCGCGAGGTCGCATGAACCGTTTGGAGTTGCGATCTCCAATTGATGATCCCTCGTGCGTTACTGATGCTGTGCTAGCAGATGCAAATCCAATCGCCGATGCTACATCAGTCAAAGGTCGTGGCCTCAGATGAGTGAGGCAAGGTTTCAGCCGGTTGCGATGCTGGATCGAGGGGGGCTGTGGCCGCTTCATTACGGCAGCTTATTTGGAGGAAGCGCTATGGATGAGAATCAGGTCAAAGGTGGCTCAGGACCGGCGTTGGCAGCTCACAGTAAGGATGCCTCCGCTCCCGGCACGACATCGGCGTCCGGTGCGACTGGAAATGATGCACGTGGGTCGAGCAGCGCCCGCGAGGCGGTTAGCAGCCTGTCCGGGCAAGCCCGCGAAGCCGCCGGCCGAATGGGCGCGTCGGTTTCTGATGCGGCAGGACGGGCGGGCCAAACCCTATCTGAACAGGGAAGTCGGGCGGCTGATCAAAGCGCGGCCTTAGTGCGCGAACAACCGTTCATGGCTTTGGCGTTGACCGGGGCGGCCTGCCTCATAATCGGTATTCTACTCGGCCGCCGCTGAATGTCCGACCTTCGGCTTAGCTGTAGGATCATCGCACCCCAAGGTCTGCGCAATTCGAGGATCTGACAAAGGATCGAGAAGCGCTTCGAAGATACCGCGGCACTTCTGGGTCTTGTCGCGGCCGTGCTCGGTATCTGGCTCAGCCAGGCCCTGGATGTTCGCCAACTCGACGGCGTGGCGTCGCTGGTGATCGCCGGCTTGCTTGCCTCCGTGGCATGGCTGCTCGCGCGCGAATGTCAAAGTTTATTGACTGGCGAGGCAGCTTCGCCCGAACTGCGGCGTTCGGTTGCAGATGTCGCACCTTCCCGGACCGGAGTCCTGGCAATCATGGAGATGGCGACGCTGCATCTGGGGCCAGAGTCGCTCCTGGTGACCCTGAGTCTTGGAATTCGGCAATGGGCTGACTGCACCGGAGATCGAGGATGCTGTGCGAACCATCGAACCTCACATCCGTGGCTGCCATCCGAGCATCAGACGCGTTTTTGTTGAGGCTGACCCGCGGCAGCCCAATTCGGCGGTTTGGAGGTGATCGAACCTGAAGGTCTGACGCCTTAGCCTATCTTGGATCGTTGCGGTGGAAGATCCTGCGCAAGCTGGTTTTCGCCTGTTCCAAGGTGCGTCGGCGCGGCTCTGAAAGGTTCTTGCCGGCTCTGTTGATGTAAAACGTCAGCATCGACATCGCTGATCGGTAAGGACTGCTTTTGCGCCTGTCACTGACCTTTGCCGAATGTTTTAGCGACTTTGCGATCTGATCCGGGTTTTTCGACTTGAAGACATTTTTTTCGATGTCCAGCGCGTCACTATGCTCTGTTACCTCGCCTGACCAGCGGGACTGGGATTTCGTTGCCATCGTCAATCTCCTCCGGAATGCAGGAAAACGAAAATTCGTGGGGTAGGTTGCGCCGAGGGCCCGTGGCATCAGGCAACGGTGACCGGCACGCGGTGCCAAGCGGTGCAGAGATAGCCTTTGTAGTTCCAGATTTCAGCGGGCCGATTCGGCTGCGTTTGCCCGGCTTCGTCATACGCCCGCACCGCCAGGACGTGGTCGCCTTGCGGTAGATCGATTTCCGTGTGCCACAGCGTCCAGGCCCGCGGGGACGAGGAATCCGTTTGCAACTCGGCCTGACGCCAGCGCCGGCCGTCATCGGCCGACACGTCCACCCGAACGATCGGACGCATCGTCGCGACCGCGTATCCACTGACGGCCGCAGGTCCGGACGGCAACATTGCGTGGGCCTGGGCGTGCAAATAGCGGAATTGACGGGCATGTCGTTGATGGTCAGGCCACGCGCGGGATCGGCGGTCTGCTTCGTCCAATCCGGGGGGGAACAGCTTGTGTCATCGGCCTGGATCGGGCTGTCGGATGGTGCATCCTGCACGTGAAGGCGTTCAGCCATTTCGGGCTGCGCACGCCGGCGTAGCCCGGCACCACAACGCGCAAGGGGTATCCGTTTTCCGGCGTCAGTGTTTCGCCATTCATCGCCCAGGCCAGGAGCACGGCCTGCGTCATTGCCTTTTCGATCGGGATCGAGGCGCCGTAGTTGAAGCGCTTGCCTTCCAACTCGCAGGTGTCGGCGCAGGCAAAGGCGACATGCAGGCTGGGGTGGTGCTCCGCCCCACACGCACGCAGGACAGCGGCGAGCGACACGCCGGTCCAGCTGGCGTTGCCGATGGCGCCCGGCGTCCAGGGCACGCCTGCGACCGGTGCCACGGCACCCATCTCGGCCCGCCGATTGCCCGCGCACTGCATGGCCGTGGTCACCGTCCGGATCAAGTTCGCGCGGTGAAGCGCGCGAAACGCTGTGTGCTCGTCCGAGTCACGCGTGAATGCACGTCCGAAAACCGTTCGCGCAATCTTATTGACGGAAGGTGACCCGGGTGTCCTGGAGATCGCATCGAATAAATGGCTTTCCTGGGCGGTAAATTGACCGGGCGGCTTGTGCTACTTCATTCAGAGCGGCCGCCAGAAGAGGGCCAGCTTCGGCACCCGAAGAGGTCATGACTGGACGTTCAAATCTTGCAGCAATCAAAGTTGCGTTTGCATGCGGGATCCGCCCCACCGGTCAAAACCATTGTGACGAGGTCCTAGTGCTCATCGACAGTTGAAGCAACCGGTTCCAGCCTATCAGGTTGCAGCCATGCCGGCGCGACGCGCGCCCAACCTGCGAAAGTCCAGTGATGTTCCTGCACAAGTCAATCCTTATTCATGAGGTTCGCGTTCAGAACCCCGATCCGGTTTTCGGGGAGAAGTTGCTTGAGCAGTATGGTGGCGCGACGGGTGAATTGACCGCAGCGCTGACCTACCTGACGCAGTCCTATCACACCGATAATCCTGGTATTCGCGACATGCTCCAGGACATCGCCACCGAAGAATTTGGCCATCTTGAAGTAGTAGCCTTGTTGATCGAACAGCACACGAACAAAGCATCAGCCAATCTACAGGACAAAGCGTATCAAAGCACGCTGTTCTCGATCCGCGGTCCCGGGCCTCACCTGGTCGATTCGAAGGGCCTGAGCTGGGACGGGCGCTACGTCAATGAAGGCGGACACGTCGTGCGCGATCTTCGGGCCAATATCGCCGCCGAGGCGGGAGCGCTTGCCACCTACGAACAGCTCATCGCCATGAGTACCGACGATGGCACCCGCGAGGCACTGAGGCATCTTGCGACTCGCGAGGTGTCGCATACTCACATGTTCATGGAGGCACTAAAATCGTTGAATGCGCTGGATCAGCCGCTGTTTGGTGATTTGAAACCTGACGAGACGGTCAACCTCTACTTCAATTTGTCCTCTGGTCCGGGCGCTGACGAGCGCGGCCCCTGGAATCGCGAGCCCGCTTTCCAGTACATCGCCGATCCGTTGCAGCACGAGATGCAGGAACATGGCGGACGATCCAAGGCATCAAATGAGATGACGCCCCCCGGGGCAATGCCGGACCGCAACCAGGCCACGAACCGCTGAGATCGTCCGATGAGCTTGCCTCTACTCGACCGCCGGACGCTGATGCGTAGCGGTGCGACCATTGGTTGTAGCCTGACTCTTTTAGGTTTGGGAAGCGCCCAGGCGCCCGCCTTGGCGCTTCCGCCCGGCGACCTGCTCACGGGGCTCTGATCGGATGGCTGACGCTTAGACTGGACGGCGCCGGGCTGCTCAACGTCGTCCAAACCGACGACCAGTCCCGCCCAATACGGCAGGTTGCGACGGAAGCGATCGAACCGATGGGCTCTATCGGCAGGATCGCGCGCCGCGCCAGCGCCATTCTCGTGACGACCGTTGCAGATTCATGGCAGGTCTCGTCCGCCGACTGCACATGCGCAGGGAGCCGGATCGAGCACCGCGACAGTGGGCGGTCTATTCCGTTCAGAATCTGGACCGACTTCGCATAGTCGCGTCGTCCGGCAAGAAATTGTCTTGAGCGCGATGGACGGCGTTTGTAATAGCGGTTTAGGCTGTTCTCAGGCTGTTCTTGGAACGCGGCGAAGTGCCCACACTTCAGCCTGCGATGCGGGTGCGCCTGCAAAATCCGGTCACGGACAAGAGCGAAGAAGGGGCGGCGGCATGCCGTAATCGAACCATGCTGGCTTGCGCGGGGCCCGCGGAGCGGGGGCGGGCCACAGGAAGTCATTGGTTTCGGTGACGACAATCCGTGACGGCAGATCGTCAAGGCCATATGGGCTTTCAGGGCAGAAGGGATTCGGCGGCATCAGCCGGGTCCGACGACGGAGCGTGGGTGATCGGCACGGCTCCGACCGTCTCATCGCAGAAGTTTCCGCTTCGCAACCGGGTTCCGGGCAGCACGTCGCCGCCTCCATAAGGATCCAGCTAGCGGAACAGCCGTCGAGATGGCGAGTGATGTCTGAAGTGATTTCAAGGCTGATTTCCGCACCTCGACGGCATCGATCTCCACCCCGCCCGGGCTGGATCGCAAGGCCGGAACTGCCAGCGCGATAGCAATAACGAGGTTCGCGCCGACCATGCACAGCGTGGCATAGATGGCTTCGAGGTACATGTGTATTGCCTGCCACGCCGCGATCTCTAGCGAGATCAGGAAGCCCATGACAAAGATGAAAGCGAGCAGGCCAAAACCTGCCCGTCTCGCTTGACGCGCGGCCATCGCCTTATAGCGCACGATCTCCGCTTCAACCGCGACCTTTATAAGGTTGACGCTACGCATGACAGTGTCCTGTTCTTCTGTTGATGACATGCCTCCGCAGCAGCACAGGCCTCATCGCGCTTCTGCCACGGTGTCCGCAGCGCGCGCTCCTCTTCTCCCCAGCTCCTCTGGCCGGCCGACCGTCGAGTCCTTTCGTGTTTGCTTCTCGGACTGGGCATTGATCGCCGCGCCGAGCAAAACTACGAAGGACGAGATGTAAAGCCATGTAAGCAGAATTATTACGGCGCCAAGCGAGCCATAGGTCTTGCTGTAGCTGTTGAAGTGCGCGACGTAGACGGTGAAGCCGATAGAGGCGACGATCCATAACGTCACCGCGGCACCTGTGCCGGGTGAGACCCATCTCCATTGCGGTTCATCCCTGGAAGGCGCGTACCTGTACATCACCGCGAGGCCGATCACGACAAAGCCGATCAGCAGCGGCCATTCCAGGATCAGCAACAACCATCTGTTTAGATTGCCGAGCGGCAGAAACTGCACTGCTGCAGGCAGCACGGCGACCAGTGCGACAACGACGATACCGGCAATCGTCATGCCAATGGTGAGGCCGATAGCGGTGAGATTCAGCTTGAAAAACCCGCGCTTTTCATTTTCTTCGTAGGCGATGTTCAGCGCCGTGATCAGCCCGCCCATGCCGCGGGAGGCGCTCCACAATGCCAGCAGCAGTGCAATGATCGCGCTCAGTCCCAGCGCGCCGGTGGATGACGTGACCAGCGTATGCAGCTCGTCCGAGAGCATTTGCTGGGCCTGCTCAGGCAGGATGCCGTTCAGCGAAGCAACCTGCTTCTCGATCTGCGCCGGGTCTAGAAGCAGGCCGTAGAGCGATACGAGCGCGGCGAGGCCAGGGAACAGGGCCAGCAGGATCGCGTAGGTCACGCCGCCTGCCACAAGAAAGAGATTCGCCTCCGACACTTCACTCCACGCCCGCAGCAGAATGTCCTTCCAGCCGACCGTTGGAATCTGTGTTGGCCGTTCAGCTTCCCTTCCACGTTCCGTTTCCACTGCCGAACGGGAATGACGGCTGCCTTTTGCCGGAGTGAGATCCGCCAATCTCTCCTTCAGGCGCTGCAGCTCGCTTTTACTCATCCACTGTCCTTATCTACGTTGCCTGCGCCATTGCCCGGCACGTGCAGTTCTGTCTCATCGAACTTATCAACACCGCCCTCTCGAACCCGGTAAGTCTCCCGGATGAGCGTGCCGTCCGGCCCAACCGACACGATCGCTCTGTAGATATCGCCGACCTTCCATATGTCGTCACCGGCCATCCGCCTCTCCGTTTCGTGGGTTAAGCGCGGCACAACCGGCAGGTTCCATCACTTCGTCTGTGAGGCAGCCTAACCCGGTTCGGTTCCATAATATCCTTGCGCGGACTGCAATCAGAAGAACAATCAGAAGAACGGGCAAAACCCTGCACCACTCCCGATCATCATTTCCGGTCAGGTTCTTTAGGCGTCCCGAAGATCGAAGAATAGGCCAACCTCACCAACGTCAGTGTCGCGCTCAGGGCAGGCGCGGGTGACGACGGTCTGCCATCTTTCTTCACTACACTACTACTTACGCTTTACACTACTACTTACGCTTTTGCAAAAACCGATGGGCAGTTTTGCTGGGAATTTTACGACATATCGGGCACATCTCAATACCGTCCCGGCAGGAAAACCAAAGCTTGCACCGGCAGCATTTCACCTTGACCGTGCCGGGTGGTGGCGGATGGTGCCAGCCGCTATCGTCGATTAGCTCAGCAGATCCACATGTATCGCCAATGCCTCGTTGAGGCCTTCGGCAATCTTGCCAAAAGCTCCGCTGCTCAACTGAGTAACGTCGAAGAAAGCCTTCCAACGGAGGAGGAACGGGACAAACCCTGAAGAAGAGCTTCTATTCAGGGAATGTCCCACTCCTCCCGCGGCTATCAGTTACCAGCTCGTTGGCGCCGGGTCTCCAGGACAAGCGGTGTTTCCGGGTGAACGCTAAGGACGCGTTCGGCGACGGAGGTTCCGGTCGTCTCGTTGACGGAACTGTTGAGAAGCCTATCGCACGGCTGGCGCGCCGGACGGCGTTGTGGCGGTTTCGCGCTGGGTCCGTTGGATAGACCGGTTCGCTTGATCTAATACCTCCTCATTTTTCCTTCTCTCTTCGAGGGGCGGCTCGGCGACGCCGAGCTTCTTCTCGGCATTTAGAGTCGCAATTCCGTTGAGCGGGACACCAGAGCTGCTTTGAGGCTGGGCTGTGGTATTACTCGGGTTGGTGCCTTGCACCCCTGACGCCAGACCATCAGCAACTCCGGCGGTCCCAGTTGATCCGGCTCCTGTCGACAGAGTGGTAGGGTTGCCGTTGCTGGCAGCCACCCCCGGCGCACTGCCTGAGGCAACACCTGGCGTCCCGGCTGCCCCTGCGGTGCCCGATGACGGTTGCGTAGTTCCTGGTTGACCCACCACGTTGTTCGGACTGGCAACTTGTCCAGCTGATCCGGGGGACGCCGCCGACCCGGGTGTCCCTCCAAGACCTGGACTTGATCCTGGCGCCGCACTGCCTGAGGCAACGCTTGGAGTCACTGCCCCTGTGGTGCCCGATGACGGTTGGGTAGTTCCTGGTTGGCCCACCACGTTGTTCGGACTGGCAACTTGTCCAACTGATCCGGGCGACGCCGCCGGCCCCGGTGCCCCTCCGAGACCTGGACTTGGCGCCCCAGCTGATCCTGGCGCTCCAGCGCCCCCCACGCTCCCTGCCGCGGAGGAACCAGCCCCGCCACCGGCGCCTCCTCCTCCGCCGCCTCCGCCGCCGCCTGCGGCGAGCGCTAGCGATTGCATGGCGAAGCATGCGCTAATCAGTGCGGCGGCGATTGATGCTTTTCTCATGGTCGGCGGTCCCCGAAGGAATTGCTCGTGAGGGTAACGCCGAGCTGCCTCGAGTTTGGTGCAACCCCGAGATCAAGATAGCGTTAATCCGAGTGCCCGAAGTTTTGGATTAGGGCCCCCCGGGCCGCCGCCCCCCTGTTCTTTCCGCCGCTCGACGCATGGTCGGGCATCGTGTTGAGTGGTGGTGGCGATGGCGACGGTCATAGCCGTGTCCGGGGTTAATGCCTTGGCACCCTCCGGGATCTCCGTTCCGGATTAAGCAGATAAGAATGTGTTTGTGCAGATCAGGGTCGGCTGGTGGGCGAAGGATACCACCGCCCTGTCTCCAACGAGACCGGTCTGGAGACCTGGATGCGCAGCGAACGCGGCAAGCTCTCGCGTCATGCCGATGTGGCGAAGGCGATGGACTACATGCTGAAGCGCTGGGAGGTGTTCATGCGGTTCTTGGATGACGGCCGGATTTGCCTGACCAACAACGCCGGGAGCCGTCGCTGTTATAACGATTTGATCTGGATTTATTGAAACGGAGGCCCTTCATTGGCCCGCGCCACAGGTCGCAAGCTTAAGGTATTTGAAGCTCAGCTGGGCTTTTATGACACCGTGGTGGCCGCAACGAGCCAGGCGGCCGCGCTACGGGCCTGGGACACCCATCAAGACCTGTTCGCCAGCGGCGACGCCCGGATTACCAATGACAAGGAAGCTATCGCCGCGGCCCTGGAACACCCGGAGACGCCGCTGCGCCGGCCCGTTGGTTCACGCGACCCGTTCCTTCTTCAGCCGAAAAGCCTGCCGAGCTTGCCCAATGGTCCGCGGAAGAAAGCCCGGGTGGAGGCTGCCGATGCGAAACCGAAGCCGGCCCCGCGGGTCGCCGCCGATCGCTCCAAGCTTAACGCGGCGGAGAGGACCCTGCGCGAATTGGACGAAAGGCGGAAGCAGGAGGAGGCGACCTTCCGACAAGACGCATTGGCATTGGAGGCACGGCGATCCGCCGCCCAGGCGGCCTATACCGAGTCACGGGAGGCCGCGACTGCCGCAGTGCTGGCTGCCAAGCAAGATTACCGTAAAGCCGGCGGAACTGACTGAGGTCAGCCCGCCTTGCGCGCCCGCGCTTTTGGCCGCGAAGCGGCGCTTTTCGTTCCTCGTGTCGAGGATTTCGCTTTCGGCGCAGGCTTTCCATCGTTGCTTTTGCCCTTTGCGCTCAGGCTCGCGCGCAATGCCGACATGAGATCAATGACATTGGTATCATCGGGCGGGGAGACCTGCGCTGGCTTATGACCCTTCTTCTTATCTTCGATCAGCGCTTTAAGCGCTTCCTCGTAGCGGTCGACGAACCGGCTCGGGTCGAACGGCCCTTCTTGTTGTTCGATGATTTTCTGAGCGATGGAAATCATGCCGGGGTCGACTGGGACATCGCTGATAGAACTGAATATCTCGTCCGCCTTTCGGACTTCAGCATCGGATCGAATGGTATAGGCGAGAATGCCAGAGCCGCGCGGTTCCAGCGCTAAGATGCGTTCACGGGTCGCCATGACAATCCGACCCAACGCTATCTGCCCGGACTTTTCCATGGCTGTGCGGATCACGCCAAACGCTTCCTGCGCCATCTTGCCGTCAGGTGTGAGATAGTAGGGGTTATCCCAATAAATCCGGTCTATTTCGTTACCAGGCACAAATCGCTCGATGTCAATCGTCTTCGTGCTCTCGAGCTTGACCGACTTGATCTCTTCGTCCGTCAGGAGGACGTATTCACCTTTTGCTACTTCATACCCTTTCACGAGATCTTTTCGCTCGATCGGCCCGGTCTCCGGGTCTGTTGTGATCATCTTGATCCGGTTGTTGGTCTTCGGATTGATCAGGTGAAAATGGACGTCGCCGGCCGGCGTGGTCGCCGTATAGAGGGCGACGGGGCAGGTAACGAGCGAGAGCTTCAGGTGACCTTGCCAGGTGGGACGGTAAGCCATGTTGAGCTCCTTGAGGCTGACCAGCGATGGCCTTGACCAGGTATCAACGATCCCGCCGCCGATTTGTTCGGTTCAGCCGCAAGGCACCGGCTGGCCTGTGTCGAGATTAATCTTGAAGCAGTGTTCATGCCCGGTGTGCACCTCGCGGACGATGACGCTAATCTCGTGATCGTCGGTGATCGGCACGACGAGATCGAAATCCTCGACGTACGCCACAGCCGCGGCTTCGAATGAGCTCTCCTCGACAAGGCGCGCGTGATGGGCGTCGACGTCGCGGGCGTGAACCCTAAATTGGTGGGCACCGTGTGCTGCTGCTGGATGCATTTGTGTTCTCCTGAGCCGATAACGCGTCACAGCACGAACGGATTCCGATCAAGCACCAAGAGGATCATATTGCTGTCTCAACCGTTAATGAGGGGATACAGCATCCACCGGAGCGACCATGCCAGCGTCAAAGCTCGCCAAATATCAGGAAAAGCGCGATTTCACGCGCACCGCCGAGCCGTCGGGAGCGGGGGCGGTGGTTCCCAGCCAAGCGCTCCGCTTCGTGATCCAGAAGCATGCTGCCAGAAACCTGCACTTTGATCTGCGACTGGAGCACGACGGAGTCTTCCGCTCTTGGGCGGTACCGAAGGGACCATCGCTTGATCCAAAGGATCGGCGCCTTGCTATGGAGGTCGAGGATCACCCGCTCGAGTACGGCGACTTCGAAGGCACTATTCCCAAAGGCGAGTATGGTGGCGGGACGGTGATGCTTTGGGATAGGGGCTTCTGGGCGCCAGAAAAGGGCTTTGAAGATGTTGGTCGCGCTCTTGGGAAAGGTGAGCTGAAGTTCGTCATGGAGGGCGAGCGGACGCACGGCTCCTGGGTGCTCGTGCGGACCAAGCGGGACGACCGTGGCCGGGCGAGCTGGATGCTGATCAAGCATAGGGACGAGGCGGCTGTGTCGGGCAATCTCCGGGGACCGAATGATCAAGATCGGTCAGTTGCCTCTGGCCGGACCATGATGGAGATTTCGAGCGGAGCGGGCAACTCCGCGAAGGCGTTCATGACCGCTGCTGGCGCCCAGCCAGGAGCGGTTTGGCACAGCAACCGATATGGTGATGTGTCTAAGCTGCAAGTAACGCCGATCAAGGCCCAGGCGCAGGCGCCAGTTTTGAATCCTGAGCGGGCAATCGAGCTGCCTAAATTCATCGAGCCGCAACTCACCAAGCCCGTTGAGAAACCCCCCGTCGGACCGGGTTGGGCACATGAAATTAAGTTTGATGGCTACCGGATGCAGCTGCGCACTCAAAGTGGCGCTGCTGTCCTCAGGTCGCGCAAAGGGCTCGACTGGTCGGACAAATTTCCCGAGGTCGTGGCCACCGGCGCCCGCCTATCTGACGGCATCCTTGACGGCGAGATCGTGGCATTGGACCATACGGGGTCACCGGATTTTGCTGCATTGCAGGCTGCGATCTCCGAAAGGAACACCGCCGATCTCGTGTACTTCGTGTTCGATCTTTTGTTCCTATGCGAAGAGGATCTGCGACCGCTGCCGCTCTCCCAGAGGAAGGCGCGCCTTCAGGCGCACCTCGAGGGGACGAAAGACAATTTCCGTTATGTAGAGCATTTTGTGACCGCCGGGGACGCGGTCCTGCAATCGGCCTGTCGGATGCATTTAGAGGGGATCGTTTCAAAACGGCTGGACGGACCCTATCGGTCCGGCCGGCTCGAGACCTGGACGAAGTCGAAGTGCCGCGCAGGGCATGAGGTGGTTATCGGCGGCTACGTGACGACGAAGGGCGCTTTTCGATCGCTGATCGTCGGCGTGAACCGCAACGGGCATCTCGTCCATGTTGGCCGGGTCGGCACCGGGTTCGGCCGGGACACCGTGGCGCGGATCATGCCGCGGCTGCAGCAGTTGGAGACGAGCAGAAGCCCGTTCACGCAGGGTTCACAGCACGAGAAGGGTGAGGTGCACTGGCTCCGGCCCGAGCTGGTTGCCGAGATCGAATACGAGGGGTTCACTGCGGATGGTCATCTCCGTCAAGCCGCCTTTAAGGGCCTGCGTGAGGACAAGCCTGCCGAGGAAGTAGAAGCGGAGGCCCCAGCTTCCGTTACGACGGCCCTGTCTGAGCCTGCGCCCACGACGATACATAGTCATGTCGTGACACCGCGCGGGTCGGCACCGGTCATGGGTGTGATGATCTCCAATGCCGACAAGCCACTCTGGCCAAGTGCCGCCGATGCAAGGTCGGTGACCAAACTCGATCTCGCTCGCTACTACGAGGCGGTCGGCCAATGGTTGATTGAGCATGTTCGGGGCCGTCCGTGCTCGATGATACGCTTTCCTGACGGAATTGAGGGTGAGGAGCAGTTCTTCCAGCGGCATACCGCGAAGGGCCAGTCCAATCTCATCACCGAAGTGACTGTTTGGGGCGACAGAAAACCCTATCTGCAGTTCGACCGCGTTGAGGCGCTCATAGCGGCGGCACAGGTGGCCGCCCTGGAGCTTCATCCCTGGAACAATGAGCCGTTCCGACCGGAGCAACCAGGACGATTGATCTTTGACCTCGATCCGGCACCAGATGTGGCCTTCGATCAGGTGATCGCAGGCGCGCGTGAAATGCGGGACCGTCTCCAGCGCTTAGGGCTTGTTAGCTTTTGCAAGACGACGGGCGGCAAGGGCCTTCATGTCGTAACTCCTTTAAAAGCGGAAGGGCTTGATTGGCCGGTAGCAAAGGCCTTCGCACGTGACGTATGCAAAATGATGGCGGCGGATGCGCCCCGCCAGTACCTCATCAACATGGCGAAGAACCAGCGTGCCGGCCGCATCTTTCTGGACTACTTACGCAATGACCGTTTGTCGACCGCTGTCGCGCCGCTCTCGCCGCGCGGTCGACCGGGGGCACCGGTCTCGATGCCACTCAGCTGGGCGCAGGTAAAGAAGGGGCTTGTTCCGCAAAAATACACCATCCGCACTGTGCCTGCGCTGCTGGCGAAGATGAACGCTTGGCCGGAATATTGCGGAGCCGAGAGATCCCTTGGCGAAGCGATCAGACATCTCCGGAAGATTTGAGCTTATTTGACCTTGATTTGAATGAGCATAAACTAGTCTAAAGCGGAGATTGTCTTTCGATGCACTGCTTAAGGTGAAGTTGCGGCGCTTTAACCTGGGCCAAGAGAGCGATTTCCTGCGAACGGCGGCGGAGGCAGTACTGCAACTTTTGATGGGTGCCGTATCGTGAGGAGCTGGATACTGCGATGGTCTGGGCTAATGTTACTATGGCCCAAGCGCTATTCAATAATGGAGTAAAGAGACCCACCGCTGGCTCATGAACGCAAGAAGCTTGGGCCACCAGATTCAAAATGCACCTGGTGTCACGGGAAGGGCTTCACCGCTTCAGGGGCTAGGGTATGTCGATGCCGATACACCGGCACGGAGAAAAAGGTGTGAAGGAAGGGAAATACGTGGTCTTTACTGATGGCTCGGCCCCGTGTTTTCAAGAAGCACTACGTTCACGCATGGATGGCGGGCGGCAAGTAGAATCCTACCTGTAGCTACTCTGCCCTCGCCTGAAGTTGGATTGGCTGATTCGCCCGGCAGGCCGGATGGGCCTGGTCATGAGCATCTGCATCGGGTCGGCGATCCAGGTTGCGTTGGTGGTAGCACCCCTGCTGGTCATCCTGTCCCCTGGCTGATTGGCAGCCCAATAACACTGGTGTTCAAAGACCCGCTTGACCTGTTCGCCATCGCCGGCACCGCGTTCATCGTGAATGCGATCACCGGAGACGTCAGACGACCTGGTTCAAGGGGGTACTGCTGATCGGCGTCTACGTTTGTCCTGGGCATCGCGTTTTCTTCGCTAATGGCCGCGTGCTCTCGCGCGGGCCGGAACCCGCCGGCGATCTTGGAGTTCAACGCGATCATGGCCAGGAGTGACAGCCGATTGACCCACCAGGCGAAGCGGGACTTGGCCAAAACCGCCGAGCCCACCGGCAAAAGCGCGGCGAAGCCGCTCCATGACGTGAACTTCCCGCTTCCGCTCGATACTGCGCCGATGGAAGCGAAGTCCGCGGAGCGGCTCCCGGAAAGCGCTGGGGCTTGGCAATACGAACCCAAATGGGATGGCTTTCGGTGTCTGGCCTTCAAGACAGGAACGGCCGTCGATCTGCGCGCCAAGTCCGGTAAGCCGCTCGGGCGATATTTCCCCGAGGTAGTGGCAATGCTGACCGCGCTCGGCGCGGACCAGTTTGTCCTCGATGGCGAGCTGGTGATCGAGATCGATGGGCGGCTCGCCTTCGATGCGCTGCAGATGCGGCTGCACCCGGCCGAAAGCCGGATCCGGAAACTGTCCGTCCAGACGCCGGCGCGGCTCGTCGTCTTCGACATGCTGGCGGCACCGGATGGTCCCGTCGTCATCGATCGCCCCCTGCAACAACGCCGTTGCCTGCTGGAAGCCTTCATGGCTAAGGCGGAGATTGCGAAGGCGTTCGTCATCTCTCCGGCCACCTCGGATCTATCAGCGGCCGAGGCCTGGTTGCGCGATGCCGGCGACGGCGCAACGGACGGGGTGGTCGCAAAGGAACTAGCCCGCATCTATGAGCCTGGCGAGCGGGCGATGATCAAGGTGAAGCAGTTGCGGACGGCTGACTGTGTCGTCGGCGGCTTCCGCTATAAAAACGGCAGCCGGGAAATAGGATCGTTACTTCTCGGACTCTACGATGCAGAAGGCAGGCTTGATCATGTCGGGTTCACCGCGACCATCAGCGATGAAGAACGTCTGGCCCTGACCAGGCGGCTCGAAGCCCTGCGGCAGCCGCCAGGCTTCACCGGACAAACGCCGGGCGGTCCCAGCCGCTGGAGCACCGAACGAAGTGGCGAATGGGAACCGCTGCGCCCTGAACTTGTCGTTGAGGTACGATTCGATCATGTGACCGGCGACCGGTTTCGCCACGGGACGAAGCTGATGCGTTGGCGTCCCGACAAGGCGCCGCATCAGTGCACGTTCGAGCAGATCAGGGCTCCCCTGGCTGAGGTTAGGCCCTAAGCGTTGCGAGTCCGGCACGGACGCGGGAAAATCGACCCCTTCAACATTGAAAAGGTGCCAGCGCCAGGATACCGCTGCTCGGAACGTTCTGATCGCCTGCAGCGGAGGCAACCGGACCGGCTCGTGGTCCAACATCGCCAGCGGGAACCGCGGCTTCCGCCAGGTAAATCAGTTATGCTTCCAGGCGCCGGGATTTCTACCCTGCGCCACTGCAGGCAGGGCATGCCGTAGATGGCCGCCCCGAGCAGGCAGAGTGTCGCGAGCAGCGTCACCCAGCGCGCCGGCATCGCCAGCACCAGAAAGCGGCGGAAACAACGCACGGCGGTCCGGGCTCGTCCGGATGAAAAAGGGCCAAGCGCTTCGGAAACTACAAAGGGCTGGAAACACGAAAATTACGGCGCTGATTCAGTTAAACATCTTCGCTCCGTATGTCAGGTACAAAATTCTTAGCCGTCCTTTTCGCGACCAGTACGCGCGCGCGTGCGCGCGCGTACTGGTGTGAAAACCCTCCCACCCCGGCGCGCGCATCCGGCTAGCGCCGCAGAAGGATTGGCCCGTGAACAATCCGACTGAACTGTCCAAAGCACTGCAGCAACTTGAAGCGGTCCAGGCCGCGTTCAGCGCTTCGGCCTCGGGCGTAAAAAAGGTCTCGCTCGCCGACCTAATCGTTCTTGGCGGCTGCGCCGCTATCGAGAAAGCGGCGCAGGACGCAGGAAGCGATATCAAAGTGCCGTTCATGCCGGGCCGGATGGACGCGTTGCAAGAGCAAACCGACGCCGCCTCGTTTGCTCCGCTGGAACCGACCGCCGACGGTTTTCGCAACTACTATGAGGGCGAGCAGTTCATGGCGCCTGAGGCCAATGCCGGCGGGTCAACGCACGGCGTTTTCACCAAGCAGCCCGGAAAGCTGACAAACGACTTCTTTGTCAACTTGCTCGACATGCGGACGGAATGGCAACCCACTGCCTCCGACAACGCGTATGAAGGCCGCGATCGCAAGACCAAGGAACTGAGGTGGACCGGCACGCGGGTCGACCTGATCTTTGGCTCGCACTCGCAGCTGCGCGCCTTCGCCGAGGTTTATGCCTGCGCAAGCTCCCGGCCGAAGTTCGTGAGGGACTTCGTCGCCGCGTGGAACAAGGTCATGAATGCTGATAGATATGACCTTGCAACTACAACGACATCTGGAACCCGCACCTAACCTGGCGGAAGCGATATGGCAACGACGGCGCCGGCTTAAGTTGACGATCAAGCCGGCGCTGTCAGGCGGCTATGCGGCCTGGCTGGTGATCGTGGCGGTTGTGCTAGACCGCGGGCGCTCGTAGTTTGGCGGCTGGTGATTTGCACAAACGAGAGCGTCAATACCGGCGGCGCGTTGTTGATATTGCCCGCACCGCCGCCCGAACGGTTACCGGCGTATGGCCTGAGCGCGGCTCAGCGACGAAGCGAAACTTAACTTGTGGGCGAAGGGGCGGGAACTTCGAACGCTTGCGGCCCTACGTCGACCGCCAGGTGATATTGCGACCAATGCTGCTGGTAGTCCGGCGGTGCCACTACCCGTGCCGATGCAACAAACTGATCGTCGACGCTCGTTGGCCTCGGGCTTCCCAGTGGCAGACCGACGCCCGCACCGCCGCCCACATTCCAGCCAAATCCGCCGAGCCCCAAACCAATGCTCGGCGGGGCCGTGTAATTGACGTGCGGACCACTCACCAGCGTCAACGGAAGTGAATAATGATTGCCGTCGGCATTCACCAACCAGGCTTGACGAGGCATCTGCGCATTGCTGACATAGACTTGGATCATCTGCGCTCTACGATCAAAGGTGGCGCGGATGCTGTTAGGCGGCGGCAGGGGGTTGCTGGCGCAAGCGCCCAATGTGATGCAAAGCATAAAGAGAATGCTGCGGCTTCTCATGTTCCGCTCCCAACCTGATTGGCGCCACGCTTGGGGCGTTCGGGTGACAACAAGCCACGCCACCAGTGTCGCACCTGGAAAGAAGAACGCGGGGACTTGAACAAAGTTGGAGGCGACCAATGATGCTCTCCCGCTTGTCATATACTGAGCTGTAACCCTTGAAGAGCTTCGCCAGGTCCGTCAGCAGTTGCTGGTTCTACCGGCTGGCGACCGAGCCCGTGACCCCGCGACCTGCGATCGTCATCGGGCGAAAGCCCAGGCTTCGGCGCCTGACCAACGAATCAGCGTGAAGCACAGAACCAACTCCACTCCCCCTAACGTTGAAGCCTTGTCGTCGCGACAATGCGCGGCACAAGGAGAGAAGTGTAATGCTGAACAAGACGTGGGCTTTTGCCTTAGCGCTCGCCCTGGCGACAGCGCCAGTTTCATCGTTGCTAGCCGCCGGGGGTGCGGGTGCAGGCGGTGCCGGTGCAGGCGGTGCCGGTGGAGGGGGTGCCGGAGGGGGTGCCGGGACCCCCAACGGCGAGAATGCGACGGCCGGAACGGCTGCTGCAAATGCCAGTACGCCGGCGGCGAAGATGGACCCCGCCGGGGCGAAGCCTTCTTCGCCCAGTGCAGGCGACCCCGCGGCAACAAACAACAAGTAAGCCGAATTTGGCCGGGGGGCGCGCCGCACGCCGTCCTCCCGCGCCAAGTGTCGCCGGCGAGGAGGCGCTGATGACGCTGCCAACGCCCAGGGACTATGCCGACGTTCATACGGTGCACGCCGTGTGTCCGCATTGCGACCGGTGGCGGAAACTCGACCTGGCGGCGCTGGTCGCGGCGGGGCAGGGCGATGTGCCGCTGATCAAACTGAAGCTGCGGTGTCGCGCGTGCGGGCTGACCGGGCACGCAATCAAAGTCAGCGGACGGAGCTACGGATTGGCAGAGTAGGCGCAGCCCGCAAGGAAATGCGCGCATGTGTTGGCATCGGCACGCTGGTCGAGGTCGAGCCGTCGGGCGTGTGGTGGTGGTGATCAGCGCGCCCGCTGCTGGGTTTTCAAGCTTCGGTGCGAAGGTTGATTGTAATGCGTTGCTGCGTCGGCCTGGCGTGACCCGTGGCGGCGTCGGTGCGGATCCGGTGGTCAGTCCGCACTAGCCCGTCCTGACGCGCGGGTTCATTGGGTCCCGACATGTACCACGCCACCCGCTGCAGTGGCCGCGCCGTTACGTACCTTTACCGGTCGGCTGGGCGCATCGAAATCATGGTATGCGCCGGGATAGGCAACAAAAGTGATCTCGTTCGATACCGCGCTGCCAGATCATGGCACGGTGGGGCAGGGGTCCAGTCATCGTCCTCACCCATCAGGATCATCATCGGCGCCGACGGCTTCCAACTCGGATCCTCATCCGGGGACGGGCATCCGGGATAGAATGCGGCGAACCGCTGGAATAGACCGAACGGCAGATCCGCGGCTGCTCGCGCCGTGGCGAGCACAGTGCTTCCCCCGTTCGACACACCCGATCAGCGCGACACTCCACCAGGCGGAGTCCCGGGGCGCGCAACCAACCACTGGGCCGCCTCGATCGCGTCCTGCCGACGCAGCCCGGAGGGTGTCACCTGGCGCTCCGTCGCGGAGCATTGCGAACCACGCCCCCGGGAGCCCACGCCGGCAGACTGCATTCGCCGTTCACCGCATCGATATTGCCCGGGATCGTCAGCCAGGCAACGTTTCGATGCCGGCAGGATGTCCTTCATTCAATCGCTCATCATCAGTCCGCGGCGGCCTTTTGTCCGTAGGCTCAGCCACACGTCGGTTGCTCGGCCGGAGCTGGATTGTTCTTGTTAAAGGCATGGCTAGCGAGGGGGCTTTGGTCGCTGTAACAGCCCCAATTTCGGTCTCCGCTTCCGGTCGATCTCTCTGGAACGACTCCGCCTCTCGTTACTTACCGATCACCGGGCTTGAGCTACCCGCTGCCTTGGCCGCTTTTCCCGCACGAAACCGCAGCGCCTTGCTGGCGGAATGACGAGCTTTGCCCAGTCTGCGGGTTACGCCCGGTCGAACTTCACGGGTGAGAACATCGAAGATGTGCTGTTTGCGCAAGTGCCCGGTCCGGCCGCATGCACTGCAGCGGTGCAGATTGATCATCGGTATGTCCCCTGCCTGCGGCCATCGCGCCGCCAGGTCCAATTTCGGCCCATCGGGTGCGCGACGGATCTTCAATGACTGCTTTCGTAGAGATCGAGAGAATGTAACTCTTAGCCGCAGAACTGGCTCGAACTGCTTGCGTTCTGCCGGGGCATCCAACACGGAGAAGCCTTCATGGATCGGCGACATGCAATCATGGCGTTTTCTGGCATCCTGGCGAGTTCGGCACTGATCGCGATGCCACGCCATCGGGTATTTGCGCAGACCCCAGCGGAGTCCGGGCAAGCGACAAAGATTACCCCGCTGCAATACAAGACGCAGACCCTTCAGGTCGGAACGTTTTCCAAAGAGACCAGTCAGCTTGCGGTGGCGCAGGCGATACACCCGAGGGTCAGGCAGTTCGCGCAGTTCGAGGTGAATGAGCAGACTGCGATGGCCCAGGTGCTGACCGACGTCAACAACCCGCCGCCAGTGCCGCTCGATGCGCAGCATGCAGCGCTGCTTCAACAACTGCAAAGCCAGTCAGGCAAGCCCTTTGACATCGCCTATATTCAGGGTCAGATCGTCGGTCACCAGCAGCTGCTGAACATCCAGCAAGCTTTCTTGAATGCGATTTTGACCGGAAACGATGACGAACACATCGCTGTCCTGGCCCGCGTGGTGATCCAGATGCATTTGACGATGCTCCAGGACCTGCAGACTGAAATTACCGCGTGAGATCAAGTTCGGCTTGGGATGTGCCGGTAGCGGGAGCGACCGATGTGAGCCGTTATGCCCGGGCACAGGAGGAGAGATATGGGACGCCCGGGCGGTCCAACGCAGATCTGTTGAACCTGGCGGGAGGGAGAGGGGTGTTGGTGTCGTTGCTCATAAACCGATAACCGATAACGTGGGTTAACTCTTTGTTCCCTGTCTCGATTACCTCCGAAGGCGGCCGCCCTCGGCTGTGGGGCGGTTATGTCAACCGAGGTAAACAGCAGCTCGAACGGAAGTGCGATTGGTCTGCGGGTTATTTCGCCGCTGGCCTGCAAGAATGCCTCGGCCTCTAGCCAGTCCGAAACGTCATCGCCACTCGACGCGCTAATGTTTTCGCGCCGCCGGTTGGCTTCAATCCCGATCTTGTACTTTTCGGCATCACTCCGTTGCGGCGCTTCGGACATGCTTTCCCCATCGCTTCGCTTGACTGGCTTTCCGAGGCCGGCAGTGCGGTGAGGCAAGTCGTGAACACTGCCCCGAATGCGGTTTCAGTGATACGAACACGATCACTTGCTCAGTGCGCACGAGATCCACTGCATCATCTGCATGGAAGTGGATCGCCGTCAGGTGCGTCTTCACCGATGGGAGGCCCTCGAGATTGAGCCGGAACCGGCGGCGGATTTTCCTTGGTCACAAGAACATCGGAACACCCGCGCACTACACGGCGTTGGCTCCGAACCGATCGTTGCGGGTAAGGTAGCGCGCGCAATATAATACTCTGCCCGTGCTGGTACGCAACCCCGGGATCCCCCCTCCCCTTCCTTTTCATATGGAATTCACCTCGACTCGCCTCGGTGGGCGTTCTGAGACTTCAATGCCCGCCGTCGCCGTCAGGTGACCTTTCCGAGAAGGTAACAGGACCACAAGGCGACCAACGCAGCAGTGAATGGCTGCTGCTTCACGAAGTCCGCCAACTGGTCGGTCTGGTTTGTTGTCGGCCGGGCGCCAGTCCGCAGCGGCTCACCCAACGCGTTAACCCATCTTTGACATCTCAAAAATTAAAACTTGTCCTCAACGGCTTACATCCGCCTTTTTGTCCGAGTGGCACTACCTTGCCGGGGGGATAAAGTTCCTGCGCATCACCATGGCGGTGGAAAAGTGATCAGATCATGCCACTATTCCGCTCAGGTTCCGGGGTCGAGGTGGAGGCTGGGGCAACGGCTCCGGAGTTGGTTGGAGCCGCCGTTGGTGTGGTCGCTGGTAGCCGCCACGCCCAAGAGATCGATGTTCGAAAGTTCCGCAGATCGCTCCGATCCTAACCCTTCTTTGCCCGACCGGCCTTCTTCTTCGCAGGTGATGGAATCTTTGCCTTTCGTCCCAACCCATTGTCCTTGGCCAGCTTTGATCGTGTCGCGGCATACTCGGCAGCGACCATCGGGTATGATGGAGGTAATTTCCATTTTGCCCGATACTCGTCCGGCGTCATTTGATGGTCGGTGGAGATATGCCGCTTGAGCATTTTGAAGCTCTGGCCGCAATCGAGGCAAAGGATGTGATCCGCAAACACGGATTTTTTTACCGAAACGGCGGGTTCAGCCGTGGCGGGTCCGGTAGATGCTTGTTCCACCGTGGCGAGCGCCTGATGCACGTTGCGGATTAGAGCGGGTAACCGATCCGCCGATACCTCGTTGGCCACGACGTGAGCAGACACGATCTGAGCAGTGAGGTTGATCACTCGATCTTGCACTTAGGGCGCCTCCGTTACAGTCCATGGTCAATACGGGAGTGTCCATCGTCTGTCTATTGGAACATACAGACCGGCGTGGAGACGATCGATGGAGGATAGTCAGCGCGTTCACCAACCGTGCAGGTCGGGCCGACTAAAGTGACGGGCTGCATCAGGGTCTACAGCCGCTCGTTGTTGCCCGAATCAGCCTGACGTGAGCAGATTGCCAGCCTAATCTGTCGATGGAGATCGTCATGCCTCCTGCGAGAAAAGCTGCCGTTTCCAAACAGGCTGCCCTGGCTGCCGAGATGGCGGCAAAAAAAGCCGCACCGCCGAAGAGGGCCGCCCCACCTGCCAAGAAGTCGGCTCCGGCGACGGTTGCGCCGCAGGTCACTATAACGCTCAAGCAGATCGCAGCCGAGTTGGCGGAAGGCCATGACCTGCCGAAGAAGGTTGCCGAAGCGGTGCTGGGCGAACTGGTGACGATAGCAATCCATCATCTCAAGAAGGGCGACAAAGTCCGCCTGACCGGCCTCGGAATACTGCAAGTAAGGGCGCGACCGGCTCGGATGGGTCGAAACCCAGCGACCGGCGTGTCGATCGAGATCGCGGCCAGCAAAAAGATCGCCTTCCGGCCAGCGAAGGAACTGAAGGAGACTGTCTAATTCTAATGAGATGCCGAGCGAACGTGAGGCCCTTGGCTCGTTAGCACCTTCGGCAATCCGGGCGTCTGTTGTCATCGCGGGGGCGCGGGATTTGGAACTCAACCGCTGATGTCGATCAACTACTAGCCGAGTTTCCACGCAGCAACCTACCTGATCCTTCACAGCGCCAGGACCAACCTCTAACATCGCGCGCATGAATTATCCGATCTGGGGCTTCCTCGCGCTGCTCCCCTCGCTCTGCGGTTGTGTTTATGTCGATGCGACGATTCCTGTGGCGCCGTTGGGTTTCTATTCCGCGCCCCCGCCTGCTGAGTATCCCCCGCCGCCATCTCAAAACAGGGACCCGAATGCGCCGATCCAGCTTCACCCAGGCTGAAGTAGTTTTAGTTTAGTCCGAACTTTGCGCCCTTTTTCGACTAATACATTGAAATAGCTCAAAACATGGGTACGGACGTAGTCATGTTTTGGCTCCAAAATGTCTTGACAAGGAGTCGTCCGGTGGATCGAATATGCATCGCGGCGAACACAACTTGGCACGAGGCACCCGCTTTGAATTGAATTTCGACCACCTTGTTGGGGTAGCCGATGTAGACAGAGCTCAAAAAGGAAATTGAGCGATATCAGCTAGTTGGTGAATTTTCAGGGCGAAGTTCGGTTTAGTCGACGGGTCACAGGATGCGGGTCTGCCGCATGCAGTCGATGTAGCCGTTCGGGAAGATTTGCGTCCCGCCAGGCGTCCCGGTTTCCGAGCTTGGCCGTCTCCTGTTCCACGATCGCGACCAAGCCGTCGAGCACGTCGCCGACTGGCGGACGCGGGGGGTGAGACATCTTGCGACTACTACTCCTTACGTCTCAAAAATCTTGCCCTTGATCAGCGGCGCGCATATGACGCAGCCACTCCAACCTCTGTCGTCACCCTGCCGGCCAAGCGGCCCTGGTGCAGATGCTCTCCAGCACGCTCACCGCCTACAGAACCGCCCAGCGTCATCGACGTGGACTGGCCGCCCGATGGCAGTGGGGCGTCCGCATAGGTGACCCGCCCGAAGCCGTCGATGATGATGTTGCCGCTTGCGTCGTACGCGAGCGTGCGGCCCAATGGCGGCGGAACTTTCGCCGCCGTAGGCAGCGCTTTCGCGCGCTGTATGTGACTGGCCTGATGGCGCTGTATCGCACTCCTGCTAACCCTGTAGCTTTGGCTGATCGTGCGCAACGACGTGCCGGCAGTTACCGCCGCCTCGATCCGGACGCGCTTGGCGTGTCCGCAGATCGTGCAAGGCCGGCCTGGTTTCGGGACAGCGCGCCGCATTCGGCGCACATACGCACCCTCCAGTTGTTGCACAAGGCGCATGGCGGAGTCCGACCCGAAACTCTGTCACGGAAGCCGGGCAGCCGGGGCACGCTCGCAGCTTTCGGCGTTCCGCCTAAGCCGTTGTTGCGCATCGGTCAGTGCCTCGCGCGCGCGCCTCCGCGTTACTGATGCAAAAACTCCCCTTCGGACTGGGCCACCCGTTGCTCAATCACGTCCGAAGCCTCGACGGTGACAATAAGTAGACCCGGTTTGGCGCGCGTGCTGGTAGTAATCGTAATTCAGCACGATACCGGAAACGCGAAAAGCCCGTTGCAAATCAGTTCGGCGTCTACTGGCTTATAGCATTTCGCCGATGAGGCGGCTCGGTGTCGCCTCCTGCACCAGTTGCTCCATGGTGCACTGGCGCGGGGCCTTTTCCGGCCGCCAGCGAAACAGTGTCGTTCCGTGCCGGAAGCGACCACCGGGACGTGGTCGTAGCTCACTTCAACCACGAGTTCATGACGCAGCGGCACCCAGGCGGAGGAGCGCTCGGTGCTCCAGCGACTGGAACCGCCGGGCGCATCGCCGGTGAACCCAGCGCCCGGCAGAACTTCTAGCCGCTGGTCAATACAGAGCGGTCGGCGCCAGATATCGCGGACGTGAAGCCAACATAGTTCAACCTACCCTCCGGGTCGAACAACCCAAGCAGCAGGGACCCAACTTCTCGCCTCCCACGGCCATGGCGAAAGCCGCCCACAACGCAATCGGCGGTCCGCCAATGCTTAACTTTGAGCATCGCGCGGGCGCCGGGCGTGTAAGGTTCGTCGGTTCGCTTCGCGACGATTCCATCCAGCACGTCCTGCGCCCTCGCCAGCCAGCGTTCGGCCTCCTGGCGATCATGGGTAAACGGCGTCACCCGCACCCGCGCGTCGCGGCCCAGCTGTTCCGCCACACCCTCCAACGCCGCGCGGCGCTCCGTCAGCGGTCTGTCCAGTATGGGGCCCAAGTCCTTCGTTGCCAGGCAATCGAACAAGATCATGCAGCTCGACGAGCTCAAGTCCAAGACGGCCTGAGGACGACGTCATCCGCGTCCTCTCGGGCGTCGGTCCAGACGTCACAGCCCGGAGGCGGACAACGCTATTAGTCGGGCTTTGACGAACGATGCCAACTGACGACCGCTAGGCCTATTGCCGGATCAAGCACCTGCCGCGGGCCACGGTGGAGGCCATGGCTTGCAAGCACTTCCTCCGGAGTCTGCATCGGCACCCCAGGAAAGACCGGTCGCCCACCGGGCAGTCGCACATCGGGCGCCTGCGACAGGTAGAAAACGTCATAGCGGTCCAGGAACAACCCGAACACGTCGGTACCGCCAACGACACCGACGCTGCCGTCTGGCGCCCCGAGCGCAGCCAAGGCTTGCTCGAACGAAGCCCCGGCGGGGTTCCAGAACAGCGCCTTTTCATTCGACGGGTCGGCCGCGATGGTCGGGATTAGCCGGGTCAGGATCAATCGGCGGCGCAAATCCGAGCCCTGCTGTCCCTCATGAGAGTGGCGCCCGTGCACCACGACATCGACCCCGTCGAGCCCGCGTTCGAAGAAGTGCCGATCGGCCTCGAACTTGAGCGAGTCCGGCATGATACCCGCGGCATTCGCGAGCATGCCATCCTCGGAGACGATGGCATAACCTTCGATGCGACGGGGCATGGGCACAATTTTCGTCCGGGCTGAAACACATTAATACGGCGGAAGCCGCAGGCCAGCCAGAGGGTCCTGGGAATCTTCCGCATGATAAAGGACGTACCCATGCGTGAGGTCGCTGCGGTCGCCGGCTCAGAATAGTTGTTCGGCGTTCGCTATCGGTCGCCAAGCCTGCGATCCGCGCATCCGAACCGCGTCCGTGGTGGAGCGCTCGAAGACGAGCCGGCCGCAAGTCGGCCCTTTTGCTTGTTCGGCCAGGCGTCACGCCGGCACCGGAGAGCCACCGGCCACAAGTGCCGGCGGATGGTGGAATCCCGTCCGAAGCCGCGCCGTGCCAGACGTGATTTCCTATGATGCAGCAGCCCGTCGTCTCCAGATCGGTGCCGGTTATGTGGATAACGTGTCGACTGAAGTCTGGGCCTATGAGGTCTCCGGGAAGCAAGTGCTGACGCAGTGGTTTAGCTACCGAGGACGCGACCGTAGTCGCCCCATGATAGGTGACCGCCGCCCCCCGTCACCGCTTGGGGAGATTCAACCAGCGAGTTGGCTTGCGGAGTATACAACAGAACTGCTGAACGTGCTGAATGTCCTCGGGCGGCTTGTGCTGCTGGCGCCCAAGCAGGCAGACCTCCTGGAGCGTATCTGCATCGGACCGATCGTTACGGGTGAGGATTTGAAGGCTGCGATAGCGACCACACCACCTCAAAAAGCCGCGAAGCCGCGTAACCAGAAGCAGGGCGAACTGCTCGGTTGAATGTCGTCATCGACCTGTGTTGAGTGCCCAGGGAGCGCAGCATGCCGAACCCCACGGGACTGCCGGGCCGGACGGCAGAAAGATGGGCTTGGTCGGCCAAGGGAACAATCTTAGGCTGGCAGGATGGCCTATTCTCTCGACCTCTTCACGCCTGAAACCTGGGATGCCTTTCGGCGGCACGGCGCTACTATAAGCGGTTTCCGCGAGCGGCAGCTCGCGACGGCTAGATCCGATCAGGGCTTCGTCGGCCGAGCCCGGCTCCTCCGAAGGCGTAACGGGCTGACAAGCCGGCGCGGGCAGCGGCTTCCAACCGGCGATAGTCCGGGCGCATGACAGCGCCTCGGCGTGGTCGGTGATCCCAGGGAACAAGCGGCGCACCTCGATGGCGGCCGACAGATCGCCCTCCTTGCTCATGGGGGCTGCTGGGTTAGCGGCTTCGTTCGCGGCAATCGACCGCGCGGATCTCGCATCCTCCAATAACGCGATGAACGCCAGCAGTTCAGACTGTTTGGCGCGGTAAATTAATGACGTCAGCTGTTCGACATCGGAATTGTTCATTAGTGGATCGTCCCCATCGCCCAACCGAGAAAGATCGTCGCGCCCACGACCAGATAGATGCGGCGTGGCGCGGCGAATAGGAGATGCACACCATCCACAATGCGCAGATGATGCTGGGCAGCTTACTGCGGTTTGGCCCGGATCTCCGTCAGCATCGCCGCCAGCTTCGGGTCCATTCGGGAGACGATCCCCATCACTGTCGCGATGTCGGCGCGCAGGGCAGCGATCTCGGCTAGGAGCTGCTCGTGTTGCTGGGCAAGCAGGGACAGGACGGCGGCGTCGGACATGGCTTCTCATCATGGAGCGCCAAGCTGGTAGGGGCAAGGTGAGGGTGGCTGATCGTCCCATTAATCGGGATCGGACTGTCCGGGTTTGGCTGGCTCGCGTTTCAGTACCTGGAGTGATCCGGACATAGTCACCGGCCGGCCTACGCCACCATCCCGATGCTGCGCTCGGCCAGCGCGCGTTACGAGGTGCCGCAGTCAGCATCGCCCAACTCCGAGCCGGTTGACGCTGCTGTCTTCTGCCCGCCGCGAGTTGCCAAGGGGAGCGCATTCCTCCTGCAAGTCTTTTTGTTACACTAGGACCGTCAAAACCAGGTAGTCAGCTACGCCTTTTGGCGCAGGCGTAGCCGGATAAGGACGCCGAAATGTTTTGTGCCGCAGGTCGCGCTATCTTTCACAGAGCCCTGCGCCATTCACGCTGCGGGAGAGCCTGATGTTTCAAAACACAACGCGCACGCAGGGGTTTCGTCGGGTAGCTCGGCCATCGGAAGCAGAAACGATACGCGAGCACCTGGAGGAGAATCTGAAGGCAGAATGATGAGAGCGGTTGCAAGATGGTTGGCCGCGACCGCGACGGCTCTTATGCTCAACTATGCTCAACCTGATATCGTCTTGTCCGGCCGCGGCGTGGGGCGACGAAGCCCACGAGGTTGTTGCCCTGATCGCGCAAACTCGCCTCGACCCAGCCCTGCGAAGAAAGGTTAGCGCCTTGTTTGCCGCCGATACGGACCCGCTCGCCGCGCACACCATCACCGCCGGCGGCGACCTGGCCGGTGTGCGGCTAGCCTTGGTGCTGAACAAGGCACGCCGACCGGACCATGCGCCTGAGATGGGGGCCAATTGACGCCGCGCCGGGACGTGCTGTGGGCCGTTGCGATATGCACCCCTCTGCTGACGGCCTGCGCGTCAGTGGCACAGGGCATCGCACGTGACCCCGATGCCCTCTGGCGGGTCGTGCATAATGTCTGCGTTCCGGATCAGCAGGTGTTCGTCAGCCCGGCCCCTTGCACCGAGGTCGACCTCGCCGCCGGCTCTGTAATCCTCAAGGATCCCGATCCCTTGGCCCCGACGCACTTCCTGCTGATCCCGACGGCTCGCATAACCGGGATCGAGGACCCTGCGCTCCTGTCACCGGATGCGCCGAACTATTGGGCTCAGACGTGGCACGCCCGCCGATATGTCGACCAACATGCCGGCCGGGTCCTCGGGCGGGATGAACTCAGCTTGGCGGTCAACTCGGTTTATGGGCGCTCGCAAGACCAATTGCATATTCATATCGATTGCATCAAGCCCGCAGTGAGGATTGCGCTCGATGCCCATGCGCGCGCAATCGGCCCGAATTGGGCGCCATTTCCGGTTCCATTGGCCGGCGAACGGTATCTCGCTAAGCGGATTGACGGATCCGACCTTGCCGGGGCCAATCCGTTTCGTTTGTTGGCCGCACTTCCGGAAGCCCGCGCCGCGATGGGTCAAGAAAGTCTGGTCGTCACTGGCGAAACCGGGGCTGGTGGACGCACGGGATTCATTCTGCTCGCCGGGCGGACGCGTCCTGGTTTCGGTAACAAGTGGGGCGAAGCGCTGCAGGATCATCGTTGTGCACTGGCCCAGTCGCCCGAACGGCGAGTGGCATGGCCCGCAACGCCATAAAATCGCCTGCCGGCGTACTCGGCCAATTTGGCCCGGTTCGCACGACATCCTCCCCGCCGCCGGCGTGGTCCCCGGCCTGTTGAGGTCGTTGCCGCACCGCCTCGATTCCGCGAGTTGAGCCGCTTGGAGGAAAAGCAAGGCTTTGCCAGACGGGAGCGTTTTCGGCGGTGTGTATGCCGGCTAGGAACGATTTCCGCGGGATAGAATGGTCGAGCCGGATAGCAAGCCGTCGACGGGGCGAAATCGGCTCCGTGCCTCGGCGCCGATGACGATCCTGCAGCACCGCACCCGGTCCCACCCGGAGAAAGAACCGATGCCCACCCGCAAGCCGTCACCGACCGCACGCCCCGCGAACCGGCCACCACATGAGCCTACCAAGGTGGATCGCGACACCGTGGCCGCGATGGTCGCCGCCGGGATCGCCCAAGTCGACATCGCGCGGTGCTGTGCCGTCAGTGAACCGACGTTGCGCAAGCACTACAAAGAGGAAATCAGAACCGGCACTACCACGCTCAACACGATGGTCATCCTCGCGCACATCGAACGGATCAAGGCGGGCGATTTCCAGGCCATCAAGTGGTGGCAGCAGGCGCGCATGGGCTGGTCGGAACGCATCGTCGTTGACGACGGCAAGCTGGCTGATACCCCGATGCGTGTCATCGTGGAGTTCGTTGGCGAAGCCGCTCCGTCACGGGTTGAGCAATCCGCACCTCGATCGGGATCGCGCTTATCAGACACCGCACGGGTGCAGTTGGTGGGGTGAGATGGCGCGGCCGGTGAACTGGTGCCGCACGCGGTTCAGCAGGATAGCCGGAGGCTCGGGCAACGTTCTTCCTGGGTTTCTGGCGGCTTGCAACTGGGCCGCTGAATTCATCGAATGGGGTGATTCAATCCGCCTGAAGAGCCCGCGTTAGCTGCGCTAGCTGTGTCACGATACGTGCCCAATGCTCGATCTGATCGACATCGAGGCCCCATGCCACGCGTTCGTACATCGACAGGGCGAATTCCTTTGCCTTGGTCGGAGACGCCGTGAAGAGAAGCATGGCCGTTTCAAACGCCGAGAAGGATCGCGGCATGGAGAAAGAGGCCGAAACCGGCATTCTCTCGATTGAAGCCAAAGCCATATGTGCCATCGGTACGACCTCCTCTGCCCTGATCCGATATCCCACGCTTGGCGGAGCAGTGCTGTGACGTGGTTCACACGATCGGCACGACAGTCCGGACTTGGGCGACTATTCCGCCTCCATGACAATCGTCGCCACCTATCGTCCGAACGGCCGCGTCAGGAAGTGGCGAATGGCGGCGCGGCGGAGGTTGACCGCGAGCACGCGGTCGAAATCGGCGATATCCAGCCGATCCGAGGGAGCGGCCATCGGGAAGCCGGCGTTGTCGACAAGCACGTCCAGGCCGCCCAGTCCGGCGATTGCCCCGGCCATGAAGTTGCTCAACCGCCCCGGCTTCTTCCGCAACGCTGCGCAGCATCGCGCGGATCTGGCTCCCGCAAAATTGTATCCGGCAACGCAATATCTGAGCGCAGGCACTGACCGTTCAGGCAGGAAACCGGCTACCCCTACGGTCCGGATACCTTCAGCTCGCGCGGCGGCGAGGCCGGCGGAGGTCCTCTCACGCCTTGGCTATCCGTTATCTAGCGACCCGCTTGTTTGTGCATCATGCGATAAAGAACCACCGCAGAAAGCATCTTTCCAGCTAAGGCCGCAGCAAACAGGACCAGCGCTGCCGTGACAATTTCTGCGTCCTGGAGGGCTTTGAACATGACTAAATTCATGTCCGCAATTACGTCGATGTAGAGCAGGCCAAGAAGCACAGCATAGGACAGGCATACGAATAGAAAGGCGAGAGGCGAGATATATTGTGAATAAGGCATAAAGCCGATGATCGGTGACCCCGTCGGGTGTCACCACGTCACCACCTGATCCACCTTTTTCGGGTAACCTGCAGATACGTGCGAACAGGTGGCCCGGCGACTCGGTTTGCGGGGACAGCGAACGCCACCGCCGCTGAAGTAAAGCGATATCATTCAGCTCCCGCTTTTCAAAGCACAACCTCATGCTGGGCGATCGGTTCCTCACGGGAATGCGCGAGGCGGGCGTCGTGGTCGGGCAGGATGCTAACGTGCTGTTGCACGTGACCACGTCACGGCTGGGGGAGACGTCATCCGGAGCGGGACGTGGCGCGGAACGCAACTATTCCGAGCTGGGCGGCCTGGCGGGAGGCGGCAAGCTGCCGACGCTGCCGGCGATGCCGACGACGGGGATGATGGCGTCTCGATCTGTTCCTGCGGCGCAGCCGCTGCTGGTCGTGCGGGTGGACGCGACAGCAGGCAGCTTCGGCGATCGCGCTGGTTGTTCGCTCTGAGCAAGCTCAGAAGCGAACAACCAGCGCAACGAAGTGGGGAATTTCCAACCGCCACTTTTGGGAAATATTCAGCCGGCGCTAAGAGTGGTGGGTAAATCAAAGTTTATGCACCAGAGGGTCGCATTCTTTTTCCGCTCAGCGTGTCTGGCGGCCAGCCTGTTTGCAAGCGCGCTTGTCCTGGCCAACAGCCCCCTCGTCCTGCCGGCAGTCCTGCCGGTCACCTCGGCGATCTGAGCGTCGGTTCATTCCGCTGGTTTGGGCAAGAATGAATGAACTGGCGACCGATACCTCTGATGACTTGCCGAACTTGGTGACAGCTTCCGCGTTCTGCGAGATGGATACGCCAACGACCAGGCTGAAAATGAGGATGGCTGATCTGGTAGTGAAGTTTCGAGTCACGTCTTGATCCTTCCGTTGTCGCGATTTTTTTGGTTCGGCCAGCGCAAGTTCTACCCAACCAAGTTTTCGGCCCTTGTCCCAATTTCTACGTCCTACATTCCGTGTCCGGTGTCACCTATTTTAACGGGGCAGGCCGGTTCGACCGCTATTTGGATATTCCCGACAAGAACCGGACGTTCATCGGCCCGATCCCGACTTACGCCAAACGTCCGCCTTCATTGATACGTCTCCAGGTCAATTTGAAAATTGAACAGTGCCAGATTTAGTCCAAAATGCATCTCCGGCTGTTGCTATGTCATCCGTTGGGTTTGCTTTGCAGTAGTTGTCGATCCAACCAAAAATACCATCTGCATCGGTATTTATATTCACATTTTTGTTGGCATCCGCCGAAACCGTATCACCCGTCGCCGATACGAAGCCCAGCACCCATTGCTCATCAGCAAGCGCTTGGTTAGCCTTCCGGTCGGCGGTCCAAGTCGCGCAACTTTCACTACCTCGTCCAAAATTGGTGAAATCCTTCCCCCAAGCCGGTGCGCCGCTTAAAGTCCCTGCCCCAACGAGCGCCAAAGCAACAAATAAAGCCCTCATTCGAATGCTCCCATTGTACTAGCTGTCATTGTAATTGAACAAAGGGTAGCTTGTCACCTAAAAGCGGCGTTACAGGGCGCTCCTGGGCGCTCTAAGCGGCGATCCGCGCGGGAGCGGGGTATCCCCAACATGGTTTAGGGGTAGGTTCACTCTGCCTCGGCACATGTAATTCTGTCGGGCCAGGGGCTGTAAATGTCCGCTATTCAAGTTTTCAGCCTGAAAGCGGACGGGCCGCTTCCGGCCAAGTAACAGTCTAAGCGGTCCTCGAACGGAAGATCCGCGATGGAAGGTTGGCGACCCGCCGCCCCCACCCTCTCAGGTGTGAAAACTTGCCGCACTGCCCACAAATCCGCTTTCTACGGAGTTCCTTCTCGATACAGACCGAAACGCGCACATGTCAAACCGCTCGCGTCCGTTCGCCCGCGGCGGGCCTCCGCTCCTGAATGGGCATCGAATTTTGCGTCGGGGGTTCGTCGGGGGTAGGCACCGCGTTTGTGCATAGCCCGCCGCAGTGGCGAAACCACATGGCAGGCCCCAAATAAACCGAGCCGTTACGACAGAGGACGGGCAAAGCTGAGCTCGTGTCCGTCCGGATCAGTGACGTGAAAGTAGCGCTCGCCCCATGTGGCATCGCGAGGCGTCGTGTCGGGGTGGTAGCCGGCGGCAATGACCCGCGCGTGCATCGCGTCAACGTCGGCGACGTGGAAGATCGCCCGACCCCACCACTCCCAGCGCCGATTGCTGGGCTGGGCGGTCAAGTTCAGGTAGCCCGACCCGGCGCGGAAACTGGTGAAACCCGCGTCCTCGCCACCATGGATGAGGTCAAAGCCCAGCGCAGTGTAGAAGCGCACGGCGCATGGCATATCGTGGGTGGCCAGGGTCAGCGCCGAAAGGCTTTCAATCATCGCTTTCGAGCTCCTATTTGTCCTCGGTAACGCCCATGCGGTCAGTGTCCACCACCGTGACCGCCGTGCTGCTCGTTTCGGCGCTGGGCGACGATGGTGGCAACCACGATGATGACCCCGGCTGCGATGACCATGACAGTTAGTGCGGTGAGATCGGCCATTTTTCGTGGTTCTCCGTCGCCGGTTGTGCGTTGGCGCAGTCTGTCAGTCGTTGGGGTCATCGGTGTCGGCCGGATGGATAACGACCTCGATCGAGCCGACGACGATAAAGTCGATATCGCCGGGCTGGATAGTAAACCGATCCGTTACCGGCCCGATCAAGGGAACATCAGCCAGTGGGTCGTCATGGGTCTCTGCTGGGACCGGATCGTTGGTGAGGGAGCGAGGTTCGGGCGGGATGAATTCCATATCTTCGGCCTGGCCGATAAAGCGGCTGCGCGACGATGGAGGCGAGGCGACCGGTTCAGCATGAGCGGCGGCGGACGCCGCCCGGGTTTCCTTGGGCCGGGTGGTGGGCAGTTGGGCGGGTGTTGGCATTTTGGGTGGCATGTTCGAGGTCCTGGGTATGGGCGTGCAGGGGGCAGCGGGAGCCAGCCGAACTGACAGAGCAGGCCATCCAACCGAGACGCCCGTTTGGGCGGTTCTGTTGCATCTTTGGAGCTGCCGGACCGGTCGGGTACAAGCGCTGGCATGAGACGACGTCGACACGCGGCACAGGTACGTTCAGACCAACCTTTCAAAGGCCGCCAGTTCACCGTCGAGGTGATTCTGTGGGCGGTCCGATGGTATTTAATGTTTCCCATCAGCTACCGCGATCTTGCGCTGATGCTGCTGGATCGCGGCGTGTCGGTCGACCACACAACAATTTTCCGCTGGATCCAAGCCTATGCGCCCGAATTGGAGAAGCGGGTTCGCCCGCATCTGCGCACCAGCAACGGCTCTTGGCGTGTGGATGAGACCTATGTGAAGGTGAAGGGTCGATGGACCTACCTCTATCGAGCCGTCGACAGCCGCGGCCAAACTCGACTTCCTGCTAAATCTAGGGGCGGGAGACGAACCGGATTTCCCGAACGCGAGCACCGTCCGGCAGCAACCGTACCAGCTCTCCGCGCTCGATCAGCGTCCGAACCGCACGCGAGAAACTCACCGCGAACCGCCTGTCCACGTCCCAACTCTTCATCGGCGCCTCGCATTGTCGCCCGGCCTTCATCTCCCGCGATAGGTAAGCCAGCGTTGCCCTGAGATCGTAGGCGTCCGCAGGAAGCGCCCGGTCCTGGCCGTCGAACCTGACCATCTGCTCCCGAGGCTTCCCGGAATACTTCTCGCCATGTTCACTTTGGAAGTTCGCCCAAAACGCGCCGCCCCGATAATCCAACTCGTCCTTGGCATGCGCCTGCTTGGCCGGTTCCAGCCCGTCTAGGATGGCGCGCTGCACCTTTCCCAAGCCCGTGCTCATGGTTCGGATAGTGCCTCATGTGAACTTATAAGTTCGATTTTCTGCCACGGGACAACCTGGATACAGGAAAGAGCGGCAAACTTCTTGATGTCATCAAGAAGGTCGGCCCTGCTGGCGGAGGAACAGGCGGGCCTTGGGCGGCCCGCCAAAGGGGAAACGGTGCTGGAAAACCAGGGGATCAACCGCTGCCTCGACCCGCGTTGCCCGGCTGGAGCGGGACGTGCCGGAGTGATCACGTGCTGTTTGGCGTCTTACGGGGGCGGTTTCTTGCCTGACTGCCCCGCAGTGGCCGCATTTCCAGATGATGGCTTACCGTTAACGTCGTTGGTGGTCTGATAGCCCGGTGCGGTGCTTTGAGGAGAACCCGTTTGGTTGCTTGCAGAGGCGGAACTAGATTTGCCTTCTTCTCTCGAAGGGTCGTGTTGCGCCATAGCGCCGGCGAGCGGGAACGCCAACAAGCTTGCTGCCAGCAGCATTGAGCGTGAGATCGAAACCATCGCCATATTCCTCCAATTTGGCCGCCTGCACTTTATGCGGCGACGTTCATCAAACGCGGTGGGCTTCTGACCGGTTGTTTGGCTGCAATGCAGCACACGCAGAATCGAAGCGGCGGTTGTCGAGCAGCTCGCGGGGGAAGCATCAGCTCGGTTGCGCGCCAGGCCGGTTCGCACCGCAGCACCTGTGAGGCGCTCGTTGGTGTTGACCACGCTGATCATTGGCTTGCGCCAGCCCATGATGACCAGAGCGCTGTTGACCGTGGTGGGGTCATCTGGGTCGAGCACGCGGCGGAGCATGTCGGCGGCCTTGTCGTTTCCAGCCTGGGCAGCCTTGTCCAAGCGGCGAAGGCCCGCTTGGTGCCGTAGTCTACGACGGCTGGTTTCTGAAGGTTCTTTTTCAAGTAGGATATTATCAGGCTTGGTTTCTAGCGAAGCTTTTGGGGCCCTCCCGGCCCCTTTGCGCTTACCGCCTGGTCGCTCCGTAGCGCCTGGTCCCAAGCCAGCATGACGGGTGTGCCGGCGATCAGCTTCTTGATCACTTCGACCGTGATTCCTAGCCCTGCGGGGTAGGGCGTGGTCACAAACTCCGCCAGCGGCATTGGCGGAGCTACGGCTCCGCCGTAGCGGCGGAGGATATGCCCAGATCCCGCGTGGGCCGCGCGTGAGGTGTTTCTAGGGAGTTTCGGGCAGATCGCCGGGCGAGCCTCTGAAGCCTTTGGGCAAGCTGACGGCGAGAAATCGGTCGACGCTCGCGTCCATCCTGAGAGGCGAGAAACCCACAGCCTGCTGCTAAAACTCACCCGGACGAGTTTTCTGCGTTGCTCGATTTCACGAGCGCCGTGCAGAAACGGACGGGGCATAAGGTGTCGCAGAGTACTATTGGACGGACGGCACTACGGTCCTACTTGCAGCGCCACTCCGCTTGGACCTTGCGCGACCGGCAGGCACCGGCGTGACCAAGGCCGTCTAACACGTATCGAAGGCGCATCTTTTTAGCGCGCCTCCAGCTCTCGGAAGTTACTACGCCTCGCCGACCGGGGTAACTGCTCACCCTTGACGCGCATCGCCCGTGTGGTCGCCGGCGCAGAAGGCGCAGCATCCGGCGCAGCTACGCGGATCCGGAGAACGCCCAGATCGAGCCTGCACGGCGGAACAAGTGCGCCAGGCCGAGTGGAGAGATCCGGCCGACCTTGATGCTCGAAGGCGCAGTCCGAAGATCGTCAGCGGCTTTCGCGCGGTCGATAACCGGGACACGCTCCAGCAGTCAGGCACGCTGTCTAGGTCGCAGATCGGGTCGGTAAGGCGGTTTCGGCGCGACTGGGAGGTCGGCACCCAAATGACCGGCGGCGCCGTGGACTGGGAGAAGGCGCCCACGTCGTCGGGCGGTACGCCGCTCGGGGTGAGTGAACGCGTGATGCAGTTTCTGGAGCGCTATACCCGCGCGAAGGCAAAGTTGGGCAGGTGTACGACATCGTCGAATTCGTCTGCTTGCAAGGGGATCTGCTCAAAACCTACGCGGCCTTGCACCGGATCAACCCGGCGAATGCATCTGGCAGGCCATTCCGCGAGGTGTTGCAGGGGCATTACGATGAGATCGACCCCAAGCCCGCCGAGAAGCAGCACCACACTATTGGGCCGCAGGTCGATCCACAGCAGTTGGAGCCGAGCGCACCGATGGCCGCGCGACAGTGGGCCGCGGATTGAAGCTGCGGTGTAGCGCATGCGGTCGGACCGGGCATGAGATCAAAGTCAGCGGCCGTTCATACGGATTGGCAGAGTAGGCGCAGCCCGCAAAGAAATGCGCCAGAGCGTGGCGCAAGTTTATTTTTCAGGGGGAAACCCGAGCACCGTGCACCAGCGCCGACGAGTTTGGGAAGCGAAATCGTTATGCCTAGTTTCCCCAAACAGTCCTGAGATTCCATCGCGCTGCACTTGGCGCGGGAGGACTGCGTGCGGCGCGGCCCCCGGCCAGCTTCGGCTTACTTGTTGTTTGTTGCCGCGGGGTCGCCTGCACTGGGCGAAGAAGGCTTCGCCCCGGCGGGGTCCATCTTCGCCGCCGGTGTACTGGCATTTGCAGCAGCCGTTCCGGCCGTCGCATTCTCGCCGTTGGAGGTCCCGGCACCCCCTCCGGCACCCCCTCCACCGGCACCGCCTGCACCGGCACCGCCTGCACCGGCACCGCCTGCACCCGCACCCCCTGCACCCGCACCCCCGGCGGCTAGCAACGATGAAACTGGCGCTGCCGCCAGGGCGAGCGCTAAGGCAAAAGTCCACGTCTTATTCAGCATTACATTTCCTCCTTGTGCCGCGCACAGGCACGACGACAAGGCTTCAACGCCAAGGTGAGTGGGTTGTGGCTATCACTTGTTATGCCTCACGTTGATTTCGTCAAAACCCGATGCTGACGACGGCGGCTGGGGACCTTTGCGTTGTCGAGACGCAGCACGTCGATTCTGCGTGTGCCGCAGTGCGGAATCCACAACCGCACAAGGCCTCGCCGCGTTTCGTAGACGGCGCCGCGTAAGACCACCGGGCAACCAAATCTGGAAAAGGATATGGCGATGATTTCGATCTCGCGTTCGTTGCTACTGGCAGCTGCTCTGGCGGCCTTCCCCCTGGCGGGCGCCGTAGGGCAGGCCATCGACACTGGAAAACCCAGCTCCGCCTCCGCGAACGACCATGCCAAAAACGGCGAGACTGCCATGAAGAGCACCGCTCCGGGCTATATGAGGACCGGCGAAATTCATGGCATCACCGGTAGATCACCCGGTAATGCGGCGGCCACTGGGGAAACAGGGAAGAAACCAGCACAGTAAGCACCAGCCCGTTCATCGCTCCTCAGATCTGTCCTGGTGCCCGGAGTGACCCGCTCGCCATCGCTCTCAGCCTTGGTGCGCCAAACCGTCCCAGCTAGGCTTGGGTTTCCGTGCTGCTCGCCGGTGAACGGCTGCTTCTATCCCCGGCACGGCAGGCGATAGCACGGAGAACGGACGTTCGGTAGCGGACCCCATGCCGCCGCCGGACGTTCGTTCGGCCCTAGTCGGCAAGCATCTGGCTTATGCCTTTGTTGTTTTCCATCCAGGAGTGCGGCCACTATTTCGGCGATCCGCGATTTTGAGCTCGCGGGCTTTCATGACTGTTGTAACGTAACCGACTCCGACTTTTTCCGCGCAGAGATAGAGCGGGAGATTATCCGCGCGGTACGCTATGAGCGCGGCAAGCATTTTTTCAGTCCATATGATGGGTCGCGCGCTCATGGTTTTAGCTTGTCACGCAAACTGCGTGTCGCACCAGCGACCGTGAGCCGTCCGCTTAGGACCAATAGCCACCTTTGGGCATCTGCCTAACCCCAATGGCATCCTTGGCTTAGCTTTCAATCAGCGCAGTAAACATCACTATTAACCTATCACCGTCCTCTGCAGCAACGATAATACACAATAATCCTTATGGGTTTATTTTATAATTCAGAGCAAAGGCGTGTAATAGGGGCGCCGAAAGGGAATATAAGTCCAAAGCCTGGCGAAAACCGTTTTGATTTAAAAAATGCACGCCCTCGTGGCAGGAACTTGAAAACGAGGTAGTAGGACGTAAAGGGTATTTCCGTGTACCTGAAAGAATGGGCAACCGACTGCATGAAGCAGTCAACGGTCAGCGTGAGCCGGATTACTGCGAACAGCTATCGCGGCGATGGAGGCCGCGGTCGAGGTGTTCATTTGGGAAATGACGGGCCTCTCGTTTGATGATGGCCGGATGCTTGTCCGATCCGACGCCAAGGCAAAATTCGAGCTTGCGAAGAGGTTGTCGGAGAAATACGGGGTTCTCGCTCCCGTTGTGAACCGGGGCGAAACCACCATGTGGCGCGCCATGGTCGACCTCGCCGAGCCGCGCAACAAGATCGTTCACAGCGTCTGGGTGATGATTGACCTGAAGACACCGGCGGCCGTGTCTTACAAAATTCCAAGTGAGCCTGACCAAATTGCGGCGGAATCCTTCTCTGAAGATCGCCTGAGAGCGTTTTCCCGGCAATGCAGGAAGATCAAGGATTGTCTCGACCACATGGTCTCCGAGGCACACAAGTCGCGAACGACCCGCAGTGCCCAGGCGGGGCACTCGAAAAGGCCACCACAGCCGGTCCCTACTTCATCGGTTTGACTTTCGTAATGTAAACACATATATTCTTGTCATGCTCAAAGAACTCACAGAAGAAGCCCTCAAAAATCACTGCGCCATATTGGGAAAAGTGGGATATCGCTGACTATGCCACCAACGGACCACCCATGCTTGTGGCGATAATCGTCCTGACACTGGGGGACATCCGATAATACTGATGCGACGTGAGAAGATTGAAGTCGTAGTCTCTGAAGTCCGTGCAATCCGCCATTTGGTATACGGCCGGAGGAAAAGCCACCGGGTCAGCACTGTTATGTGGGCCGTCCTGTCCCAATCGTTTGGCACCCAGATTTACGACCATGCTGAGCAGCAATACCTGATCCGCTTGGCTGTAGAGAATCGAGACACGGCTGGCCAAGCGCGTGAGCCCACTCAGACCGTTGGGAAATGGCTGGTCGAATGTATCGTAGCGGCAGTCGGCGGCAGCAAGAATTGCCAGATCAAACATCTTGGCGTCGCCGTTGCCATTTCGGAACCAGTTTTGTACCGCAGACTCGAACGCCAGATCTCCCATGCTGTGGGCTAGAAGAGTCACGCGGGAGCCGTTACCACGGGCTGAATCCAGCAGTGGCTGCAGGTTGGCGATGAAGGCCATCAAAGCCAGTCCGGAATTCTCCGCCGTGTGCTGATCGGTTAGATAATCTTTCTGTGGAATTGGAAGCGATACCGCTTTCCCTAACGAAGGCCAGCTGAATGCGACAACTGTTGTGTCCGTTCCCGGCATCTGGGATCCAGCGAGCCATTCCCGGTTAAAGGCTGCGCGGGTGATGGCATCCGAGAAGGTATTGTCGAACCCGTGGATGAACACGAGTAGATCTTGACTCGGATTCGAGAGGGCGTCGATAGCATCTGGCGAGAAGCCTCCTTTGTTCACATCCTTGATCTGCGAGACAACTCCCGAAGCATTCGTCGCTATGTTTATCCCGTCAACAATCGCTGTCCCATAAGTAATCTGTTGCGGCTGTAAGGGGGGAACCATGACCGCCGGATAGCCGTTGACCGCATCATTGGCGTTTGTGACCACGCGGTTGGTGGCGAAATATACAGTCGTTGACATGAAAGAGCTCTCCCCGACGCAAGATAGCAGAAGCCGTGCGACATACCCAGTTCAGCATCACAGCGTTGCTCAAGACCACTTCCACGCACGCCGACCTGGCCGTATGCTGGGCATCCGTTGTCGTGATATATCTCTGTGATGTCTGGATCAATCACCCTAGGGGACGTTGGCGAGCACACCACGGTGCTGGCCGTGGCCTGTAGCCGGTGCAGCGCGCGGCGGTATAATCTGGACACTCTGATCACCCGCCATGGGGAAGGCTTCGGCATTCCGAAGCTGCTGCGTCTCCTGTCCAAAGATTGCGTAAAGAGCGCATCCGTTAGCGCCTATGACTTGTGCGGCGTTCATTGTCCGGAGCTGCCCGCGTTCTTCCTAAGCACGACGGTTTGCCGAGCGACCGAGTGACGAGCTACCGTCGGCCGCGAACAGAAAGAGGCCCGCCGCCCGGCATACAGCTCCCGGCGAATGGAGCAACAAGACCGTGAAACTTAGCACGCACACTATGCCCACGGTTGCAGTCTTGCTTGCTCTGGGGGCATGCTCGGAGCCCTCGAAGCCGCTCGACCCGGTAACTCCAACTGCGACGCCCGTTTCGTTCGATAGCACCTACCTCGGTACGATCCGGGTTAGCTCAACCTCATTAAGGGGAGCCCACAGCAATTGGTGTGACACGCCCCTAGCACTCTCTCTATCCATCCAGCATAACGCGTTCACCTATGTTCTTGCCCACCCAAACCTCCCCCCAGACCCAACCTATTCTCCAACTCTCGAAGTTGCCGTCGCCCTCGATGGATCGTTTAAGGGGGCACCTAGAAATGGCGGACCCCAGATGGTTGGCCAAATTACCGGCTCGCACATGGAAGGGGAGATTAATGGACTGGGGTGCGGCTACGCATTCACGGCCGAGAGGTCTTGAGCAATCAGACGTGGCGGGGCGTTGCACGTCAGACTGACCATCCCCACGATGGCAAATGGCGGTTGGCGACCTGGCGCGGGCAGACCTAGAGGATCGAGAAATAAGCGCACTGATGAGCTTGTAGAGGCGGCTAACGCACTTGTCGCGACCCTCCATGAGCCGACCTCGGCCCGGCGTAGGCAGTCCCTTCCCATCCTCCACGGCGTCCACCACTTGTCCGGTGGCTATGTCGCCGATTAAGCTTCGCCAGTGCGATGGGATCACGAGGGCGCGGGAGGCCTAGGCTGTCTTCAATGATCTTTTGCCGAGCTCGATCATTGGAAAGTTGCCGAAGCGCTTCAGGACTGACGGTGTGGAGATTGGGGTCGCAATGGCGTCTGCGCGTGCAGCGATCCAGTAGTGAGGAGCAGAGCCATAACGATCACGGTCGCATTGATCGGCGGCGGCGCAGCCGGACCTTGGATAACGGGCGTCATCCATGACGCGACCGGGAGCTACAGGCTCGCCTTCCTGCTAGCCGTTGCATGCTGCGTCATCTCCGTCGTGGCGGTTTGGATAGCGTCGCCCTGAAGGGTGCGCATGGTGCCCGGTCGAATCGAGAGCATCGGGTCCGCACCATCAGGAGCATAAGGGGCCGCGCTCGCGCAGGGCGCCGGCTGCGGCCAATATTCGGATGCAAGCATGATTGTCAGAACCCTGACGGTCTGTGGCGGATCGGCGGGATTCTCGCTGCCGTGTTCCATGTCGGTGGCGTAGGGGGTCCGGTAGCAGCGGAACCGAAAGTTCGATTCAGGAACACTCGTCTGGCTTCGACAGCCGCATCCGACCCAAAGCGGCTTTTCAGCTACGTGAGAATTGCTACAGTCGAACTGCTGATCCGATAATCCCATGGTGACGTGAATGGCCGATCCAGAATCTATCTACAATTGGCGGCGACTTGATAACCGGATCACAACCTCCGGGCAGCCGACCGAAGAGCAATTGGCTGATATTCACGCGCTAGGCGTTCGTCACATCGTCAATCTCGGGCTTCATAGCCATGAGAAAGCGTTGCCAGACGAGGCTACCAGCGTCCGCAATTTGGGCATGACGTATATCCACATTCCGGTAGATTTTCAGAACCCTACGGAAGGCGACTTCGCCCAGTTCTGCTCTGTGATGACAAATTTGCAAGACGTGCCTGTACATGTCCACTGCATCGCGAACTATCGCGTTTCAGCATTCTTCTACCGGTATCGTCGCGATGTGCTTCGTGTAGATGAGGCGCGCGCACGGCTCGCCCTGAATGAGGTCTGGCAGCCCGACGGCGTATGGGAAATCTTTGTCCGAGCCTAGCGGGAGATTTTCGGTTAACGACCCAAGGCGAGCCGCGTATGGGAAATCTTTGTCCGAGCCTAGCGGGAGATTTTCGGTTAACGACCCAAGGCGAGCCGCCGGTGTATGCCCTTCTGTCGGCTGTCTCGCAAATCATAATTAGAGCGGTTTCCGATCAGGTTGCACTATAGCCCTGATGAATGAGGTAGTTCTCGCACTTCTGGCTGGAAAACGCCTGAAGCAGTTCCCCGATCCGGTCCCACAATTTGCCGACAGTTCGTTCCGACGCCTTGCGAAGGAGAGCCTTGAGCTTGGCAAACACCATCTCGATCGGGTTCAGGTCCGGAGAATACGGCGGGAAGGTACAACAGCGACGCTCTGGCAGTCTCGATCGCCGTTTTGACCCCGGCCACTTTGTGCACTGGGAGGTTGTCCATGATGACAATATCGTTCGGCGCATGGCGGAGGAGATAGGCCTAGATCGGCACCAAAAGTGTGTCTGCCTCGGCGCCCTAGAGGCGGAGGACTACGTCACAGTGGAACAGATCGGGAAAAAGAACCCCAGGGTCACCGTCCGCCCGTGGCCGACGGAGGCGCTGCTGTTGTAAGATCTAACATCTGAAGGTGATTTTCGCATGGCGGAATGTGAAGACGCTGCGGAGATAGCTTTAGAATGGTCTAACGATAGTGGGGATGAGAAATCTTCGGATCTCCCGTCTGGCCGAGCATTACGAGGTGGATTCACTAACGATCGGATGAACAGGCGACCGACTCTGTCTCTTCCGCCGTTTGTCGTGCCCCGGCATCCCCCGCCCCTCCTACCCCGGGCGAAACCGATCCGACGATCGCCCGTCCGCCCTCATTGACCGTAACGTGCTGCACCGTGACCTTCTGCTCGCCCCCGGTCCGATATCGCTTCAGCGCTTCCACCTGCACCGCAAACGTCCGCGCTAGCTTGTTGAATGCCCGTTCCGCGCTATCCTGCTGGAGGATGTTGTCCACATGGGCGAGGCGGCGGGCGAAAGTCATGGTGGTCTGTGAACTGCCGCCATCTGGGCAGCCATCATGGCTTCAATTTCGTCCTTCGGGCCAATACCCCTCACCATTGCCAACATAAAGTTCGTTCCCCGTTCGTCGAGTGTTTTCTCTTGCGGTACCGACATTGGCCAGCTGGGTAAGCAATCCGGCGTAAAAATCGCAGTCCGCAGTGCCAAGTGACTCCATGATCAGGGCGGTCCCGAGGTGTGGGATCGGATGGTCCGCCGATAATTCGACTAGGAGCCCACAGCAATTGGTGTGACACGCCCCTAGCACTCTCTCTATCCATCCAGCATAACGCGTTCACCTATGTTCTTGCCCACCCAAACCTCCCCCCAGACCCAACCTATTCTCCGACTTTCGAAGTTGCCGTCGCCCTCGATGGATCGTTTAAGGGGGCACCTAGAAATGGCGGACCCCAGATGGTTGGCCAAATTACCGGCTCGCACATGGAAGGGGAGATTAATGGACTGGGGTGCGGCTACGCATTCACGGCCGAGAGGTCTTGAGCAATCAGACGTGGCGGGGCGTTGCACGTCAGACTGACCATCCCCCCGATGGCAAATGGCGGTTGGCGACCTGGCGCGGGCAGACCTAGAGGATCGAGAAATAAGCGCACTGGTGAGCTTGTAGAGGCGGCTAACGCACTTGTCGCGACCCTCCATGAGCCGACCTCGGCCCGGCGTAGGCAGTCCCTTCCCATCCTCCACGGCGTCCACCACTTGTCCGGTGGCTATGTCGCCGATTAAGCTTCGCCAGTGCGATGGGATCACGAGGGCGCGGGAGGCCTAGGCTGCGTCTTCAATGATCTTTTGCCGAGCTCGATCATTGGAAAGTTGCCGAAGCGCTTCAGGACTGACGGTGTGGAGATTGGGGTCGCAATGGCGTCTGCGCGTGCAGCGATCCAGTAGTGAGGAGCAGAGCCATAACGATCACGGTCGCATTGATCGGCGGCGGCGCAGCCGGACCTTGGATAACGGGCGTCATCCATGACGCGACCGGGAGCTACAGGCTCGCCTTCCTGCTAGCCGTTGCATGCTGCGTCATCTCCGTCGTGGCGGTTTGGATAGCGTCGCCCTGAAGGGTGTGCATGGTGCCCGGTCGAATTGAGAGCATCGGGTCCGCACCATCAGGAGCATAAGGGGCCGCGCTCGCGCAGGGCGCCGGCTGCGGCCAATATTCGGATGCAAGCATGATTGTCAGAACCCTGACGGTCTGTGGCGGATCGGCGGGATTTTCTCGCTGCCGTGTTCCATGTCGGTGGCGTAGGGGGTCCGGTAGCAGCGGAACCGAAAGTTCGATTTAGGAACACTCGTCTGGCTTCGACAGCCGCATCCGACCCAAAGCGGCTTTTCAGCGACGTGAGAATTGCTACAGTCGAACTGCTGATCCGATAATCCCATGGTGAGGTGAATGGCCGATCCCGAATTTATCTACAATTGGCGGCGACTTGATAACCGGATCACAACCTCCGGGCAGCCGACCGAAGAGCAATTGGCTGATATTCACGCGCTAGGGGTTCGTCATATCGTCAATCTCGGGCTTCATAGCCATGAGAAAGCGTTGCCAGACGAGGCTACCAGCGTCCGCAATTTGGGTATGACGTATATCCACATTCCGGTAGATTTTCAGAACCCTACGGAAGGCGACTTCGCCCAGTTCTGCTCTGTGATGACAAATTTGCAAGACGTGCCTGTGCATGTCCACTGCATCGCGAACTATCGCGTTTCAGCTTTCTTCTACCGGTATCGTCGCGATGTGCTTCGCATAGATGAGGCGCGCGCACGGCTCGCCCTGAATGAGGTCTGGCAGCCCGACGGCGTATGGGAAATCTTTGTCCGTGCCTAGCGGGAGATTTTCGGTTAACGACCCAAGGCGAGCCGCGTATGGGAAATCTTTGTCCGAGCCTAGCGGGAGATTTTCGGTTAACGACCCAAGGCGAGCCGCCGGTGTATGCCCTTCTGTCGGCTGTCTCGCAAATCATAATTAGAGCGGTTTCCGATCAGGTTGCACTATAGCCCTGATGAATGAGGTAGTTCTCGCACTTCTGGCTGGAAAACGCCTGAAGCAGTTCCCCGATCCGGTCCCACAATTTGCCGACAGTTCGTTCCGACGCCTTGCGAAGGAGAGCCTTGAGCTTGGCAAACACCATCTCGATCGGGTTCAGGTCCGGAGAATACGGCGAAGGGGCAACAACAGCGACGCTCTGGCAGTCTCGATCGCCGTTTTGACCCCGGCCACTTTGTGCACTGGGAGGTTGTCCATGATGACAATATCGTTCGGCGCATGGCGGAGGAGATAGGCCTGACGGCACCAAAAGTGTGTCTGCCTCGGCGCCCTAGAGGCGGAGGACTACGTCACAGTGGAACAGATCGGGAAAAAGAACCCCAGGGTCACCGTCCGCCCGTGGCCGACGGAGGCGCTGCTGTTTGTAAGTATCTAACATCTGAAGGTGATTTTCAACAATTGCCGAATGTGAAGACGCTGCGGAGATAGCTTTAGAATGGTCTAACGATAGTGGGGATGAGAATTTTCGGATCTCCCGTCTGGCCGAGCATTACGAGGTGGATTTACTAACGATCGGATGAACAGGCGACCGACTTTGTCTCTTCCGCCGTTTGTCGTGCCCCGGCATCCCCCTGCCCTCCTACCCCGGGCGAAACCGATCCGACGATCGCCCGTCCGCCCTCATTGACCGTAACGTGCTGCACCGTGACCTTCTGCTCGCCCCCGGTCCGATATCGCTTCAGCGC
>CAWHWH010000069.1:0-18980 GCA_963832865.1 uncultured Pseudomonadota bacterium
ACCTGGCCGTATACGATTTCCAGCAGGCTCAGGACGGCCTGGAGGGTGCCGACGGGGGGCGAGGACCCTCTCAAGGCGGTGCAAGGGCACGCCGACACCGCCCAAGCCGCGGTGGAGCGGCCTGGGGCCGTCCCGGCGCGGGGGTTACGACACAGTCGGCTCAAGCGGCGACGCAGGCTTTCCTCGATGGCTGGGACGCTCGTGCCGCTAATGACGAGGACATCGCCGACGCTGAGCGGTGATGTCGCCGCTCTTCGCTCCGCGCTGGCGACGAACGCTTCGCTGGCTGCCGCGACCAACGTGGCCTTAACCATCTCCTCAACTCGATGACGAAGATCGCGCCATGGCTGAGTATCCGGGATACGGCGATTGCCACGCGGATAAACAATCACCCAGCCTGGACATGTCGATGGGAAATTGGCCGCCATTACGTCGATGTAATTGGCTCCGTCCATGCCCTGCACCGCATCGACGACCGCGTCCTGACGTGGTTCGGGATGAAGGCCGACGTGATCGCCGGGAGTGATCAAGGCGTCGAAAGGAGAGCTCCGCATCGGCGCATCCTGGCGAAGCTGGGTTAATCAAGGGTAAACCCGGGCCTACGGGTCACCGGGCGCGGCCGAAATGGTCAGTGATCCTGAGCCGGGTCGTTCGATAGCCATAACGGACCGACTATTCCTCGCGCGGCATATGACCGACGTCCCTGATCCTGTGGAAAAATCACGCCGCACCAGATCGAGGAGGCGCTACGCCGCCGCGACACTTGGAAACAGAGGGTGCAAGCCGGTATCCCTGGGTCCAAAACACGCCCAATGAGGTCGTCCTCAGGCCGTCTTGGACTTAAGCTCGTCGAGCTGCATCCGCGCCCCGGCGATCATGCACGATAGATCCGACGTCAGCATCACCATATCAAAGCCGCGCTTCACCGCGCCCGCCGCGAACGCCGCCCCGGCACAGTGCATGGCGCACTTGATGCCGTGCTTATGTGCTGTCTCCAGGATCTTGTCGCAGGTGGCGAGATGGAGGGGATCGGGGTTATCGCCGCGCGGCGCCAAACCCAGTGCGAACGACAGGTCGGCTGGCCCGATGTAAACAGCGTCAAGGCCGGGCGTAGCGCAGATAGCATCGAGGTTCTCGATGCCTTCCCTCGTCTCGATCATGGCCATAACGACGATCTCGTCATTTGCGTTGGCCTGGTAGTCAGCGCCGCCGTAGTGCATGGCGCGCACGGGCCCTGACGAGCGCATCCCGACGGGCGGATAGCGACACGCCGCCACCGCCATCGCAGCTTCCGCAGCGGTATTCACCAGCGGAACGATGATGCACATCGCGCCAAGGTCCAGGGCCTTCATGACGGTCGCAGGCTCATTCCATGCAACCCGTACGACCGGAACTGTGTCGGTTTGCGAGATCGCCTGCAGCATGGGCAGGACGTCTTGCATCTCAGAGGTCCCGTGCTGCAAATCGACACACAGGGCGTCGAAGCCCTGACGCGCCATGACCTCTGCCGTAAACCCATGGGAAACCGACAGCCAGCCCAGCGTCGCGCATTGACCGGCATGCCACATCTGCTTGATCTTGTTGGGTCGCATGGTCGCAGCTCCAGTGTTGTTATTGAATCTTCGAATGGATCATTTTCAATCAAGCTCAAACGTGCTGGCTGAATCAAACCTGACCATAGAGGCTTTCTGCCGGCCCGTGTTTGGCTCGCAGGCGATTTAACATCCAGTTCACTGCTGGAGGCAAACGACCCGGCTCACCCAGTTTGCCGGACAATGTGGTTGCCAAGAGATAGCGCGTGTTCACCCCGACGATCTCAAGCCAGATGCTTACTCCAGCCCGAGGGCCTGACGCTGAGGAGGCGTCGCTCGAATTGCCAGCGATTAACGCGCCTCTTCTGCGCTGGTGCCGACAGTGCCGCCTGCGTCAGAGACCGAAGAACCTCGTCCATCGCTCCAGCGCGCATCAGGTCCAACGGGGACCGCGACCCCGTTCCGGACCGCTTGTGCAGCCACACCGGGTCCAAACCAGCCGCGGCGAGGGCGTTATCGACCTCCAACAAGGTCGCCACGACACGGGCCTGCTCGGTCGCGAGCCTGAAATGCGGTCGTCGCTCAGCCGTTGGGAGCTTTCCCTCGTAACCGACTAACTCCAACGCCTGGTCGTTGGAAACATCCCAACGATCCATCAGGCCCCAGAAGGTGGTGCTCGAGGCATGCGGCATGACCCAGTCTGCCGCGGAACGGGCAATGCGGAGAAGGGCACTAAACACCGCCTTCGTTTTGCCTGCCGCCAAGTCGCGATCAGCGACCGGTGCTAATCAAAGTCAGCAAGCTGAATGACGAAACCGAGCTGTGACATGGCAGGATGGCCAGCAGCGGAGCCGGCCGATTTGCCATCCGGCGGATAGCCGTTCCAGATTTGCCGATCCGATCGAAGGCAGCAATCCATGGCCGACGACCTGCTTGTTTCCAATGTTCGGCCCTATGGCGCCGAACCGACTGATATTCTGATCCGGGCGGGCAAATTGCGGCCGTCGGAATGGTTTCCCCGACGGCAGGCGTGCCGGTGCTTGACGGAAAGCGGAAACTGTCTCTGCCAGGCCTAGTCGAAGCACATACCCATCTGAACAAATCGCTCCTGGGTCTGCCGTGGTATCGCAACGAGGTGGGCGAGCGCCTGATCGACAAGATCGAGAACGAGCGCGCGGTTCGAAAGACCTTGCCGATCGATCCGGCACGGCAGTCGCGTCGGCATGCGATGCTCGCTGTTTCCCATGGCACCACGTTCATTCGGTCGCACGTCGATGTGAATACTGATTGTGGCGTGAGCGGCATTGAGGGCGGCATGGCGACACGAGAGGCCGTGGCGGATCTTGTAGTTATCGATCTGGTTGCGTTCCCGCAAAAGAGGACTTCTCGTACACCCCCGGCACGGTCGAACTCATGGAACAAGCCCTGCGTCTGGGTGCCGAAACGGTCGGAGGGCTCGACCCGTGCGCCATCGACCGGGACCCGAAGGGTCACCTGAGCACGGTTTTTGCGCTAGCGGAGCGCTTTGGGCGCAACGTCGATATCCACCTGCACGAACCGGGAGAGATGGGTCTGTTTTCGATGGAAATGATCATCGAGCGAACGGCGGCGGGTCATGATTAGTCACGCCTTTTGCCTGGGAATAGGCGACCATGGATCGGTGGACGCGATGATCGACGCACTCGCCGACGCTGGTGTCGCCATCATGACGACCGCACCGGCCTTTCATCCGGTGCCGACCGTGACGCAACTGGCGCGTGCCGGGGTTGTGGTCTGTGCCGGGTCGGACGGCATCCGTGACACCTGGGGTCCGTACGGCAATGCCGATATGCTGGAACGGGCGATGTTCATTGGCCTGCGGAACAACCTGCGGCGCGACGACGATCTGAGGATTGCTCTTGATATCGTCACGACGGGCGGAGCCACGGCCCTCGGTCCGCCGGACTATGGCCTCACGCCAGGCTGCGGGGGCGACATGGTGCTGGTTGCGGCCGAGACGGTGGCCGAGGCTGTGGCCCAGCGGCCGGGGATGCGAGCGGTCGTAAAGCGCGGGCGTGTTATTGTCCGGGACGGACAAGTCGGTCCGGTTGGCTTGTGAGCAATGGCAGTGGCGATGGGCGAGCAAGTGGCCAACATGCTGCAGCCTTTCTGGGCGCTGCCGGTGGTGGCGATGGCCGGCATCGGCATCCCACGGGTCATGGGTTATACTGTCGTGACGTTTGTCGTGACTGGCGCGATCTACGCGCTGGCGTTGTTGCTGCTGGTATGAATGCCCCAGATCTGACCCTGGCCACAAACAGCGAATTGGGCGGCGAACCACAAAATGCGAGAACCGATCGTCATCGGCGGCGGTAAGGAGCGGCCTTGGCGTGGGCGGCGGCGTCAGTCTCGCGCAGCCTCGTCCTCGGAAACGGGATCGATGCCGAGTTCCTGCCGGACATCGGCGAACTTTTTCGGATCCACGAGGCGGCGGTCTGTCATCATCGCGGGCAAAGCCACTAGGCCCGCCTCGGTAAAAACAGGCGTGGAAAGTTCCCCTGGGTATCAAACCGCATGAGGCCATGCGTGATCAACCCCTTCGCTGTCGGCGGCAGCTTCGGCTTGCCTGCATCGGCGCCCCCGCGCCAGGTCTTAAGGTGAAAACCCTCGGCAACGCTTGGCAATGTCGAAAAGAAGATGTCCAGTTCGCGGCGAATGTAGTCCCGTTCGCCGGCTGTGAACCCGGCGATCATCCGATCTTGCCGCTTGTTCATACGCGCGGCTTAGCACGCCGCATTTTGGGGCGCAGCCTAGACGAGGTGAAATCCCGACGCGGGATGTGTCGCCGCCAAATCGAAGCGCCGCCCGCATCTGCTGACCGGTTACGCTGGCGCGTTGTCGGTGATCCCTGGGAACAAGCGGCGCACCTCGATGCCGGCGGCGGTGGTATGCGCCACCGCTGGGTTCGCTTGGGCGACAGACTGATGCCGATCGGCCTTGATCACGCCGGCCACACCTTTGGGCGCTGATTCCTCCGGGCGCCTGGCGCCGCCTTTAGGACGACCTTGGCCGGATCACCCGCTCTAAGAACGCGACGGTACACGCCTTGGCCTCCGGGTCGTCAGGCGGCAACTTCCAGGCGGCCCTTTGGCGTGTGCTGGACGATCCTGGGCACTTTGATCGTTGCTGCCTGCGCAGGCTTCGCCGGGCGTTTCGGGGGGGCGATCGGGACGATGGTCATGGCGGGGTCATATGTCTGGGCCGCGCAGTCGAGCCGCACGACGGTGGACTCTCAGCCACTCGGAACGGCTATCGTTGCCACCACGATGGAGGCAACCGGCACTGGCATGCTGTAACGCCTGATCGCTGATTGATCGGATCGAGCCAGCGCCAGCCGAGATCCCAGCACCAGCGCCGTTCCAAGCTGCGCCGTGACGTAGGTTACAGCGCCGCTGTCTATGGCTGCGTAGTGTCAGCCTGGACGGAGTAGCTAGTAACAATGGAGAGGTAGAATGTCTCGAATAACGGCAATTAGCTTGGCCGCTGCTTTGTTGTCGACGTCGCCAGCGCTGGCCGACTGGCATGGCCACGGAGGCGGCTATCACGGCGCTTACGGCGGCTGGCATGGCGGACACGATCATGGCGGGTGCGGATGGTGCTGGGCCGCTTTCGGCATCGGCGTGTTGGGGTTGGGTGCCGCCCTCGCTCGCGCCCTACTACGCCCCGCCGCCAGTGTATTACCCGCCCCCGGGCTATTATCCACCGCCTGGGTATGCGCCTGGATACTATCCGCCGCGCTGAAGAGCGGTATGCGGCAGAGCGCGCGCGTTCGGCCGCAGCGGCTTCACCCTCGGCAACATCGCGGCCATCATGGACGACAAGCCAATAGGCCGCATCATCGATACGCATAACCGAGAGATCGTATTCGGCAACCACGGCCAGCTCGACTGAAAAACCATGTTCGGACTCAGGCTGGCCGGTATCGCGTCGATCCTTACCCGAGAGCAGCGCTGGCGGAAGAACGGATGCGGTTTCAGCAGACGACGAAGCAGGGCAGGGGATGTGCGCGGATTTCGTAGAACCTCAGAACAACCCCAAGAGCGGCGACCAGCCAACACGAGCGGCGGTTTCAGCTTCTATTCGGCACAGCACCGGCCACTTCTTCGGCGTAGTGCTCAAGCTCGATCGCGGCCGGATCGCCATGGAGGACAAGGGCTAAGCGACGGGCACGAGCCGCCTGCTCAAGCAGGGCTTCGAGGGGTTTTCCATCCTCAGTCATAGGAGGCCAACGCGAAGGGCACCCGTGGGTTTGAGCGAAACGGCCATCGTCAGCCAACGCACCTGGCGGGCAACCCGACGGGCTCGCGACCGCATAATTGACGCTTCCGGTTAACTCGATCGGCGCCCCGCGGCCACGGCTAGTGGACACCGCGCCGCCGGCTCTTCCAAGGTCCACCAGGGTCATGGAGCCGAGCAATGGACGCTTTCCACCGCCTGTCACAGCTTAGCAGCACCGTGAAGGAACGCGTCTCACCCGCGGTTTGGAAGTTGGCCTTCCGCCTAATTGCAGGTCTCGTCTTCGTTGCCCTGCTCGCCGTTATCGTGCCGCGAGTATGGGAGTTAGGGCCCGAGCCTGAACAAACGAGTTCGCACGAAAAGAACTCGTAGAGATGGCAAAAACGCAACGAACGACTCCGGCAAAGTCGGAGCGAATCGGCCATTGCGGCATCTAGCCTGTCGCAATGATTGACCCAGATGCCATCCAGGCCCGCTTCGATGCGCTCGAGCCGTTCCTCAATGAGAGAGACCGACGCCTGTTCGCTGCGAGTGAAGCCCGCGCGGCTGGCCGCGGCGGCATAGCCGCGGTTTCACGAACGACTGGAATGGCGCGCAGCACCATCGGCCGCGGGCTGGCGGACCTTCGATCCGGGGCCGTACGCTGCAGTGACCGGGTTCGCCGGATGGGTGGTGGACAGAAGCCCGCGACCGAGACACAGCCTGGGATTTTGGAAGCTTTGAATGACCTGGTGGAACCGTCGATCCGCGGTGACCCTGAGGCGCCCTTGCGGTGGGTCAGTAAGAGCCAGCGTCATCTTTCCGCGGCACTGGCCGAGCGGGGCTTCATTGCCGGTCAGAAGCTGGTCGGCCGCTTGCTGAAGCGTCTCAACTTCAGTCTGCAAGCCAACTGCAAGACCCGCGAAGGGGCTAACCATCCCGATCGCAACGCCCAGTTCGAGCATATCAATGCCGAAGTGAAGGCGTTTCAGGCTAGCGGACAACCGGTGATTTCCGTCGATACGAAGAAGAAGGAGCTCGTCGGAGACTTCAAGAATGGCGGCCGTGAATTACGGCTCAAGGGGAACCCGGAGCCGGTCCGGGTGCACGACTTCGCCATCCCTGAACTCGGCAAGGCTGTGCCCTACGGGATCTATGATGTCGGCCAATGCCGAATTCGTTAATGTGGGCATCAGCGCCGACACCGGAGAGTTCTCCGTCGCGAGCATCCGACGCTGGTGGTACGCGGTCGGCGCGCCGCGTTATCCGGATGCCAGGAAGATACTGATCAACGCCGACTGTGGCGGCAGCAACGGCGCGCGCCTGCGCCTGTGGAAGCGTGAACTACAAGTGCTGGCCGACGAACTTCGGATCGAGATCACTGTCTGCCATGTCCCACCTGGCACCAGCAAGTGGAACAAGATCGAACATCGGCTGTTCTCTTCATCACCCAGAATTGGCGCGGCAAGCCGCTGATCAGCTATCTGGTCATTGTCCAATTGATCGCCAGCACCACCACCGACAGCGGACTCACCGTCGCCTGTCAGCTCGATGAAAACGATTATGCGAAGGGCACCAAGGTTACCGACGCCGAGATGGCCGCTCTCAACATCCAACCCGCCGTCTTCCACGGCGAATGGAACTATACCATCGCACCGAGGCGGCCAGATGGATGACGCGGTTATTCAAGCTCAGGCCCTTAGTCGTGGTTTTGGATGGCTTCTCAGGCGGACAGAGACAAGGTCTCTCCTTTGCTTGCCCCTTTAGCAAGCGTCGTTGGAACGTTGGCGACACTCGCCGTCGGCGTCTTTTCGGCCCGTGCCGCGCTGAGGCAGGCGGGAATAGCAACGCGAGTGGCCGAGATAGCTGCGCAACAGGCTGAAACGGCTGCCCAGCGTCATGAGGCGCAGACGAAAGCGGATTTTCGGCGGCGCATCACCGAAAGCTACAGCAAGGCGGTCACCCAACTCGCAAGCGATAAGCTGGAGGAACGACTTGGCGGCATCTACACCCTAGAAAGCATTTCCAAGGAAAGTTCAGCCGGCTACAAGGAAGGTGCAGCCGACTATTGGACGGCTATGGAGACGTCGACTGCCTTCGTTCGGGAACGCTCGCAGCGAAACGAACGAGAGCGGACGGCGGTCGATTTAGAGGAACGCATCAGCAAACGAGCCTACTTTCTATGGGAAGAAAATAACCGTCCTCAGGGAGCGAATTTCAGGCAGAAAGCTGAAGAATTGGAGAAACTTGGCGAACCGCCGGCAACGGATATCTGAGGTGGACCCCATCGGTTGGACAGAAATCGGGGTGACTTAAGAGAGAGCCCCGCCGTGTTTCCAGTGTCCCTCCCGGTCCTGAGGGGCCGTCAGCCGGCAAGTATAGATCCCATTCTACAGAAGTCAATACATTAATACTTCTTTTTCTTTTTGATGTTGTGCCTGTGAGCATGTGGGTAACGCAGCAGCAGCGCGTAGCGATGCGCAGGTGTTATCCACATGCTCACAGGCTTCGCCGACGAACACCGAACGTGGCGTCTGGTAACCCAGAGCCTGATGCGGTCGCTCGTCGTTGTAGAACGACAGCCACCCGCCAATTCCCCGACGCGCCTCGATCACCGAGCCATACGCCTTGGTGAACACCTCTTCGTATTTCAGGCTGCGCCACAGCCGCTCAATGAAGATGTTGTCGAGAAACCGGCCCTTACCATCCATGCTGATCCGCACCCCCGCGGCCTCCAGTTCATCGACGAACCCGGCACTGGTGAACTGCACCCCCTGATCGGTGTTGAAAATCTCCGGCCGCCCATGTGCGGCCAGCGCTTCCTGAACCGCCTCAACGCAGAAGTCCGCCTCCATGGTGATTGACAGACGCCACGACAGAACCCGCCGGCTGAACCAATCCATCACCGCGACCAGGTAAACAAACCCTCGCGCCATCGGAATATAGGTAATGTCCGCGCACCACACTTGGTTCGCCCGCTCGATGCTCAGACCTCGCAGCAGGTAGGGATACACCTTGTGATCCGGATGGCCCTGACTGGTGTTCGGCTTTTGATAGATCGCCTCCAGACCCATCAGCCGCATCAGCCGCCGCACCCGTTTGCGGTTCACCACCAGACCTTCGCGCCGTAGCACCGCAACCATTCGGCGCGATCCGTAGAACGGCGAGGCCAGATACAGCTCGTCTATCCGCCGCATCAGCGCCAGATCGTCGGGGTCAACCGCCACCGGCCGGTAATACAACGTCGAGCGCGCAATCTTGAGCAGCCGGCACTGCGCCACGACCGGCAGAGCCGGGTCATCCCAGTCCACCATCGTCCGCCGCTCTGGCGCACTCATGGTCCAGACCTTTTGCGAAAAAAATCCCGCTCCACCGTCAGCTGGCCGATCTTCTCATATAACGGCGCCATCTGAGCCTCGGCCGCCGCTTCGCCTCCATTGGCCGCGGCCTTGTTCTGCGCGAATAAGGCCGCCGTCCCATCCAGCAACGTCTTCTTCCAGGCATGGATCTGGCTGGCGTGAACGCCGAACCGGCTCGAAAGCTCGGCCACGGTGCCTTCCTCCCGGACCGCGGCAAGAGCGACCTTCGCCTTGAACTCAGGACTGTGCTTCTTCCGTGTATTTGCCATGTCTCACCTCCGGCCAACCCGCCGTTCCAAAGGGAGACTCTCTCTTAGCCACCTGTCCAGTTTTCGGGGACCACCTCAATCGTCGCTGTTCTGACGGTAATCAAGCGGCGAATTGGGTGGAGCTGGGAACGCACCAATGCTCGGTTCCTCGATCTTAGCCGTGCCATTTTGAAACGAGCCAACCTCGAGGGCGCGCATCTCGAAGGGGCCAACCTCCAGACTGCGTTAGGCCTTTCGGAGGTCCAACTCGCCGCCGCCCACGGCGACGCCGCGACGAAACTTCCCGCGGGACTGACCCCACCAGCGCATTGGCTAAACCCGGATGCTCCAGCGCCGCCCGCCTCTTGCCGATGACGGCACGGCAGACAACAAATGCTAATATTGCCGATCATCAACGGGTCCTGCGCGGCGACCCGGGCGCAAGCGTGGCGGTGCCGTGCGCCGGCTGCTCGGCATGCTGTTGGGCAAAATATATCGAGGTCGAACCTGAACTGGAAAGAATGTGGCGCCAAATCCAGATAAGGGCCGGCTTTATGCTGGCCAAGCGTCCAGACGGCGCGTGCGGTCATCTGGACGCCGAGCGCGGGGTGCACTGTTTACGAACACCGACCGCGGGCATGCCGACTGTACGATTGCCGCCTGTTTGCGATCACCGGCGTGGCGGACAGATTTGACGATGAGCACGTCAGTCCGATTTGGGTGTTCGCCAAGGCCCCGCCTGACGAGGCGGCTGTCACCGACAAGCTGCGCAGCGCGGGCCTCGATTGCTTCAACAAGCAGTCAGTTTGTACTGCGCGCGAGGCATATGACTACGCGCGCAGGCAGGTTCTCGGAGAAGACAGCGATGGCCAACCTTGACGCGCCGACCGCGTACCACCAGCGTCGGATGTCGAGTGGCTTATCCGGGACCAACTGGAAGGCTGAATGCTATCTCGTCGAGCGCCTTCGTCCACAGCCACGACGGATTGCTGGTGAAGGGTCGAGAGAATTCGACGCCTCCAACACCCTTCAGCCCTGGTGCGATCTTCTGTATCAGCGCCTCCACCTCCGCCGCTTGATCCACCGCCGCTGCCTCGCGTTCCGTCGCCTCGATCTCCTGTCTCAGCGGTTCGGTCAATCGCTCGCTCTGTGCCTGGAACGGCGCCGACAGGCGGGTGATCTCCGCACGCAGCGCAGCCGTCACCCTGTTTATCTCCACCTCGATCGGCGCCCTGATGGCGTCTATCTTGGTTTGGGAGGCGCGCCCGTTCATTGTTCAGCCGATCGGCAATTTCGTCCTGTAGGACGTCATCCGGCGGGATTCGGCACCGCTGCCGGTGACCTGGCCACCGAGGCGTTCGGCGGGGCTTCGACAGGAACAGGTCAATCCAGCAGGCCATTGGCTGATGGAGGAGCAGCGGTGGCCACGGTCGCAGCCGTGCGCGCCTTCCAGGACAGGAAACGTTGCAGTGCCCTCCGCTATCCACCGTCTAGGAAGAAAATAGACCTTGCGACCGGCGAAACCCGTCGCGGTCCAGGATTTTCATCGAGGGTGGGTCGGCCGCGGGCCGGTGTCGAACTAATATATTAATTGCCCACGGCCGTTGGCGTGATGCGCGGAGACGCCGCGCCGGTCAACGCCGCCGCCGGAATCGCTTTGAACACAGCAATGCCCGCCGGACTGTCCAAATCCCGCACCAGATAGCGCTTGGATGATGCCAGATTTTGCCCGACCGTCCAGATTTCACTGACATGCGGCGGAGCATGCGCTGCGACTACGGGGGGTTTCGCCGCACCGCACAATGGCAGGTCGAAAAACGGTTTGGGGTCCACCGAGAGATGATTGTCGAATAGCATGCCAAAAAACAGATGCGGACCGAGGCTGACCCCAGTCGCGCCGACGACGCCGATCTGCTGGCCGGCGGTGATCTCTGATCCGGTGAACGTGGTGCTGCCGAAGTGGCTATACACCCCGATGAAGCCGCCGTGCTGGATCAGGATTTCCAGCCCGCCCGGTCCGCTGTTCTGCACCAGCAGCAGGTGTCCGGCGGAAATCGCGTAGACCGGCGTGCCGATGCTGAGCGGCAAGTCCACGCCGTTATGGTAGGTGCCAGCGGTCGGCAGGTTGGGGATCACGCGTGGCCCATAGGCCGACGAGATGCAGGTGGCGTTGACTGGCAGGACCAACTGCGCCATCGCCGGGGCCGACACCATGCCGGCCAGCAGGGCCAGGATCAGGATACGCATGACTTGCTCAAATTCAGAACAGGACAGTGACGGATACCGAGGGTTCATTAAGCACGGTTCCCCACGCTGCGGACAATAATACGGTAGGACCTGATTGCGCTGGGTGACGCAATCGGCGTCACGGCCGCGGCGCTGATCGATACGGTCGGGGTTTAGCCCACCCCAGAACAAGAGCGGTGCGATGTCTACCTAAAAGCTGGGTTTGCTTCGCGCGCTCTGCCGTGCCGCTGACGGCCAGTCCGGCTTGGCCGAAGAGCGGGGTGACCACACCATCGCGCTCCCCGCTCGGCTTGGTCGCGCTCAACTGGCTGCGGCTCTACTTGCCGCTGGTCGAAGGCCGGGCGGCGATCGTTTAGGGCACGGAAGCCACGGCCACGGCGCTGATGTCCGGCGTTGTCTACCACGCCACCCGATTGCCGCAGCTTTGCCCCTGCTACTTGTCAACGCCATGGGCGGTCAGCAATACGGCGAACGAGTCGGTTGTGCCCGGCTTGCTGCTCGCAAGTGTCGGTGAAGCGATATGCTTCGATTGCGAGAGCACTCCATTCACAACCTTGTCGATCGTGCTGATGGCGCTGACGGCAGCGAGGATGGGGATCATGGAAAACTCCATTGGGGTCCGAGACGCGGCGGTGATCGCGATGAAAGCCCCCGTTGCGTAGCGCGCCTCGGCCCGGCGTCCATCTGCGCCGGGGATGTGGCGTGAGGGCTACCGGGGGAGGCTGCCCCGTCGAAAGAGAGGCACGGTTCACCTGCTCGGCCCATGGCCCATCGGGACAATCCGGGAGGGACACCTGGCGCCGGAGCGTGGCATCGCCGCAAAAAGGATGCTGAACCAAAAATATTACCTGACGGTTAACGCGGAACCCTTGGCGCCGCCGCATTCTGGCACTGCCGGCTCTCCCAAGGTTCGTAAGGGGAGGCACCGGCAATGGGCGTGCTCTGGCAGGTTGGGATCGGCATCGTGGCCGTCATCCTGGTCGCGCCTTAGGTGGGGATTGGCCGGCCAGCCGCGGTTCCGAGACTAACTTTCGAAGACGCACAAGCCCTTGTTTTCATAAGCCTGACTTTCCGCCCCGGGTCAGTAAGAGTTTGCAGCCGCATAATCCGGGATCACGTTAATCCGTTGGAAACGACTGCGGCCGGATGATCGTACCACGGCCTTGGCCGTTGGAGGCTGTCGTGCGATTTTTGCTAATCCTATCCGTTCTGACGGTTCTGCTGACCGCTGGTGCGCCCGAGGCGCAAGCTGCTACTTATACGATGAGCGGCGCCGGGATTAGGTCTTGCGGGTCCTGGAGCGCGCACAGTGGCGAACTCAATTCGCCCGGCCCGGTAACCCAGGGTTTACCGAGCCGCACTGCAAGAGTCGGGATGGGCCCTGGGGTTTCTTTCTGGTATGGCTTCATTCACAACAACGACGGTGATCCGCTGGATAGCGTCGACGCTGAGGGTGCAAGGGCATGGATAGATAACTACTGCCGGGCCCATCCGATCGAGAATATCGGAGACGCGGCGGCGGCGTTTTATTTCGCTCACCCGCACCGCTGTCGGCGCAAAGATAGAAATGTCACTCGGCGCGCAAAGTAGAGATGACACCCCCGAGAGCGGCGGGCACACCAGCGCGAAATGGCATTCCGAGCAAACGCTTGGGTGAGGATGAGGGGGTCAAGGGCCAAAGCCGGCGTGCCGGTGCGCGCAGCGCAGCCCTTGAGGCCCTCATCCTCACCCAAGATCATGGGACCGCCAGCGTGCGTCCATCGGCCTCCTGGGCGATGCCTGGCATGACATCCCGCCGCGGCCGCCCCTTCGTCGGCATCCCTGGTGCTTCCAGATTATTCGGCGGGCGTTGCCTCGCCGGGTCGTAACGACGCTTACTCGGCGTATATGTCGCCTGGTGTTCTTTCACCAGCGCCAAAGCGGCGCCCAACCGCTTATTCTCGACAATCGCGCCCTGTGTCACCGTCTGGATCTTGTCGAACACCCGGAACGGCACCGATACACCCTCAAACTGAACCGCAAACCGCCCGTCCGGATAGTTCACCACGGCAACTTCTTCCGAGCCAGGCCACGTGCAAACGACGTCGGCTCCAGCAACAGCAGCATCCGGTCATAATGCAGGGTCAGATTGCTCGTTACCGTCCGCACCTCCCTCCAGGCGATCACCTCATCGAGGTCGTCGGTGACCGTCAGCGGTCGGTGCAAATTCCTCGCATTCAACGGCGGCTTGGCAAAACGTGCATTGTGTCCGGTGATGAAGCCAGGCAGCCAGGCATTCGCCGCCGCGATCGTCGAATTGTTGCACCCGCCGCAAGCGATCATTTGGGAACCGTCGGTCGTCTCATCGTGGCGCTCGCTTGGAGCGGTATCGGCATCGGCCTAACACTTTTTGGCACGCGCCATCCTCGGGGATGTAGCGCGACACGACGGATGGCCGGCTAGCGACACTCGGATGGCCGGTCGCTGCGCGTCATTAAGATGGCCTGATTGACGCGAAGCGACAAGGGATCTTTGCCGGGCTCGGCGGCGATGAAATGTCCGGAGGGTTCGGCGCCGCTGGATTGGCCATGCGGTATCCGGCTCGCCGCCTTTTTCTGACGCCGAACGTGGGCGGAGAAGGGAGAACGTCCGTCAGGGGGTGCGCCAACGGATCGGCATCGGCGAAATCGTCGAGCTTGACGACCCATCGGCAGAACCCATGGATTTGTGCATAACGCAAGCGCGTTACACACAACTCCACCGGCTCATCAACAACAGCCAAGTTAGGTATTCATTTATAATATAAGATAAGTATAGTTCGGGGTAATGCGAAGATCTTATCTTCAATATCTCACTGAGCGTCAGCTGGAGGCATCTTGTATGGCACGATTCACCGCTCCGGTGTCCCGCTGTCGCTCTTGCTGTCGCTGGCGCTCCGTGGCTTGCGTGGTGCACGGGCGGCGGCGACCCCTGTGCATTGCTCTCAACATCGATCCCGAAAATCGTTGAGTGGTGGAAGAGAACTCGCCCCCGTATTCCGTTACGTGACGAAAGACAGAGGCGAGCGGCCGCAAGTCTTGCCGATGGCTAATCCGGTTGGTTCTACTGCGCCTCGCTGTCGCTCTTGCTGTCGCTGAGGCCCCGCGGTTTACGCGGCGCGCGGGCGGCGGCGACCCTTCGGCGATAGCTTTCGACGTTCATTTCAAAGATCGTCGAATGGTGCACGAGGCGATCGACAGCCGCGAGCGTCATCGCGGCATCCGGAAAGACACTCGTCCATTCGCCAAATGGATGATTAGCCGTGACGATCAGGCTGCGCCGTTCGTAACGAGCGGCGATCAACTCAAATAGGACCGAGGTTTCCGCCTGATCCTTTCGCACATAGCAGAGGTCCTCGAGGATGAGCACGATGAGCACATGGTACTTGTCGAGCTTCTCGATGGCGCTCTCCAGCGACAGAGCCTGACGCGCCTGTTGCAGGCGCTGCACGAGATCGGTGGTTCGGGTGAACAGGACCCGGTAACCGTTCTCGATGAGCGCGTGGCCGAAGGCGGCGCTGAGATGCGACTTGCCCGACCCGCTCGGGCCGAACAGCAGGATCGTGCCGCCACGGTCGATCCACCCATCACCCGTGGCAAGTGCCGCAACGTGCGCGCGACTGAGCATGGGAACCGCGGTAAAATCGAAACTGTCGAGCGTTTTGCCGGCTGGCAGGCGGGCCTCAAGCAGATGTCGCTGGATGCGTCGCTGATCGCGTTCAGCGAGTTCCAACTCGGTGAGGGTGGCGAGCAACCGTGCCGCTGGCCAACCTTCGCGATCGGCGCGTTCGGTGAAATCCTGCCACATGGCGGCGATGGTCGGCAGCCGCAGTTCACGCAGCAGTAACGGCAGCCGCGCGGTGTCGACCTTGATCGTGTCGCTGGTGCTGTCGTTCATGCTGCTTCTCCCAGCGACGGGAGAAGCAGATCGTAGCTGGCGACCGGCGGCAGGGTGATGACGATGTCGGGCATCTGTGCCGGCACCGGTGCGAACCGAGCCTGCAGTGCGGCAACGTCGATCGGCTCCGCGCAGGCCAGCTGTTCGGTGAGGGCCGCGGCAAGTTCGGCTTCGCAGCAACGCTCATGCGCCAGCGCCAGCAGCGCCACCATGGCTTTGCAAGCCCTGCGCGGATCACCGTCCGTCAACAGCTTTTCCCAGGCCAGACGATAGGCCGCGCGCGGGAACAGCGCATCACGATAGACCAGGTTAAGCAACGCCATGGGTTTGCGGCGCAGGCTGTGAATGACGTGGCGGTAATCGACGAGGTGACCACGCCGTCCATCAGCCTGGCAGCGGCCGCGGCGCAAGGTCAGTGTCAGGGTCTGGCCCACGAAGCAGTCCAGCCGATCATCATAGATCCGCGCCTGCATGCGAAAGCCGATCAGCCGCGACGGCACGGTGTAGAACACCTTGCGCAGCACAAAGCCGCTGCTCGAGGTCACGAACACCGTTGCCTCGTCGTAATCGGTGGTTCGTCCCGCCGGCAGCGGTTGCAGAGCGGTGCATTCCAGTTGCACCATCTTGGCGCGGCGCGCGTTGCGCCGGCCGATCAGGTTGGCGATCCAGCCGCGATAGGCCTCGAGGCTCTCGAAATCGACACTGCCACGCAGCAACAGCGCCTGGATAACCGTCCGCTTGAGATGCCCGTGCTGGCTCTCGATGGCGCCATTCTCATGCGCCACGCCTGCGTTGTTGCGGGTTGGTGTCATGCCGTAATGGGCACACAATGCCTCATAGCGGCTCGTCAGATCGAGCTGAGCATCGTCATCGAGATTGCGAAACGCGGCAGAGAGGCTGTCGGTGCGGTGCCCGAGCGGCACGCCACCGAGCGAGAACAGCGCGTTCTGCAGGCCGACCGCAAGCGCGGTGAAACTCTCCCCGCCGAGCACCGGTTCGGCATGCTCCCAGGCCGAATAGGCCAGCACGAAGTGATACAGCCGATGCTCCAGCGTCTGGCCGGCAATGCTGACGCCGGCGTCGGCCATGTCGGTGAAATCCGACAGCGCCTGCTGTCCGGGGACGTGATCCTGACGGAAGATCACCTCGCGATCGGCCCCGTGTTGCGCTCGCCAGGCGCGAACCCGCCGCTCCAGGCTACGGCGCAGCCGATCCCAGTCATGATCGGGATGACGGCGTTGCATCTCTTCGAGCACCGCGACCGGCCGCAAGCCGGGATGCGTCTCGAGCAGCGGACGGATCTCGCTGTCCCATAATCCATCAAAGGGGTCGGGACCCTGGCGGGTTCGAACGGCGTTTGGCGGCGTCAAATGCCGATTTGTCTCGATGCGACGGGCGGTTCGCTCGCTGAACCCGGCTTTGGCCGCAGCAATACGTTGAAGGTGGTCGGGACGGAACTCCATGAACAATCTCATCTGCTGACGTGTGACGTGTCGTCCGGGCACTTCGGTTCTCGTCCTGGTGATCGAGAACAGACTGTGCCCGCACACGCCGCGGCCCGCAGACGTGGACGCTTGCCACGTCGCCGGTTGAGCTGACCTACGCCCGGGCGAGCCCGAGTTTTGGCCAGTTCAACCGGCCATCCGGTCCTGTCGCCGACCGGCCATCAGAGCTGTCGCGGAACAGCGGGGAACTCCGACAATGACCTCGGACCAAATAGTCGTGTGGCTGGTCTGGCCGGCAAATCGTCGCGGCAGTCGTTGGCTTCGGTGCCCTGTAGATTTCGCGACGGATCATCCCGTGACCGAGAGGCGGGCTTTAGTCCCTTATCAACCAACTCGTGACACTTTCTGCACCAAAAATCCCATCAGATCAGAGCCGGAATGAGAACGCTCTGGATCAGGTGGCAAAGCGCTGCTGTGGCACTTCGTCCAAGTCGGGTGAGATAGTACCGGTAGGTTCCGGCCACCCGCTTGATCACGCCGATGTCGCGCATCCTTCGAAGCTGGCGTGAGAGCCGAGGCGGGGAGATATGATCAAGCAGCGGCATCAGGTCGGCGCGCCGGATCCCGGCGATGTTGACCCGCGGGTCCTGCAAGGCGTGCAGCAGCGCGTTGTCGACAGGATCAAAGAAGTTGATCCCCTTGACGGTTTTGTCCTTGACCCAGCGCGGCTTGGTGAGCCGGTCGAGCGCACGCACCCCGACGGAGAAGTCGTCGAGGGCAGACAGATGTGCCAGGTAGCGGCGGTTACAGCTGAACAGTATCTCGCGCAGGTCAATCAGGCTGTAGATGCTTTTCTTGACAGGGGCGCGCTCGCGCGTGGGCGGGCCTTGCCGGTGTTCCACCTTTCCGGTGGTGCTTGAAAAAGGACACGTCGTTGGTGGTGGTCTCGATGCGAAGTATCTGGCCGAACTGTCGTACATCTTGATCGAGGCATCGCCGAAGCGATGCTTGATGCAGGTCCCCTCGATCCGGGTGGAGAACTGCGAGCCAAGCTCCTGCGCCAGTTGCGGAGTGATCTGGCGGCCGAGAAAGGTGGCGATCTTCGGCCTTCACACTCAGCACCGATTGCCGGGTGAGCTGTTCATAGAGCGGCCCGAGCGTGGCGACGAACGGAACACCAGGTCCGTGGCGTATTCCACTTGCATCGGCTCCAGTCGTAGGTCTGCCCGAACACCTCGAGCACCGGACAGCATTGTCCGGCATACCGGTCGAGCACACGGTGCAGCCGGTCCGGCGAGCCACGTCGGCCAGTTCCTGGGCACGTTGCCAGTCGTCGATCCGCGCGAAGGCGTTGTCAGCCAGTGTGAAGCCAATGCCTTCCGCTGCCAGTCGCCGCGCCAGCCAGCTCTGGCCGTTGCAGTAGAATTGCAGGCGGAACGGCGACCAAGTCGGAACCCGCAGATAGACCAGGCCCAGCTCGGCGTCCATGAAGTAGAAGTAATAGTGCAGGCACTTGCCGCTGTCCGGAAGCAGAAAGGTCTTGTGCGTCTGCTTGTCGTGCCATGGCTTGTAGGCGTCGCAGGCCTCCATCGCCGAGATGACATGCACCAAGCCGGGATGATCGCCACGCCGCGCCAACACCCTGGCGACGATCGCCTCCTTGCGGACGCGGCTCTTGGCGACATGCTCGATTGCGACCCCGGCTTCGGCGGCCAGCGATGCCGCCGCCTCGCGCACCTTACGCGGAGTGTCGCGGCAAATTCCGGGTAATCGAAAATCCGGATCTGCTTCGAGTAGAGGAACCGGGTCATCCCGTCGGCGTAGCACACCGTCGGAAGCGTCCCGGTTACCACAACACGGTCGTAACCGGACAGCACGCCGGAAATCCGGTCGTCGTAGCGTTCTATCAGTGCGCTTGCCATGGCACCCTCGATTATCGAGGCGTCGAAGGGCAATGCTACAGCCTCTTTGGTTCCGGTT
>CAWHWH010000070.1:0-62168 GCA_963832865.1 uncultured Pseudomonadota bacterium
TCATGCTGCTGGACCGCGGCGTGGAGGTGGACCACTCGACCATATTCCGCTGGATCCAGGCTTATTCGGCCGAATTGGAGAAGCGGTCCGCCCCCCACCTGCGCATGAGCAACGGCTCTTGGCGGGTGGTCAGACCTACGTAAGGGTCAAGGGCCGCTGGATGTATCTGTATCGAGCCGTCGACAGCCACTGCCAGACGATCGACTTCCTGTTGTCGGTCAAGCGCGACGCTGATGCGGCGAAACGGTTCTTCCGCAAGCATTGGCGCAGCCCCACACGGTGAACCCGCGCACTATTACTGTGGACAAGAATGCGGCCTATCCGAAGGCTCTCACAGAGATGAAGAAGGATGGCGAGCTCTGGCGTCGATCACGGCTGCGGCAGGTGAAATATTTGAACAACATCGTCGAGCAAGATCACCGGCGGGTGAAACGATTAACCGGCCCGGGACTTGGCTTTGGTGGCTTTTGGACGGGCCGACGAACGCTGGCAGGCTACGAGGCAATGGCGATGATCAGGAAAGGGCAGGTTCGGAACATCGGCGGCAACGACATCAGGGCCCAGGCAGAGTTCATCGCCGGACTGTTCCAGCTGGCCGCCTGAGACGTCATCTCACCTTCTCGCAGACGTCACACGGACCAACGCTACACTTTGCAACAGAACATCCAGCGGGGTAGCCAACACGTCAAGGAACGGCGACGGTCAGTCGCGATTTACGCCGATCCCGACGAAGGCGGCCCAACGGCGCTCAAAGCGTCGTCCGGGCAGTTCAACGGGGCGGATTTTACTCGGCAGAAATCGGGCGGCCCGTTATGTCAAACAAACCGACCTGTTCGTAGAATGCTCAGCACCAGCCTTCCGAACTGAGCCGAGGGGGACGCGGAGGTAAAACGGCTTCCGAAAAACCGAGGAATGCCAAAAGACGGACCCGTTGGGGATAGGTGACAGTGTTCTATGATCATAACATCAAGGAGCCATGCAAATGCCCCGTTATCTTCTACCGATAGTTACTGTCGTCGGGTTGGTATTGTCTCTGGCGGCACATACTCAAACCCCCGCCGTGACCGCAACTTGCAACGATGGCTCGGCCTTTTCCGGAGCAACGCGATCTGGAGCATGCCGGGGCCACGGAGGGGTCAAGACATGGGACACAGCAGCGCCGTCCACAACGGCTCCGGCGACCGGTCCGGCGGCTGCGCCGACAATGCAATCAAAGGCTGCCCCGGAGCAGACGACGAACCGCGGGGCGCCCGGCGCTGGTCAAGTGTGGGTAAATACAAACTCAAAGGTCTATCACTGCCCCGGAGACCGTTGGTACGGGAAGACGAAAGCCGGCGAGTATATGTCTGAGGCCCAGGCCAAGAGCAGCGGCTTCCGTCCGGATCACAACAAGGCATGTGTGTCCTAAATTTCGTTTCCGTAGTGGTCATAAAAGGACGTAACCACATGAAAACACTGGTGCTCATCGTTATCCTCAGCCTTGCGACGACCGCCGCCCTACCATCACTGGCGCACGCCGAGGGCTCGTCATGCATGGCAACCGTTAGCGACAAAAAGCTCGCTGGCGCAGCGAAGACCAGCTTCATGAAGAAATGCGAGACGGATGCAAAGGCCAGCTGCGATGCCGCCGCAGCGGATAAAAAGTTGGCTGGCGCGGCTAAGGCCAGCTTTACGAAGAAATGCATCTCCGACGCCGTTGGCTCATGATGGTCCAGTAACCTCTCTACATCATTTCGGATTAGCTTTCGCTGTGATCATCCTCATTCCACAATATCAAGGCAAAACCGCTAAGGGGAACACACATGCAATCGCCGATCTCGGTGCCGCGGGCACCAGGCTGGGTCGCGGAATTTCGCGCCTTCATCATGCGTGGCAATGTTGTCGATCTCGCCGTGGGCATCATTATCGGCGTGGCCTTTAGCGCCATTGTCAGTAGTTTGGTGAAAGACATCCTTAATCCGATCATTGGGCTCGTGATCGGCGGCGTGGACTTCAATAACATCTTCATCCCGCTGAACGGCCAGCATTATGAGTCGTTGGATGCGGCGCAGAAGGCGGCAGCCCCTACGATAAACATCGGCATATTCATCAACACGATCATCAACTTCGTGATCATCTCGTTCGCGATCTTCTGGGTGGTGAAGGCGATGTCTCGGGTGGTTCGTAAAGAAGCGCCGCCGGCGCCTGGTCCGACTTAGACCGAGGTGCTGCTCGCCGAAATTCGCGATCTTCTGGCGACGCAACGTCGGCCGTCTGCTCCACCCATTTAGCCGAAACGGGCAACACGGAAAGTCATAGAACCCGCAATCCAGCGGCCCCGCCTTCGAATTTACATAACGGCCGGCGACTCTCAACCTCGCAGAGCCGGTTTTCCGGGGGCGGGCGACAGCGGCAGGAGCAACTGGCGAGCGCTTGCGTGCTTGCCGATTGAAGATCGCATGGACTAGGGGCTAGCGTATCGGCTGGAGAGACAAGAAGTCTTCCACTTTGGGGTTATAAGCCCAAACCGCCGGAAATTCCGTCTGCCGACGATTTCGGCAGCCAGCAGCCGTTATGGCCGGGATCGCTGACGTTCAGTCGGACCAAAAGGCCCTGAAGCGGTCGGGCTTCAATTCAGTATATCGAGTGGTGTGCTCGATGTTGCGATGGCCCAGATAATGTTGGATCGACCGTGTGTCCTGTCCGTCGTTGGCGAGTTTGTAGCCGGTGGCGTGGCGCAGCATGTGCGGGTGTACCGGGAACTCGATACCGGCCCGCTGTCCGGCCCGCCCGACGATCTTCCGCACCGTGTCGGCGGTGAGCGGCGCCTTGCGCTCGCTGACGAACACGTAAGCTGTATCCGGATAGTCCCGCTGCAGGCGGCGGAGGGTTCGCAACTCCGGTCCACGCAAAGGGTGAACCGACGCGATGCCGTGCTTGAGCCGGGTGACATGCAGGAGCCCCTGGCGGGAGATCAGTCTGATCCCAGCGCAAACTGACGAGTTCGGACACGCGCAGGCCGTGACGGTAGGCGAGAAGAATCAACGCGGCATCCCGCGTGCCATGCCGGCCGACAGCGGCGGCCGCTGCGATCATCGCTGTCACCTCCCGGTCTGACAGATATTCCCGGCTCCGGTAGACGGCATTTGCCTTGCGAATGGGAACTTTCCGGTTTTCGATGGCTGGCGGGATATGCTCCACGGGCCTGGAACCCGGCCTGGATGCTCATGGCACAATCCGATCTTTCCGTTTATCACCTATTATACGGAAAGTTTGCTCGAGCGGGGATTACAAAACCAGATGGCGGACAAGAGCGAGCGCCTGACCGTCCTGTCAGACGCCGAGCAATTCGCCTTGTACGGGCTGCCCGACTTCGATGATCGCCAGCGGCTGACCTATCTGTCGCTGTCCGGACCGGAACTGGCTCTCGCTTCCAGCCGCCCCGGCCTCCACGCCCAGGTCTGGTGTGCGCTGCAAATCGGTTACTTCAAGGCCAAGCACGCTTTCTTCCGCTTCAGCTGGGACGATGCACAGGAGGATTCTACGTTTGTCCTGACCCGCTATTTCAAAGATCAGCCGTTTCATCGTCAAGCCATTACCAAACACGAACACTATACCCAGCGCACAATGATCGCGGCGTTGTTCGGCTACCGCCTCTGGTCCGCGGACTTCCTCACGCAACTCGCACAACAGGCCGCCCAAATTGTGCGGCGCGATGTCACACCGGGGTTCATCGTCGCCGAATTCATCGCCTGGCTTAACGAACGCAAGATTGTCCGCCCCGGCCACACGACATTGCAGACGCTGATCAGCGAGGCGTTGTCCACCGAGCGCGGGCGTTTGGGAGGCCTGCTCGCGGAGATGCTGGACGAATCCGCACGGCAGGCGCTCGCCCAGATGCTGGTAGGGGTCACCAGACGATTTGTTCAAAACTGCACGCTAAGCCAGGCCAGCGCGGTGCTGGGCGACGATACGTGAGACGGTTGGCTGGCTGATGCTGTAGAGACGGGCCATCTCGGCACCGGATTTTCGGCCGGAGGTGACACTTTCGGCGATCTCCCGGCGCTTAGCTGCATCGAGCTTCTTGCGCCGGCCGCCAACACGTCCTTCGGCGCGGGCAGCGGCGAGGCCTGCGGATGTGCGTTCGCGGATCATGGCGCGTTCAAACTCCGCAAACGAGCCGACCATCTGCATCATCATTCGACCGGCAGGGGTGGTGGTGTCGATGTTCTCGGTGATTGACCGGAAGCCAGCGCCAGCCTGGGCGATCCGCTCCATGATGTGCAGCACGTCTTTCAGCGAGCGCGACAGGCGATCGAGTTTCCAGACGACGACGGTATCGCCTTCGCGCAGCTGGTCGAGCATGCGGTGTAGTTCCGGCCGATCCCATCGGCCACCCGACGCAGCCTCCTCGAAGAGGCGCCGGCAACCGGCAGCTCGGAGCGCTTTCGCTTGCAGAGCGTTGGTTTGTTCGTCACCCTTTGAGACACGGGCGTAGCCGAGCAGCAAACCTGCTTGCTTGAGCGTTCGCGGCTTTCACAAACGACCGTTTGCGCATGGATTGGCGGGCACGGCAGATCCTCGCGAATTCAGCTTTCAATATCCTCTTGCAGAATTGCGTCTCAAAGGCAAGCGCTTTATGAACGGCGTTCCACCTTCAACCGAGGCCGTGCATGCCCCGTCGCAACCTGCTGTCTTCCGAACAACGAATCCGGTTGTTCGCCATTCCGATCGATCCCGCCGAGATGGCGCGGCACTACGTGTTGACCAGCGACGACCTGGCCGTCATCCGGACAAAGCGGCGCCCGATCAACCGGCTTGGGTTCGCCATCCAGCTGTGCCTCTTCCGATATCCCGGCCAGGGCATGGGACCTGGCGAACATCTTCCCCCGGAAATGATAGCTTTCACGGCGCAGCAGCTCGGGATGTCATCCGGCAAGTTCGGCGACTACGCGCTCCGGGATCAGACGCGCCGGGAGCATGCCGTCGAGCTTCAGAAGTATTCTGCGACTTCGGAGCTTCGGGTTCGCCGATTGGCGGTCCTGCCTGAAGGCGGGTGCGGATGCCGCCTGGGCCACCGATCGCGGCGAGCCGATCGTCCAGGCAATGGTCGCTCATTTGCGGTCGAACAACGTGCTGCTTCCCACGGTGGCGGTGTTGGAACGGATCGGACTGGCGGCGCGGGTGCGCGCCCGGAAGAAGGTCTTCGAGACCCTGGTGGACGGTCTGACCGCCGCCGAGCGGGACGCACTCGAGAAGCTTCTGGCGATCGATCCCGAACTGCGCCGCTCTCGCTTTGCCTGGCTGCGGGATTATTCGGAGTCGCCCGCCCCCTCCAACATCGTCGCGCTACTCGACCGCCTCGAATACGCGCGCGGCCTGGGCATCGGTCGCGGACACGCCGGAGCGAATCCATGCCGACCGCCTCAATCGCCTGGTCAACGAAGGGGCGATCATGACGGTGCAGCACATCGCCGATCTCGAACCGGCGCGGCGGACGGCCATGCTCGTGGCCCAGGCGTCCAGCCTGGAGACCCAACTCTCCGACGTGACCCTCGCCATGTTCGAGAAGTACATGGGCACGCTGTTCACCAGGGCACGGAACAGGGATGAACGGCGGTTCCAGGCCACACGGCGGGACGTCGCCAAGGCGTTGCTGCTGTTCCGCCGCACGATCGCGGCGTTCAGGCAGGCCCAGGAGACCGGAGAGGATGGCGTCGCCGTCGTCGACCGCGAAGTCGGCATGAAGCGACTCGATGACGTGCTGCCGGTCATCGGCTCGGTCGCCGATGTGGCGGACCAGGACATCCTCATCACCGCGGCCGAGCGCTACAGCGTCCTGCGCCGGTTCAGCCCACGCTTCCTCGATGCGTTCGATTTCCGGTCGAGCACACCGAGCGATCCTGTCCTGGCCGCCATCGAACTCCTCAAGGCGATGGATCGCGACGGCACGCGCATTTTGCCCAAGCGACCTCCGGCATCGTTCCTGCCACCGAGATGGCGCAAGCTGATCTTTGCGAGCGGCAAAGCGGACCGACGGCTCTACGAAACCGCTGTGCTCGCCACGCTGCGCGATCGACTGAAGGGCAGCAACATCTGGGTCGCCGGCAGCCGCGATTACCGCGCCTTCGAGGATTACCTGCTGCCGGCCGAGGCCGTGCGGAACACCGGCATCGGCGACGAGACCGATCCGGCCCGCTACGTCGCGGACCGCGCCGCGACACTGCACGAACGCCTGAACTTCGTGTGCCGGCCGGGCCGCACGCGGCGAACTCGACGGCGTCGAAATCGAGGATGGCAAACTCTACATCGCCCGGATCCAGCCGATCGTTCCGGACGCCGCACGCGACCTGGCCATTCGGCTGAACGGCATGCTGCCGCGCGCGCGGATCACCGAGGTTCTGAGTGACGTCGACGGCTGGACCGGATTTGCCGATCGGTTCACCCATCTGCGCACCGGCAATCCGGCCAGCCGATAAACCGGCGCTGCTGGCAGGTGTTCTCGCCGATGGCACCAACCTTGGCCTGGCTCGCATGGCCGACGCGTCGCGCGGCCTCAGCTACCATCATCTGGTCAACGTGGCGCAATGGCATATCAGCGACGACAACTACGTCGCCGCTCGCGCCGCCATCATCAACGCCCATCACCGACACCCGATGGCCGCGATCTGGGATGACGGCACGACCTCGTCGTCGGACGGCCAGTACTTCCGCGCGGGCGGCCGGGCCGGAGCCGGCGGCGCCGTCAATGCCAAGTACGGCATCGATCCCGGCGTTGTCCTCTACACCCATGTGTCCGGCCGATACGGACCATTCTACACGAGGGTGATCTCGGCGACGATGAGCGAGGCTCCATACGTTCTCGACGGGCTGCATCATCAGGCGCACCAGACCGATCTGCGCATCACCGAGCACTACACCGATACCGCCGGCGCAACAGATCATGTGTTCGGCCTCTGCCATCTGCTGGGCTTCCGCTTCGCGCCCCGGATCAAGGACTTGAAGGACCGCAAGCTCTACACGATCGAAAAGCCGAGCACCTATCCAGTGCTCGAACCGCTGATCGGCGGCGCTGTCGAGACGGCGGCGATCACCAGCCAATGGGCTGAACTCATGCGGCTCAAGGCCTCGATCGAGGCCGGCGTGGTCGTCCCGTCCGTCATCCTGCGCAAGCTTTCGGCCGCCGGCGGCGGCAATGCCCTGTCGCGCGCCTTGCGGGCGCTCGGGAGGATCGAGCGGACGCTCTTCACCTTGCAATGGTTGTCCGATCCCGATCTGCGGCAGCGCAGCCATGCCGGCCTCAACAAAGGCGAGGCCAGCAACTCTCTGCGACGCGCCGTCTTCTTCCATCGTCAGGGCGAGATCCGAGACCGCACCTTCGAGAACCAGAGCTTCCGTGCGTCAGGCCTGAGCCTCATCACCGCCGCGATCGTCCATTGGAACACCGTCTACCTCGACCGTGCTCGTCCAGCACGTGCGTGCTCTCGGCGCCACCATCCCCGATGATCTCCTCGCCCACGTCGCACCCCTCGGATGGGAACATATCGCGCTGACCGGCGATTACGTCTGGACCGACAGCAATGCCGTCGCCAGACTTCGGCCACTACGCGACGTTCCTGCCGCGTTCCTGTCCGCGGGCGGCTTAGCGTGCAGTTTTGAACAAATCGTGTGGCGACCCCACTTCACACCTTCAAGGTCCAATCCAGACGCCACGGCACACGGATATTCCGCCACGTCGGAACGCGGCCATACCAGCGCCTCGACGGGACGATGACAACCCTCAGCGTTTGGCGATGTGCTTGCGTTCACTGCGGCACGCCATTTCAAATCACGGCGCCAGCCATCGTCATCTGCGGGCTCAATATAGGACGCTTCCCTGCGGTAATGGGCTCGATCCTACCCCGCATCGTTCGAGCCGCCCAAGGGCGATTTTATAGCTGTAGTTCGTTCGTCAGCGACTTTTGGCGTTCAGACCGCTTCAAAGCTCGTAATGCTGCTCATCACCCACGTCCTCGGGCCACGCTGCTCGAGCGTGCCGCTTACCGTCACAGGCCTGCCTGCCGTTTGAGCCGTGGCCGCTTTCTGATAATCCTTCTGCGAAAGCGGAACCATGACGCGAATTTCTCCAACTGCGCCTGGTCGCCACGCGATGACGATGCTCTCGTCTGATTTCGAGCCGCCGAACAGCCCGAGCGGATCATAGCGGGCATGCAAGTCAAGCACGAGGCCCGTAATCGTCTCCGGTTTGTCGACCGGCTTTTCCATGAGTGTTTTCGCTGCAGCGCGCGTCATTTCGATATGGCGCAGGCCTACCTTGAACTCCGGCATACGGATCAGCTCGGTTGAGGTGCGCCACTCTGAGGTGAAGGCGAAGCCGATATTCATGCCGCCGGGCGATGTGTCCTCGATCAGGTTGGCAAACTGTTCGCAGGCGTTAGCGCTGAAGCCAGTGGCAACGCTGTCAACGATAGCCCGTGTGTCTTCTTCATTCGCTGCCCGGACAATGCTCTGTACACCTCGGGCAAAACGCTCCATCACGCGCCTTTCGAACGGGGCATTCTCAGGTATGACCGGCAGTGTCGGGTTAACGTTCGGCTGCAAGGGAGAACTCAATGATGAAGCCGAAGCTGCCCCTGAAGGTATGACCGAAGCGGCAGTTGTCGGCATATTCTATGGCTTTGGGCAGAGTACGCGAGAATGATGGAGCCGGTGCGATTTCGGTTGTCGCCGTGGCAGCGAGCACGCTGCGCATGTCGCGGATGTGGTGCGCAGCGATCTCAAGCTGGATAGAGTTGTCGACCACGAGAGCATCGGGGATGCGCGAAAATACCCGGTCCACACCAATAGCACGGATGTCATTGGCCACATCCTCCGGCTTGCGCTGCTCGATGGCGGCAAGAGTTTCGATGGCGTCGTCGATGCGGTTCTGGAAGTCGCTGCGCTTCGTATCGGTTGGAAGCTCAATCTCGATATCGCCTTCGCCCGGCAGAGAGAAAAGGTCATAGCCCCCCTTCCCTACCCCACGCTCACGCAAGATGCCTACCACGTTGCCGGCGGTATCAACGACAGGAGCGCCTGAATCGCCACGATGCCAGTCCTGCGCGCGCAAATAGCGGCGCAGCAACCCTAACGGCACATCCTGTGATCCGCGTAGAGCGGCGCTCACGTCACTTGTCCTCTTCGCCTCTGTCGCTCCTGCTCAAGCAAATCCAACAAGACAGGCGGCGTAAGCAGGTTCGAGCGTGGAATTCTGATGGTCTTAGAATTGGAGTTTTCCGTCAATTCCCCGCCTCCTACCCACCAGTAGCAGCAATTCCTCAGCGTTGTGTTGTCCGCCGTCGCCTCGTGCCACTTCTCAGATTCGGATGGCAAGCATAATAATATCAGTATCAGGGTCGTCTCTTCGGGTGCCCGCTCGGCAATGTTGTTATATGCTCTCGCATTCAGGTCGTACACCACATGGTCGCCATCAAATTTCCAGTCAACGGTCGCCTTGGCCTGGTAGTCGAGTGGAATGCCGGACGGAATGCGATGATTGCCACGCTGCCTGATGATCCTGAAGGTGCCGTCAACGCCGTAGTCTTTGATATCAGCCGAAAAGGCGACGCGCGCCATCCCTGCTATAGCGTAGATATGGGCGAGACACATAATCTCCTTCGCGTCCTGAATCGTCAGCGGCACTTCGAGCCGAACTCCCCTGCCCTGTCATTTTGGGCTCTACAGCCGCGACAAACCCCCAGATTCTAAGCTATTCGCACAAATTGGAAAGGCAGTAAAAATCGGCACGAGCCTGAAACGTCAGCACCTCTACAACCCGAATGCTTCCACCGCATCGGCTAGGTTGCCGACGAAGGGCTGGCTTCATACATTGAGGCAAATGACCATCGTCACATCCCGCCCGCGTAAGCGCCCTGGGAAGCCCGCTCAGGCTGCAACGATCAAGGTGCCCAGGATCGTCCAGCATACGCCACGGGGCCGGGGAAGCCGCTCCCGCCGCTCGAGCCGGAGGCCGGGGCGCGGGCTGTCGCGTTCTTCGCGAAGATGGGTGTCAAGCGGCCGGACGAGGGCTCAGAGAGCTAGCGCGTTCAAATGACACGCAGACTACCGTAAGCACTTCTCCGGTTAGACTAGGGCGGATGAAGGTCGATCTGGTCATAGATATCCTGGTTCTCAGCTTGCGCCTGCTTATACGCCGCAAACTGGGCTTCGGTACCGGAATAGACGCACTTGCAGGCGACAGGATCGTAATAAAAGACCTTAGGAACGCCGTTCACGGTACGATGCACAAAATGAAGGTAAACGATCGGGTTCGACTTTGCGATGGAGGCCGCTCCTGGTCCGCTCGGACTCGTCTTCGCAAACCCAGCTTTTACCAGCGCATCGTCTTCCTCTTTTGCCGCCATCGTGCAGCCAGCCGCGAGTGCCAGGGACGCAAAAGCAGCCAGACCAATACGAAGCTTCATGTGCAGAAATTCCAGACGTATGGCCCACGCACCCCGTGGCCCGCGCACTAAACTATGCTCCGTATACATGGTCACGTCTAGGCTAGTGTCCGTCCAGAAACGCTAATCGTCTGAAAATCCGGCTGCTGCGCGATCTGTGCGAGTCAAGCCCGGCGGCTTCGGTTATGTTTCGGCAGCACACCACGTTTGACGCAACCGCCTCCCCGCGAATGCAATGCTTCCAATCTGTCGCCCGCCGATCGTCATCATGGTGCCCAGTTTCCGCCTTAGGCGGTTTCCTGGCAGGACATAAACGGCCGGCCCGCTGGCGGTGAGGCGGAGGTCCCATCCGCCGCCTAGCCGCAACCGTCCTGGCATTGCCGCGCACCGTCGCGCTGTTCCCACTGTCCGTCCCACAAATTGGGCGACAACCCTCGCGATGGCCGTGTCTGGTGCGCGGCGGCGGCTTGGAGGAGGAGGAGTTACCCAGCCCCCGGACGCGTTCGATGGAAGCATGCTGTCGCGGCATGACGTGCCTCAATCTTGGCAATTTTAGCGTGCCCCAATTTTAGGATTGCTGGTTCAGCGGCAGGAAGGGAGAGGGACATGGGCGGTCGCATCGGGCCGAAGTTGATTGCAGTCATATGCGTCGTGGCTGCCGCGTTTGTAGCATTTTGCACAGAGGCACAGCCAGGGGCGCCACCCACCACCGCAGAAGATGTCATGCCATCCTGCAAATCCTCTCGGAGGGACAATGCCGGAGAAACTAGCGTCGTCCTGGCTGCCGACGAGAATTTGCAGTATAAGAGCTGGCAAGCAATCGGTGGCGATATTCAGTTTATCCTCAAAAATTTTGCGGCCATTCCTGCCGATGCTTCGGTATCGGTGTGCTTCCGTTGGAAAGCCAGCAAACGGGATAGCAACATAGAGTTCATTGAAACGCGGCCCTCGCGGCTAGAACTGAGCGGCGATGGAAAATTGTTGAAAGTGGCTACAACCGTGCCTGATGACTTGGGGCCTCAGCCGAGCGACGTCGCAACGTCGCTGTGGCTCGTCCCGCTCGCCGAAGTTCGCATCCTGGCAATAGACAGCAAGAAGGAGCTGGCAGCGGACGCGACCACGGCGATCGGAGTCACCCATCCAGTGGTTGCCTTTATTCTTGCGCTCGTCACTGTGGTCCTGGGATCTGTGTTCTTGCACATCGCGGTCGGCCGCAGATTGACCAGTCCCGGCATCCTTCAAGCGAATTGGCTGTTGCGCATCATTTCGACGCCCAGTGGATTTGCCAGCCTTTCTCAATTCCAAATCATACTGTGGACATTCGTAGTCGCGGCTTCTGCCGTGTATGTGATGGCCTTGTCCGGTCAGCTCATCCAAATCACAAATGGAACGTTGGTCCTGCTCGGGATTGCAGGCTTGGCAGGGATCGGGGCGAAAGCTCACAGTGAGGCTCAGGGCGCTAATGCCGAAGCCACCGCCACCAAAGCGGCGGCCGATCACGCTGCGGCAGCCATAAACGCTGCGGAGAAAGCTGCCGGGGCGACAGCCCCGCCGGCAGATCGGGTGGCAGCTGCTCGCATCACAGCTGAGCGCGACGTTGCAGCAGCAGAAGCGAGTGCCAAGAGCACCATTGCGCTTGCCACCAGGGCTAGGGCCGACGCCCAAAAAAATCCGCCCGCAACGCAGATACCCAAGTGGTCAGACCTGATCGTCAGCGAGAGCGTCAAAGACGACGGCACACGGACGCGTGAAGTCGACGTAGCACGATTTCAGATGCTATTGTTTACGTTGATCACGGCCGTTTTTGTGCTCATAAATGTACTCACTACCTACGTTATTCCCGAAATATCGGTGGGATTTCAGACGCTGCTGGGGATCAGCAACGGCTTATACATGGGATCAAAAGTGGTCCAGAAATCCACATAGAAAAAGGCAAGAGCTGCGGTTGTAATTAAAGAAGATTTAACCGTACGACTTTCTGAGAACCTCGCGCCGGCGGGAGGTTGTGAATGCGCGACAACCTGTAGCGGCATGCGTCTCTAATGCCATGTATCGGCCACCACACCGTATATCATGTGCTCCGTGTCGGATAACATGCTGTTATGTCCAGACATTATCCGACATCAGCAGGCGCTTGCGTCGCTTTGGGTAACATCAGGGTAACGCGCGGGGTGAAAATCAGCATTCTAGGGTCGGCAAATTTGCCGACCCTCAGCACATCCGCGCAAATGCAACGGGCTTCCGGCCCGGCATGCCGAAGAAAAGAAAGGCATGATTGACCGCATTCTCGCGGGTCCGCCGTACTCGGCTGAAGAAAAATTGGGGATCCTGGATTACTGCCAACAAGATGTCGACGATGCTGCCGTTTTGTTTCATGATGCTATGGGACAGAATGAGCGCCGGGGATTCATTCTACCTACCACAAGCCCTGTTGCGCGGCGAATACGCCAAGGCCATGGCCGACATGACGCGGACAGGTTGCCCTGTCGACGTAGGTCTCCACGACTTGATAATTGCGAGGTGGCCACGTCTGAGGAGTGCGCTGATCGACAGCGTGTCTCACTACGGCATTTTTGATGAGCAGGGAACGTTCAAACAGGACCGCTTTGCCGTTGTGGTGGAAAGCTTGGGGGCCGGGGATATTTGGCCCAGGTCGCCGGGCGGGCAGTTCTCCGTAAAGTCGAAAGACTTTCGACGGATGGCGGAAATTTACCCGCAGATGGAGGAATTTCGCGCGGTCCATGAGGCCATTGCTTCCGCCTCGAAGATTTCGCCGTTTCCTGTTTGCTCCGACGGCCGGTTGCGCCTGGGTCGCCGCGAACAAGGAAATCGCCGGCTCGGTCTGGACAGCGAAAGCACGGCTTCCGTGGGGTTTGGCGCGTATCGGGCCAAAACCGGCCGGAACCAGCCCCGCGCCGCGGAGTTCCTGCCTGCGGCCGCGTCATGGTGGCGGACGCTGGTCACCCCACAGCAGGGCAAGGCGCTCGGGTATTTTGATTACAAATCGGAGGAGTTCGGCATCGCGGCCTATCTAAGTGGCGATCAACCGATGATCCACGATCACTTCTCCGGAGAAGTCTACTTGGCAAACCTGGCCTTTCGCATCCAGTCGCGCGCGCGAGGGCTGCAGCATAGCCGCGCGGGACTACTCGCGGAACTGCAACCAGTGAGGAAGAGAGAGGGAGAAGATTACTTATTAATGCTTGACATTGAGCGATGGCGGCCAATAACAGCTAGACATGACCGGACGACCCAGCGACTTCACCGACGAGATCGCCACCAGAATCTGTGATCTACTGATGGATGGCCTCAGCATGCGCTCGATCTGTCAGGCCGACGATATGCCTCATAGGACTACGGTGGTCAGGTGGCTGGAGCGCTATCCGGAATTCGCGTCCATGTACGCTCACGCGCGGACGCTCCAGGCTGATTTGATGGACGACATGATCCTGGAAACTGCCAACGCCTGCACGCCGGCGACGGCTCAGGCAGACAGGGTAAAGATCAGCGCGTTCCAGTGGCGCGCCGCCAAGCTCAAGCCCAAAGTCTATGGCGATAAGGCTGAGGTTGCGCTGACCGGAGCCAACGGTGGCCCGGTGCAGAGTGAGCGTGTAATAGTGCCGGTGAACGATCCAATCGAGGCGGCGCGGGTGTATCAGAAGGTGATGGGGGAGGTTAGAGCGTTTTCCGATCAGGTTGTACTGTAGCCCTGATGAATGAGGTAGTGATGACCAGCGGGGCGGTGATCCGGTCATTCCTCAGCCCCGCAACGAAAGTCGTGGTTTTCCGATGACCGTGCGGCGACTTTCCGATCAGGCGCTGCCCTTCTGCCGAACGGCCGCGAAGCCGTGTCATGTTCGTCGCGGTCGCGGTCTCGTCGATAAAGACCAGACGGGCCGGGTCCAGCGATGCCTGGTTTTCCCGCCAGGCTTGGCGTGCCGCTTTGACGTCCGGGCGGTCCTGTTCGGCGGCGTGCAGGGTCTTTTTCTTGAAGGTGACGTCATGGCGGCGGAAGAACCGCCACAGGCACGATGGGCTTTTCTTCAAACCATGAGTGGCCGCCAAACGGGTCTGGATCTCAGCCAGCATTGCGTCCGGCTCCTCCCCGACCAGTGCCAGTAGCCAGTCCTTGTGTTGTTCGAGGGCCATCGACCGATGATCCCCACCACTCGCGAGCGGCGCACAACGCCCTGTCGTCGCCAGCCGTTTCATCCAACGGATCGCGGTGCTGACGCTCACTTTGAATGCCCCAGCGGCACCTCGACGAGGCGCCTTTCTCAACGGCATCGACCACGCGCTCACGCAGGTCCAACGAATAGCCGGCTGGCATGGGTTATTCCCGAATTTGTCTCCGGGGAGACTCGCAAGCCGCGCCGATTCGCGAAAAGTCCGTCATGCACCTCGAGTCGAGCGGATCGGAAAACGCTCTAAGCCGCTGGTCTATGGCGCAGTACGCTGCTCAAACCGACTGAGCCGCTCTAGATCAATCGCACGCCGGGCGGTCAGCGCGAGAGCACACTCGATTGCGACTGCAGGCGCGGCTGTTCCCCCCGTTGCCGCGAGGTCGCCCTCAGCGATGCAGGCCTGTTTGCGAAACGTCATCCAGCTTCGCTGGGCCTGCGCGAGCTCTGACTTGGCCCTAGGCGGAGCGCCGCGCGCAGCCTGGATATCGCGATAAGCCGCCTCGAGCCGCACTGTCCATCGCGCTAGTTCCTCGTTAATGCAGGCTCGCGTCTGCGCTGTCGAAGACGCCTGGGACGTGCAGGCTTGATATTCAGCCGAGTACGTCATTTCCGTCGCTTCGGTGGGCAGCGTGGCTACCAGCGTGAGCGCCGCGACATTCAGCCCGCGTGACAGCTTGTGCATCAGACGCGAGGCTCCCCCAGGAATGCCGACCGGCGCGGCCATTTTGTCCGGATGGTACGATCTTGACTAGGCGCATCGCCCCCCGCTTACCAGGATCCCGGTCAGCGCCGGAATGGGCACGCCAAGTTGACCCTTGGTTATGCCTGCCTGGTCAGGCTTCGACGGGGTCCGGCAGGACGAAGGCAGGCATGGTGCGGTTGGCGAAGTAGACGCCCTTCGGGGTGATGTGTCGGCGCTGTAGGGGCCAGACGCGTATTGTCGTGCCCTGGCGCGCAGTCGGTGACGATGCGCTCGATCTGCAGGGTGTTCCACAGAACAACAGCGTTGGAGAGCAGACTGAGGCAACTGGCGAAGCCGGGTGATCGCGAGACCAGCCAGGGCTGCGGCGCGGACACCCGTAAGACTGGGGCTCGTGTAGAAGACGCCATCAGAAAAGATTTGCCCAACTGGGTCAACAACCTGCTCCAGCGTGCCGCGTCGTCAACCGATAAAGGAGACAGCCCGCCGTGCGGAACGACCGGGACAGATCAGGACTATTCACACGAAGCTGTGAAGATCTTTATGCCTGCTGGAGCGGTTGATCCAGTGTATGCACCATACACTGAGCGTTTCCCACCGGATACTGTGGCAGCTACCGGTGGCGGCGACACGGCCAGCGACGCTGGGGCGCCTCTCTCAGCAGCTAGGGCATATAGGATGACCAAAGAAGCTGTCGGGCGCCAGGTAATTAAACAGTATGACCACCTGTGCAATCACCCCCCAACCGCTGGCCAGGTTGGTTTGTTTCTGCGCCTCGATCGCCAATTCCCAGCCCCTACCCTCCGAGTAGCTGAACCCGGGGGCGATGTTAAGGGTCGCCGTGCCATGACCGTAAGCCGACGGCGTAGTATAAAACGTCTCGATCATAGGAGTCATTCCGCGGAGCCACCAGGGCAGGTCGACCCCGGGCACCGCCTTCGACACGAGGTACGGTATCGAATACTGGATGGATAAGCCGGCATTGACTTGGTTGCCCTTCGCCGAACTGGTCCCCCCTTCGCCGAACTGGTACCCGGTAAAGCCAGTGATCGCGAGCGGTTGCAAAAAGCTGATTGAGAGATCGCCAAACCCCTTGGCGAAGGTTATACCCGGCTGGGTAAAGCGTCGCTGGTTGCCTTTGAGGTTCTTATCGCCTGTCGAGCCAAAATTCTGTTCGACTTGGATCGACAGCACGAATTCGTGCGGCGAGTCCCGCGGACTACGGTACGTCTCGTATTGCAGCAGCGCGCTAAAGTTCTGGGCGCCGCGTACCGATGAGTTGCCCGGGCGATCGTCCCGCTCAAGCCCATCACTCAACTGGATGCCAAGCTCTTGGGTGATCATTTTGCTGTAGGTTAAGGGAAACGAGCTCTGGCGGGTCGTCGCGTCGGACGTTGGGGCCATACCCATCATAGGGGCCACACCCTGAAATGGTTGTGTCATGGGTGTGAACCAAAAGCCGTCTGTGGAGGTGACCTGCGGTAAGATGAGGTTGGCCGGAAAGTTCCTATACTCGCCCACGGAAGTCCAGGCGTAGCCCGCGGTCGGGGTCAGCGCGCCGATAGCAAGCGCGAGAACAACACTGGCACTCCAACGAAGATGCGGAACCTTCCTGAGTTTTGCGTGACGGATTGATTTGTTGCCCATGCGGGCCATCCCCCAAGACTGCGGTGACGACGTTCGAGGCTTCTCTCGGCGACGCTTCCCCAGCCATGGCGGGCAAAGCGGCGAATTCGCCACAGTATCTGCGGTTTTACGCCCAAACCCTCGTTATTTTTGAGGTCTCCAAGTTGGGCCTCTGACCGGCCGTCAGCACACGCCTCAATCATTCGGTGCGGGCCTTGGCCTCAGCGAGCTCCTCCTGGGGCCATAGCCGAGGCAGCGCGGGCTCAAGCCCAGCCATTTGGCTCCCGCCCCACTTAGCGGGGATCTTGGCCGACGTCCCAGTCGTAGCACTCGTCAACTCGATGGTGCCAGCCTCCACCCCGACCCGAGCCGAGCTCGGTTGCGATTCGATGAACCAATCGGCATCGGCGGAACGCACCGATGCGGTGCCGACCGCGGTCGACACCTCGAACGTCGAGGGACCTCCAACCGCAACGACGACTGCTCGCAGCAGCCCCCGCGTCAACGAAAGCTTCGCATGACGGCCGGCGCTGCCGATGTCGTAGCTTGCCACGGTCATGCTGCTGTCCGCCGCAATCGAAATCAGCGACCCGTCGGCCATCCGCAGCTTTAGCTTGCCACCTGCCAGCACCTCGACCGTATCGCTGACCTGCACCACATCGCCCCGTTTCAGCACACGGCCGTGAGCGGTACATGATCCGCTCACCGCGTCCACCTTGCCCGCCGGCGTTATCGCAGATGCCGCATCTGCCAACAGCATAAGGCTAAATATGGCAAACAACATGCTGACGAACTTGCGCCGCATAGTCCTGATCCGGGGCCGGCGACCCGCGCCCGCGCAGGCTCCAAGACGGCACGCCGCGCGATGGCAAAGGGCTCGAGGGTCTGCGAGCAAAATCTGTGGCTCCATTATTCTAGCCAATTTAATGCATGCGCCTACCCAGGGACGCAAAACGCAATAAATCTCTCGTTGTGCGCTGGGTCGGCGGGTGCGCTGTTTCCACCTTGGGTCGGGCAGATTGGCGGCAATTATTCGGTGCGGGCGATGAACTCATCAAGCTCGTCCCGGGGCCATGGTCGAGGCAGCGCGGGCTCAAGCCCAGCCATTTCGCTCCCGCCCCACTTAGCGGGGATCTTGGCCGACCCCCCAGTCGTAGCACTCGTCAACTCGATGGTGCCAGCCTCGACCCCGACCCGAGCCGAGCCCGGTTGCGATTCGATGAACCAATCGGCATCGGCGGAACGCACCGATGCGGTGCCGACCGCGGTCGACACCTCGAACGTCGAGGGACCTCCAACCGCAACGACGACTGCTCGCAGCAGCCCCCGCGTCAACGAAAGCTTCGCATGACGGCCGGCGCTGCCGATGTCGTAGCTTGCCACGGTCATGCTGCTGTCCGCCGCAATCGAAATCAGCGACCCGTCGGCCATCCGCAGCTTTAGCCTGCCACCTGCCGGCACCTCGATCGTATCGCTGACCTGCACCACATCGCCCCGTTTCAGCACACGGCCGTGAGCGGTACATGATCCGCTCACCGCGTCCACCTTGCCCGCCGGCGTTATCGCAGATGCCGCATCTGCCAACAGCATAAGGCTAAATATGGCAAACAACATGCTGACGAACTTGCGCCGCATAGTCCTGATCCGGGGCCGGCGACCCGCGCCCGCGCAGGCTCCAAGAAGTCCATCTGGAGCCTGATTGCTTTCCGCGGAATCCTTTTTGGCTGCAATCGGTGCTATCTCGCCCACAACCTCGCGCTGGCCCACTTCGCCGCCGAGGCCCGCGAGCTCGGCGACCGGATCGTGCCACGCGCCGAGGACGCCGAGACCGTCAAAGTGGATCAACTTCGTTTGAACATGGGCACGGTTCATAGTTGCAGCCCCGCAAAATCCCTGAGGTGAACATCGCCGACAATAAGCTTGGTTGACCCGTTCCCAGATCTCTGCGAATGCGATCGCTGACCCCTATTGAGGCCGCTGGACCTACCACCGGGCCTCGGCGTGATCAAGCGGTTCGCCAGGAACAACCGGTACTATCAGACGACGGCCAGGTGTGCCGTCGCGGCGGCGGGTCGGCTCGCCGGGGCGCTATCATTTCAGCCGATCTTGGTAGGATTTGATGCACGAAGCAGCAATATTTCGGTGGCGAGAGCCTATTTCGCTGACCGCCGCGCGATCTCGGCCTGCGCCTCGTCGTAATGGGTTCGGACAAATTGAGCCAAGTCCTGGGGACAGTCTGCCAGGCACGCGTTCAAGGCCGCCACCGCCTCCTCCAGATGCGCCGTCCCGCGCTCCCGCTTACCCAGCTCCAACAACGTGCAGCCGAGGTTCACCTGCGTCGTGGCCCACTTCTGCGGCATCCGCTCGCGCGTCGTCTCCGCCAGTGCCGCGCGATCCGCCGCGACCGCCTCCTCCAAATAAGCCGTCCCGCTCTCCCGCTTGCCCAGAAGCCAGAGCGCGCGGCCCAGGTTGTACTGCGTCTCCGCCCACTGGAACGGCACCCGCTCATGTGTCTGCACCTCCAGCGCCGCGCGATACGCCGCCACCGCCTCTTCCAGCCGCGCCGTCCCGCGCTCCCGCCAGCCCAGCGTCTGGAGCGCGTTGCCGAGATTCATCTGCGTCGTTGCCCATTGGAGCGGCATCCGCTCGCGCGTCCTCTCCTCCAGCGCCGCGCGGTAGGCTGCCACCGCCTCCTCCAGACGCGCCGACCCGCTCTCTCGGTCGCCCAGCGTCAATAGCGCGTTGCCGAGGTTATTCTGCGTCGTCGCCCAGTCGAGCGGCATAAGTTCGCGCGTCCTCTCCTCCAGCGCCGCGCGATAGGCCGCCACCGCCTCGTCCAGCCGCGCCGTCCCGCTCTCCCGCTCGCCCAGCGTCCGGAGCGCGATGCCGAGGTTGTTCTGCGACCCCGCCCACTGGAGCGGCACCCGCTCGCGCGTCCTTTCCTCTAGGACGCGCCCATACATCTTGATCGCCTGTCGCAGCGCCGCGTTGTCCCCACGTTCCTCACCCAGGCGATACAGAGCCCCCGCTTGCCCTGATAAATAGCCGCTTCGCTCGTCCGGATGGTCGGCCGGAACATACTCGGCAGCTTGGCCAAACAACTCGGCAGCCTGCTGATACTTGCCCTCGGTCAGGGCAACGCCTGCGTCAACCGCGGTCACGCTCGCTGCACCGAGCATCTGCGCGTCTTCCGCCGCTTGCGCCTGCTCACGGAGCTTCCGTGCCGCCTGTGCCGCCGCCAGCTGCGCCTGTGTCGCCTCGCGAAGCAGCTGGTGTGCTTGCTCAAACTGGCCGGCGTCGATCACGGCCCGAGCCTGTGTGACCAGATCGCGAGCCATCGGATTATTCGGGTGCAGCGCGGCCGCCTGTTCCTGCAGCCGTTTGTAGTCGTTGGCAACGCGATACAGCGTTTCGGTGAGCCGTTCCAGCGGGACATCTTGTTCGCCAACGATACGCAGGAGCGTTTTGGCGGCGTCCTCAGTGACACCAAGCCGCTTGCTCAAGTCGACGATCACGGTCGTCAGCGGCACGGTCGCGCCTCGTGCCGCCGCCTCCGTAAGCTCCTTCACTTGCTCCGACGTCAGCCCGAAGTTCACGTCGCGCCCGGCCGTAACACTGCCGGTCACAATCCAAGAATTGCCGCTGCTTGCCGGGCTGTCGTTCCTTGTCGCGAAAAGCGGTATGCCCGTCGCGCCCTCGCTCAGGCTTTTTTTGAACCGGCTCCGGCCGTCAGGTTGGTGAGCGTCGCATCGCCGGTCTCGGCCCGTATATCGCCGAGCTTGATCCGACCGGTGGCGACAAGGTTGTTCACCAGAACGTTCACCTTGCCGGAGATGTCGCCCACCTCGATAGCTGCACCGCCCGTCTCAGCGGCCCCATCGACCGTCGCGCGAAGGGCCTCCGCGTGCTGTGCAAGTTCGGGGTCCGCTGCCACACCAGCTTTGGTGAGGGCCTCGGCGAGCGCCGCTTGTGCCGGCTCCGAGCGAGGTTCGTCCTCCACGCTCTGCACGGCACCGCCTTTGCCGAGTTTCCGGACGATTAGGGCTTTCAGCCCATCATAGGCGTCGGCAATTGCTTTCCCTCCGACATCGGCCGCTTTGGCCACAGCGCCGGATACGAGCGCACTAATAATGCTGGCGAGTACCGTTTCCATAGGGGCCACCCCGACGTTCTGGCTGGGCAAGAATGCCGCCATTCGGGGTTCGCAGCAACCAGTTCCCACACTGGGGTCGCCACATTCACGCTGCGACTTCATCCCGATCGTGTTCGAAGGTGCACCCACACGGTGTAGAGCGGGGTTGAGTCATCCCGTCATTGCTGGCCGCGTTAGCTGGTGAGCACGATCGCGCTCAGGATCGAGGGCCGCTTCCAATCTCACGGGAATCTTTTTATTCGCGATAGCGAATGATCCGATGATAAACGCTCACCTAGCGTTAGCACGCTCCATCCGTCAGCGGGGCCCACTTACTGCGCAATGCGCGCGCGTGCGCGCGAGGCCATCCCCGGTTAGCCCGAGCTTCCTTCTTGATTTTATGGGAAGTGATTGTAATCATGAGAACTCTTGTCAAAAAGGGTCAGAAGCGTGCCCATGTAAATAACGGAACTGTGAATGCCCAAAGATAAGCTGATGTGATGAGATCGCATCAGCGATCCCGCGAAAAGCTGCCTCATCCCGTTTGGCCCCGAATTGTGGCCAGTAGCGGCACCCTTCTGTCGAGTATTATCACGCTAAATCAGTGTCTTACAGTATTCGCAAGAGGGAAGCTCGGGTTAGCGATGCCTGACCGGAAACTTGTGATGCCGAGTTTCCGGATCGAGATGCGCGATCGCTCGCCGCAGTCCCGTCCCGCCGGATGGCCTGCCGCTGGCCCACAGGTAATGCCACGCCTGATCATGGACCGCGGGATCGCGACGAAGCGGTGTTGGCCGAGATGCGGGCGGTGCTGGACAAGATGGCGGCGATCCAAATGGTCGACGTGCAACTACACCAGCATCCTCCTCGGGTCGGTGGAGATCGCCCACTGAAAGGATGATCACCCGTCCCCCGACATAACCTCACGGCGAAGAATTCCATGAACCTGCGCGCCGCCTGGTCGCCAGATTCTGCCCAATCAACGGAGCGAGGCAAAGGTCAGGTGCAACGTACTCAACCGGATGACCGGGCTCGGCATGCCGCTCTCCGCCCGGATCCGCTGATACGCGAACTCAGAGAGGCGCCACCGGCGGTCTATTCACGCACCAACGCGACTTAAGGAACCGCAGCCTTCACTGCCGTCCAAAGCGCATCGATAGCAGCGTTCACGGCATTCTGCACAAGGATTTTTGCTCCCTGTTGAACTTCTACAGTGAGCATGAATAGCGTCGTACTCTGATCATCGAGTAATTCCTTGGCTTCCTCCTCTGTCAACCCGCCCGCGGCCAGTTGGGCCTCAATCTTTGCAGCATTTCGGAGCACCGAACCAAGGTCCGATGCAAAATCATGCTGAATTTTCGGCCACGTTCCTGCCGCCGCGCCCTTCGCAGCGTTCAACATTGCGGTGGCGACGCTTGCGACGTCCATGGTCGTGTCTCCTCAGTTGAGGGCCTTCTTGTCGGTTTCGGTTCGAATGAGAATGCCGATCTGCTGATCCACAGTTCCCTGCTTGTCGTCGAGGTAGTCGGTGGAAAGGTGACCCTCGCGCTTATGAGTTGCTTCCACCTCGCGCACAACTCCGGCCAACTTGGTGGCCTGGTCGATTATGGACTGGTTGTTGGTATGCGTCTGCGCCTGCGTTAGCAACCGGCTCAGGTCTACATTGACCTTGTTGTATGAGGCCTTGTTTGCGTCGTAAGTCACATTTGTCCCGTTTGGCGGGTTTCGTAACGTTTGGACCAATGTGTCGAAGTCCGTCTGAACGGTGACTGCGTCTTTGGCAAACTGATTGTCGTACGGAGCAACCAAGTTGATATGGCAGGCCGCCAGCGTTAACAGCACCAGCGCGACGTTGCCGCGGCGCAGCAGTGGCGGGACTAGTCTCGGCATAATTCGCTCCTCGTCATCATTTTACTTGGCTGTCCCCAAAGGTTCGGCACCTCAAAGGAAGCTTATCTTATGGCCAAACAGCCGGTTAACAATTGTTAAGCCTTCTATCGGCGGCTTGTATTTAAGCCGACATCTACTTATCGGGGGTCAACAAGGAAATCACGCAATCACGGCTCTGTTATTTCAGGAGTTCCCAGTTCCCGGCGCAAACGGGCCGTTTCTTCACTCCAACACCTGGATCCTTTCGGGGCCCACTTACTGCGCAATACGCGCGCGTGCGCGCGAGGCCATCCCCGGTTAGCGATGCCTGACCGGAAACTTGTGATGCCGAGTTTCCGGATCGAGATGCGCGATCGCTCGCCGCAGTCCCGTCCCGCCGGATGGCCTGCCGCTGGCCCACAGGCTCGATCGGGTCCGCTGGCGCCGTCACACGCTCGCTCTGCACCGGGCCGCCGTTGGCACCGGTTACCGCAACCTCAGTCTTATCGCCGTAGACTTTGGGAGCATCTTGCTCAGCATCCACTTACGTGTATCGATACGAACACGAGAGCGCTGGATATGCTCGCCATTTAATTCCCAGCCACCGCGTTCGTCATTGCCCCTTCGTTGCATCCAGTCATTGCGGCCGTCGTCAGCGATCTCTAGTAATTCGTCAGCAATAGCAAACGCCTGGATCTCACGCGCCCGCGCGTATTGTTCGGAAAAACCCTCTCTGTCGTCAAGGGTCAATCTGATCGGAAAACGCTCTAAGTCGTCCACCCCTGTTAGCGTTATGAGCAGAACTATTCAACGAGACGACGTTACGGCCGAGGTGCAACCCCATCTGTTTCCGAGACAGAGAGTATTATAGTTGCTTTGGCACTTTCCTTGGCGGTAGGCCAGTCGCCCTTCGCCACGGTGAGAAATTCGGGCTAGGCCGACTGCGCCATCTGGAGAGCTAGCTTCTTCGCGTTGGTCACTCGCTTGATCCAACCGGCTCCAAAATGGTCGAAGGTGGATAAAGAGTGATAGTAGTCGTACCGCCTAGTTGCGAGCGCCTCGATGGTGTCGGTCGGATTGGCGGCAACGATAGCCGCGACTGTCGCTGGCCCAATCGATCCGTCCTGAGAGGCGTCGACTGCCGCCTGCGCCATACGGGCCGATCGGCCAGCGCCTAAATTGACTGCAGCATCGAATACCATTAAATCGACGCCGGCAGGTAGGCTTCCACCACGAACGACATTCCAGTAATGGGCACGATAGATTGCCGCGGCTTCATCACGGGTCAGGTTCATTACCTCTTGCTTAGTTACAGCCGAGTGTCGCCAGTCGGTCAGCACCTTGAGCGTGATACCCAGATTAGTCGCACCGCCCGGGTCAAGCGGATCGTCAACGTAGCCGCCCTCGGCGGCTAGGATAAACGCAAGGCAGGGGTCGAAATTCCCATCAGCCATCTTGATGTTCTCCTTGCTACATCAGCGCACAAAAACTACCATGTACTTGTGCTCATTAGTATTAATGCTGGGAAGCCCGTTGGCATAGGAAGGGTGCCCTTTCTAACCCCGGATGCTCGCCGTGCGTTCAAGCCGGGCGGGCAGTCGCCCATACAGTCCATCCGATACACCAGATTATCACGTAGAGCGGAGGGGGCAACGGAAAGCTGACGCCGGGCTGGCGAAAAGCCTTGGGGTGAGTTGCGGGGGCAACAGCGAGGCCCGACTGAAATGCACGATCCGAGATCGACGCCCTGACGGGTCTGCTTGTAGCTCTCTGCGGCCGGCCACAAAGCTGTCGGCAAAATACTACGCCGCCTGGCTTCAGTTCCGCCGCCTACTGCTCCGGTTCGAGCGCCTCAGTCAGCTACATTTATGCGTTTGAAACGTTGGCTTATACCACTACTGTCCAATTAAACCCATCTTCCCTCCTCGGTTTTACATAAATCGTTGATGGCATTGGAGAAAATGCCGTTTCCGCCGCCCGCTACTGGCTACACCACAAGGCCAGAACGAACGAAATGCCCTCGATCGCGGTAGGGATGCCCATTACTGGGCGCCCCCCGCACAGAACCGTACGTGCGGTTTTCCCGCATACGGCTCCCACCTTGGGTGTTTGACGCGGAAGCGCTGAGATGGCCACGGGTGGGATATCCGGGGCATGGGCAGCCAGCGATCGGCCAGCTTACCCATCCCTTTCCACGTCGTGCGATCCCGTTGGCTGCGCCGGCGCAGGGCGCGTCGCCAAAGATCGATGACGTGGTAGCGGAAGCTGGATAGGGCGCGTGTGTTCGTGGGCACCGCATGATAGGCAAAGAAGCCCCTCACCACTGCCCCCAGCCACTCGCCCTGCTCCGCCATGCCCTGGTGCCAGCGCCGCCGGAGGTCTTCCTTGATCTCCAGGAGCTTCGCCATCTTCCGATCCCGTCGAGTGTGGCGGGCCAATACGAAGCCCCCCTTTTTCGATCGTGAGCAGATATGGGTAAAGCCCAGGAAGTCGAAGGTCTCCGGCTTGCCAACCCCCCTCGCTCCACCCACTCCTTGCCCGGTCGCCCGGGTTCGTTCGTGGGCTTCATCGCTAATATGGAAGGGTCTGACTTCTCGTTCCCGTTCATCGCTGGCTTCGGCCATCCGGCCTTCCCAGCGCGGGCCGGCGGTGCACTACACCTCCGGTCGGTGACGAGATCTCCCGGTTCCCGGACAAGGAGCGTCCCATGAGTTCCGCCGCCATTGGGCCGCACGCTCGCGTACGACGCAAGCGGCAACATCATCATCGACGGCTTCGGGCGGGTCACCTATGCGGACGCCCCACTGCCATCGGGCGGCCAGTCCACGTGGATGACGCTGGGCGGTTCTGTAGGCGGTGAGCGTGCTGGAGAGCATCTGCACCAACCGCGTTGGTGGGGGGGGCCGTCGCTGGCGCCGCGATCGGGCGCGCGGTGCTCGGGGTGCGGCGGGGCCGCTTGGCGGCAGGGTGACGACAGAGGTTGGAGTGGCTGCGTCATATGCGCGCCGCTGATCAAGGGCAAGATTTTTGAGACGTAAGGAGTAGTAGTCGCAAGATGTCTCACCCCCCGCGTCCGTCAGTCGGCGACGTGCTCGACGGCTTGGTCGCGATCGTGGAACAGGAGACGGCCAAGCTCGGAAACCGGGACGCCTGGCGGGCGATCCTCGCCAGAGCGACGGCTCATGGCGTTTCCGGCGGAGGACGGGGTGCGTTTCGGGATGCTGTATGGCTGGCCCGGGGCGCCGCAAGGGACGCAAAGCGGTTGGCTCGCGCCGCCACAAAGGATGCTGCCAGGGAGAAGAGTTTAGCCTCGCTGCGTCGTCGTGCTGAGCAGTTCAGAGCGCGCAAATCATCCGACAAACTCCGGGCGATTCATTCGCTACGCCGCGATATCGTCGTCGACGTCGAACGATGAGCGCGCGTATAGGTGGCCGGCCCAGCAGCTACAAAGCGTCGATTGCTTCGGCAATCTGCACGCAACTGAGAGAAGGGGAATATCTCAAATCCATCTGCCAGCAAGAGGGAATGCCCTCGCTGAACACCGTCTATCGCTGGCGCCAGGAGATACAGCGGACTGGTTGTGATCCGCTAAAGTGCGAGGCTACAGCCTAATCCTTTCGACCTCGTCCTGTGTGAGCCGGTCCTGCGTGCGGTGATAAAGCTTGGTCGTGCGCGGGCTTTCATGCGCGGCCATTGTTTGCGCGTGCTCCAGTGCGCCGCCATTGCCGAGATAGGCGGTGATCCCGGTCGCGCGAAACGTGTGGTTGCCAATCGGCGCCATGATGCCGGCCGTCGCCGCCCGCCGGCGGATCATGCGCCAGGCGTCAGCCTGGTTCATCGGCTGTTCGGTCAACACGGTGGCAGCATGTCTCGGGCTGGTGCGGAACAGCCAGCCCTTGCGATCTTCGGCGATGCCGGCGGCGGCGATGTAGGCATGCAGCGCTTCGGCGAGCGCGTGATGGCACGGCATCTCGTGATGCTTGCCGCCTTTCTCGTGCAGCCGCAGGCGCCAGCTCGACAATTCGGCCGAGACCGCTCAAGTCCAGGCCGCATAAAACCCCAGACATCCTCATGCTCTCCTGGCGATCGACCTGCGTCAGGTTCCGGACCGAGCTTCAGTGTGGGACGCCGGTCACCGGCTCAGCCGCGTTGCCGATGCCGTCCATGACCAAGACCTTTACTTCTTCCAACGCCCACCTTTGGACGTTCGTTGCCGGTGACAGATTTGCAAGCTTGCGCTCCGCCTCGCCAAACAATTCGAGAGTCACCTCGTTCTCCGTCTGCGGCTGCCCCCCGTTGGGAGGGAATATGTCGTGCAGCTTAGCTGCGGCGTACTGGCGTAACACCGCCCGCGCATCGGTAGCTTCGGGCCCGTATGCACGCAGTATCCCGTCCGTGCGCATCAGGTTCGTGGAGATCAACATGAGTAACTGATCCTGTGAGCGGAATGACATGCTGGCGGTGGAAAGCAGCAGACCCAGCACGAGCGCGGTAAGAGTACCGACCATGGCCATGGACACTGAAACGACGCTGCGGCTTTCGTCAGTGCGGTGCCGATCAGGCAGCCGCGCACCAACGGCCAAGCCGACGAGCCCCGCGGCAAACACCAGTACCCAGACGATCAGCGCCAAGCCGGGCATCAGCATTTCTCCATATCTCCACACGAGCGTAAGCGTGCCTGCGTGAGTAATCATGCGCCGACCCGAGCGGGCGTCGCCTTTGCATTCGGGATTCCCTAGATAGCCGTCGATTTCGCCTCTTCGTAGCTGACGGCAGCCTTTGGCCAAGCCTTTTGACAAATAAGGCCTATGCCTGTTTCGGGGATTGTTCCCACAGTATCTGGACAAGGCGTTCGTTGCTGGCGAGCTGAGCTTCTTCTCCGCACATCGTCATCTGAATGAGCCGGCGACGTTCCGTCGCTACCTGACGCCGGCCTGGAAGGCCAAGTGGGTCGTCTATTCGAAGCGACCGTTCGCCGGGCCAGCTCAGGTTCTCGACTATATCGGGCGTTATACCCATCGCGTCGCCATTTCAAACAACCGCCTGGTGTCCATGGACGACGGCAGGGTCTGCTTTCGCTGGAAGGATTACAAGGACGACAACCGCCAGAAGACGATGACCCTCCCGGCCGAGGAGTTCATCCGTCGCTTCCTGATCCATGTGCTGCCGAGCGGATTTCACCGGATCCGCTATTTCGGCTTCCTCAGCAACTGCCATCGTGCCCGAAAGCTGTCGCTGTGCCGCGAACTCCTCGGGATGGCTCCGGCCGGACCGGCAGCCGATCCGCCTGCAGACTACCGCGATCGTCTCGAGGCATTGACCGGCCAGTCATTGCGCGAGTGTCCGCACTGCCATACCGGCATCATGGTGGTGATCGACTGTATCGTGGCGCCCAAAATCTGCCAGCCGGTTCCGGATACATCATGACCCGGGATCGACGTTCCGACAGGGTGAGGGCGAAGCGCACGCTAGGTTGGGGTGGCGACGCTTGCGCCGCGACGGCCACGGACGCCGCTGAACGCGGGCTGAGCAGCCAAATCCCAGTTTTGTTGATCGCTCGAAGGCTCGTTTGGTGCAGCCGATGCATTGGGGAACCCTCGAACGATTGCGGACTCTGCACAGCGCTCTAATCGACCCAGCTATCGAAGAGCACGGTGGTCGGATTGTTCAGACCGGGGGTGACTCCTTACTCATCGTGTTCGACAGCATTGACGGCGCCGTGCAGTGTGCCGTGAAAGTGCAGCGGCAGGTGCCCGAATATGATGGCGACCAGCCTCCCGATCGGACCATCCGTTTTCGCGTCGCCATCAATGTCGGCGACGTGATTGCCGAGGGGACTGACTTTCATGGCAACGCGGTGAACGTAGTGGCGAGGCTTCAAAGCGAATGTCCGGCGGGTGGTGTCTGCGTCACGCGAGCAGTGCGCGATCACGTGCACGATCGGCTCGATCTTGGATTTGAGTCGCTCGGGACGCTGAATCTGAAGAACATCGCGCGGCCAGTTGAGGCATTTGTGGTACGCCTTGATACAGGGGAAGGCTTCGGCACAACTGGTCATTCACCTACCCCTCCGGCCGTCATCTCGGCCAAGCCACCCGGACGACTGCGCTATCGCAACGTCGTCGCGGCATCTATTGTGGGACTTGCGGCGGTCTGCGCCGTCATGGCCGTCGGCTTCTGGCTGCACCGCGCGTCGTCGCCTATTGCGCCGCAGTCGGTCGCTGCAGTGACCACCGCACCTTTGCCGCTGCCCGACAAGCCCTCGATCGCCGTGCTGCCATTCACCAATATCGGCGGCGACGCCAAGCAGGAGCGCCTGGCGGACGGCCTCACGGAAGATCTCATTACCGATCTCTCGCGCTATCACAGTCTCTTCGTTATCGCCCGCAACTCGGTCATGAATTCCAAGCCACCACTTGAGGCACAGAATGCCAGGCTTATGCTCGGATGACCGTGCCCACATTCTCCCCAGCCAGCGCCCTCGTCAGGTTCCCGCGCTCCAGTCCATTGATCATGCGGATGGATTTCAGGAGCTTCGACCGGAGCAACAGTTCCAGTACCACAGGTTCCACCGGCAACGTCTCCAACCTCATCGTCATCAGTTCGCTGACGCGGATGTCCGGGATGAATGTTGCTTCTGGATGGGTTTTCGGGTCGGCGGAGTAAAGGCCGTCGACATCCTTGAGGAGGATGACGCTCCGCGCCCCGAACACCTCGCCCACCAGGTAGGACCCGGCGTCGCTGCCATGCGGTGGAATTTTGCCCAGGGCCGGGGGATGCTCCCACAAATCGTAGGGAGGAATGCCGTTGAACACAGCGCCCCGCGCCGCGGCCAGGATCGCGGGCAACAATTGCACGATGAATGGCGCTTCCAAGTAGACGAATCCCTGGCTCGCCAGCAGGCAGGAAACCATGTAGGCATTCTGCGCCGAGGACTTCGCCGCTAACGTCGCCAGCGCCCCGGTGGGCAGGCCCAGATCCAGTCCAACGGACAGAATGTGCCGGGCTCGCACACCTGGACCGACGCCGATCACCTGGGTGTGCTCGGCCTGGTTGGCGACAATTTCATCGAGCAACGGCATCACGGCCGACTGGCCGCGATCCATGATCGACAGTCCGCCAATTTGCAGCACGTTTATATTGGGAAGGATCCTCCGGACCGCGGTCTGAGTACCAGTTAGCACGTTTCTGTCAACTAACGACTCGCGCATCAGGCGGGAAACAACATGATGGGCGGTCGCGGGAGGGATGACGGTCATATCACGCCTCCTGGCGCCGCTTCAGCGTTGTAGATGATGGTGCCCACCGGTTCCCCGTTCAAAGCGGCCGTGAGTTGGCCGGGTTTCAGCCCGTTTACGAACTGGATTTCCCTGATCTGTCGGGCATTCAACATCATGTCGAGTACTGCTCGTTCGACCACTAGATCACCCAGATCCCTCGCCAACAACTCCTGCACGCTGATGCGCGGAATGAAGGTGGCATCATTGTCCTTCTTGGGATCGGCGGTGAAAAGGCCGTCCTCATCCTTCACGTAGATCATCTTGCGCGCGCCGTAAGCTTCGGCGATCAGGAAGCAGCCGGTGTCGGTGCGCTGCGGCGGGATGCTGCCGATGTCGGGATTTTGCTCCCATAATTTGTAGGGCGGCATGCCCTGGCAGATTACTGCACCGCGCTCCATCAGGTAGTGCGTCAGCATGGGGAAACCTTCCGGTTCCAGGAACGCGATCCCGTGGCGCGCCAGCAGATATTGCAGCATCTGGGCGTTCTGCCAGGCGACAGCGGTGCCAAGCACCGTCAGGACGCCCACCGGCAGGCCAAGGTCGATGGCGAGGCTGTAGATGTGGCGGGCGCGGGTGCCAGCCCCGGTGCCGAGGATCATCTTGTGTCGCTGCAAATTCGTCACGATCTCATCGATCAGTGGCATTACCGCCACCCGCCCGCGATCCATGATACTCTGGCCACCGATCTTGATTACGTTGGCCCAAGGCAGAATGGCGAAATCCGGCGTGTTGGCTGTTGCGCGCATAAGCGACGCATCGCTGAGCGAGCCGCCGGCCAAGCGTTTGCCGAGCTCCGTCAGCATCGTGTTGGTGACTGCATTGGACATTCAGGGCATCGCCTTTTGGTAAAACCGGTATATATCCAGTTCGAATGATTGCATCTCGGCAGACTCGGCATCGAGAGATCCGAACGTCCGCAGTGCCCAATCCGCGAGCCGGGACATCGCGGTGGTCTTGACCGAGTTGTCCAGCATCGAGAAGCGCGCTGCAGCGCCATGCCGTTCGATGAACTGTCGTGGCGAACGAACCATCGGCCAGCCCGCAACCTCCGTCGTGGTCCGTTCGGCGTGAATCTCCAGCCAGCCATATGGGTCCTCGCGCGATTGTCGCTGATAGGGCCGCTGTCCCATGCCGGCGAGCAATTCGGACAGGCGCTGCTTCATCGTTATGTCGAGGCCGTTCTCAGGTGCTTTGGATCGCCCAACAAACAGCACGCCGGCGCTCCGCAGAACCCGGCGGGCCTCGCCCAGCAGGTTCCGCCACCCTGTCGTACCGTTCAGGACTTGAACGAGCAGTACAGCATCGAAAGTGCCATCCCGGAACGGCAGATGCGCGCCATCCGCCTGCACCAGCGCTGCCGAACAGGTAAGTCCGCGTGCCGCGAAGGCCTTAAGCATGCCCAGCGAAACGTCAACCGCCGTGTAGTCATCGCCGGCTGCGACGAAGGGCCAGCCGATGCGCCCCGCCCCGCAGCCCAGGTCGAGTATGCGCGGCAGGCCTTTTAGCTCGGCCAAGATCGCCGCCCGAATTGCACCGGGTACGCCGTCCGGTAAGGGGCGCCGGCGATCAAAATCGGCGGCCAGGTGGTCGTAGTGGGTCGTCCCTGGATCACCCCCCCGTTGTGGCACTGTCACGTCAGTCCAGTTCCGTCCGGCAGAGATTTTACATGGCCGCAACTATCAGTCAGCCCATCCATTTAGATCTCACCCTCGACAATTCATTCGGCGCAGGAGCCGTCCCAACGACCAGAACCCAATGCGAGCCGGGTCTGTGCCACGATGGCGCCCGCTACTGGTGCGAATAGGCGGTGGTGAATGGAACCACCTCTACGACCGTCATCATGCCGCGGTCCTCGTGCGACAGGATGTGGCAGTGCACTACGTACTGCCCCGTGAAGTCGACGAATCGACTGCGCATCTTGAAGTAGCCGGGGACTACGGTGCTCTGGACGCCGCTGGAGGTTGTCTGGAATACCGCTCGTGCCGAGGGAATCGCGAACACGTCCCACCAGATCAGGTTCGTTCTGGCCTGATGATCACACGGTTTCCAGGTATCCGGCTTGGTTATGTCCAGTAGGCATTGGCCTGGGTCCGCCGTCCCCTCGAATATGTATTTGTAGGTCGATGTGCCGGGCAGCACCTCATTCGGATCGAAGAATTCCACGATCTGGAACGGATTGATGTGGATGTGGAAGGGATGGTCGACTACGCCGGGCGGGTCAGTCGTGACGACTTTGCCGTTTTGCACGCCTCCGTTTACCGTCCGGTTCTCAATTTTCCATTCCTCGGCGGTGTTGAGCAGCATCACCTCGCCGACATTGCCGTCAAATTTGTGACCATCGATCGCATGCATCACGGCGGGAGGGCCGCCAGAGGTCGGCGTCGATTCGAACAAGACGGTTTTGGTGGACTTTATCTCATTGTCAGTGATGTCCTTGAGGAATGGGGGAAAGCTCAGGTCCACATCAGTGGGCGGAATAAACAGAGCCTGATGGCCTGTGGCCGGCGTACCAGTAACGTTCACGCTTAACAGGGGGACCGGCGATCCCGGCCCGCAGATCGGGGTCGGCGTCCCGGCTGGTTTGCCTTGCGGCGGGTCGGTCGTCGGTATCGTCGGCACCTGGCTGGCCAGCAGCGTCTCGCACCGGCTTCTGGCCTGGAGCGCCAGCAAGACATACTGGCCCCGCGCGGATGGTGCCTGGACCAGCAAATCCGCGCGGTTTCCCGCTGACAGCAGCAACGTCGGGTTCTGACTGGCGGAAAAGTTCGGCCCTTTGAACTGCACGCCATCCTGCGCGATCTGCTTCCATTCGAAGGTCTGCGGCGAACTCGGCGCCGTCGCATTCGCAGGGGCGAATCCGGCGAGGAACACCCCGCCCCGCGACGACGTGTTGGCGATCCGCCAAAGTTGCACCTGACCGGGCTGCATGGTGATCTCCGGCTGAAACCGGCCGTTGACCGAAAATGATAGCGGGCCGCCGCGCGTCGCGCCGCCGCCGAACAGATTGGGGCTGGTCCCCAACTGGTTGATCACAAGCACCGGCTGCGCCCGGGCCCAAGGCTGCGGCCCCGTCCAGTCGGCATTGTAGAAGCTGTTCAGGGCATCGTCATAGCCGCCTTCGATGATGAAGGCACCGGTCATTCCATTCGCCACGTCGATGGTGGTCGAGCCATGCTTGTGCGCGTGATACCAGTGCGTTCCCGGCGCTTGACCCATCTCCAAGGCGCGGGTCTCCTCCATCGCACCGGTCGAAGTCATGGCGGACATGTGCCCGGGCGGACGAGCAACCTGCGTTGGCCCAGGCGTTACGTAGGCCGGCAGACGGAAACAGTAGGGCGTGGCTCCGATATAGTATTGCGGCCACGCGCCGGCCGCACGCTGCGCCTCGTCGATTGGCCACAGCTTGTTGATGATGACCGGGTCCTGGTCGTAGCGCTTGAGCAGGCTTTCCTGCATGGCGACCCAGGCGGCCGGAAGAGCGTTCCAGTTTGGCGGCCACTGCGAGAGCACGCTCTTGTTCAGTTCCGTCTCGCATCTGGCGAAAAAGCTGTCGAACGGCGCCTGCACGCTCGCCTCGGTGACCACCGGTTGTCCGTCGCTGTCGCGCAGCGAGGGGCGCACCTCGATGAAGACGTTGTCGCCGGTCGTGCCCGGGTTGGTATGCGTTCCGTGGAAATGGATATTGCCCGTGGTCGACCCGTGAAAGCAGTCCGGAAACGTGTCGAGGCCCGGGTAAGGGGCGGTGCTTTCATCGCAGCCTTGACCTTTTTCCCCCCGGTCGATCGTGTTCCAATACGGCCCGCCGCCGATCTGGTTTAGGAAGGTCAGCTCAATGAGGTCGCCGACGCGAGCTCGCAAGGTCGGGCCCGGCACTGGGTCGAAGTATTGGCTAGCGGGGACGGGCGCAAAGCCCGGGTAGCTCGGGGGCGGAGTGTAGCCTGGAAAACCGGGCGGGATCGAACCCGTGTAAGCAGGAAGGGTCGCGCTCACACCACGGAATTGCCGTACGTCCTGAGGCAGGCATTGACTTCGAGTCGTTGGCGCCGAGAAACATCCGCTGAACGTTGTTGTTCAGCAGCATCGTGGCGCGCAGTTTGCCGTCAAGGGAGACGAGTTCAGGTATCCTCAAGAGTGGCTGGCCGGGGGCCGGGCACTGAACATATTGCGGTGCCTTCGGCTGCCATGTGGGCTGAGCGTGCGCCGGCAGGATGTGGATTAGGATCGCCACGCCGGCGACCCATGCTGCCGCGAAGCCCCACGATCGGAACAGAAGGCGTGGCCGCTCGACGGGGCGCCACGCTGGTTGGATCGCGGTCGGCCGACCTGTTTCATAACGGCGAAGCTTCGCGTTGCACGCCTTCATCGCATCTTCCCTCCGGCTGTCCAGTCCGTATCGCGAGAAACCTTTCCGCAACCTCGCGGGGTCGCGCCTCCGCCATCCTTGGCTTCGGTCGCGGCGTCGGTGTCACCGCAACTCAGGTGACAGTGATCGTTCCCTGCTCTTGCGGGTGGATTAGGCAGGTATAGGTGACCGAAGTCCCAGCACTCCCGGTGACGATCCAGGCAGGAGTTTGGTGCCCAGGGGTAACGGGCGCCCACAAGAGCCCGCCGAGTGGCATCGGCACCGGACCATTGCTGTTGGTCTGCACCGGTTGATGGTTCTGCTGGGTGGTGTTGTTCCAACTGACGGCGTCGCCAGAGTCTGCGTAAAGCGTGCCGGATGGGGCACTCGGCTGATTCTGCGCAATGAACGTTGCCGGGTCACCTGGGTTCGATCCAGAAACGATACTTATTGACCAAACCGCCATGGCCGTCCCCCCCTTTTCATTGCGACCTAGTCGCAGCGTGACAGACCGGCCAGTGATCGTCCAGGGCAAATCGTCGCACACGGATTGTTGTTGTCGGATGCAATGCCCGGCAGCTTAATCAGTCGGCGCGTATTTCTTTTGAGATGTTGCCATACATTTATCGTGTCGCCGTAAATCAATTTCGACAAAACTGGGTTCTTGCGTGCATCTGGGGCGAGGCACCAATTTGTCCAAATTATGCTAATCCCGTCGACCTCGTTGCCGCGTACCTCCACCCGATTTAAGTCTTTCTTTCTCAGCGTTATAGGTGGCCCGGATGTCGCCTCAACAGTAATCTCGGACTGGTCTTGCAAGCCTATTTCTATTGAAACCGCATTTCTCAACCCAGATATCAGCGTGCGCATCCTCTCTTTGCTCCCAGAATTTGCAGCATCCATGAGGAGCGCCCAATATGGCTCGAAACGACCAAAGGCTCGTGTCGACAAGGTGCCACCGCCCGAGGCACTGTTGCTCCCCGTCGGAACCCAGAGTATCACCTGATCTTTCTCGGCCACGATGTGCGGCAGATCGTCGTCGTCATCGTCGATCGACCCTCCGAGGCTCCTGCCATTTACTGAAATACGCGCCTTTAGAAAACAGGAAATTCAGCAGCTGCTTTTCCGTGTCCAATATTTCCGGACGCTCGTTAGAATCAGCGATGGTCTCACCGTTCTGACAGCGGCATCGAAGCCACCCTAGACAGTCGAGCGACGGAACCGCTGCCGGTGCGTCAGCGCGGACGCCGAGTCCCAGACAATAGGGATTACGTGGTGGTCGCACCGGCCGCCACGCGACTCCTGGTAAGTCGGTGTTGCAGCGCTACCCTAACGCGAGTACCCTTAGTACGGCAAGCACGTGACTCGGCTGGACTGGCTGTTGCGCAATGCAAACGGGGAAACGCGATGATCGCGGGAGATTGGATGTACCGCAGCTATCTCAATAACCCCGACCCGGTGGGTGACGACCCGCAGAAGGCGGTCGGCAATATCTTCGGAGAGGGCGTTTTCAGTCTGGCGACATCCACGAAGGATTCCGTGACCGGGACCTTTGACATGGGGGGTGGCTTGGTTCTTGACTTGCGCGCGGCCAGATTTCCGCCGGAACCGGAGGGCTGGTGACCGTTCAGATGGCCGGATTTGGGCGGCCAGGAACAGGCACCGACGGGTGGGAGTACGACTATTACGCTTGGCCCGCCTACATGTGGCCCGCTGGCGTGAACCAGGTGCCCAGCCTGGTGGGGACGGTGCTTCGGGCCAAGCCACATAACAGTGGAAAGGCAGGGGTGACGGCCTCCTTCATCGCCGTGCGCAGGCATTGACCATGAGCGATCTGCACGCAAAGAGCGGTCCGGTCGGCTCCGTCAGATCTCGTGCCAGAGCGAGCTACGCAACTTCCTTCGTTCCCGAACCCGCCAACATCAGCACGTTCCCGCCGATCGCCGCAGATTGCACTTCCTTCGCCGCTCGGTCACCGTCTGAAAATCTTCGATGCCGCGTGACGGACGCCGGCGGCTACCCAAAAGCGCTGGCTGTAATTGATGGCGCGACCGCTGACAGAGCCGCCGGCGGAGCTTTGGGCAGATCGATCAAGATTTGTTCTGAAGGTCGTCAAAACCATGGCAAACGGGTGTATGTTTCGGGTTCGTGAACCGTTCATCGAGCCGCAAGACGATTATAGTGGTTGATTGAGGGCGATAGACGGCGTTGAGGACAAACAGCCATCGCCTCGGGGACAAGAGGGCCATCCCATCACACACTCAATGGAAAACAGGAGATAACCATGTCATCCACGAATGCCGTTACGAACCCAACCTGGTATGGAAATATTCAAAGGATGTTCAGGCAAAAGGACATCGCCTGCATGCAGAGGCAATTCGGACCAGCGTTTAATTTGGGCAGTTATCAGTTTGTCGCCACCCATTCCAATCAGATCGGACAGGTCGTTTCGAGCGGTTATATGCCCGAAGGAGGTCCCCCCTGGGCGCACGATATGGTAACGACGTTCCGTAACTGGGTTGCCGCCGGCTACCCGGAAGGCACGCCAGTCCGTGCGCCAGGGGGAGTGGAGGCGCTGGCGGCTGTCGCGCCGCCTAGCCGCGTCCGAAAAGACATTCGATCCCTGACTAGCGAGGAAATTAAGAAACTTGGGGATGCCTTCCAGGGCATCATGAATCTACCAATCACCAATCCCAATAGTTATTTCGCCTTGGCCGCCATTCATTGGCTGCCGGCCCCCGACTTTTATTGCATGCATCACGAACCGGGGTTCCTGCCCTGGCACCGCGCCTATCAGATTCTCTTCGAAAACGCGCTTCGCTCCATTCCCGACTGTGAGGACGTCACTATTCCCTATTGGGACATCACGATGGAGACGCCTTTGCCGACATGGTTGTTTAACCCACCCTTTGCCTCCTACACGATTCCCCAAGACATCGGCGCCGATCCTGGATCTCTCAATGGAAATACGACGCTGCGGAATTCAGCAAGCGTGATCCTTGAGCAACTCGGCGGCGATGGTGAGTCGCCCTTCAAGAATGTTTTCAGCGACGTTGCCAACGCAATGAGGCAGGTCACCTGGGAGGGGTTCAATGGCTTTTTCGCAAATGCGGATTTCGACACGCTGATAGCGGGCCACGACTATGGACACAACTCCATCGGGCCCACCATGGGTGATCAGGGCGTGGCGGCGTTTGACCCAATCTTCTGGATGTTCCACAACAACTGGGATCGCCTGTTCTGGGAGTGGCAAAAGCACAACAATGCCACGACGCAAGCCGGGATGCTGAGCAGAATAGCCGGAGACGACGCGAGCTATGCCACCTTCACCGACCCCGTCGCGGGACAACTATCTCCGTTCACAGTGATAAATCCTCGTTTTATTGCAAAGGACCTTCTTAACCTGAACGAGTGGGACATTGACTACGCGCCGCCGGTAGCGACACCTGCGCTGATGGCTGCCGCGGCTGGATTCAAAACGTTACATGCGGCCGAGAGCTTCGGCGTGGATCTAACGATGGTTCACGTGCGCGTGGATGGGGTGAACCGCCTTAGAATTCCGGGCAGCTTTGAGATAAACCTGATGAACGACCGCAAAATTATCGGAACCGCCAACTTCTTCCAGCCGAGCAATGTACAGCAATGCAAGAATTGCATAAAGCACGCCATGGCCCATTTTGACTTTAAGCTTCCTGCCAGTGCAATCGCGGGCGGGAAGCTCAGTCTTTCGGTCAAACTCACAAACAGACAAGCGGGACAGAGCATTGATATAGCAAGCCTCGGCAACCCTACGATTGAGGTGCTGATTCCATTGCACAAAGCCCGATGAATTGGGATTCCTACGATGACCTCACGGGTCCGTCCGGGGGCAGATGCAAGGTCATAGCAATGCCGCAGTGGGTTTGATCCAGGATGTGGGCTTGCGAAGCACGGGGGGCCTGTGCGTGTGATCCCATCATTGGCTAATGTCAACGCAACGCCAAAATGTCCCCTGTTTCCGCAACGCCACGATGTCCCCTTTTGAGTGGTCAATGCGTGGCTGCGATCATGCCGGGCCGGCTTTCTGGTTCGGTTGAGGCGCCGCTTTCCCGTCCCGGCCTGGAACATCGGAGGCCATGGGGCGGAACGAAAGGGGAAGAGAGGAGCGGAGCCACCCGGAGCCACGCACAGCGCGTCTTTCAGCGCGAGCATGGCGAGGATGGCGAGCACCGGACCTTCCCTGAAGTGAGCACAGCATGGCACAGTGATGGCCAGCCGGTGGGACGGGCCATCACGCGGCCTCGGCCAGCGCTGGTTGTGCCGCGATGACCGCATCGACCCGCAAGTCCAGGGTTTTCTCGTCCTCGGCTGGGTCGGGAACCGGATAGGTGCCGTAAACCGTGAAGGCGAGCGGGCGTTCCTTATAATAGACCCTTAACCGGCCATCGGCGAAATGATGCAGTGCCACCCTACCACCACGGAGCGCGGTCCCCGGAGCCGTGGTCTTCACACAATATTTCTTCCCGCCGCTGCTGAAGGTCAACGCCTTCGTCAGAACCCGTTCCTCGCGCCGGGCGAGCGCCTCGTCCAGTTCGTCCGCCGTCTTGGTCCAGGGGCGGTGCGCCGGGGTCTCGTCGTGCGGCGGAACGCCAAACTTTTCATTATACTTAAGTATGAACCCTGGCAGAAAGGCCCTCGCTGCCTCAATGGAAGATATGTTACTTAACCGCATCTCCTTGATCAACCGATCCTGCAACGTTTGATTGGCACGCTCCACCCGCCCCTTCGCCTGCGGCGTCAGCGCGTTGATCAAACCAATGTCCAGGCGTTCCGCCACGCGGCCGAACTCAGTCTTGCCGTCGCCGCTTTCGGCGTCCTTGGCATTGACCCGAAAGACCCCGTGCCGGTCCGAATAGAACGCCAGCGGCCGGCCATGCGTCAGAACCTGATCGCGCAGCGCTTCCAGGTAGGCTTTCGTGCATTCCGCCGGGGCGAAATGCAGCGCGATCAGTCGGCTCGTCGCGTCATCGACGAACACAATCAGCGTGCATCGTGGCGCGCGGCCTTCAAACCAATCGTGCGGACTGCCGTCAATCTGGACCAGTTCACCGAACCGGGGGCGGCGGTCCCTGATCTGAAAAACGCGCTTCTCGCCCCGCTTCTTCGGCCTGTGCAGCTTCAACCGTGTCTGAATGCGCCGGACCGTCTCCCGCGAGACCACAATCCCGTCCCGTTCCGCCAGTTTTTCTGAAGCCAGGGTGGGGCCGAAGTCGGGATAGGTCGCACGCAATAACTGTTCGATCCGAAGCCGTGTCGCCTCCGACAGGCGGTTGTGCGCGGCGCGGCCCCGCTGACGGCTGACCAGCCCGTGATCGCCCTGCCGCTTCCAGGCCCGCACCAGACGCTTGATCTGGCGAATGCCGATCCCAAGCCGTTCCGCGGCCTCACGCCGGCTTAAGCTCTTCTCAATGATCCGCCTGACCAGGTGCGATCGGTCGCGCTCGCTCGCGCTCATCAACAGATACCCTTCCAGCATAACGTCCCCTCATCGGGCCAAGCCCAAAAGGGGACATTCTAACTTTGCACGAAGGGGACATTCTCGCGTTGCGCTAACACCCATCATTGGCTAATTGACAAGGCATCCCAGTTGGTTCACTGAAAGTTTCGGTGCACCGGATCTGAAGGACGCGAAGGCGCTCCTGATGAGCATATTGCTGATCCTTCAGCAATCGCTTGAAGAACCGTTTGGCAGCGTTGGCATCGCGCCGGGGCTGGACGAGGATATCGAGCACAACGCCATCCTGATCGACGGCGCGCCCGAGATACTGCAGCACGCCCTGGATCCGAATGAAGACCTCGTCCGTGTGCCACTTGTCTCCTGGTCGTGGCCGGCGGCGTCGCAAGCGATCGGCGAAAGTCGCGTCGAATTTCATGCACCAGCGTCGCACCGTCTCGTAGGAGACGACGATGCCGCGCTCAGCCAGGATCAGCTCGACATCGCGCGAAATCGCCGAATGAGAACTCGCCCAATTCAGGCCATAAAGGCCGCTGGTCGCCGTCGTTGTCGACTATCCGCCTGGCGCCGCTTCGCTCCCGCACAAACATGCCCCGTCCGCGTTCATTTTTGCCTATGTCCTGTCGGGGGAAGTTGAGTCGCAGGTGAATGATGGCCCGAGGCGGGTCTATCGCGCTGGCGAAAGTTTTTACGAGAACCCAGGCTCCCACCATTCCGTCAGTCGCAATGCGAGCAACACAGAACCCGCGAAGCTGCTCGCGATCTTAGTGGTCAATACCGACGACAAGACCCTGACCATCCCAGAGAAATAAGTCATGCCATTTAAAGGAGTAAGAGCGCGGGCCAACGCCTCGACTACTACAAAGATCGCGCCAGCCGGCGTCTGAGCAGGCCCCGCTGGCGCGAGAATCTGGTGGACCCTTAATAGCTGCGTGTCGCTTACGGACAAACGCGGATGATCGTCTTCCCCCTGCGTCGCTCGGTCGGGTTTAAGGCGGCGACGGCATCGTTGAGGGTCGAGACGTTGCCGATGTTCGTCCGCAGTCGTCCGGCCCGCACCCGCTGGACGATCTCACTCAGTTGGGCGCGATCGGACTCGACAACGAAGTCGACGGCCAGGCCGTCGGCAGGCCGCGCCTCGGCCGGTCCGACGACGGACACCAGTGTTCCTCCAGCTCGAATCAGGCCTGCGGACCGCTTCTGGATGTCGCCGCCGATGACATCAAAAACCAGATCGACTCCGCCGACGTCTTCCAACACGTTGTTGGCGAGATCAACGAACTCGTGCGCGCCGAAATCGAGGGCCTTCTGACGGTCGGCGGCACGTCCGGTGCCGATGACATACGCTCCAGCCTCGCGCGCAAGTTGGGTTACCATCGTCCCGACTGCGCCGGCCGCGCCGTGCGCGAGGACGCTCTGCCCCGCCTGAAGGCGGCCGTGCTGGAACAGTCCCTGCCACGCGGTAAGGCCCGAGATAGGCAGGCTCGCGCCCACCGTGAAGTCGACGTCGCCCGGCAACGGCGTGAGGTTGCGTGCTTCGATGGCTATATACTCCGCCAGGGTGCCGTCGCGATACCAGTCGGCGAGGCCGAACACCCGCTGTCCGACCGACAGTCCTGTCGTGCCGTAGCCGAGAGCAGTAACCACTCCGGCCAGCTCGTGGCCGGGGATTGACGGTGTTCGGTCACGGTCGCGGCGATCGGTCCAGGTCGAGGGCCACTCCATCTCAGTCGGGACGAACCCCGACGCATAAATCTGAACGATGACGTCGTTTATCGCTGCCGGCGGCCCGGGCCGCTCGGCCAGCTTCATACCGACCGTTCCCGCAGCTTGGTCAGTCACAATGATTGCCTTCATCCCACCTGCCTGTGTGCGATAGCTCGTCATCTTCCGAATCCCTTTGCAGACAAAAAGCGCCTTTAGCGGTCGCGAAGAGATGCGCCGGCCTCAGCGATAAGACAGGACCAAGAATGACAAATCTGACTGTATCAACCGATCACATCGATCCGCTTATGTACTGGTCCCGTGCAGTGTGGTGCAGGGATCAGAGGGTTCTGGTGCAAATCGCGTTGGTGCGCGAATAGACCGGCGGTTGTGTTCCCCCTTCTCGGTTTGGGTGTCAGCGGATCCGGGCGGAGACCGGCATGCCGATCCCTGCCATCCGATTGAGCACATTGCATCCGACTTTTGCCTCGGTCCGTTGATTGGATAGAATCCGGGCCTGAAGTCGCCGGCCGATGACAGTCTTATAGCGAAACACATCGCCGTCTCAACCAGACGATTGACGCGCGCGAACTGCACGTCGTGTCTGGTCCGAAGGGAGTTTTTGCATCAGTAACGCGCAGGCGCGCGCGCGAGGCATTGACCGAAGCGCAACAACGGCTTAGGCCAAATCCCGAAAGCTGCCAGCGCACCGTGGCTGCATGAATTCCGCAACGGGGGTTCCGCCACGGCCTCCGTCCCGCGGCATGCGTTTCGCCACAAGTGACGCGCGCGCCCGCGCGCGGTACCGCGGGGAAAAGCCCCCGGGAACAGGCCACTTCGAGATGTCGCAGGGATACGACATCAGCCCATACACACAGGCAGGTGCCAGCTTCTAATCCCGCATTGGAAAAAAGAGGCCCAGCCGGATGTCCGGCCAGGCCGAAAACCTCAACATGTTACCTTCGCGGGACGGTGAACCCGGTCGCGCCGGTATCAGCGCCTACCCAGTTACCAATCAGCATCGCGGGGTGGATCGCCCGGCTCAGATACAGCCAGGGCTTCCCGAAAACCCTACAAGATGACAATGTTCGGCCGTGGGTTCGTCGGTGCGGGATCTCAGGGATACTCCCTGTGGAAAGGTGAGTGGCGGCTGCCCTGAGCGCCAAAGCCGCCTAATCTGGGGCGGAAGGCCCGTCTGAAGGCATATCGTCGAGTGTTAGATAAGCAACACTAAAGCCAGAACAAAGGTAAACACCTTTGTTCTGGCGAGACCGTCCAGAAGGTGGGGGGTGCTATGGGACCGCCCGGATTGTAGCCGGGAGTTTGGGATGAATACGGCTAAGTCTTGTGCTCCGGCGCTGGCTTGATGCCGAGACACGCTTTGAGATCCCCCTCGTTCACCAGTTCTCCAGCGCGCTGCACGTGGCGTCACAAGGTCGGGCCGAGAGGTCAAGGTTTACTTCTGCGCGGCCGGCCGCTGCGCCACCGGGACCATGATGTGCGCGTAGGGCGTGCCCTTCCACATCACATAGGCGCCGCCGCTGTTTGGGTCGGTGGGGAGGCCTGCCAACTGCGCTGGGTCGGCGACGATTACCATGATATGCGGACCCTCGACGACCCACTGGTTGTCCGGCGTGGCCGCAGTAGCATATGGATCGATATTGCTGGCGCCCGCGTCGCCCACCAGCATGTAGGCGATCCCGGTGCCGGTGGCTTTGAACGGCTTCTTGTTCATCCAGGCATCCGCCCAAGCCACCCAAACCTTGTCGAGGCACATCGGCTCTCGAAGACCCTTGGCCAATTCGTCCGCGTCGGTGGGCATACAGACATAAGAGCCGGTGCCTTGTTTCAGGACCTTGTTGTCCATCGTCATGACTGTGGCCGTACTGGCAATCGCTGGGGGCGCGGCGCTTAGCGCGTCACGGATCAGCACGTCCTTGTCTGGCTCGGCCGCGATAGCGGTCGCTGCGCCACCGAACGCAACATAGGCCGTAAATGTAATAAGAGTTGGAACCGCGGAGCATTTGTCGCTGGTTCGCCGCATACTAACCTCCTCCCAAGTTGAAATTGTCTTGGCACGCGCTCAGGAAAATCATCGACGTGTCGTGACTTGAGCGCTGCACCCCATCATCAAAGGCCACTCTCTATCGTGACCAGAAGGCTGATGGCTGACCGCGATATGCCTCAACACAACGCTTTCAGACACGCCTGCCTGCTTGATGTCGCCCACGGACTTATGTTTTTTCGGGGCACGGCTGACCAGCACCCTATCGTCGCACGGCGTTACTGCTGATTCATATTCCAGATATCACTATCCAGCATCCATTTGCCGTCCATCTGCTTCCAGACGACGACATATTTGCCTTCAATCTTCACCATCTGCTTTTGCGGGTTTGGCACCTCAGCCGCAAAGCGACCGATCTCCCGTGCCGCGTCGCCGTATTGATCGACCGAGACAGTAGTCAGGCCGACAAGTTTCATACCGCTCTTGATGGCCTCTGCCCAGTATCTCTGGACACCATCCCGGCCACTGACGATGTCTGATCCGGGCGGGAACATCGTTGCTTGGGGCGTGTAGAGTTGGGCAATCGCTGTTGCATCGCCCTGAGCAAAGGCTGCGCCGAGCCTCTGATTGGCGGTATCGATATCGGCCTTTACATCCGCTGCCTGAGCCGTAGCTAACAGAAACAGAAACAGAAACGGAATGGCAATCAGGCCGTTTTTCATGTCGTCTCCCCTTTCTCCGTGCCTTTGGCGGCGCGTATGCTCGCCCGGCCACCGGCGCACGCGGCGGTGGATCACTTTTATGCGTCGCTATTTGCTGGGCGTATTGAACAAAACCCCCGGTTCCGTTGCTGTCCGAAATCTTCAACCTCACCGCCGATACCACAGCTAAGACCTCGGCCGCCGGCTGCAGCTTAATGTCGTAACCGCCGGTTCGCCAGACATGACCGCGCTGGATTAGCGGAGCGCTACTAGCGCCGTCACCCTCGCGCAGCTGACGAGGAGCGTTAACGGGTCTGCCGGCGCTTCGGCTCCGGAGCAGTGTTCAGGACACGAATTGCGGACTTTTCGTGATACCCCGTCGCCGCGACGAACTCCTCCAAGATCCTGCGCTTGTCCTTATTTGCTGCGACCCGCCCGTTTGTCCGAGTGGTTTGGCGTGCCGCCATTGCACGGAGTAGAGGTGAGCCGTCCCTTTAGACGAGGCAGGGCCATGAACACTGACCTGATCGACCTCATCTGTTCGAACTCGGGCCATGCGTCGGCTGAAGCCGGACCCAGTGCCATCCGAACTGATCAATCAAATCCTGCGAGCCGCCACCGCCGCGCCCCCTGCCAGCAACATGTATGGCTGGCTTTTCTTGGTGATCCGCGATCAAACGATCAAAAATGCTGTCGCCGATAGATACCGGCGCCTCTGGTACGATGAAGGCGGCGGACCTGCTTTCCGTAAAGCAGCGCCGTGTCAGCCGTAGAAGGTGGGATGACATCATTCGGCCTCGCCAATGTCTCTCTTAGCTATGAGAATAACGATGGCCCTCCTAGGTGGTTAGTCGTGAGATCTGGTCGGAATACGATCGAGGTTGAGCTGGCTCGGGCAGAGTTTATGATCTTGCGCGATGCGATTACGCAAGGATTTGCGGCTGTAGAGGTAGTAGGATGATGGGCGACGTTCTCATACAATCCGATCTATCACGTGAGGTCGCTAGCCTGTGGCTATTAGCCAGCTCGCGACGCCGCGAAGCGCACCGCATGGAATGTAACGCTCGCGCCGCACGCGACGAAGCCGCGGACATCGAGGCTATGGTCAAGCGGATTGAGGCGTTGGGCCGGTGAGCGAACTCTCTGCTGAATTCTGGGCTTATGCAAATAGGGAAGCCGAGCTAATCGACGACAGCGGCTGGCATCATCCGCCGCCACCCGGCACGGTCAAGATGACATGCGATCAGTGCACGTTGTGGTTTTCGAGCCGAGGCGGTCTGACGACGTGTCCGATCTGTATCGCTGATCCAGAGAAGAGAAAGCGCCGGTTTTTGCGTATAAGGGTTGCTGGTTGAGTTATGGCGCGTCCTACATGACTTTCAACTCGACGCGCCGCTCCGCACGGGCGCCGATTGCATGAACGGTCTCGACCAGCAGCTCGATAAGATTGTCGGTCAGTGCGCGCCCGCGCAGGTGCGTAAATAGACCTAAATAAACAACCAGCTAATTGGCGCGGCCAAAGTGGGTTTGGCTGGTGGGCGGAAAAGTGGTGAGGGGGGGAGAACGCGGCTTGTGTCCATCCGGTCGGAACACGGTGATGCTGCCGCCTCCCATCCGGGTTTTTGGGCGGCAAGCGCCGGAACCATCACTTTGCCGGCGCGGTTCAGCGCATCGGGATCGTTGTCGAAGTTGATCTTACGGCGTCGATTCGAGTCGAACTCACACACACCTTAATGTTTTCTTTGCTGATCGATCATGCTTGCGAATGATTATTTGGCGACACTTGACGATCCTGTTACCTTGCTTGACGATACTAATATTATGAGTTAAGTGGGCAATCATCAATCATTTACGGGAGGATAAGATGTATCGGCTTTTCGGAGCGACCAGCGCCCTTTGCCTGGTATCATCTCTGGCTATAGCCGGGGATAAACCCGATGAGGCGAAGTTCAAATTGCTTCCCAATCCCGCCTTCCTCACCTGCCTGAGCGGGAGTAGCCAGGCACCGAAGGCTTCCGTCGTGGTTAAACGCGGTAACCTGAATGATACTGCCACTATCAGCGTCACGGGATTGAAGCCCAATTTAGACTTTGACGTGTTCACGGTTCAGCGTAGCTCGCTCGACAGTTCAGGGGCGCCCGTAAAAGGCTTCAAGGGTTTTGGGCTGGCTTGGTACCAGTCTGATCTTCAATCGGATGACCATGGCAATGCCAAGGTCGTCATCAGGACGATCCTGCTCGACCAAATTTTTGGCTTTGACGCTGATCCTGACGCTGACGACGACACAACGAACACGCCGAGCAAAACAGCAACCGTGTTGAAGCCGACCAATACTTTCCACATCGGCTTCTGGTTTAACAACCCGGAGGACGCACAGCCCTGTTCTAGCACTCCCATCAAACCCACGCCGTTTAACGGTGAGCATCGCGCCGGCCCGCTTGCGATGATTTCAGTGCCCGTTGAGCCCGCGAACCTGGGGCCGCTCTGCACCAGTCCGACGGGTGCCAAGGGACCTGATGATAGCGGTGCGGACCCGAATGATTCGACGGTGCTCGCCTGCAATCCGTGAGGCGTTTTCAAGAGATTGTCGCTTCTGTGTCGATCCGCGCGGATGGAGGGTGATGCATCACCAGCGAGACCCTAAGCCTAAGCAGGCGCCGGGCGGGACCGGGCGAGCCGCCGTCAAGCTCGTCCGGCGGAGGCTTGCAGGATGCCCGGAAGGCACGGCCATTCGGGCGATGCGCATCACTTCCGGCAGAGCCTCTCGCAACAGCGGCGATTCATTGTGATTGCCTGGCGCTGACACGAACGGTGCGATCACGTTGCACCGCCGGTCACAGAAGGCCACGACCTTGTCGCCTTTCATCTTCTTGTGCCCACTGAAGCCGATGTTGTCGCCGCCCTTCTTAGCCGCCGTTGTGGTGCCATCACCGTGAATGACGGTGGTGTCCCGATCGAACAGATCAACGGCCTGGTCGGTCAGGCCGGCGGCGAGGTCCACACTGACCGCCACCAATGTCGCGTGGCGGCGCTGGCGTTCATAGTCGGCGACGTGCTGGACCGTGGAGCGGCCGGCCTCACGCGCCAGTTGTGCCAGCCGCGCCTGATGGACGAGATGACCACTTCTTGAGGTCCGTTACTGTGGTCAGGAGATGCGGTAATGATCGCCCCAACCGGTCCAGTTTCCAGACTACCAGGCAGTCACCTGACTTGATGAAAGCAAGCGTTGGCCAGACTTGTTCGATCTCCACGGCTGCTGCTGACCCGATCCTCAAACAGATGACGCTCATCGACACCGGCAGCGACCAGAGCATCACGTTGCAGGTCCAGCACTTGACGGTCGCTATCCGTGGAAACGCGCATGTAGCCGACCAGCATTTTCTGGCGGATTTCCGCGGTAAGTCGGCCAATTCGTTCTCGGTATGTCTGCTTATGTGTCAATGCCGGTTGAAATCTCCCCACTTGTGCCGGTTGAAAATTCCCCATTCCGTTACGTGGCCAGTTTGTGTTGACTGGTGGCCCTCCAGTTCGCGAGAGATGTCAGTCTCGTCCAAAGCCCTTTGGAAGGTCAACGTCTTGTAGCTGCTCCACCAGGTCACGAAGCGCCAGCACGTCATCGAGACGCTGCGCCGTGGCGCTGTCTGATACGCCGGCAGGCATGTTGTCCCGCCACTCCTGATACCCGTCGAGGATGACCAGCATAGTATCGACCGCATCGTCCCACTGCTTGGCTTTACTGCGTCTGTCGGCCGATCGGCGATAGCGCACGACAGCCGGCTTTTCGCTAGCTTTGCGCCGCTCGCGGTAGCGTGCAGCCCGCTCGGCGTCCGATAATGCCATCCCTCAAATCACGGACGCTGGAAAGGCCGAATTGAAGGGCAAAAGTTGCTGAAAGTTGCTGATGCGATCCAACCACCGTATCAGAGTGATACGTTGATGATACGGAACGCATTAAAACAGTCCTTTTTTAGGCCTTCACCTAGCCGTATCACGCGATACGATTTGGCTGATACGGCCCTAGAAAGTAGGCGTATCGTATCGCCTACTATTCTAGGGGTCCCCGTTGATACGATACGGTGCCCATTCCCGGCCTAGGCGTCGGCCGATCGCACCCCGAATGCGCCCGCCTCGGGTCGCTCCCTGATCGGTTCGGAGGCGTCCGGCTCTCTGCCGGCAACTTCGGATGCGGCGGACCCAACCAATTGACGGGAACGGGGACAGATCGAGCGATTTCGCGCGAAACACAACCCGCCGTGGCCATTGCCGATACTTTCGGCTTTTGCTCGTCTGAGCGATGCTCTGGCACAGCGCTGAGTCTCCTAGAGAGCCCGTAGCTGGTGACTGGTTACTCTCGGTATTCCGGCGCTGAAAAGCCGAAAGTTCGTCAGGTGGCGCTTTCGGTTCGCTCGCTTTAGCCAAAGCCACGGCCGCCTTCGCCTTCGCGATCCGGTCCCGGTCGCCAAGGAAACCATTACGCATATTGAAGCCGAACAGGAATGGAGATAAGCTAGACTCGTCACGAAATATTGGCTAATAGGGCCAGAGATGGGGAAGTCAATCATGTCAACCAGGCGAATGTTTGCTGGACTTGTGCTGGGGCTCACAGCTTACTTGCCGGGCATCCGAGTCGCCGCTGCCGCGGATCGCGTCAAACCAATAGACGGTGAATTTGTCCAAGTCGCGGAGGCAGCTCTCTTCCGAGATGGCCAGTTGACGCTCAGCGGTGTCGGTAAGTTTACAACCTACTTCGCCGACCGCCCCGCGCGGAGCGCAGGAAAGACTGCCCATGAGCGATTCTTCCAAGCGTGGTCGCAGGGACCAAACAGCTTTGCCAGCGATCCTCCCAATGCCGGCCTGACTTACGTGCAGAATGGTGAGGTGAGCAGTGCGGTTGTCGAACTGCGCAATCCCTCTTTTAGCGATGGTAAAATCGCCTACTCGATAAAAGTGCTCGACGGAACCGTGCCGGAAAACATGAAGCAGGTATCGATGTTTATTGACGCGGGCGGACTCATGCAGTGTGTGGCCTACGGTTGTGACCTGAACTAACGAAACAACCCTCCTGGTACGCATAAGCCGAACTTCGCCGTAAAATCGACGCAAGTGATTGAGATAACTGGCATAGGTCTTTCCGCTCTGTCTACACGGCGGCCAAATCGTTCCCATCAGATCAAGCGCTCTGCGTTGCAGTTCGGTGGGTATGGTCGTCACGATTTTGGATGCGGTCCAGGTCTTTCTCGTTCGAATGCTTCTAACGCGCCGTCCCTTGACCCACCTACCCCGAGCGCGCAGCATCCCGGCGCGGGCCACAAGTCCGCGATGGTTCCAGGATGAAAACTAGCCCCCTTGGTGTGGTAGCCGGGGGCTTTTTGTTGCTGAACGTCCGCACCTCTGCAATCTGAATGTTGCCAACCAGGTCAGCATACTGTCCTATAGGCCAGCCAAACAGCAGCTAGGCGGACATGGCCTCCGCCTACACCGAAGGCATTCTGCCGACTTTAGAGATGCAAGGCATCCGTCCCACAAATCGACCCATCATTCGGCTGCCTCCATCCCGTAGGCCGATGCGACGCCATCCCGTGGGACGGATGGACGGCAGGGGGCTTGGGTGCTACACTGCTCTTGCATCGATCCTTCCTCTGAGCGCCGGGCAACATCTATGTTTGGCGCTCCCTTTCAAGAGACTTGCACAATAATATTTCGTGGGCAATGCGCTTTCGCCCGTCTCCGTGTCAAAGCTAATCAACCCACGTCGATCATGTCTGATACAGTAAGGCGCCACCGATAAGCGAGAGGGTGAACGGGCGGAGCCGCCACACGTCAGTTAGATTGGAAGTATCCATTTCCGGGAGGTTACTGAAATTGATCCGCGTGCGAACCCGGAATGGCCAAGCAACTGAAAACTCGTGGCCAGGAAGATCCCAAGATCAACCATACGTAATTTCCAACGACCTCCTGGTGAACTACAAACTTACCATTGACGGCGCCACAGAGTTAAGTGGGGTTAATACCCTGGTGGCATCGGCCTTGACGGTCAACTACGGCGTGACTGTTATTAATTTTGGCGCCCTGCATCTGAACAATTCGTCTTTCGTAGATCAGACTGATCTCAGGGGTACCGGCACTATCAGCGCCAACAAGTCTTCCGTCACGGTTGCCGGGCCGTCCCAGACCAGCGAGACGATCTCTCTGGTTAACCACTCGGACCTATACCTGGGTGTGGCGCCCACTGTAGCGTTTCTGGCTCCGATTACCATAGACAAGACCTCGACTATCCATCTCACCAATCAGCCCGCGTCCTGGGGTAGCATCCTGAGTTCCAACTCTTGGAATGTCGGAGAGCCACCGGCTTTAGCTGGTCATTTGGCTATGGTAAAATCGATAACCCCTGGCTATCAACCAGGGATCGTATTTCAATTCGACGCCCACGGCGCTATTCTGGGGATCACCATCGTGGACAAGCCGATCGTCGCCGCCCACTCGTGATCGTCGCGCTCGTCACGGCGTCGCAGCTAGCCAACCTCGATCCTGACTTCCGTTACGCTGTTTCTTGCGCGTTGCGCACACAACGGCATTGACCTGCAGCGTAAGGTGGTCAGGGGAGTCGTCGGCAATGATGCCGAGCGATGCCCGAACCGATCGACAGGGCACGCGACGTTAGCTTCGAGTAGCGGTCGACGTTCTGGTGGCCGTGCCAGAGCGCCGGGCGTCGGCCTCCCCGTGGAAGCAATGCTTCCAAACAGTCGCGTTCCGGTCCGCGTCGATCGTCATGATCGTCTTTGTCCGGCTTTCGCACTGTCCGATTTCCGGACGGCATCAGGTTAGGCGGATTTCTCCGCCGCTAATCCGCCGACGTCCTAACATCAGCGCGCACCGTCGCGCTATTCCCACTATCCATCCCACAAACCTCATCAACGATATCGGTAAACCTCACCCTGGTCCCCTATCGAAATAGGCGGAATGTCCGGTAAGTGCCTCCGCCAACGCAACAATGCTTGCACGCGCCCGCAGCCGGGTTTGCGGTCCTGGCTTGGCACTGCCGGGCAGGACGGCCACTTGCCGCTCGAGTTTGGCAAGGCGTTGCGCCGCGACCACGCTGTTGCCGCCTGCCAGCGCCTTGAGCGCCGCGTCGAGCCCCAACGGCTGATCGAACAGCGGGGCGACGCGGCGGAGGCCGATGATGTCGACCCCCACACAAAGCGCGGCCAAGAGCTGCCCGCGCTGCAGCGGCTCGGCCTGCTCCGGCAGCACGGAAAGGCGGCTATAGATGCGGCTTTGCCAATCAAGTTCCGTTCCCCGGATCGGACCCTTTGCCAGACGACGTACGTCCCGCAGCGTGAGCGTCAGGAGCCGGCGGGTTCGCAGCGCCGGCGACAGTGGCGGCAGCAATCGGAATGCAAGCGTGGCGGTGCCTACCCCAACGACGATAGCCGATGACGCGTTATAGAACTTAAGGGGATCGTAGTTCATCTGGTTCGCGGGCGCCAACAGCGGCACGAAGAGGAACGCTATCGCCGTAAATATTGCGGTCTGCCGTGGCTGGACCATGAGCGCGCCGGCAGGCACCAGAACAAGGCCAAGCGCGACGCTGAACGCGCCAAAGCTCGCCAGCTTGGGCAGCACCGCGAACTGGACAGTCGCCGCGAGAACTGCGGCGAGGCTAATGCCGATCAAAAAGCTCACCGCTGCGGCGTAGGCCTGCTCGGCGCGCGGCGAAAGCAGGATAACCACAATCGAGGCAAACGTCAGGGCTCCGGCGCCGTTCGGCCAGGCGGTCACGATCCAGAAAAGCGCGGCCAGGCAGATCGTGACGAACGCACGTGCCGCATTGACGAGGGCAGGCAGCCAATCGGGCGCGCGCAGCCGAACACTGCCACGTGGAGCATCGGGACCGGCAGGGTCGTCGACCAGCAATCCCAGCGTCAGGAGCGCTTGCGAACTTGCGTTTAAGATATCCGCCGCCTGGTCGGCTAGCAGCCGCAGCGATGGTGCATCGGTCGGCAAAGCGCTCAATGCCCGTACCGCCTCGCCGCAGGCCACGCGCAGGCTGGCCGGGTGTTCTACCCAGCGTGTTGGCTCGCCCAGCAACGGCGCCGATCGTAATGCTTCGGGGAACAATTGCAGGACGGCACCCGCCTCTGCTCGAGCCTGATCATGCGGCAGCCGCTCCAGGTGTGTCGACACGGTGCGCCAGCCGGCCAGGGCGGCGAACAGACCATCCATCGTCATCTGGAAAACCGGCGAATGATAGCGCAACTGGGCGGATTCTCCGAGCACTTCGTCGATGACTGGGTCGAGCGCCGCGACGCGTCCGATCAGCCCACGCCGGTCGGCCCGTGTGTCCGGAAGCTCCGATCCGGCCAGCAACAAGGCGTTGGTAAATCGGCCCACGATCTCTGCCGCTATTGAGGCAAGCTGGACGGAGAGCCGACGCGCGGCGCCGCCGAAATCGGTCGCCGCCAGCACGACGCCGGCGCAGACGATACCGATACAAATCTCGCTGGCGCGGGCAACAGCGAGCCTGAAAGCCTCCCCGTTCAGGCCCCCGACCGCGCCAAGTTGGTCGCTTGCGATGATGGCTGCCGTAATACCGGCCAGCGCCGCCGAGTAAGACGCGAAATTGCGCAGCAGCGTGGCCACGAGCGAGCACGCCGCGCCCCACAGTGCCAAGCTGAGGAGAAAAGCCACGCGGTTTTGCGGAAAGCATGCGGTCAGCACCACGATCGCCACGGCCCCGACGATCGTGCCGACCATGCGGTACCAACCTTTGCGCAGCGAGGCGCCAAGGTGCGGCTGACAGACGAGCGCCGCGGAGGTGCCGGCCCAGAACGCGTTGTCAAGCTCGAGCCAGAACGCGATGTACAGCGAGAGGCACACCGCGACCCAGAGGCGCAAGCCAAAAAGCAGCGGCGGTACCGCGGACCAAACCGCGCTCGTCAGCCGCTGCGGATCGGACCAAAAGGTCTGGCGCGGTTCCGATGGAGAAAGCCCGGCTCGGCTCATGAACCCTGTCCACGATCGAGGTTGGTGGCCAGCCCTATCGCAAGAGCGAGTCGACGGCTCGAAGCATGCCCTGGTTCCAGGCGCTGGGCGAGACCCCAGGGGAATCGGCTGTAACGATTACGCAACTAGAAGGCCGGCGAGGTAACCATCATCCCAGCTGCGGCCAATTCGCCTTGCGTTCGTCCAGCCGACGCCCTCGTTGCAAACGCGTCCACCTCAGCGCAATTTCGATGCTTCCAAACCGGAGTGTCACGGACGAAACCTCCCGACGCCGGGAGGTTGTAGAGCATTTGAAACCTCGCGGCGCCGCTAGGTTGTGGGTAGGCGACTCTCGGTCTCGGTGCGTTGGCTTGATCCTGGTCCGGATGTCGGGCAGCGTCGGTGCGAAGGGGGGTCGGCCGAGAGAAGCCCCCCTCGGAAGGAACTTGCCCCCAGCGTCGTCGCATCACCCCGGGGGCCTTTCTCGATCACATGATTGTTCATCTTGTGCCTACACAGACTAACATGCTGTTATGCCCTGGTATTATCCGACATACTCAGGCGTAAGTGCCGCTTGGGGTAACTTCCGGGTAACGCGAGAGCGCGACCCCGGGTAGTGCCAACTATTCCGTGCTCTCATCGTCTTCCATCATGACCCGCTGATAGACCCTTGATGCCTCGATCGGGTCCATGTCCGGTGTGATTACGGGCGATGCCACGCCACCACTATGCTTCAGCTGCAGCTTGTCGCCAAACGTCTTCGGCAATATCTTCGAAATCACCCACTGTCTTGCCTCAAAGCGCAGTCTAGATCGGGCGATGTGCTCCTTATCGACCACGTAGCTGACGCGCCCCCGCTGGTTCTCTCGCCTGACCCAATCGTTGGTCCCATCGTCCGCAATGTCTATTAGCTCATCGGCGAACGTTTGGGCCTGAAGCTCGCGGGCACAATTATAAAGGGCGGTGAACCCACAATGATTGGTCCTCGCCCATCCCTGCACAGTGCCAAACGGCGGCATGCCGGGGTCGCGACATATCGACTTGAGGGATTCGCCCGCGGAAAGGCGGGCGCATATCTCCTCGGCCAACTCGGGCGTGTAAACTGATGGAATACCGAAAGTCACGTCACAATCCTCTCATGTGCAACCCAGGGAAGCTTTGGAAAGCTTGAAAGTGGTTACGCTTATATGTAGCGCTTTCTCGGGATGGCAACGGAATCACGTAGATCGTTGTGGTAACAGACGGAATATTGAGCGGGGGGCCCTGGTCTGCCGCTCGAGGCCATGTGTCTCGCGCGCGCGTAGCGACCGGGTGAGTGCGATGCCAACCTACATACAGGGATAAGGCCGCGACCAGGCGATAGAGCCCCCCAAAGCGCCGCCCTGTCCAAAGCACGGCGCCGGTCGGCGTGATCGGGATGCGTCGTCCGCGGGCTGGCGTGATCAGCCACGTTGACCGCTTTCTCGGCCTGGGCGAGGGAGAGAGGACCGGCCTGTAGGGCAGGGCGGAGAGGACGCGGCAACTATGGCCGTCATCCGGCGTTTTCCGTTCATGTTTTCGAAAGCGTGGCAGGTTCTGAAATTCACCGGCAACGGCTATATCGAGGATAACTGCCTCAGCCGCGGCGCTGCGATCGCCTACTATACAGTATTTTCCCTCGCTCCCGTCCTGATCATCGTCATCGCGATCGCAGGCTTTGTATTCGGCGCGGATGCCGCCAGGGGCGCACTCCTCGAGGAAATCAGCTCTCTGATGGGCCGCCAGGGCGGCGAGGCCATCCAGACCATGATCGCATCGGCCAGCAATCAAAACCGAAGCGGATGGGCCGGGGCAATCGGAGTAATTACCCTGTTGGTAACAGCAAGCGGGGTGTTCAGCGAACTCCAAGCGGCGTTAAACGCCATCTGGCGGGCAAAGCCGCGCCTGGGAACTGTGTCGCGTCTTGTCCGGGCGCGGCTTGCCAGCCTCGGGTTGGTGATGACGCTTGGCTTCCTGCTGCTGGTATCACTGGTTGTCAGCACCGCCTTGTCGGCGATCGGCCCCTGGCTTGACGGCATTTTTCCAGGCGCACGGTTCCTGATCCGCGTTGTCAGCTTCATTGTCTCCCTCGGTCTGATCGCGCTGCTGTTCGCGGTAATTTACAAAGTGCTGCCGGACACCTCGCTTGCATGGCGGGATGTGATCGCCGGCGCGATCGCGACGGCAATTCTTTTCGAGGTCGGCAAGTTCCTTATCAGCCTATACCTGGGAAGCAGCTCGGTGGCTTCTTCCTTTGGCGCCGCCGGCGCGTTCGCCCTGCTTTTGCTGTGGATATACTATTCAAGCCAGATCTTCCTGATCGGCGCTGAATTCACTCGGGCCTGGGCGGACATTGTCCATCAGCGCGGGCCGGATACTCCTGGCCTGCAGACCGACGGTCAGCCATCCGTCCCGCAAAATTCCGAAACAAAGACCACGGGCAGGCAGGCGGAAAAGCTGGAGGCGCTGAAGTCTCAGATCGAAGCGAATCTTCCTCCCCGGTCATGATCGGCGTCCGGCGCACGAGCACGTGTCAGCTCACCGAATAGGAACGCGCACGAGCGGTAAGCCGAATTTTTTCATCGGCTCTCTTGAAGACACGATTTCCAGCATCTCGGTCAGCAGCTTGACGTTGTAGCCATTGCGCATGAGGCGCGCTTCTAGCCCGACCAAGTCGGGTGCCAGTATCTCGGCGATAGTGTCGGCATCGACTGGCTTTTGCCCGACCCTGAACGTCTCTTCGAAGGCTGCAGCGGCGTTGTCAGGCGCTCGCACAACAAAGTCGCGGCGGCGTCGGTGAGCAAGGTATCGGGCTTCGTTGTTGGCGCCGCCATCGCGCGACGATCAGCCGGCTCAGTGCCGCGTCACGTGCGGGGGTTTGTTCTGTGTCCCATGGCCAAGTGCTCTTGTATTCGAGCGTCCGCAGGATCGAGTTGAGTTTGGCGGAGTTGGCAGCGATCGCAGTTTGGCCCCATCGTTCGTCAGGCTGTGCGTCAGTTGCCGTCGCGTCATGTCGGCTGACACGCAGCGCCGGCCTTCAGAATGCCGAGCAGCGCAACAACCATTCGGATAGAACGCCGAACGCCGAACGCAGACAGCGACTGCCACCTCCGGACCAACGGCCAGGGTTCGCAGATGCTGGGCAAATTGGTTTGATCGCCTGCTGATGTCCAAGGAACGACGGGCTTCCCATGAGGAAGATCGAAAACGCCGCCAGACCGATGTCTGCCATTGTGTAGTCGCCGTCACGCCGCGGGCCTTTGCGCTGGTCGGGAAGACCCGTGCAGACCTCGGGGGCCCCGTGCGGCTGAGAGGAACAGAAAAGTAGCATAAGGCGGATTGTTGCCGACCAGCGGCAGTGTTGCGTAACTAAATCCCTCTGTGGCGCGCTGTGACGTAATCTCATGTCTCGCCGCCTCCTCGCAGAAGTCCTTGCAAAAGGAGGGCTTCTGCACGGGAGTTTTGCGAGGCCTAAATCGTTGAAATGCCATGTGACAGCAGCGAAGCAACGGCAGTGAGTATGTCCTTCGACAACCGTGGATCATCGACGGCCCGCGCGACAGTCACGGCGCCAACCATGGCGGCAAAGTGTGCTAGGGCTTTCCGCCGCCGCGCAGATTTCGACTTGCCGGGCAGGATTCTCATGAACTGTCCGACGAAAGCTTGAATGCCCTCGGTCACCACACGCCGAATGGGCGGGGCCTGTCGTCTAAGATCGGATCCGAGAGCCGCGATCAGGCAGCCACTCTCGGGGGCGTCGAGGTGGGCCTCCGAGAGGTAGCCACTGACAATTTTGGAGAGGGCCTTGTCAGGCGCTTTCTCGATCTCGGCCGACCATGTTTGCAGCGATGCGTCCAGGGCGTGGCCGTAGGCTTCCGCTGCCAGATCTTCCTTCGACGTGAAATGCCCGTAGAAACCCCCATGGGTCAGTCCTGCAGCCTTCATCAAGTCTGCAACGCCGATTTCGTCAAAGCCGCGCTCTCGGAATAGCTTCGACGCAACCTGGACGATGCGTTCGCGATTTTCAGCAGCCTGCTCCCGGCTCACCTTCATTTTGTGTCCTACTCCAAAAACCAGTTGACAATTTATATGACGTCCATCATGTATGGTCAAGCGTCGATGATGAACGTCATTTATCGTGCTTGTCCTACGACCCTGATCGAGGTGCATGGATGCACTACAAGCTGTTCGGTCGACACTCAGGCCTCAGAGTTTCGGAGCTCATACTCGGAACGGGCAATTTCGCCACCGGCTGGGGACATGGGGCAGAGCCCGCCGAAGCCCGGCGTATTTTCGACTTATATGCTGCGGCGGGCGGCAACTTTATCGATACGACAGTCCATTTTGGTACCGGATCGGACGACACACAAAGTGGGAGGAAAATCATGAACAAAGTCAAGGAGCACGCGGCAACCGTGCCGACCAAATATGTCGACGTCGGGAACGTTCGCTACGCCTACAGGGAACTCGGCCGGGAAGATCCGGCTCAAAAGACGCCGGTTCTTTTTCTCCATCGGTTCAGGGGCACGCTAGACGACTGGGATCCGGGCTTCGTCGATCATTTGGCCAAAACGCGCCATGTCATTCTGTTCAGCGATCAGGAGATTGGGACGTCGACAGGGACGGCCGCAACGAGGGTGGACGAAAAGGCGCGCAGTGCTGCCGAGTTCGCACGGGCTCTGGGGCATTCAACCATCGATGTGCTTGGATTTTCCATGGGTGGATTTATCTGCCAAGCCATTGCGATCAACGAGCCCAAACTGGTGCGGAAAGTGGTTACCATCGGTTCGGCCGCGGGGGGCAATCCCGAAGCGGCACCGCCGACGGATATCGTGTTCGACATCGCCCTTCATCCTCAATACACCTTTGAGGATGTCCGTTACCTCTTTTTCGCGGAGGGCCGCGACGAGGAAACGCAAGCTTACATCGACCGACGCGCAAGTCGTACGTCCGGTCAGGAGCCGCCGGTAACGCCCGACGTCATCGGCAAAATGGTGGGACTGATCAGCGACTTCATGGGCGGGAAGACCGGTCACTATGACAGACTGAAGAACCTGCACCAGCCTGTGCTGATCGTCGCGGGCGACAGAGATCCGTTCTTCCCGCTCAAGAACATGTGGATCTTCTATCGCGAACTGCCGCACGCTCAGCTCTTGGTCTATCCCAATGCGGGCCACGGGCCGCATCAACAACATCCCGCCGAGGTGGCTGAGAAGATCGAGTTCCTTCCTGGCCACTGCCTGACCGGCTCCAAATTTTCATTCGACTGGGGCGCCGCTTCCGACGCGTCTCGGTCAGGTTACAAACGGAATAACATGAGGATACGCCAGTGGCGTTCAAAGCCCTACTAGCAACGAAGACAGACGACACGATTTCGACAACTGTCACGTACTTGGACGAGAAGGACCTTAAATCCGGCGACGTCTCGATTGTGGTTGACTATTCAACCGTCAACTACAAGGATGCGCTGGCCATTGCGGGTCGCCTCGAAATCATTCGGGAATTTCCGCTTATACCAGGTATTGATTTGGCCGGGACGGTAGAAGCATCGTCCCGTCCCGGCATAGCAGTCGGAGATCGGGTTGTTGCCAACGGCTGGGGGCTGAGCCAGACCCATCATGGCGGCTACGCTCAGAAGGCACGGTTGAACGGCGACTGGCTGGTCAAAATCCCCGAACGGCTGTCGAATAAGGATGCTATGGCCATTGGTACGGCGGGCTACACGGCGATGCTGAGCGTGCTTGCGCTCGAACACGGTGGTCTCACGCCTGAACGCGGGGATATCCTCGTAACCGGTGCCAATGGTGGTGTCGGCTCCATTGCAATCGCGCTTCTTTCCGGTCTCGGTTATCGCGTCGTTGCGTCCACCGGCCGGCAAGAGGAAGCCAAGTATCTGAGGGAGCTGGGCGCAGCCGAGATCATTGACCGCAGCACGCTCTCGCAGCCTGGTGCGCCGATTGCTGGCGAGCGTTGGGCCGGTGCCATCGACTCCGTTGGGAGCCATACGCTGGCAAACGTACTGGCGCAGACTAAATATCGCGGCGTGGTCACCGCTTGCGGTCTCGCCCAGGGAATGGATCTTCCCGCTACAGTGCTGCCCTTCATCCTGCGAAACGTCACCCTTGCCGGCATTGACTCCGTCAATGCCCCGCAGGAGGTCCGGGTTCAGGCTTGGCTGCGTCTGGCGCGCGACCTCGACCTCGGCAAGCTCGCCCGGACGACGCGGATGGTCGGTCTCGCTGACGTTCCTGAGGTCGTGGCGCGTATGCTCGAAGGAAAAGTTACAAGGTCGCACCGTCGTCGACGTCAACGCCTGATCCTGCGATAGCGACCAATAAGTGAAATCGAAAAAGGTTCACCGCGGCGCAGGCCGGCTTGCGTCAAATCGCCCCGACGTAGTTCCAGCACGCCAGCGATATCGGTCTTGCTTATCGGCGCTTCGGGAAGCAGGGGGCGTCGCTTCTGGTTGCCTTCGTGCTGCCGGAGCAGGCGGTAACGCGAACGTCCGCGTTCGGGCGCATCTTCTCAGCGACACATGAGAGCACAAACATGAGCCAATCCGACAAAGGCAACACTCGACCATCGATACAAGATATTGCACTCATCGTTGGGGGCGGCCCTGGCATCAGCTCAAGTTGCGCCAGGCTGTTCGCGCAAAGCGGCATGCGTGTTGCCATCGCAGCCAGGAATCCGGAGAAATCGGTTCTGCAGAACTTGGAAAAGACGCACGGCGTACGTCGATACAAGTGCGACGCAAGCGAATCGGCGGCGGTGGCGCTGTTGTTCCAGAATGTTGTTCGAGAACTTGGGGTTCCGACGCTTGTCGTGCATAATATAGATGGTCGCGTCCCGGGTATTTTTCGCAAGGGCATTACCGAAGCCGACCCAGATATGGCATTCGAGACTATTCGGAACTCAGCGTTCAGCGCGTTGTTGATCGGCCAGCAGGCAGCCCGGCTGATGCGCGAGAACAAGCCGAACGCGAATGGCGCCAAGGGAACGATCATCTTCACGAACGCAAGCGCAGCGCTCAAAGGCTTCCCGACGAGCGGCGCCTTTGCGATGTCATGTCATGCGAAGGCTGGGCTCGCGCAAAGCATGGCGAGAGAACTGATGCCGCAAGGCATCCATGTAGCGAATGTGCCAATTGACGCTGCGGTCGGCTGGACGCAGGAAGACGGCACCCGCGCTCACCGGCGGGCAGGAACGACCGTCGACGACAACATGGCCGACCCGGACTATATCGCGGAAACCTACCTGCAGCTGCACCGCCAGCATCGGTCGACTTGGGCGTTTGAAGTCGTGCTGCGGCCGTGGGTCGAGAAGTGGTGATCGGCGCTCGTATAGTTCATAAGCGCGGCGGTATCACACCCCGACATGGTGTTATCCGGCGGAAGGCGGACCTTATCGCCTTCGGGCGCCCCTTCATCGCCAATCCCGACCTGGTAGAGCGCCTGAAAAGCAGTGCGCCGCTCTCAGCTCAACCCCGCCACGCTCTATGGCGGCGGCGCCGAGGGCTACACCGACTATCCGACGATCTCCGGCTGACCCTGCCAACTCCGAAGAGCCGCCATCAAACCAATTGAAAGAAGGAAATCGCGCCATGTCAGGCAATACCCATCTCACCGCGCCCACCCAGTTCGTCGAGGCCAACGGCATCCGCTACGCCTATCGCCGCTTCGGCACCGAAGCCGGCACCCCGCTCGTGTTCTTCCAGCACTTCCGCGGCGGGCTGGACAATTGGGATCCGCTAGTCACCGATGGCCTCGCCGCCGGCCGGCCGGTCATCCTGTTCAACTATGCGGGCGTTGCCAGCTCGACCGGGTGAGAACGCCACGACGGTGTCGACGGCTATGGCCGATCACGTCGGGCGATCTTCGTGAAAGCGCTTGGTCTTCCCCTCCGTCGATGTGCTCGGCTTCTCGATCGGCGGCTTCGTCGCACAGGAGCTCTCGCGCACCGGCTACCCGGTTCTCGTCCGGCGGCTGGTGCTGGTGGGGCAGCGGGGGCCACGGTAACGGCGAGGACCAATCCCGGCCACGCGCATCTTCGAGGTCGCCGGCAGCCCGGGTGCCGTCGGAAGAGGACTCTCCTGTTCCTCTTCTTCTCGCCGTCCGAGGCGAGCCAAGCGGCAGGGCGCGAATTCTTGGAAACGGCGGACCGCGGCGCTCCGACGCGCGACTCCGCCGTCATCGGTCGAAACCCTCAAGGCGCAGGCCGCCGCGATCGGTGAATGGCGCGAGCCGCGCGGCGAGCGCTACGCCTATCTGAAGGAGAATTAGGCCAGCCCGACGCTGGTCGTTCAACGGCAGCAACGACATCATGGTGCCGACCCATCAACTCCTTCACCCCTGCAACACATATCTCCCGAACGCGCAGCTAATCCTTTATCCGGATTTCCGGGCATGGATCGCAGTCTCCAGTATCCGGAGCTGTTCGTGGCTCACACCAGCCTGTTCCTCGACGCGACTTAGGATCGGACCTGACACGGATGCCGCGCCGCGATCATGGCGACGTGGCATCCTCAACCTGACGTGAGAAAGTATCCTGTGAAGGCCTTTCATCCTCGACCGCTACGGCAAGAAACAGGCGCTACGTCTCGGCGACATGCCCGAACCCGTGCCCGGTCCCGACGACGTGGTGGTCGAGGTGGAGGCGGCGGGCCTCAATCTGCTCAACTCCAAGATCCGGAACGGTGAGTTCAAGCCGA
>CAWHWH010000071.1:0-54070 GCA_963832865.1 uncultured Pseudomonadota bacterium
GGTTTCCGGCGCGTCGGCCCCGAGCGTGTCCAGCACGTTCGTCTGGTGCAGGAACTGCGGCAACGGCGCTCGATCGATGACCGCATCGGCGGTGGCCAGCAGCACCGGTGCCCGAAGCTGATGATCCCAGGCACGGAAGCTGCCGGGATTCCCTTTGACGGTATCGAGATTCATCTTGTCGCTGAGCAAGAAGGTCCTCACCGCATCGAAGTCGGTGGAGCGCGAATGCACGGTCGCATCGGTGACCGCCTTCACGGCTTCCCACGCCGCCCAGTCGGCGCCGTTCATGCGGCGGCCCGGCGATAGCTTCTCGAAACGATGCTGCAGTTGCACAGCGGCATCTCTGTCCCAACTCCAGGACCACGCGGTTGGCGTCAACCCCGCGCTTCCGACGACCGGCCGGGGAAGGCTCGTTTCGTATGCAACGTAACGACCAAATTCCCCGCTGCTGTCGGCGACGTAGACGACGTCGTAGTTTGCCCCCGTGGTCATCAGCGCGACATTGTTTTCCGCGCGATTGCGGGGGTCGTTTGATAGCAGGAATGGTCTCGTATCGACGATTTTGGCGCCGAACTTCCTAACCGAGTGCTGCAGGGCGGCCACCATGGCGGCATCCTCAGGGGTCGGCCCTTGCAAGACCAGGATCTGCGGCCAACGCCTCGCCGCGAGAAACTGTACCAGCGCATCCGAGAGCATCGCCTCGCTTGGATAGGTATGAATGACATTCGACGAGCAGTCGGCACCCCGCAGCGCATCATCCGGGGCGGAAACATTGAACAGCACCACCGGCTTGCCCGCGAACCGATGAGCCAGATCGCGCAGCGCGGATGCGGGCAGGTCGGCCAGGACGAAGTGAATATCGCCGGACTCGATCCAGCCGGAGATTTGCTGTGCGAGGTCGTCGACCGACTTGGCGGTGGCCTTCTCCATGGAGAAGTCGACCTTGATGACCCGCCCGATGGCTCGTGCGTCGTCCAATGCCACCTGGCTCCCTTGATAGGGACGCCCAAGGTCGGGAAACACAATTCCGGAACGAGCACCGTTGTCGGCATAGCGCGGATCATCCGCCAACTCGACGTAACCAAGCTTCATCGCCTTTGACGGAGCCGGTTGGCCAAGAGCAACGTTCCACGACGGAACTATGCCCATTCCGATCGCGATCGCAGCCGCCATCAGGCTCCGGCGGACGGGCTCAATCATCGACCCGGACCGTGTGAGGGACACGACCGACGGGGACGGCGCGAACCGGCTTGCGGCTCGCCATGTCCACGATTGAGACATCGTCGCTCAGCCCATTGGCGACAAAGAGTGTCTTCTCGTCGGGGCTGAGAGCAACGCCCCAGGCGCGGTTTCCAACCAGCACATAGTCCTCGATCTTGTGCGTGGCGGTATCGACGAACGCGATGTGGTTCGAGCGTCCGAGCGCGATGATGGCGGTTTTGCCGTCTTTGGTCATGGTCATGCCGACGGGCGTGACATCCACCTGTCGAAATCCCGGCGGCAGGAAATTGATGTCCATCGACACCTGATTGGTCGCTCGATCGATGACGGATACCTGTCCGGACAATTCGTTCGTTACCCAGAGTTCCTTCCCGTTCGGCAGCAAGAGAAAGCGTCTCGGCCGCGTGCCGACGATTATGTTGTCCGTTACAACCCCTGCGGCGAGGTCGATCACGTGCACCATGTCGGTTACCTCGGAGGTGACGTAGAGTGTTTTTCCATCGTCACTAATCGCGATGCCTTCAGGTTCCGCCCCGGTGGCGATCTCACGCACGATGATCTTGTCGGCGATGCTGATCTCCTGAACCGCGGATCCTTCTTCGTTGGAGACGTAAATCTCCTTGCCGTCACGACTGAGCTGGAACAGTTCCGGGCTCGATCCGGTCGGGATGTGATCGACAACCTTCAGATTTGCCACATCGATCACGTCGATCACGTCGTCATCTCCACAGGCTACCAGGAGTTGCGCGTGGTCGTTGGTAAACTGCATGTCGCGGGGACGGCGGGATGTGTCGATCCACTTGATGACCCGATAGTCCTGCTTGGGATCGAGCACCGCTATATTGTTCGTCTTCTCGTTGCTGACAAAGACATATCCCGTGCCTTTGGCGTTCGCTTGCGCCGATAGCACGAGCCCGAAAAACAACATTGCAAGGACACGCCGAAGCACCGGTGAGTGATCAGACATGGGAGGACGATCGCCGCATCTCTTCTGGAGTACGCACGAGTTCGCCGCAACTCACGAGGGCTGAGCAAATATGCAATTACGTTTCCTACCACCTTTTGCCCCTTATAGCGGGACTACGCCTGTTTGGTCCATGTCCCGGGCGGCCGGTATTACAAACATTGCGCGGGATTAACCCTTCGGCCCACTCGCCGTTCTAGCGCTTGAGCTGATCCGCCACCTTGTCGAGGCCGGCTTGGACGCAGGGTTCATCGACACCAGGGGACCCGGAGACGCCGACCCCACCGATGACCTCCTCGCCAACCTTGACCGGTAATCCGCCGGGAATGGCGATCACGTTGGGCAACGTCACTTGCTGGCGGACAACCGGGTTATCGCTGGCATAGCGCTTGGCGTAATCAGTCGTTGAAGTGCGGAAGCTGAGCGCGGTGTACGCTTTTCGGCGCGCATTCTCCATCGTGTGCGGGGAGGCATTGTCGCCGCGCAATGCCACCATGACTTCACCGGCGCGGTCAACGACGACGGCGGAAACGCCATACCCCTTCGCCTTACAGCTTTCGATCGCCTCCTCAGCGATCGTTTTGGCCATCGGGTAGGACAGATCACTATGCGTGATCAATTGGGCGTGGGCGGGTGCGACGAAGGTCCCGACGAGCCCGATCAGCGCGAGCCGGAGCAATGTGGCGAGCATGTCGTGTTCTCCCGGTTCGTCAAACTATGTAATCGGAAATCTATCCCAGAGCATTATGCGACCACAGCAGGGACAGCTCGGCCGGCCACCGGCTCGGGGTTGGTCGGGGTAAGCTCGTCGAATCGCAAGAGGCGGCCCGCATTCGCCATCACCGCTAACGTGCCGACGTTGTGCAGGACAGCAGCTACCAGGGCGCCCTCCGCCCCCAGCACCCCGGTCGCGGCCAGCGCCACGATCGCCAGGGTCCAGCCCAATCCGAGCCCGACGTTGACATGGATGGTCCGACGGCAGCGGCGACTGAGCCGGATCGCGGTGGCCAGACGGCGCAGGTCACTGGTCATCAGCACTAAATCGGCAGAGGCCAGCGCGACGTCGGTCCCGGCGGCGCCCATGGCGACCCCGACAGCTCCCGCACGCAGGGCCAGCGAGTCATTGATGCCATCACCGACGACGAGTGGCCGATAGCCGGCGCGGGTCTGCGCCAGCACGGCATCGAGCTTTTGTTCCGGCAGCGCTTCCGCCCGCACCTCTGCGATGCCTAGGAAGCGGCCAATCTTCATGGCCACGCCGGCGCGGTCACCGGTCAGCAGCAATTGACGATCAAGCCCCATCGCACGCAGTTCAGCCAGTGCCTCGCGCGCTTCGGGTCGTGGCTCGTCGGCCAGCAAGAGCCAGCCAAGGAACCGGCCGGAACGGGCAACTCCCGCCACTGGACCGTCGTGAACTGGAGGCGATGGCGCCGGGATGCCAAGCTGTCCGAACAATTCGGGGCGCCCCAGGGCGGCGTCCGCACCATCCAGGGTCGCGGTGACCCCAAGACCCGGGATCTCCCGCACCGCCTCGGCGATGCAAGCAGGCGGGCGGGACGTGGCCAGCGCGCGGCTGACTGGGTGGCGACTTGCCGCGCCGAGTGCCGCCGCTGCTTCCAACAGGGCTTCGGGCTCGACCCCAGGCTCCGGCCGAACTGAGGCCAACCGCAATTCTCCCAGGGTGACGGTGCCGGTCTTATCCAGGACGAGGCTGTCAACCAGCGCGAGGTGCTCGAGGAAGGCCGAGCCCTTTACCAGGATGCCGTGTCGTGCCGCCACCGCGATGGCGGCGACGGAGGTGGCAGGGGCGGCCAGGACCAGGGCGCAGGGGCAGGAGGCGACCAGCACCGCAAGCATCGCCGGTGTGCTGCCGGTCGCCAGCCATAACCCGGCGGCGGCGAGCAGCACCAGCACGAGGTAGCGTCCGGCATAGCGCTCCAGCAGCCTGCTAACCGGGGGCTTGGCCCGTTCAGCGGCGCGCATCAGTGCGATCACCCGGCCAAGGGTGGTCGCAGTGCCAGTGCGGTCGATGCGGACGGTCAGGATACCGTCGAGATTGACTGCGCCGGCGAAGACCGCTGCGCCCGGCCCGACGTCCTCCGGCACCGATTCGCCTGTAAGCGACGCTGTGTCGAGGCTGGCGTCACCGCTTTCCACCACGCCATCGGCTGGAACCAGGTCGCCGGCGCGCAGCCGCACCCTTTCGCCCACCCGCAGCGCGGATGTGGGCACGTCCTCTTCCGCACCGGAGGCTAGCACGCGCCGGGTTCGACCCTGGGTCAGCCGGCCAAGCGCGGCAATCGCTTCGCGCGAACCGAGCAGTGAGCGCTCTTCCAACACATGGCCGACGGTCATCACCAGGGGGAGCAGAGCGGCGGTTATCAGGTCTCCGGCGGCCCATGCCGCCACCAGGGCCAGCGCGATCAGTTGGTCGGTGATGCCGTGCAGGTCGGGATGGCGCAGGCTATGCCAGGCAGCGGCCAGGGCCGGAATCGCGACCAGCGCTGCTGCCGCTCCGGCTACCAGCTCGGCCACATCGGCCTGATCCGGCGCCAATAGGCGCAGTGCGATGGCCAGCAGCAGAAGACCGCCCGCCAGCATCGCCAGGGTCAACTGCACACCTAGTAGGCGCCGTTCCGAGCGGCTGAGCAGGGCGGGAGCACTCATCGCGGAGCGCGAGGACCAGGCAGCAGCAACCGCGAAGCGTCGTCGGGATCGACGGCAGTGACCTCGCGGGCGCGCCCTAGCAAGGCTCCTGCCCTGGCGTTGTAGAGGGCACGGCGCTGCTCGGCTCCGGCATCGCCTTGCATCTTGCCGGCAAACCCGGCCATCAGCGCCGCGGCGGAGGTGGCCTCGGCCCGGCGCTCGGCCGCCCGAGCCTCTCCATCGGCAAGAATTTCGAGCCGCTTCTGGCGGGCGGCGGTTGCCGTGCGGGTCGCCTGGGTTCGCGCGTCGGCGATGGCGGCGTCGGCTGTCTGGGTCGCCATCAGCACGCGGTCGAATGCGGCCTTGGCGCCGCCCGGGAGCGCCGCGGACACATCGACCCGACTGATCCGCACACCGAGACCGGCACCCTGCTCCGTCAGCACGTCAAGACGCCGGTTGGTCGCGCGCACCAGATCGGAGCGGAACGCTTCCCGGCTGGCACTACCCGTGCCGGCGGTGCCGGGAGCGGCGACGAGGATCGTGTCGAGCGAACGGGTTGCACAAACGGCGACCGCACTCGCGGCGAAGATCCGGTCGAGGGCGGCAGGCACGTGCTGTTCTGCCAGCAAATACGCGCGCGGGTCGTCGATCTGGTAGAACAATGTCGCTTGCAGGTGGACGATCCCTGTCTCGCCGGTGAGCAAAAACGCCGCGTTGCTGCGGGCGTCGGGACTAACCTGGAACTCCGGCGGTTGACCGGTGAGGGCGACCGGGGTGCTGTCGAAACGATGCACCGTCTGTGCGATCTGCCGGTCCGATCCGGGTAGCAGTACGACCTGCTCGATCGGCTGGGGCCAGGCCAGCAGCAGGCCGGGCCCTTCGATGCGGGTGACGGCGCCCAGCCGCAGCACCGCGGCGCGGGCGTCCGGCGGCACGACGCGCAGGTTGGACGCACCCCAGGCAAGCGCCAGCACCGCGATGGCCACGAACAGGAAGCCGAAGGCCAGACGGATCGCTTGTTCCCAAGCGCCGGCGACCGGTAGGGTCACTTCGGCGAATCCGGTGTTTGCTCGACCGGGGGCGGCGCTTGCGACACTTGGCCTTGAGGGGTCGGTGCTTGGGGCGCGTGCCCGCCGGGCGTTCCGGCGGGACCATCGACCAAGACCCGGAATGGAACGGCGTCAGTGCGCAGGATCAATCGCGTGTTTTGGCCGATCACCGAGTCCAGTGTGTCGAAGGAACGCAGCATGACGTAAAGGCCAGGGTCCTCAGCGTAAGCCCGTCCGGCGATCTCCGCTGCCTCCAGGCGCGCCTTGGCCTCGGTGGCGGCTGCTTCCTCATGCGCCCGGGCCACCGTCACGCGCGCGTCGCGGTCGGCGGCGGCACGAATTTCGGCGGCAATGCGCTCACCCTCGGCCATATGCTCTGTCGCGACGGTCTGCCGCTCGGCCCGCATCCGCGCCACCGTCGCGGCCAGGGTTTCAGCGGGCAAGGTCAAGCTCTCGATACCCACCTGACGCAGGGTCACGCCGTAGCTGCTGAGGATCTGATCCTGCAGCCGCGCTCGGAGCCGATCCTCAAAGGCCGCGAGCTTCACCTTGGCGGGATCAGTATTGACCAGAGCCGCAAGGTCGAAGCCACTCGCCGTGATCTCCAGGGCGGAGCGCAGGAAGCTACGCAATTGCTCTGCCGCCTCGTCAGGCTGGTTGCGCACCGCGCGCAGGAACTGCGTCACCCGCTCGTCCTCGGCCGGCACCTGCCAAGCCACATAAGCCTGCACCAGGACTCGCAATCCGTCGCGCGTGCCGACGTCCTGCAGCCCGGTGGAGGTGGTGCGCAGACGCATGTCGACACGGGTGGCGCGATCGATCGGGGCGGGCAGCCGCCACGTCAGGCCGGGCTGCGTAACCACCCGCACCGGATCACCAAATCGGGTCATCACGACACTTTCGCCTGGGCCGACCAGCACCAGACACGTTGTCAGCACGAACAGCACGACCACCAACCCGGCCACCCCGAAACGGAGCGCCGCTCCGCTCAGCCACCGTTGTTGCGGCGTCGCCCCGTGCTCCTCGTGCGCGTGCCCGTGCGCATCGTCGTGGTCGTGGTCGTGGTGATGATGATGCAGCATGGTGGTCTCCGCTCAGGGCGGTGTCGACACGGTTGGGGCAAGGTCGCGCAGATCCAGAGTCGGTGCTTCCATGCCGGCAAGGCGGTGATCGAGCACCAACAATTGTGCCCGGGGCAGCGCCGTTCGAAGGTGTGCGAGCCAGCGTTCGAGCCGGAAGGCATCGGGTTCGGCCCGGTTAGCAGTCTGATCGGCGCTAAACAGTGTTTGGTCGGCGGTCGCCTTAGCGGTAATCTCGGCGGCGGCGGCAGTTGCGGTGTAGGTCGCCAGATCGGCCTTGGTACGGGCAGCGGCGGCGGTCTTGGCCGCAGCACCGGCCTCATCCGCTACCGCCACGCGCGCCCTGATCTCCGCGGATTCGACATTGTGCCACGCGTCGGCAGCGGAGGGCGGCGGGTGGATCGCCTCCACCACGACCGCGACGATCTCTTCGCCGGTGGCCAAACGATCGAGATCCTGCTGCAAAGCCACCCGGATCGCGTCGGTGAACGTCGCACGGTCCTCGCCAAGCACGCCAGCCAGCGTGCGGGATGCGAAATAGTTCGCGAGAAGCCGGCCCGCCGTCGCGCGCACTAAAGCCTCCGGGTCGGCGACGCCATAGGTCGCTTGCAGGGCTGCTGCATCGGACAGGCCGATGCGCGTGATCAGCCGCAAGTCGACGTCCACCCGCTGGAACCCCTGGCCGGATGCGGCTGGACTGGCGATAAGATAGGTGGTCTCGCCGGGATGCGCCCGGTCCCAAAGTCGGTCGGCGGCCTGCGGCGGCGGGTCCTCGGCACGAGGCGGAGCGAGGCCGGTGTCCTCTGCGGACGTCGGACCGGCCAGGGTCAGTTCGTGGAGAACTCCCAGTTCCACGCGCCGGGCGACACCTAGCGGCCAAGGCAGAACCAAGTGCAATCCAGGTCCCAGCACCGCGATCGGGCGGCCGAACTGCTCATAGACCGCTCGCTGGTCCAGCGGCAGCGCCACGAGACCGGTGAGCCCCCACGTCAGCAGCGCCAGCAGCAGACCGATCGGGAGGAGCGCCCGGGCGACAAAACCCAGCGCCCAGCTTCGCGAAAGATCGATCCCCCATTGCTGCGTGACCGCCTGATTGACCGCCGCGAGACGAGGCAGGCGCAGTCGAATGCAGGCCGCCACCGCGCTGGACGCCGCGGGACGCGCGACAGAGGAAGCGGGCGTTGGCAGGAACAAGGCAGCCGTACCGCGCAAAACGAATTCCGCAGCCAGCAGCAGAACCAGCCCGGCGAGAGCGGGAACCAGCAGAGCGGCAATCGGGAAGGCACTTCCTTCCAGCACCAACGCCAGCCCCAACCCGATCTGCACCAGCAGGACCGCTCGCAATAACGCAGCAAGTCCAGCCGCCTCGGCGAGCGTGGTGGCGGGGATTGCGGCCCAGGAGCGCTCCAGCACCAGAATGGGAAACGCCAGCAGCACAATACCGCCACCAACGGCCAGCAACGCTTCGGACGGAGGCATCGTGGGGGCATGCCATGCCCCGAGCACGATGGCCCCGACCAGGAGACCGGGGCCAATTGCCAGCGTCGGCTGAGGCCAGGATAGCTGCCGCATCTCTCCCGCGCGGGCCTGAACCAGGAGCAGCGTCGCAGCGAAGCCCGCGGCGGCAAGCAGCAGGATGCCGGCCAGGCACGACACTGCCAGCACGGGCAAAGCGTCGAAGACCAGCGGGGCGGCCAGCAAAGTCAGCGCGGCAAGGGTGCACCCGAGCGTGCTGCCGAGCAGCAGGCCCGCTCGGGGAGGTTGGGCCGTCCTGCTGGTCCCGTCTGCCTCTTGCAGCGGCACGGGCCTGTCGTCGTGCTGGTCCATTGTTGGGCTATTGCTGCGCGTCGTGTGCCGGGAGCATGCCGATATAGCCGGTAATGTCGGCATACCAGATATTTCCGTCGCGATCGATGGCGACCGTATAGGGCTTGGCGCGCGACCGCGGCAGCCGGAAGCTGACGACTTGCCCATTGCGCAGCCGGCCGAGGCTGCCATCGCTCAACATTCCGAACCAAACGGACCCATCCTGCGCGACGGCCAGCCCGGATAATGCCGCCGAAGTTTGGCCGACCGGGAATTCTTGGATCGCCTCGCCAACCAGTCGCCCAATCGTATTGCTGCGATATTCAAGGAACCAAACCGCGTTGTCGGGACCGATCGCGACATCCGAAGGAACCGAGGCGGCGCTCGGCAGATCGAAGGCTTTGATCGCGCCGTCGGTGCCGATGCGGAGGATCTGGTCGCCCGATTGCAGGCTGGCCCACCCGGTGCCGTCCGGCGCGACCGCGATGCCGTAGGGTCCGCCGCGTGGCGAATCATAGTAGTGACGGATCAGCTTGCCGTCGCGGATCTCACTGACGCTGTAACCGGTTTCTTCGGCAAACCAGACTGCCCCATTGCCGCCTACCGCGAGCCGACCGAGCCTTACACTCGGCGTGTCCAGGGGGATGCGCGTCACCTCGCCCGAAACCGCGACGCGGGAGATCGAGTGGGCTGCGTTGTCGGTAAACCACGCGCTGCCGTCCGGCGCCACGGCAAGGCCAACAGGCTCAATCGACTTGATGCCGGTCGGCAGGAATTCGATGCGTCCGTCGCGCAACCGGCCGATCACGTCGCTTAGGTCGATGCTGAACCACACCGAGCCGTCCGGGCCCGCCGCAACGGCCGTCGGCATCTTGGCGCCTCCCATTACCTCGTATTCGACGAAATGCCGCGCGGGGCCGCTTGGAAGCAGGGCGATAAAGACGCCCACGGCGGCTAGGGCCACAAGGATGGCCCCCACCACCCCCAGCAAAAGCGGCCAACTCAACCGCGGGCGTTGGAGGGTGAGGCTCACCGCGCCGTGCCTGTCATGTCGCGCCGTTGGCGGAGCAGCCAGACGACCAGCATTGTGCTCCCCAATGACAGCAGCAGCAGGAATGCAAGGCCGCCTAGCAGGTCCATCGGATCGACGCGCGCCAGCAGGTTGCTGCCCTCCAGCGCGCTGCGCCAGACCTCCGGATACGGGATAAGTGAATAAACAATGTAAAGGACGCCGGGATTTGCGGGGTCCCGTGCCAGCGGCCCGGCTTCGAGATGGACCGGCAGATTGCCTTCCTCCAATCCCCAGTGCACTCCCGCGTCGGTGCTGCGGTAGGTGCCGCGATGCGTCGTGACGACAAGTGTTGCGCCATTGGGATCCGCGGCAATGCCGCGCACCACCGTGTGCGCCTCAGGCAACACGCTGCCGACCGCCTGCCAGTTCACGCCGCCGTCGCTACTGACCTTCAGCCGGTTCGCAGCCGCCACCCAGACGCGGCCGGGGACCGTGGGGTCGGCGATCACGGTCTCGATCGGTTCCGATGTGTCGCCGACCGGCCGTTGCTGCCAGCGCTTTCCACCGTTCGTGCTAGCCAACAGACGACCATGCGCGATGGCGAACAGGGTCTCAGACGGCTGGCGAATTAGGGCGAGTGTTTCGAAACCGGCCGCATCGTCTGCATCCGCCACCGCCGCGAAGCGCGCGCCACCGTCATCGCTGCTGAACAACCGATCCCGGCCAAGCAAATAGATCCGCCCCGAACCCGAGAACACAATGCTACGGCCCGGGGTCGCCTCGGTCGGAGCGTTGGATCGGCCCCAGCGTCCGTCGAAATTCCGATAGACACCGCCAGGTGCCACGCACAGCACCGTGGCTCCATCAGGCGAAAAGGCAATCGCAAACACAGCGCCACTGATCAGGGTCGGAGCCTCTTGCGCCCAGCTACGGCCGCCATTGATCGAAGCCCACAGTCCGGAATCGGTGCCCATCAGCAAGTGGTTCGCATCGCGCGGGTCGACAGCAACGGTGAGCGCCGCGTTGAGGTACAATCCGACATCCGCATTAAGCCAGGCGCCGCCCATGCTGCGCGAGCGAAAGAGGCCGCCGTAAGCACTCGCGTCATGTGCCGACCCCGGCGTTGGCGCTGATAAAGCAGCGAGCGCCAGGAACAGCAACACGCGTGCTATTCGACGCATGTCCGGCTCACACGCGGGCCGGCCGGAACAAGGCAGGCGGCCCGTCACCGGACCGCCTGCCAGATACGCTACACGATTAACATCATGGATGGCGTGATTTCTCACCCGGAGCCAATGCAATCTCGGCAAAGTGCGAGTCGTTCGGGCCGCCCCAGGAGTTCTTGGTGAGCGGGTATTTGTCGGTGTACGTCAACGGCTCATGTGCCGCGACGCAGTTGTTATAACCGCCGGTGATCTTGTAGCACTTCTCGTATGCGAGCATCTGCTGCACCGTGTCGGTCTGCTGAATGTTCGCCGGCATCCAGTCGCGAATCCCCTCCCACGACGAATACGCGTCGGAGCCAAACACCAGCTTGCCGACGGTGGTCGGCACTTCCAGCAGTTGCGAGCCCGGGGTATGCGCCCGGAACGCAGGATGGATTATCACGCCAGGTGCAATCTCCATCTCGCCGTCAACGATGACCGCCTGTCCCTTCAGCACCTTGCCGTAGACCTGCTCGAGCGTCAGCGGTTCAAACCCGCAGGCCGGCGAGCGGGTGCAGCCACCAGGTGAGTTGTTTACGGCGCTGATGTGCGGGTTCGGGTAGTTCAGCGCCCATTCGACGCCGCGCAACTCCTCGCGTTGCACGTACAACACGGCATTCGGAAAATCGAGCAACTGCCCCGCGTGATCCCAATGGGCGTGGCCGATGACGATCTTCTTGACGTCGGCGGGATCCAGACCCAACAGCTTGATTTGCTCAGGCAGCGGGGTAAAGTGCTCAAAGTGCGTCATCTTGTGGTATTCGGTCTGCTTCCAGCCGGAATCCGCGAGGATGATTTCATTCCCACACTTTATGATGCCGATATTGACCGGCAGATCGACGGTGTTGATGTTGTGCATCGGGCTAGTGCTGCCCGGAACAAATGCGCGGTCAGGCATGAAGGCGCCCATCGGAACGCCCATAAAACGGCCGCCTTCGGCCAGCCAGACCGAACAGACAGGCGCGGGCTGGGCCTGAGCGGGCGCGGCCGCCGCGGAGAGGGCCAGACCTCCCTGCTCCTAACGCACCCACGAGCGCTAATGATTGAACCATCGTCTTCATCGGTACTTTCCTCCCCTTGGAACCCTACGTCCTCTCGTTGTGCCTGCGTGAGGTTCATCAAACAGGCGGTGAACTGGTTGGCCTAGTTCGGCTTATGCTCCCCGGGCCATAATATATCGCCAACTTTCACGAGCTCCTGTGCGGCGCGTTCGCTTTTGCTCTGAGCGTTGATCAGGTGCCCCTCGTCGCCGTCGCGTCCCACCTCCATCATTTCGGTCGCCGATTGCTCGTAAAGGACGAGCAACGCCACATAGCGTTCACGCACCGGCTGCATCGACGGAGGGGCCGAAATCGCCGCGACCTTCCCCTGCGTATCGAGAAAAATCTGCCGGAGCGGCGTCAACTTCGCGACAAGTCGGTTGGCATCGTGGTCGTCCACAGCGAACGTCATCCCTGCCGATGTCAATCGCCCAGCCGATGCTTCAACAACCTCTTGGTGCAGCGGCCACAGAGCCTCCGCGAATGTCTCTTCTTCCGCCGTCAGCGCCGGCAATTTCGGAGCCGGTGCTTCGTGCGCAACGCTCAGGTGGTCCAAGCCCGTGCCGGACGCCGTCTCCCGCTGCAGCGACACGGCAACAACCGCCACTAATGCGATCAGAGCGCCAGGCAGTAAAAACAGTGCGCTACGTGAAAATGCCAATGGCAAGGTTCCGACGCTTTCCCCTCTCTTAAAAAGAAAGTAATAGGGATTTCGTAGACGGTCAATGAGGTATGTCGCCACGTTCGGAGGCTCGTGGGAGAATGGCGCCGGAGCGCAGGGCGAAAGTAACGGGAGAGGAAACGAACACGCGATGCATCAAGCGTTGTTCTACTTGGCGTCCAGCTTCTGGGCTGGCGTGGTACATGCGGCAACGCCCGGGCACGGCAAGACGATCGCAGCTGCCTACATCGTCGGAGCGCGGGGTCGGCCCGTCGACGCGGTGATACTCGGCGTCTTCGTCACGCTCTCTCATGTCAGCGGCATCGTACTCATCGGCATACTCGCGTCGCTCGGATCGAGCTGGCTGGTCCCAGCGCGCACTGAAGCGCTGCTGGCGCTGGCAATGGCACTCCTGGTTCTGGGGCTCGGGTTATGGATGCTGTGGACCCAACGCGGACTGATCGCCGCCGCCTTTCCGAGAAACGTGCGTGCGCATCACCATTCGCACGACGTTCACGTGCATGCCTATACTGAGCCTCATCACCATGCCGGTGTTGATCACGCCCATGTCCACGCTCACGCACATGCCGATCACGCTGAGGCCCATGCTCACGCCACGACCGATTATCATCAGCACGACCACGGCGATGTTCCGGACCATACCCACGACAATTCCGAGGGAGTTGTCTGGCACAGTCACGGCTGGGGCACGCAACATGCGCATCGCCTGGATTTGGTGACCGGCGAACGCCCGCGGCTTGCGGTACTGATAACGCTCAGCATCGCTGGTGGAATTCTGCCGGATCCTGCGGCATTGGCCATTCTGCTCGCGGCGCTATCCACTGGACGGGTGGTCCTCGGTCTCGTGACGGTTCTAGTGTTCAGCCTCGGCTTTGCGCTTACGCTCGTGGCGGTAGGAATTGTGGCCGCACAAATCGGACGCCGCGTGCTCGGGTGGCTGGACAGCGTTTGGGCGCTCCGGCTGCAATTGGCGACAACGCTGCTGATCATCGGGATGGGGGCCTGGCTCACCGTACAGGCGGTCCGCCAGTTCGCTCCCGCGCTGTCGCTCTGACTTGGGCCCGAGCCGGTTCACTACAAAGAGGGAGGCCATGGCGGGTTCGACACTTGGGATCTTGACCGGCACAATCGGCCTTCGGCGTCGCCTGTTCGGCATTTACGCGCTCCTCGCGCTGTTCAATGTTCTGGTCTGGGTTTGGGCTCTGGCGAGCTTCTGGCGCTTCCCCGTGCCGCTTGGTACCGCGCTTCTCGCTTATAGTCTGGGACTGCGCCATGCGGTCGATGCCGATCACATTGCAGCAATAGACAACGTGACCCGCAAGCTCATGCAGCAGGGCGAGCGCCCCGTTAGCGTAGGGCTCTACTTTTCCCTCGGGCATTCAACGGTGGTCGTGCTGGCCTCGATATTCGTGGCATTGGCAGCGGCGACCTTCAAAACCCAGCTAGAGTCCATGCACGCGATCGGTGGTGTAATCGGCACGCTGGTCTCGGCAGCTTTTTTGCTGGCCATTGCCGCCGTCAACCTGACGATTTTCTTCGGCGTCCTGCGTGCTTTCCGCCACGTGCGCGCTGGCGGCGCCTATGTCGAGGAGGACATGGATCTGCTGCTTGCCAAGGGTGGATTCCTTGCGCGGATCTTTCGCCCGCTCTTCGCGATGGTCACCCGGAGCTGGCACATGTATCCGCTCGGCTTCCTGTTCGGCCTGGGCTTCGACACCGCGACCGAGATCGGCCTAATCGGCATCTCCGCCGCCGAGGCGTCAAAGGGTCTGCCGATCTGGTCGATCCTGGTTTTCCCTGCATTGTTCACCGCGGGAATGACGCTGATCGACACCACAGACAGCGTCCTGATGGTGGGCGCTTATGGCTGGGCCTTCCTCAAACCCATCCGCAAACTGTACTACAATATGACCATCACGGCCGTCTCGATCATTGTGGCGCTCGTTGTCGGGGGTATCGAAACACTCGGATTGATCGGCAGCCAGCTCAGTCTCTCGGGCCGGTTCTGGCAGACGATCGGTAGCCTGAACGACAATTTTGGCACGCTCGGCTACCTGATCATTGGCATTTTCGTAGTCAGCTGGGTGATCTCGCTCGCCGCCTATCGATTGGGCGGCTACGACGACTGACACGCCCGCTGGCATGGCGTTTGCGTAAGTCGTGGCAGTGCTTCGGGAGAAAGATAACAACATGAAGAAGTTGATTTTCGCGGCCGTCGCACTGGCAGCCGCGTTTTCGCTTTCCGGCCGTGCCCAGGCCGACGGCCTCGACTACTTCGAGGCCCAACTCAAGCCGTTCTACGACAAACCAAACTTCGTAGCCGCCGGCCCCGAGTTCGACGCCAAAGCCTGCATGGCCGGCAAATCGATCTTCAGCATTCCGGTCTCGTCCGCCAACCCGTTCACCGCCAACATCGAGAAGGCGATGGCTGCCGCTGCCGCGAAGGTGGGCTTCAAGTTCACGATCTGGGAGAATCAAGGCCAAAGCTCGCAATGGGTGCAAGGCATGAACGCCGCCATGAACGAAAAGGCGAGCCTGATCGATCTGCTGGCAGGAACCGATCCGCGGGTGCTGGTGCCTCAGGTTCGCGCCGCGAAGGCGGCCGGAGTTCCCGTCGTGCCGTCACACTACAACGGCAAGGAACAATCTTCCATCGTTCGCAAAGATGCCGATGCCGACATCCCGATAGACTACTTCAAGGCCGGGGCGATGCTCGTCGATTGGGCAGTCGTCCAGACTAAGGGCGACATGAACGCTCTGGTGCTGATCTCCACCGGCCCGCTGTCCACCGACAGCATGATGGCCGGGATCAACGCGGAACTGAAGCATTGCGAGCACTGCAAGACCAAGGTGATGAACTTCCCCGTGGTCGATTGGGGCACCCGCATCACCCCCAACGTGCAGTCCGCGCTGCTGAGCGATCCCACGGTGAACTACATCATCGTGATTTACGACAGCATGTCTCAGTTCGTGGTTCCCGCGGTGATCGGAGCGAACGCGACCCAGCGGGTAAAAATCGACGCCTTCAACGGAACACCGTTCGTGCTCGGCCTGATCCAGGAGGGCAAGGTTCAGATGGACATCGGCGAGAATCTCGATTGGATCGGTGATGCCATCATTGACGCCGAGATGCGGATCCTTTGCGGCCTGCCGCAGGTGGCCGATCCGAAGATCCCGTTCTACATCTTCGACAGCCACAATGCCGACGACGCCGGCAAGCCGCCGCAGTTGTCGCAAGGCTACGGCGACGCCTACTTGGACGGCTATGCAAAGCTCTGGAAGCTGAAGTGACTGATCCGGCGCTGGCGTTCTCGGGTCTTTCCAAGACCTTTGGCGGCCAGCAGGCGCTTCGCGACGTAGATTTCTCGGTAGCACCCGGTGAGGTGCACGGCCTGCTGGGTCAAAACGGCTCCGGCAAGTCAACCTTGATAAAAATCCTCGCCGGTTTTCATCCGCCTGACCCCGGTGCCGCACTGACGATCGCGGCTCAGGACGTGCCGTTGCCGCTGCCGCCGGGTGGTGTGCGGTCGTTCGGCGTTGCGTTCGTTCACCAGCATCTTGGCCTCATTCCCCCGGTCACTGTGCTTGAGAACCTGTTGCTGACACGCCTGTCAGGACGTGGCGGCATTGCACGCCCGTGGGCGATCAGCTGGGCAGGAGAGCGTTCGGCGGCGCGGCGCCTGTTCGAACGATACGGACTCGATATAGACCCTAATGTTCCGCTGTCTCGTTTATCATCGGTGGAGCGCGCGCTCGTGGCGATCGTCCGCGCGGTCGAGGAGATCGCCTCTGGCACCGCCAGGATCGGCCAGGGGGTGCTTGTGCTGGACGAGCCGACCCCGTTCCTGCCGCGCGCGGACGTGGATCGGCTATTCACGCTGGTGCGCCGCGTCGTCGCCAATGGCGCGAGCGTAATTTTCGTATCGCATGACATCGACGAGGTGCTGGAAATCACCGACCGAGCAACGGTATTGCGCGACGGGCGGGTGGCGGGTGTGCTGAGAACGTCGGAGGCGACACGCGACTCAGTAGTTGGCATGATCGTCGGGCGTCAGTTGCAGACCGCGCCATCGAGGGTCATGGCGACCCGTGGTGCCTCGGCGACGGTCATTATCACGGACCTGTCGGGTGGCCAGGTGGCGGAGATTTCCTTGGCGCTTCGGGCTGGAGAGATTGTGGGGCTGACCGGCCTGCTGGGTTCCGGCTACGAGCAGGTGCCCTATCTCGTTTACGGCGCGCTTCGTGCGGAAAACGGCACGTTGATGTTGGGGCCGGAACGGTTCGACTTGGCGGCACTCACGCCGGCTGCCGCGATCAAGGCTGGCCTCGTGCTGATCCCTGGGGATCGGCCGGCCGCTGGTGGTGTCGGCGGGCTGCCGATCATGGACAATGTGACGCTGCCGGCGCTGGCCGACCGGTTCAGGCCCTTCCTGCTTCGGCGCGGCGCGATGCTGACGGCAAGCCGGGAGTTGGGAGATCGTTTTGGTGTTGTGCCCAATCGGCCGATGCTGCCGTTGGCATCGCTCAGCGGCGGCAACCAGCAGAAGGTCATCCTGGCGAAGTGGTTGCAACTCAGCCCGAAGCTGATCCTGTTGGACGAACCCACCCAAGGCGTCGATGTTGGTGCGCGGCAGACGGTCTATCAGGCGATCCGCGACGCCGCTTCCGCCGGCGCGTGCGTGCTTTGCGCGAGCTCCGACGCCGAACAACTGGCCGAGATCTGCGACCGCGTGGTGGTGCTGGGACGCGGCAGGATTGCCGCCGAACTTGCCCCGCCCGGACTGTCGAAACATGCCATCACCGAATGCTGCTACGGGCTTGCCGCATGACACAAAGCACCGTTGCACGACACCGCTGGTAAGCCGAGGCACGAGCCGCGCTTTATCGACCTGGCGGAACGCTACGGGCTGATCGCCGCTCTGGCGCTGTTGGTCGTTGTGTTCAGCATCTTGCGGCCGGAAACATTTTTCACCTGGTCCAATCTATCGACCATCCTGGGATCGCAGGCTGTCCTTGTCGTCGTCACGCTCGGTTTGATCATTCCGCTGACCGCCAACGATTTCGACGTCTCGATCGCCTATGTAATGACACTGTCGGCGATGATGGTGGCGCTGCTGAACGGACAGGATGGCTGGCCGATCGGCCTGGCAGTGCTGGCGGCCCTGACGATGGGGATCGTGGTCGGCGCGGTCAATGCTTTCTTCATCACTGTGTTCCGAATTCATTCGCTTATCGTTACACTGGGGACCGGCACGTTCCTGCACGGCCTGACGCTCTACGTCAGCAATTCCATGACGATCAGCGGCATTTCCGATCGGCTGATGGATCTGGTGATCGTCGATCGGCTGCTGGGCATTCCGCTGGAGTTTTACTACGCTCTGCTGTTGTGCATCCTGGTCTGGTACGTGTTCGAATACACCGCCATCGGACGGCAGATGTTGTTCGTCGGCCGTGGAAGGGAAGTCGCCCGGTTATCCGGGATCAACACGGATCGGGTTCGCCGTGGTTGCCTTGTTGTCTCCAGCTTCATGGGCGCGCTTGCCGGCATACTGTATGCCGGCACGCAGGGCGCCGCAGATCCCGTCTCGGGCGTATCTTACCTGCTGCCGGCCTTCGCCGCTGCCTTTCTTGGTTCCACCAGCATTACCCCGGGACGGTTCAATGCGTGGGGTTCAGCGATCGCTGTCTACTTCCTTGTCGTCGGGATCACCGGGCTCGTATTTATGGGCGGCAGTAGCTTCGTGCAAGACATGTTCTATGGTGGCGCATTGGTTCTGGCGGTCACCCTGTCTCAGCTGGTCCGCGGCCGCGAGGAGCAGCAATTTTAGATTAAACGGGGTTCGCGCAAATGGGGCAAATCATGTATCCCGCTAACAGTGTTCGTGATCTCGTCGGCTATGGCCGCACTCCGCCTCATCCGCGATGGCCGAACGGCGCAAGGCTGGCGCTAAATTTCGTCCTGAATATCGAGGAAGGGTCTGAATATTCGATTGAAAACGGCGACGGATTCTCCGAAGCGTCACTAACGGAGATGGGCGACAGCCCAGTACCGCGCGGCCAGCGTGACCTCGCGGCCGAATCGATGTTCGAGTTTGGTAGCCGTGTCGGAATCTGGCGCATTCTGGGGCTGTTCGCCGCCCGCAAACTTCCGTTGACCGCTTTTGCCTGCGCCACAGTGCTGGAACGCCTTCCAGCGGTGGCGGCTGCGCTACGCGAGGCGGGACATGACGTTTGCTGTCACGGCTGGCGCTGGGTGGAGCACTATCTCCTGTCCGAGGACGAGGAGCGCCGGCAGATCGCTATGGCCGTGGAAAGCCTCCGCCGCACAATGGGCGCGCCACCCGCGGGCTGGTATTGCCGGTACGGGCCCAGCGTGAGCACGCGACGTCTGGTTCACGAGCACGGCGGTTTCCTGTACGACAGCGATACGTATAACGACGAACTACCGTACTACGTAACGGTAGGTGACCGGCCGCATCTGGTGGTGCCGTATTCGCTCTCAACCAACGACGTCAAATTTCATCGAGGCAACATCGGCACCGCGGCTGACTTCACGGCGTTCTTGAAGGATGCCTTCGATCAGTTGTACGAGGAGGGAGTTCATGCGCCGAAGATGATGTCAGTCGGCATGCATGCCCGCCTGCTCGGTCATCCCGCACGTGCGCGCGGCCTTGCGCGCTTTTTGGACTATGCGCAGGGCCATGCGGATGTTTGGATCTGCCGGCGCGAGGAGATCGCGCGCCATTGGTTGACCGTGCATAAGCCGACCGTCGCTGATTGAACGAAGCAAAGGGAGGAAGACATGGCGAAAGAGATTTTGTGCGGGTTTGGTGTGGATGTTGATGCTGTCGCGGGTTGGCTTGGGTCGTACGGTGGCGAGGACTCGCCGGATGATATCTCCAGGGGCCTGTTCTCCGGTGAGGTGGGCTCACCGCGCCTTGTCGAGCTGTTCCGTCGTTTCGGTATAAAGACAACATGGTTCATCCCTGGCCATTCGATTGAGACGTTTCCCGAGCAGATGCAGCAGGTAGCGGAGGCCGGGCATGAGATCGGCGTGCATGGCTACAGCCACGAAAATCCGATCGCGATGACCGCGGTTCAAGAGGAAGAGGTTCTCGATAAATGTATCGATCTGGTGACGAAGCTTTCGGGCAAGCGCCCGACCGGCTACGTCGCGCCCTGGTGGGAGTTTAGCCCGATCACCAACGAGCTATTGTTGAAGAAGGGTCTCAAATACGACCACAGTCTGATGCACCACGACTTCCAGCCTTACTACGTCCGGGTTGGCGACAGTTGGACCAAGATCGACTACGCGAAGAAGGCCGGCGAGTGGATGGTGCCGTTGAAGCGCGGCCGGGAGACCGACCTGATCGAAATCCCCGGCAACTGGTACCTCGACGATCTGCCGCCGATGATGTTCATCAAGAAGGCCCCCAACAGCTTCGGTTTCGTCAACCCGCATGACATCGAGCAATTGTGGCGCGACCAGTTCGACTGGGTCTACCGTGAATATGACTATGCGGTCTTTCCCATCACCATTCATCCGGACGTCTCCGGCCGGCCGCAGGTGCTGATGATGCTGGAGCGGCTGTACAGCTACATCGTTCGCCATCCGGGCGTACGCTTTGTGACCATGAACGAGATGGCGGATGACTTCGCCCGCCGCTCGCCGCGCAAAACCGGATAAGCACAACGTGTGCGCGCTATGCGGTGCTCTTGGCGGCGAGGAACACTGGTCAACGCGCGCCGAGGCATTCGCGTCCGGCCAAACACGCCGGGCCGAACGCCTTGCCCGTGTACGCGGGGCCAATGCGGTTCTGGGAGCCTTCGCCATGCGTCTTGATGACTGGCAGGGCGCCTCATTTGTCCTGTCCGGTGCAACCGGGCGGCGGGAGATTGTCGATACGCTGCCACAGGTCTGGGAGATGGCCGGCCGCATGCTCGGACGCGCGATCGATCCGCTCGACCCCGCCGTCATCACCCGAATTACCGAACGCATTGGACGATGAACCCCCGTATTCCGGTCGACGTCCTTACCGGCTTTCTCGGGTCAGGCAAGACGACGTTGCTGAGACATCTTCTGACCAGTTCGGAATTTTCCGACTGCGCAGTGCTGATCAATGAGTTTGGCGAGATCGGCCTCGATCATCACCTGATCGCCGACGTTCAAGGCGATGTGTTGCTCATGCAGTCCGGCTGTATCTGCTGCACCATCCGGGGCGACCTTTCGGAGGCTATTCGCGGCCTATATGCCCGGAGAGAACGTGGCGACGTGACCTTCGCACGTCTGGTCATAGAAACGACCGGCCTGGCGGATCCGACGCCTATCCTCGCCACCATCATGCATGACCCACAAATCCGGCATCACTTTCAGCTGGCAAATGTAATCACCACGGTCGACGCGGTGAACGGCAGCACCCATCTCCAACGCCAACCAGAGTCGGTGAAGCAGGCGGCGCTGGCCGATAAAATCATCGTCACGAAGGCTGATCTCGTTGACGCGACTGACCTTGACGCGTTGGAAGCGGCGCTGGCGCTGCTTAATCCCTCGGCACGGCGATGGCGCTCGGCAAATGCGCCGCCTCCCGCGGAGTGGCTGCTCGCCGAAGGTGAGCTAAACACCGCAGCGGCGTGGACCACGCCAGCCGAGGAGCACGCGCACGGCGGCCACGGTCACGATGTCAACCGTCACGATGCACACATTCAAGCCTTCACGCTAACTTTCGATGACAACATCGATTGGAACGTCTTTGCGATCTGGTTCACCTTGTTGCTTCACAGTCACGGTGCGGAGGTGCTACGTGTGAAAGGATTGCTCAAGGTTGCCGGCGCCGCGGGGCCGGTCGTGATCAACGCGGTGCAGCACCTGGTGCATCCTCCGGTCCATCTAGAGGCATGGCCCGAAGATTGGCGGCAGTCCCGGTTGATATTCATTGTGCGCGATCTTTGTCGCGCGGACATCGAGCGCTCTTTCGCAGCTTTTCTTTCTTCACTGGCTGCTATTGTGTGGGAGCGACCGTTTGACTGTTGATTCTTGTCACAACACCGCAGCGAAACCAGGCCTCTACTCCGCCCGGATAAGACCGCGATGGCTCGGTGCGTAAATGAACGCCAGTATTTCCGCAACCAACGGATCGCCGCCAAACTTGGCGCGAGTGACTTCGAGGCGATGGGCGAACACGCCTTCCTTGCTGTAGAGTGCCTTGAAGGCAATGTGCAACCGATGGATCGCGGCTTTGTCGAAGCCGCGGCGGCGCAGGCCGATGACGTTCAGCGCGGTGAGGCGAGCGCGGTTGCCGATGACGCTTCCGAACGGGATCACGTCCCCCTCGACGCCCGAGACCCCGCCGATCATCGCCGCCCGGCCGATACGAACGAACTGATGGATCGCCGCCGCCCCGCCCACCACGGCGTGCTCACCGATGCTGACGTGCCCACCCATCACGACATTGTTCGCCACGATGACGTTGTCGCCGATCTGGCAATCATGCGCGACGTGGACCACGGCCATCAGCATGCAATCGGCGCCTACGCGGGTCACGCCGACGCCGGTCGCCGTGCCGCGGTGGATGGTGCAATGCTCCCGCACTAGGGTGCGTGGGCCGATCTCGCAGCGGGTTGGTTCGTCATTGTATTTCATGTCCTGCGGGGCGAGGCCCACAGTGCAGAACGGGAATAGCTGGGCGCCCTCGCCGATCCTGGTGTGACCTTCGATCACCACATGCGAATGAAGTTTCGCGCCGGCCTCAATGACGACGTTTGGGCCGACCGTGCAGAACGGACCGATGTCCACACCTGGCCCGATATCGGCACCCTGCGCGACGATCGCAGTCGGGTGGATGCTGGCGCGGTGGGTTATGTTCAGGCCGATATCCATCATCGAATCCATGGTGTTCCGTTCCGGACATCAAATTTCGCAAAGTAGCGCGAACCTATGAGGGGCGGCGCAGACCACCAACTCAATCATTGTTGCCCGATGTTTCTCAGCCTGCCCCGTAACACTTTGTTTCGCTTCATATTTTGGCGTGACTAAGGCAAAAATGTGTCAGGACGGCGCGGCGCGGTCCATGATCATGGCGGAGTAGGTTGCTTCAGCCACGGCCACGCCATCGACCTTGGCGACGGAATGGAACTTCCAGACATTGCCGCGGCTGCGCTCTTTGACGATGTGGATGCGAAGTTGGTCGCCTGGGACCACAGGGCGGCGGAACTTCGCGCCTTCGATCGACATGAAATAGACCAGTTTGCCGGCGGCATCAGGTCCCAATGTTTCCACCACAAGCACGGCGGCGGTTTGTGCCATGCTTTCGATGATCAGCACGCCCGGCATAACGGGATGATTGGGAAAATGTCCGGCAAAAAAGCCCTCGTTTACCGAGACGTTCTTCACTCCGACCGCTGAACTATTCAGTACGACATCGACAACTCGGTCGAGCAGCAGAAACGGATGGCGATGCGGAATGTCGTGCATGATGCGATGGATGTCGATCAACTCGATGGTCTTCCCCGCCTCATGCGTCTGGGTTTCGGTTCCGTCCATGATCTTCAATCCAGGTCTCGGTTCGACTTCGCGCCAGGTGCGATTTTCGCTGCTGGTATGCCGCCGTTGCGGACCCAGCGCCGGATGGTCGCGATTTCCTTGAAGAACGTCTTCGCCGGCTGGGCGGGTGCCCCGGCCATATCCGAGCGCGGCGGCACATCGGCCATCACGCCGGATTTCGCGCCGATGCGCGACCCCGTGCCGATCCGCAGGTGATCCGTGAGCCCCGCCTGCCCCGCCAGCACGACGTGATCTTCTAAAACGGTAGACCCGGATATGCCGGCCTGGCCCACGATGACGCACGCCCGTCCGATCCGGACATTGTGCGCGATCTGCACGAGATTATCGATCCGTGTCGCGGCACCGATCACAGTGTCTTCAATCGCGCCTCGGTCGACAGTGGTATTGGCACCGATCTCGACGTCGTCCTCAATCACCACGCGCCCAAGTTGCGGCACCGAATAGAAGCCGTCCGGCGCGATCGCGAACCCGAAGCCCTCCTGACCGATTCGGGCCCCGGGATAGATGTAGACACGATCGCCGATTAGCGCATGAGACAGCGAAGCATGCGGGCCGATCCGGACATCTCGGCCGATTTTAACGCCATCGCCGATCACGGCCATGGCACCCACCCGTCCGCGAGCGCCGATCGTGACGCTGTCGCCGATCACAGCGAGCGGCCCGATCTCGGTGGTGGGATCGATGCGCGCCGACGGGGAGACGACCGCGGAGGGATGGACCCCGGGGGTGACCGGGGACGGCGGGTGAAACAGCGCAGCGACCCTTGCCCACGCGACCATCGGATCGGTGGCGACGATCGCCACAGCAGTTTGCGGCACCTTGTCCTGCATGTCCGGATGGACAATGACCGCCGCAGCCTGCGTGGCCTCCAGCATCGGCAGGTATTTGCGGTTGTTCAAGCAGAAAGTGACTTGGTGCCCAGCGGCAATCGCCAACGGCGCGATACCATGCAGCATCAGACGGCGCGGTGGGGCCTCGGCGCCTTGCCCATCGATTGCGGCCGCATCGACGACCGCCGCGAGGGTGAATGGCCCGGCGCGCAGAAAGAAGCGGGGATCGCCCCCCGCCACCGAGTGGTCGTCAAGCGAGCGGTGTCGAGCCGGGCGCCACGGCTAATGCTTCTGAGGTGGCTTGGCAGGCGTAGCCGCCACGGTCGCCGCCGTGGGCGCTGCTTCGCCGGCACTCGGTGCCGCTGCCGCCGCGGCACCGGACGACGCCGCCGGCGGTGCCATTGCCATGGGAGATATGCCGTCAGGCGGCACGACGACGCTGGGCAGCGCCTTGTTCAGCACGTCCGCGACCGCGGGGGTCAGGTCAAAATCAGCGGTTGTACCGAGAATCTGCGCGCGGTTGAGCACCAGGTTGATGCCACGAGACAACGCCACCTGCTGCGCCACCTGCTCCATGGTGCGGTTGATCTGCATCATGACATACTGGCCGGCCTCCTGGATAATCCGGTTCCGGTCGCCGAAGCGGCGCTGAGCGTCGGTGGCGCGTTCCTGAATTTCCTTCTCCTTTGTACGGATCTGCTCCGGTGACAGTTTGCCGCGTTCGGCGGCAAAGGATTGGCCCAGATCGCGCAACGCGGCCTGCTCCTTTTGCGCATCTTCATTCAGCTTTTGGCCGCGCGCGTTCAATTCCTTGTACGCGGTCTGATATGCGGTGGAGATCCGCAGAACGTCCGGGACCGACAGGATACCGACAATAGCGGCCGGTGTAGCTTGACCTTTGGGAATCGGCGGAATCTCCGGCGCGGGCGGAAGCTCTACTTTCAGTGGTGGGATGTTTGCATTCGGATCGACCGGCGCATCACTCAGCGGGATCGCGCCAGGGCCACCGGTCGGCGCTGGCATGGCGCGTGGTCCTGGACGTGCGGCAGGCGGTGCCCCCGCAGGGTGGCTTTGCCCGGGAACAAACCACTCGCCGTTGGGCGCCGTCTGTTGGGCGAAGCCAAGCAGCGGATGAAAAGCCAAGGCCAGCGCGACAACCGCGCCGGCTTTCTCGATAAATTTATGAATCACTAGAACCTCGTGCCGAAGCCAAACCGGAAGATTTGTGTCTGGTCGCCAGGTTGCTTGATCACAAACGGCGCCAAGTCAACGTTTATCAGACCGAACGCGGTACGCCAGGAGATGCCGACACCGGCGCCGACCCGCGGGGTCCCGGAATCCGAGATCTGGCACCTCTGGATTGCCGACGCCTGGCAAGCGGAGAGCTCGCGAAACGATGCCTGCGTCAGCGAGCCGATATCGATGAACGCGCGCCCGCTCAAGCCAAGATCGGGCGAGACAGGCAGCGGATACCGCAGTTCCGTGGATTGCGTCCAGATGAAGCGGCCACCCAACGGCGTGTCGGTCACGAGGTCATGGGGGCCGGCGCCCCCAGTCTCGAAGCCGCGCAAATTGTCGCCACCCAGGAAGAAACGGTCGATGATTTCCTCACGGCCGCCGGGAAGCAAACTCAAGTACCCGGTACTGCCACCAATCTTGATACCCCAATCCGGGTTCCCCAACTGGCGTTCCAACGGGATGTAGTAGGCACCGTTCACATTGCCGCGGATGAAACGCGCGTCGCCGCCGAGGCCAGCGTAGTCGGTGCCAAGCTCAACGATATATCCGCTATGCGGGACGAGTTTGCTGTCACGATAGTCGAGCGTAATGACCTGACTGATCTGAGACAGAAGCGTCGTCCCCGCCTCATTGAAGATGAAAGGGCTCGCGCCCAATTCGACGTTGAAGACGTCGCGATCGACCAGCGAGTAGCTCCAGACCTGCCGTAGGTGCTCGTTGAACGAATACCCAAGGCGTAGGGCAAAACCCAAACGACTCTCGTCGTAGGGTTCGGTGCCGAGAAAGTTGGTCTGGACGTAAAACACATCCACGCCGCCGACAAGGTTGCGATCAAGGAAATATGGATCAGTTAGCGACGAGGTAATCGAACTGCGTCGCTGGGCGAGCACACCGTTGATATTGGCGTTGACGCCAGTACCAACAAGATTGCGCTCACCGAGGCCGATGTCGACTAGCGCGCCCGCATCGGTAGAGTAGCCGCCGCCAAAGGAAAGCTCCCCGGTGGCCTTCTCGTTGATCGTCGTGGTGAGCAGCGCCTTGTCCGGCACGGAGCCGGGACCGGTGGTGATATCGACGGACTGGAAATACCCCAGGTCGGTTAGCCGTGTTTTAGACGCGCGCACCGCTTCCGCGCTAAAGGGGTCGCCTTCAGCCAGGCGAAATTCACGCCGGATGACCTTGTCCTCGGTGCGGGTATTGCCGACGATGTCGATACGCTCGACATAGACGCGCGGCCCCTCACCGACATCGAAGATCAGATCGACCGTGCGCTTCTCGACATCGCGGGTAACGCGCGGCTTAACGTCGACGAAGGCGTAGCCGCGATTGTGAACGGCCTCCTCCATCAGATCGCTGGTCCGGCCGACGGCGTCTCCATCGTACCAGTCGCCTGTCGCCAACTGCAGGTTGGGCCGCAAATCCTTGTCGCTCAGATTACGCAACTGGGAATTGATCGTGATCTTGCCGACTTTGTAACGCGGGCCCTCATTGACTGTGAATGATAGAAAAAATCCCTTCCGATCGGGCGAGAGTTCGGCGCTTGCATCGGTAATCTGGATGTCTGCGTAGCCGTTCTTGAGATAGAATCGGCGCAGCAGTTCCTTGTCGTAAGCCAGCCGCTCCGGATCGTATTGGTCCGACGACGACAGGAATCGCCACCACCGAGATTCGCGGCTATTGATGACATCCGACAGCCGGTCCTCGCTGAAGGCCATGTTGCCGTTGAATACGATTTTGCTAATGAGCGTGGCGGAGCCGTCATTGATCTGGAAGACGACGTCAACGCGGTTCTGCTCGAGGCGGATGATTTTGGGCTCGACCGTCGCATCGTAGTAGCCTTTCTTGGCGTACATGCCAAGGATGCGGAGCCTGTCGGACTCAGCCAAGGCGGGAGTGAACACGGCACGCGGCCTCAGCTGCAACTCCATCCGCAGCAATTCGTCGGTAATCTTATGATTTCCTTCATAGGAAACCCGGTTGACGATTGGGTTCTCTACGACCCGCACGACTAGGGAGTCGCCGACCCGGCCAAGCCGCACGTCCTGGAAGAGGCCGGTGGCGTAGAGCGTCTTCAGACTGCGGTCGATGCGGTCCGGGTCGAATTGATCGCCCGGTTGAACCAGCAAATAGGAGCGAATGGTGCCCTCCTCGATACGCTGGTTTCCCTCGACCTTGATCGATTTGATAACGCCGGTCTTGGGTGCAGGGACCGAACGGTGGGCTGGTGTGCGCGATGGTGCCGGAGTTTGCGCATTGGCGGTTCTCATGACCAGCACAGCCGTCAGGCAGGCGGCAACCAGCCGCACAGCACGAATCGTCGACAAAAGGCTGGTCCCCCCAACGGCACGCGCGTTAAACAAATCCTCACCGGCAGATGGTCCGATGCGAGCGCGGCGCACCATAGCGACGGGTTGCCACCGGCGCTAGTAGCGGCACGCCGCTGCGAGTGATTGCTCCCACTGTGCATAACTACATGAAATAAAATGGGAAATCTGCTCGGGCCGGAGCACGTTCCGTTACGAGGCGAGATCGCTGCCCGCAACTCGAGGGCTACCGGCGAGCGCGGACGCGCACATCGCCCCTCAGTCGCCCACGCTAGATCGTGCAATCATGCCGCATCGGATAACCGAGACAGCATCCCCGCCGTGACGCTGTCCGCCGCGTGCATCGCCGCGACGCTTATCAGCCGATCAGGCTCACGACCCAGCGAAACAGTCCCAGGTGGGTCAGGTCGTTCCACGTCGCGAAGACAAACAGGCAAGCGAGAAACGCCAGACCGGCTCGGAATCCATACTCTTGCGCGCGCTGAGGCAGTGGACGCCCGCGCAGAGCCTCTGCGAGATAGAACACCAGATGGCCGCCATCGAGCACCGGGACCGGGAACAGGTTGATCAGACCAAGGTTCACCGACAGCACCGCGATAAACGACACAAGGCTGGCTAGGCCAAGCTGAGCGACCTGTCCGGACAGTTGCGCGATCCGGAGCGGGCCACCGAGTTCTTCGGTGCCGCGGGTACCGGAAATCATCTGGGCCAGGCCGGTGAAAGTTTCCTTCGTGATGGTCCAGGTTTGCGTCACCCCGCCCAGAAGGGCTGCCGGGACGCTGACGTGCCGGTATTCGACCGCGCCGCCGCGGATGCCCAGAAGCCCCACCTTATGACCGCCGGAATCTCGCGATTCCGTGGTTACGTCAAGCTGCTGGTCGGCTCCATCGCGCCGAATGTTCATCTTCAGCGTTTCGCCGGGATGCATGGTGACAGAGTGTTGGAGGTCCTCGAATGTCCCGATTGAATCACCGGCGATGGAAACAATGCGGTCGTTGACCATCAAGCCGGCTCGGGCTGCGGCACTGTCCGGTAGCACGGCACCCACGACCGGCAACGCGACCGGTTCGCCGATCGCGATGAACAGCGCGGCAAATAGCACCATAGCGAGTGCGAAGTTTGCGATCGGACCCGCCGCAACAACGATCGCACGCGACAGCACAGTCTTGTCGTGGAAGGTCTGACCTGGGATCCATTTGGCGCGGACGTCTTCAGCAACGTCCTGCGGACGCTCTTGGCCGTGCAACTTCACGTATCCGCCCAAGGGCAACCACGCGAGCTTCCAAACGGTGCCACTACGATCTGTCCAGGACGTAATCGCCTGACCGAAGCCGATCGAAAACGTCTCAACCCGGACACCCCGCCAACGCGCCGCGAGATAGTGACCGAGCTCATGCACGAAGACGAGCACGCCGAGGACGACGACGAACGCAGCCGCGCTGCGAATGAAATCAGGTATAAAACTCAGCACGGGGTTGGCTTTCGGGTCCGAGGGGTCAAACGGCTGCAACTTGCATCAGGCTATTCGCTACGCGGCGTGCGCTCGCGTCGAGGGCGATGACCTCGTCAAGCGTGTCGGTATTCGAACTTCCAAGCCGCGAGAGCACACGCTCCACAATGCGGGAAATCTCTAGAAAACCGACCCGGCGATGCAGAAACGCCTCAACAGCGATCTCGTTTGCCGCATTTAAGATGGTGGGGCATCCACGGCCAGTTTGCAACACTTCTCTTGCGAGCCGCAACGAGGGGAACCGTTCAAGGTCGGGTTTGTCGAAGTCCAGCCGGCTGACCGCGGCCAAATCGAGGCGGCGGGAAGTTGTGGCCATTCGTCGGGGCCACGCGAGGGTATGTGCGATCGGGATCCGCATGTCAGGCGAACCGAGTTGAGCCAGCACGGAGCCATCATGGTAGTAAACCATGCCGTGGATGACCGATTGCGGGTGCACCAGCACCTCGATCGCGGTTTCATCGAGGTCGAACAGACGCGCGGCCTCGATCAGCTCCAGCCCCTTGTTCATCATGGTTGCCGAGTCGATGCTGATCTTGGCGCCCATAGACCAGATCGGGTGACGAAGTGCCGTCTCCGGCGTGGCGTGGGCCATTTCCTCGTAAGTCGCGGTGCGAAACGGGCCGCCGGAGGCAGTCAAGACAATCTTTTCCACCGCGCCTCGGTTGTCATCGGCGAGAGACTGGAAAATCGCGTTGTGCTCAGAATCCACTGGCAATAGTGTGGCGCCGGCCGCACGCACGGCGCTCAGCATTACGTCGCCAGCGCACACCAGGGCTTCCTTATTGGCGAGGCCAATATATCCGCCTCGGCGGATCGCCGCGAGTGTAGGCGCCAGCCCGGCGGCGCCGGTGATCGCAGCCATGGTCCAATCCGCCTGCAGCGCAGCCGCCGCAACGACGGCATCGGCTCCGGCAGCGACCTCGATCGTGGTGCCAGCGAGAGCGTCACGCAGCGCAGCATAGGCAGAGTGGTCGGCAACAACGGCGATCTCGGCACGCAACGCGATCGCCTGTTCGGCCAACAGAATCGCGTTTCGGCCAGCGACCAAGGCTCGCACCTGGTAACGATCCCGGTTGGCCGCCAGCAGCTCGACAGTCTGCGTCCCGACACTGCCCGTGCTGCCAAGGATCGTAACGGAACGGACCGTCTCTCCGGCGGGGGCGGAAGGATGACCGGCTTTCATTCCCAAAGAACTACTCCACGTCCAACGATCAGCGCCAGTAGCGCCGCCGTCGGCGCGGCGGTCAATACGGCATCCAGCCGGTCCAGCAGGCCCCCATGGCCCGGGATTGTAGTTCCGGAATCCTTGACCCCGAAGTGGCGCTTCAACCGGCTTTCGAAAAGATCTCCGATCTGACTAATCACGCCAAGCAGCAGCGCGAAACCGGCTGGGCGCCACGATATCGGCCCGCTACCTAGGACCAACGAAGCCGCAAGCCCCGTTGACCCGGCAGCCGCCAGACCGCCGATGGCGCCCGACCAGGTCTTACCTGGCGAAATGCTGGGCGCCAAAAGTGGACCGCCAATCGCTCGGCCGGTGATATAGGCACCAATGTCACTTGCCCAGACAATCATCAGCAACACGATCACATTGGCGCCACCGCTCATCGGCGGTTGCCGAAGCCAGACCAGTGCCACCGCGGCGAGACCCAGGTAGGGGACTCCGAACGCCAGGGGGCGGGCTCTCGAGATGCCCCCGGCGAGCGCAACTCCTGCTATCATCGCGGCGGCCAGCAGGGCGAGCGCCGGCGCGGCGCCACCCCAGGCTGCAACCAGCACGGTCACCGGCAGCACAACAAACAGCGCGATCGCTCGGGGGTTGAGTTGGCGACACAGGCCGAGCCATTCATAGGCGAGACCGGCAGTGATGACAGCGAGGAGAGCGGCGAAGACGGCGCCCCCGAACCATATACAAGCAAGGGAAAGCGGGGCCAGTACTGCCGCGGAAAGGACGCGCGCTCGAAGATCGGCCCATCGTGAGGCAGCGGGACGCCCGGATGTAGGCACCATCGTCACTGGCGCTGGAATGCGGATACGCGCATGGCGCAGAAAGCATGCGCGCAGAAGGCCCGGACAGCCGCGACAGGTCTGCCGGAACTAGTCGTTGCGAGCGCCAAATCGCCGCTCTCGCCGCGCGAATTCCTCTAGGGCCTGGTTGAAATGCCCGTGATCAAAATCGGGCCAAAGGACGTCGAGAAACACCAGTTCAGCATAGGCCGCCTGCCACAGCAGGAAGTTGGACAGCCGCTGCTCCCCCGAGGTGCGAATGATCAGATCGGGATCGGGCATTCCGGCGGTGGCGAGGAAGCGGGCGAACATCTCCTCACCAAGATCGCCGGCGTCCAGGCCTCCATCCAGCACCGCTTCCAGCGCAGCGCGGGCGGCGGCCGCGATCTCGGCCCGAGCGCCATAGGACAGCGCGATCGTCAGGTTCAGCTTGGAATTTGCCGCGGTGTCACGTTCGGCGGCTTCCAGATCCGTCTGAATATCGGCATCAAACCGGCAACGATCACCGATGAAACGCAAACGCACGCCGGATTGCTTCAATTCGTCGATTTCCGAGCGAAGGTAGCGCCGCAGCAAACCTGTTAGGTCGAGGATCTCACCCGCAGGACGGCGCCAGTTTTCACTGCTGAACGCATAGATGGTCAGCCAGGAAACCCCCGATCTCATTGCTGCTTCCACCACCCGCCGAACCGCCCGGGAGCCTTCACGATGCCCGGCAATCCGCGGTAGGTTGCGCGATTTCGCCCACCGACCGTTGCCATCCATAATGATCGCGACGTGGGCCGGTACGATCCGCACGCCCGTTCGGGTATTCACTGGAGTAGCGACGACAACATCTGACGTCGCGATGGCTGATGACACGTCGTCCTCCAACTCGAAGGCTTGGGCTGCCCGCTTGGTGATCACAGGCATCGTGTGCCCCAACTCGCTTCAGACCTGCCGGATGTCTTTTTCCTTATCGACCAGTGCCTCGTCCACCTTTTTGATGAACTGATCGGTGAGCTTTTGTACCTCTTCGGACCAATTCTTGGCCAGATCCTCGCCGATTTCATGCTTTTTTTCGTATCCTTTGATCTGCTCCATGCCGTCGCGACGCACGCCCCGCACCGAAATCTTCGCGCCTTCAGCATATTTGTGGGCCATCTTGGCAAGTTCATTGCGGCGTTCGGTGGTGAGTTGAGGGATCGGCACCCGGATCAGCATGCCGTCAGAGGCCGGATTGAGCCCCAGGCCGGAATCACGGATGGCTTTTTCCACTGCTGAAACCATAGATTTGTCCCACACCTGAACGGTCAACATACGCGGTTCCGGCGTGCCGACGGTGCCCACCTGGTTTAGCGGCATCTCCGTCCCGTAGGCGACGACTTTTACTGGCTCCAGCAGGCCTGGATGCGCGCGCCCAGTACGCAATCCGGCAAATTCACGACGCAGCGTTTCAAGCGCGCCGTCCATGCGCCGAGTGAGATCCTGTTTCAGGCTGTTAAGGTCAGCGGTAGCCATGGCGATGCCTCCAACTCCTTTGTTCGATTTCATGAGTTACGCACTTCAACGTCTTGCTCGGCATAACCGCGCTCTAGAGCTCGATGATTTTGGTGAATGCCCCTTCGCCGCGCATGACCTGCGCAAAGGCGCCGGGAGCGTGAATGCTGAAGACAATGATCGGCAGATGGTTTTCCCGCGCCAAGCTGATCGCGGCGGCATCCATGACCTCGAGGTCGTTCGAGAGGACGTCAAGGTAGGACAGTTCCTCGTAGCGGGTGGCGCCCTGCACCTTGCGCGGATCGGCGGAGTATACGCCGTCAACCTGAGTGCCTTTCAGCAACGCATCGCACTTCATCTCCGCCGCGCGTAAGGCTGCCGCGGTATCGGTAGTGAAATAGGGGTTTCCGGTGCCGGCGGCGAAGATAACCACCCTGCCCTTTTCCATGTGGCGCTCCGCCCGGCGGCGAATATAAGGTTCACAGACCGAGGCCATCGGGATGGCGGATTGGACGCGGGTAGGGCAGTCGAGCTTTTCCAGTGCCGACTGCACGGCCAGCGCGTTCATCACGGTCGCCAACATACCGATGAAGTCGGCTTGAGCGCGGTCCATGCCGGACGCCGCCCCGGAAACGCCGCGGAAGATGTTGCCGCCGCCGATGACGACCGAGACCTGAACGCCCATCGCGACGACCGCTTTGATGTCGTTCGCAATCGCGCCAACCATTTCGTTATCCAGACCAAACTCGCGCCGGCCCATCAACGCTTCCCCGGAGAGTTTCAGCAGAACACGCTTGTAGACGGCTGGCTGTGTCATGCAACTCTCTCTGGGGACCCGTTGGAGGCGATGGAGAACGGCGGCACCCTAGTGATACCACCCGTCCCGAACAAGCCGCGGTTGGGTGTTTGGTGGCAGGAGGCGAAAAGTGTGACAAGATCGAAGTCCATCCCGAATCGGTCTACAACCACCGCCGGTTCATCAAATCGATCTCGGCAACCGCAAGCGATACAACCCATTGGCGGCCTCGATTTTACCGCGCTGGCCTGATCCTTTCGACCCCCTCGCCGCTGAACGGCTTATCGAACGATACCAGGCGATCGGAGAAGCCGAACTTCTAGGCCAGGCGGGTGTAAGGTCACTGCTTTTGTGCCTCGGCGGCAACAGTCCTTATCTCGGCGAATTGGCTTTGCGGGAGCCGGGATCGATCCGCCGGCTGATGACCGATGGCCCGCAAGCCGCGTTCGCGGACAGCTTGCTCGGGCTTAGTCAGGTTTCCCCCGCGGCGAAGCGACAGGATATTGCTGCCGCACTGCGGCAAGCCAAGCGTATCGGCGCACTGATCACCGCGATCGCGGACATCGGCGACATCTGGCCGTTGGAAGCCGTGACCGGCGCACTTTCCGAACTGGCTGAGGCAACGCTGCGGCTCGCGATCCGCCATCTGTTTCTTTCGGCCCACGAAGCCGGGGACATCCGGCTCCAGGACATCAACAGGCCTGATCTGAACTGTGGGTTCGTCGCGCTCGCCATGGGCAAGCTGGGCGCGGCTGAGCTGAATTATTCTTCGGATATCGACCTGATTCTGATTTACGACGGCACGGCCGCCGGGTTCGCGGCCGGGCGAGCTTCCGGCAACGTCGGCTCGTTCACCTCGCGGGTGGCGCGCGACCTGATCACCCTGATGGAAGCGCGGGACGCCAACGGGTATGTCTTCCGGACCGATTTGCGGCTGCGGCCCGATCCGGCCGCGACACCACCGGCGATCTCCCTCCATGCCGCGCTGACCTACTACGAAAGCATGGGCCTGAATTGGGAACGTGCCGCCATGATCAAGGCACGCCCCGTTGCCGGCGATCTGGCGCTTGGACATCGATTTCTGGAGGCAATTCGCCCTTTCGTATGGCGCCGCGGCCTGGACTTCGCCGCACTGGCGGACATCCATGCGATGAAGCGGCGGATTGACGAGGCCCAAGGAACCGCCATCACCCAAGCCGATGATCCGGTGGCGCGCATCGCCGGCCACAACGTGAAGTTGGGCGAGGGTGGCATACGCGAGATCGAATTTCTGGTGCAGACCCTGCAAATGGTCTGGGGCGGACGCGATCCCTCCCTAAGGATACGGCCGACGCTACTGGCGATGGCACGCCTGGCGGAGACGGGTCATCTGCAGGAGGCTACGCATCGAATGCTCGACAAATCCTACCGTTTCCTGCGCAGGGTCGAGCATCGGCTGCAGATGGTGAACGATCGTCAGACGCACATCCTGCCGGAGGCGCCTGAGCAAATGAACCGCATCAGCCGGTTCATGGGATACGCGGATACGAAGGCGTTCGCGTTGGACGTGCTGCGCCATGCGGGCATGGTCCGGTCGAACTATCGAGCGGTTTTCGAATCCGTTCCCGAACCACGGGATAGGGCCGCGATTGGGCACGAACTAGACTTTCGTGGGGACGACCCGGAACCCGCATCTACCGTGGCCACGCTGGCCGATCTCGGCTACCACGAGCCGCGCCGAATCGTGACGACGGTCCGGCGATGGCTGTCCGGCCGCGTCCGGGCTCTCCGGTCGAGCCGGGCGCGTGATCTGATAACGACCATGATGCCATCGATCCTGGAAACGTTGGGCAGCCAGCCAAATCCGGACGAAGCGTTCAGCCGGTTCGATCGTTTCGTGAGCGCGCTACCGTCCGGCGTCCAGCCGATGTCGTTGTTTCAACACAACCCGCAGCTGCTGGACCGGATCGCCGCTGTTTTGGGGGCCGCGCCAATGCTCGCGGAACATCTCGCGCGCAACCCGAACGCACTGGACGGCCTGTTGGAGACGGAGGAAAATGTCGATGCGCGGCGCACGCTGCGCACGCGAATTAACGCCGCGAACACGCTGGAGGACGCGATTCGTATCGTGCAGCGCGCGGTCAAGGAACGGGACTTCTTTCTGTCGGTCGCGACGCTCGAAGGGCGGCTGGACGCCGACGCATCGGGCCTTCACAGGACGGCGTTGGCGGAGGCGGCCGTGACGTTGCTGGTGCCGCGTGTGCTGGCTGATTTCTCCACGCGCTTCGGCCGAGTGCCCGGCGGCACCCTCGCGGTGGTTGCAATGGGGAAGGCGGGCGGCCGGGAGATGATGGCCGGCTCGGATCTCGACCTGATGTTCGTGTATGACCATCCGGCGACGGCGACCGAGAGCCGCGGCGCGCGCGCTCTACCAGCCAGCCAATGGTTCATCCGAGCAGTGCAGAGTTGCATCGGCGCACTCACCGCGCCCGGACCAGAGGGCCAGATGTACGCCCTCGACATGCGGCTGCGGCCATCCGGAAATAAGGGGCCAATCGCGGTTTCGCTGGAGGCGTTCCGGCGCTACCACGAGGCCGACGCGTGGACCTGGGAGCGCATGGCGTTGACGCGCGCGCGTGTCATTGCTGGACCGGCCGCTCTCCGGCGTCGGGTCAACGAGGCGATCGAGACAGCGATCTGCCGGCCGATCGCGGCCGCTGTGATCCGGCGCGGCGCGACTTCGATGCGAGAAAGAATGGCACGGGAGCTCCGTCCGCATGGGCCGTGGGACGTGAAGCTGCGGGCCGGCGGGCTGATCGACATCGAGTTTATCGCGCAGGTGCTTCAGTTGATCCACGCCCGGGATGTGGGCTTTCGCCGCAGTCAAACGACGCGCATTGCCTTGCGCCGATTGAGCCTCGCTGGGGTGATCACCAAACCCGATGTTGCCGTTCTGATCGAGGCCGAACGGCTGTGGCGCACTATTCAAGGTATGCTGCGGATGACGGTCGGTCGGGTGGAGAGCGGGACGCTCCCTCCGGCATCGGCCCTGCCGCTGCTGTGTGCCGCCGCTGCGGCCGGGGTGGAGGCTGAAAATTCCGACGATCTGTTGCGGCGGACGGATGAGATCGCGGTTCTGGTTCGAGCGCTTTTCGAGCATTATGTCGGGAAAGTGGAAGCATGAGGCGATCCGCGGCGTGAAGACACACGAGGATGGGCATACCGTGGCTTAGACCAGTGGCATGCTCCCCCATTCATGACGGCCGGCCGCCTTATACTCCTGCGGTGGCGGCAACCTCGGCGGCAAAGTCCGGGCCTTGCGGCTTTTCGACGCCCTCGCCAAGCTGGAAGCGGACAAACCCGGTCAGCGTCACGCCGGCCTTCTTCGCAACCGCACGCACGCGGCTTTCGCCGTCATGCACCCAGACCTGCTCCAGCAGCACCACTTCCTCGTAGTACTTGCGAATGCGGCCATCGACCATCTTCTCGATAATGGCTTCGGGCTTGCCAGAGGCTCGGGCCTGCTCGCTGAGCACCGCCCGTTCGCGATCCAGCGCGGCCGGATCGACAGCGTCGATGTCGAGTGCCTCCGGACGCGCGGCGGCGACGTGCATGCCGACCTGACGGCCAAGCGTCTCCAGCGTCGCGAGTTCGCCGGGTCCTTCGACCGCCGCCAGCACCCCGATCTGCCCGAGACCCGGACGCAGCGCCTTGTGCATATAGCTGGCGACGACGCCCTGCGAAACGGACAGCACCTTGGCCCGCCGGATCGTCATATTCTCGCCGATGGTGGCGACCAGATGGGTCAGCTCCTCCGCGACCGTGCGGCCGGTATCCGGGAACGACGCGGCGCTTATCGCATCGAGGTCATCGCCGATCTCCAGGACGATCTCGGCGACTTTGGCGACGAATTCCTGGAAGGTTTCGTTACGGGCCACGAAGTCGGTTTCGGCGTTGACCTCGACGATCGCCGCCTTGTTGGTGGCGGACGCGACGCCCACCAAACCCTCGGCAGCTACACGGCCGGACTTCTTGGCGGCGGCGGCGAGGCCCTTCTTACGCAGCCAGTCGATCGCGGGTTCGATGTCGCCATCGGTCTCGATCAGCGCCTTCTTGCAATCCATCATGCCCGCGCCGGTCTTGTCACGCAGGTCTTTCACCAGGGCGGCGGTGATCGCGGCCATGTCGTTATCTCCTGACTTGAGCATGATCGCGCCGGGCGGAACGTTCAGGGCGCGTGAATCATGCGATTAAACAATTGTGGATCAGGCGGTCGCGGGTGCGGATTCGTGCTCCACATCCGCGAGCACCTCGGGCGGCAGGTCTTCACGGGCTCCGATGTCGGCACCCGACGAGGCCATCTCGGCGCTGATACCATCCAGCACCGCGCCCGCGATCAGATCGCAATACAGGGTGATGGCGCGGATCGCGTCGTCGTTGCCGGGGATCGGGAAGGTGACGCCGGTAGGGTCGGAGTTGCTGTCGAGCACCGCGACGACCGGGATGTGCAGCTTGTTGGCCTCCTCGACCGCCAGCTTTTCCTTGTTGGTGTCAATGATGAACAGGATGTCCGGCAGGCCCCCCATGTCCTTGATGCCGCCCAGCGCTCGGTCCAGCTTGTCCTTGTCGCGGGTGATGTCGAGGACTTCTTTTTTCGTGAGGCCCTGGGTGTCGCCAGCGACCAGATCCTCGATCTGGCGAAGGCGCTTGATCGAGCCGGTGATGGTCTTCCAGTTGGTCAGGGTGCCACCGAGCCAGCGATGGTTGATGTAGTACTGGCCGCATTTCTTGGCGGCCTCGGCGACGTGTTCGGCCGCGGCGCGCTTGGTGCCGACGAACAGCACGCGGCCGCCGGCGGCCGTGACGTCACGAACCGCGCGGAGCGCGCGGTCGAGCATCGGCACGGTCTGCTGCAGGTCGATGATGTGCACCTGATTGCGGGTGCCGTAGAGGAACGGCGCCATGCGCGGGTTCCAGCGGCGGGTGTGATGGCCAAAGTGGACGCCGGCTTCGAGTAGCTGTCGCATTGAAAAATCGGGCATCGCCATTAGCATGCTCCTTTCCTGTCGTCCGGTTGTTGCCTCCGCGGGGGTCGCCTGACGGCACCGGACCCATGAATGGGAAAGGGTCCCCGCGTGTGAATTACCCGCAGGCCGGAGGGTCCCGGCCGCTGGCCGCCGGGATATGGCGGAAGTTAAAGGCGATTGCAAGCCGCGGGTGTAGGAGCGACGCGGCTGAACTCGGCGCAAAATAAGAGCCTGCGGCCGCACTCATGAAGGTCGCAATAGGCGCTTCTTCAACGTTCGACCAGGTTTGACTTTACCACGCGTCCCCGTCATAAGCCGCCGATCCGGGTCAACCTGTCACCCGGTCCCCGCCTGACGCGGGGGCTACGCCGCTCCGCGAGGGTTCGCGCAGCGGCGCTTAACTGTTTGGAGTTACACCACTCGTGTTCGAAGCACTTTCGGACAAGCTATCAGGGGTTTTCGACCGGCTCCGCACCCGCGGATCGCTGAACGAGGCCGACATCACCGAAGCGCTGCGGGAAGTCCGCCTCGCGCTGCTGGACGCCGACGTCGCACTGCCGGTGGTGCGCGATTTCATCGCCAAGGTCCGCGAGCGCGCTGTCGGGGCCGAGGTGCTGTCCTCTGTCACCCCCGGCCAGCAGGTCGTCAAGATTGTCAACGACGTGATGATCGAGGCGCTTGGCGGTGAGGGCGCGGTTCCGATCAACCTGAATGCCGCGGCACCGGTGCCAATCCTGATGGTCGGCCTGCAAGGTTCAGGCAAGACGACGACCGCCGGGAAAATTGCCCTCCGGCTGAAGGACCGCCTGAAGCGCCGCGTGCTGCTGGCCAGCCTGGACACCCAACGCCCCGCTGCACAACTGCAGTTGGCGCAACTCGCCGAACAGGCCGGCGTCCCCAGCCTGCCGATCGTCGCCGGTCAGACCCCCGTCCAGATCGCCAGCCGAGCGATGGATGTGGGCCGGCGGGAGGGGTTCGATGTCGTCATTCTGGATACCGCCGGCCGGCTGTCCATCAACCAGGAACTGATGGACGAGGTCCGCAACGTTCGCGCCGCGACCAACCCGGCGGAAACGCTGTTGGTGGTCGATGCCATGACCGGTCAGGACGCGGTCAACACCGCCAAGGCGTTCAACGACGCGCTCTCGGTCACCGGCATCGTCCTCACCCGCATGGACGGCGATGCCCGCGGCGGCGCGGCGCTATCGATGCGCGCCATCACCGGCGCCCCGATTAAGCTGATCGGCGTCGGCGAGAAGCAGGACGCGCTGGAGGATTTCCATCCCGAACGCGTCGCCGGCCGCATCCTCGGCATGGGCGACATCGTCGGCCTGGTGGAGCGCGCGACAGAGACCATCGATCAGGCGGAGGCTGAAAAGCTCGCCGCCAAGATGATGCGAGGAAAGTTCGATCTGGAGGACTATGCCAGTCAGCTTCGCCAGATCAGCAAGATGGGCAGCCTGTCCGGCGTCCTGGGAATGCTGCCGGGGGTAGGCAAGATCAAGCAGCAGCTTGAGAGCGCCGATCTGGACACGAAAATCCTGAAGCGTCAGGCGGCGATTATCTCGTCGATGACCATCAAGGAACGGCGCACGCCTGACATCATCAAGGCCAATCGCAAGAAGCGGATCGCCGCCGGCTCGGGCACGTCGGTCCAGGAGGTTAACCGGCTGCTGAAGCAGTTCGACGACATGTCCACGATGATGAAGAAAATGAGCAAAATGGGGCAGAAGGGCCTGATGCGTCATGGCCTGGGCGCCCTGATGCCGAAAGGCATGTCCCCGCAAAACCGCCGACCCTATTGAACCAGGAGTGACCGTCATATGGGCCTGAAAATCCGCCTCGCCCGCGCCGGCGCCAAGAAGCGCCCGTACTACCATATCGTCATCGCAGACAGCCGTAGCCCGCGCGATGGCCGCTTCATCGAGCGCATCGGCAGCTACAACCCGATGCTCCCCGCCGAACACGAAGACCGCGTCCGTATACGGGCCGAGCGCGTGACCCATTGGCTGGAGCACGGTGCCGTGGCGACCGAACGCGTGGCGAAGTTCCTGGGCAAGGCCGGTCTGGCGCCGATGCCGGTTTGGACCGAGCAGCCCCAGCAGTCCGCGCCGAAGAAGAAGTCGCAGGAGCGCGCCAAGGCCGCCGCAGCCGTGGCTGTCTGAGACTTAGCGATGCCGGAACGTATCCAGCTTGGTGTTATCGGGCGGCCACATGGCGTGCGCGGGTTGGTCAACGTCACCAGCCACACCGCCGTTTCCAGCGATCTGACCGCGTACGGACCCTTGTCCGACGCGGAGGGACGCTGTTACGCCCTGCGCTGGAAAGCTGAAGGCATCGCCGAGGTGTCTCCGATCGTCGATGGCGTTGCGGTTAAGGTGACGGATCGCTCGCAGGCCGAGAAACTAACCAACACGAAACTTTTTATCGACCGCTCCGCGCTCCCGCCCGCGGATGAGAATGAATACTATTTGGCCGACCTGATCGGTCTGGCGGCGATGGACCCCGCAGGACGGCAAGTCGGAACTGTCTCGGTGGTGCACGATTACGGCGCCGGCGTCAGCTTCGAAATCGTCGGCTCCGGCGCACCGCTGCTTGTGCCGTTCACGGCCGCCTGTGTGCCAATAGTCGATATCGCCGCCAGGCGCGTTGTCGTGGTGATGCCAGATGAGATCGTGGTTCCGCCGGAAGCGGAGGAAGCAGCATGACTTGGCGCGCCTCGGTCCTGACGTTGTTCCCGGCGATGTTTCCGGGTCCGCTTGGCCAGTCGTTGGCCGGCCGTGCGCTGGAAACCGGTCTCTGGACGTTGGACGTCACCCACATCCGCGACTTCGCGCAGGATCGGTATAAGACGGTGGACGACACCCCGTTCGGCGGTGGCGCCGGCATGGTGCTGCGGGCGGACATTGTCGATGCGGCGGTAGCCTCGGTTGCGGATCACCGGCCGGTGGTCTGCCTGACTCCGCGGGGCCGGCGGTTCTCCCAGGCGGATGCGCGCCGCTTTGCCGGCGGCAGCGGCCTGATACTACTCTGCGGCCGCTACGAAGGGATCGACCAACGGGTCATCGAAACGTGGAATATGCAGGAAATTAGCATCGGCGATTACGTGCTCTCGGGTGGCGAACTGGCGGCGCTGGTACTGCTTGACAGCATCGTCCGGCTGCTGCCCGGCGTCATGGGCGCCGCCGAAAGTGCGATCGAGGAAAGCTTCTCGCGCGGTCTGCTGGAATATCCGCACTATACCCGCCCCGCCGAATGGCAGGGACACCGCGTACCAGACGTGCTGCTATCGGGCCATCATGGCGCCATTGCGGCATGGCGGCAGGCGGAAGCGGAGCGCATCACCCGCGAGCGCCGCCCGGATCTGGTGATCGCCGTTGCGAACCCACAGGAAAGCAGGAGGACATAGCCATGAACATTATCCAGCAGTTCGAGGCCGAGCAGATCGCTCGCCTGACAGCCACCCGCGCGGTGCCGGACTTTATTCCTGGCGATACGCTGCGGGTCTCCGTGAAAGTGGTCGAAGGCGACCGCACCCGCACACAGGCATTCGAGGGCGTGTGCATCGCGCGCTCCAACAAGGGCCTGAACAGCAACTTCACCGTCCGCAAGATCAGCTACGGCGAGGGTGTGGAGCGTGTGTTTCCGCTGTATGCGCCGACAATCGCCGAGATTATGGTGATACGCCGTGGCGACGTGCGCCGCGCCAAGCTGTATTATCTACGAGGCCGTAGCGGCAAGTCGGCGCGTATCGCCGAACGGGCCCGCTCTACGACGGCGGTCGCTCCGGCCGAACCCGCCGCGGCGGAGTAACAATAAGACCAAACTGCCACGGCCCAGTGAGCCCGCAACCGATCGCTCCGGTGGCGCTGCCACGTGTTCAGGCCGCGCCAATTCCGGATCACGATCACCCGAGCAGAACGTTGGGCGACGGCCCACAAGCGGGACGTGGTGCTTGCCCGGGCGAGGCCGACCTCCGGCGCCGATCGACCGCCCGATGCTGGACCCTTTTCAGCCTGAACGTGCAGGCAGAAAACGGTCTATCTGCTTGTTCGATTGCACGATTAATGCGCTGGAGACATTCTGCCTGGCGCGATCATGCTTTAGAACACCACGATCGCCGAGGTAACAAGTGCGCCGATCGTGGTACCGTCGGCGCCCTGCGCCAGCAACCAGAGGTAGAAGGTGCCGGCTGTGGCTGGCGTGTTGAACCACTGTCCCCATCCGTTGGTAATCTGGCCGTCGACGGTCGCGGCGATCAGGCCGGTCGTGGGAAGTGTGGTCTGGCTTGCCGACCAGAAGAAGGCTCCCCCCGTCACCGCTGTGGGCGCTGGAGTTGCGGCGAAGTTTACCCCGCCGTTCGGAGCAACGCTCGTGTTGTGAACCTGCGCAGCGGCGGCAGACCAATTGGCCGGCACAATGGTTGCGCCCCAGGTCGTGCCGGTAGTCGCCGTGGACCACGCGCCCGGGCTTGCTGCGGCATTGGTGGCCTGGACTTCGACGTCGATTGCCGTCGCCCCGCTCAGACCGGTGAGCGTGTAAGGGCTGGTAACACCTGTGACCGTCGTCCATGTTCCCGCGCCAGTGGGGCTGGAGCGCAGGTTGTAACCGGTTGCGGCGCCGTGGGCGCTGTCGACCGCCGATGCGGTCCAAGTGACCGTAAGCTGGCTGGTGGTACCGTTCGGCGGTGGCGCGACGCTGGCGATGGCCGGGGCGTTCGGTGCGCCGGGCCCCGTTGCTGCTGCTGTGGTAAGTGTGGTGGTGGCTGACCATGCGCTTGTGCCGGTCGTGTTCGAACTTTGCAGTTGAACATCGATCGCCGCGCCGGCCGCTAGACCTGACAGGTCGTACGGGCTGGTAACCCCGGAGACGATCGTCCACGTGCCGGCGCCGGAGGGGCTGGATTGCAGGTTGAACCCAGTGGCGGCGCTGTGCGTGCCGTCGACAACCGGGGCTGTCCAGGTCACGGTGAGGTCACTGCCGGTGCCCTGTGCGAGCGAAATGCCGCTCGGTACATTCGGCTCGCTCAGCACGGGAGCCGTCGAGCCTGTCGTGAGCGTGGTGGTGGCTGACCATCCGCTGCTACCGGAGGCGTTCGAGGCTTGTACTTGAACGTCGATCGCCGTGCCGCCTGCAAATCCGGACAGATCGCACGGGCTGACAACACCCGACACAATCGTCCACGTGCCTGCGCCGGAGGGGCTGGACTGCAGGTTGTATCCCGTGGCGGCGCTATGCGTGCTATCGATCGCCGGGGCTGACCAGGTCACGGTAAGATCGCTGCCGGCGCCCTGCGCCAGCGATACGGCGCTCGGCGCGTTCGGTCCGGCTGTGGCTGTGGCAAGCGTGCTGATGGCTGACCACGCACCCGTTCCGGCTGCGTTTGAGCTCTGGAGCTGGACGTCGACCGCCTCACCGGCCATCAGGCCTGACAGGAGGTAGGGGCTGTTGACATCCGACACGAGGCTCCAGTTGGCGGCGCCAGAGGGAGAGAACAGCAGGTTGAACCCGGTGGCTGCGTCGTGAGTACTGTCTATAGCCGGATATGCCCACGTTACCATCAGGGCATTGCCTGGTGCTTGCGCAAGTGACACGCCGCTCGGCGGGTTTGCTATCTGGGGCGTCGTTGGCGCTGGTGTCGGCTGTGGCTGCGCCACCGTTGGCGAGTGGGGTATCATCGTGGCCGTACCCCGGTTCGCCGGGCGTGGAGTGGGACGATATATCGGCATTTTTATGACGGTCCTGTATTTCAAATATCTGCCTGGAGTGACAACGTTGGCGCTAACAATATGTTAGTCCTAATAACAATCTTCAAGGCCTGGAAGCTTCTAAGTGCCCGAAATACGATCGCTTTGGTGAGGGTATGTTTTTCAGCCAGTTCGGTGTATGTTGGTAATACTAACTCTTCGAGGCTCTTCCTCACCCAATTCAGGCCCGCTTCGTTATTCCCTAAGCCGGCCAAGCTGGAACCAAAAAAGTTTAGCGCCCGATCCGACGCCACGATGGTCGAGGGTGCGAGGCAAGCTCGCCTTGTGGACGGCACGGCGTGTGAAGCGGCCAAGATGTCTAAAAGACAGCCCACCGCCGTGAACATCGCAGCAAAAAAGGCCGGGGATCATCCCCGGCCTCTGCAATGCCACCTAAAGCCGAACTAACCGCCTCTGGTTGAACTGGTCGCCGCTGACGCCCCGTTATAGTTCGAGTTGTAATCCAACATCTTCCCCACAACCGTGCCCTTCCCGAGAAACTGGGCAACCGGCTCATTTTGGTGATCAGAGGTTGCCTGCGTGCCATAGCTTTGCGGCTCCCATCCGACCGGCCCGCCCGCTGCATAAGCAGCGCCAACGCCTAGGCTCATTGCGGCAACAGCGGCGAGGATCGTAGTTTTCATCGAAATTCTCCATCTGTAGTCGGGCCAGATGTCCGGCTTCGACGCACTCGCAGATGGAGATCGCGCACCGGATGATAATGCTGCGACGCAGCATTAGTGCTATGCGTTGAACGGGGAAATGTCGCGATGTCATGTGTTTGTCGCATGGCGGGCTGGTCGGGAACTCTCAGTACCCTGACCCATGGCCTCGGATCCGAGAAATGGCGTTCAGGCGCGATGCCCGAGTGGCGCTCCGTCCAGGTGCCTGCCTCATTGATCTTTGGCTGATATCGCGCCGACCGCCGATGGACCGTAGACACGGGTGAAAATGGTGGCGTCGAACGCCGCCGTTTCGACATCGGTGACGAGGCGGCCATCGACCAGGCCGACAATCCGGTCAGCATACGCGCGCGCCAGATGGATCTGATGCAGGCTGCAAAGGATCGCGACTCCCTCCCGCTGGCAAATGTCGCGCAGTAGGTCCAGGACATCCTGGCTGGTCTGCGGATCGAGGCTGGCCACGGGTTCATCCGCGAGGATGATGCTTGGCCGCTGCGCGATGGCTCGCGCGATCGCCACTCGCTGCTGCTGGCCGCCCGACAGAGTGTCGGCTCGCTGTTCCGCCTGGTCCAGCATACCGACCCGGTCGAGGCACTCGAGCGCCCACAGTTGATCCTCCCGCGAGAAGCGTCCGAGCATCCCGCGCCAAACCGGGGCGTGGCCAAGGCGTCCGGCCAGCACGTTGCTGAGCGCGGACCGGCGGCCAATCAGATTGAATTGCTGAAAGACCATAGCGACGCGGCGCCGCTCACGCCCGCGGAGCCTCGATGTTTCCGATCCCAGCACGCTGATGCGGCCACCGGTTGGGCTGACAAGTCCGGCGATACAGCGGAAGAGCGTCGTTTTGCCTGCGCCACTCGGTCCCAGCACCGCGACGAACTCAGCCGCACGGGCGCGGAACGTTATCCCGCGGATTGCCTGGCGGTTCCCATACGTTTTTCCCAGGCTCTCAACCTCAAGACTGATTGGGTTCGCCGCTTGAAGAGCATCTCCGGACGGCGATGCCTCGAAACTCATCGGGGCTGATCCGAGCCGGCGCTCATACGAGCTTGGCCCGCATCCACCCGCTCACTTGATCGAGAATGGTAACGACGATCAGGATCACTGCGATGATCGTGAACAGGCGCGGGAAATCCAGCAGATCCATACTGTTCTTGAGCTCCTGGCCGATGCCTCCGGCGCCGACGACACCGAGGACCGTCGAAGCCCGAACATTGAACTCCCACCAAAACAGCGTAGTCGAGAGCACCATGGGCGCAATATCAGGCAGCAACGCGTAGACGATGGCGGTGACCCGGCTCGCGCCCGTGGTCTCGATGGCATGCAAGGGATCGAGCCGGACGGTTTCGATCTGATCGGCGATCAGCTTCGCTGCGCTGCCCCAGGTGTGAAGACCGATGCCAAGCATCCCGGCGAACGGCCCCAAGCCGACCGCCGCGACAAACAGCAGGGCGAAGACGAATGAGTCGATGCCGCGGAGTGCGTTCAGAAACCATCGAACCGGAGTGTAGAGCAGCGGAACCGGCGTGATGTTGCGGCTCGCCAGCATGGCCGTCGGGACGGCGAGCAGGGTAGCCATCGTCGTTCCCAGTGCCGCCATGGCAATGGTTTCGGCCGTTCGCTGAAGAATGAGCGGCAGCTCGGCGAACTGCGGTGGCCACGCCTGCGCCAGCCAATGGGCCAGCCTCGGCAGACCTGAAACCAGTCGGGACGGGTCCACCTGTGCGAGTCGCCAACTCGCCACGTAGAAGGCCGCGATCAGCACCGCTGCCGCCCAGACCTTGATCCGCCGCAGCGCCCCGGCTGCGCCGCCGGGTCTCGATCAGGGCCAGGGCTTCCGCGGCGGCCATTCTGGACGACATCGCGCTCCGCCCCGTTCCGGCTGCTACGTTTTGGGCTTGATCTTGCCCACCGCGAGGCCGGCCTTCTCAATGGAATCGTAGAAGGCGTGGTTTGAGGAAATGAACCCGGTATAGTGTGGCGGCAGGAGCGTCTTGGCCTGATCAGGCGTGACAGCGGCGAGCGCAGCCGTGATATGGGCCGCGAGATCCGGCGAAGTGCCCTTCGGCACGACGATCGCGTCGTTGGGAAGAGGTGCCGACGTCCAGACGATCTTGTTAGCGTCCGGCTTCACGCGGCCGCTTTCGATCATGGCGTTGCGGTTGCGGTCAAAATCCGTCGCCAAATCGACCTGCCCGCTCGAGACTGCGACCTCATTCGCCGCGTGGGTCGACCCCTCGTGATAAGCCCAGAAGGTTTTCGGGTCGATCTTCCAAACCTCCTTGGCGTAGTAGGTCGGAATAAGCCAACCGGAGGTGGACCCGACGTCGGCGAAGGACATGGACAGTCCCTTTGTGTCGTCGGGAAAATTGGCGACGGTCAGATCCGGTTTGCCGATGATGATGGCGAGATAGGTCGGCTTCTCCTCGTATTTCACCGTCGCAATCGCGGTGCAGTCCGTCCTGTTGTTGGCGATGATGTAGCCCCACGGTCCCATCCAGGCGAGGTCGAGCTGGCCAGACCCCATTGCCACCGCCATGCCAGCCCAATCCGTCGTCGAGACCAGGCTGTATTCGACGCCAAGCTGCTTCGCCAGATAGTCGAAGATCGGCGTGTAAGCCTTGACGGTGTCGCTCGGGCTCGGCAGCAGGGGTCCGACCCCGAAACGCATCTTCGTCGTTTGCGCTCGCAGGGGCCGCAGGCCTGCGTCTGCGGCCAAGCCGGCCGAGGCTACCAGCAGTCTGCGTTTAGATATGATCATAACCGTTCTCGCTGTTGTGCCGGTTGCGGCGGTGATCGTGGACTGCGTCAAGGCGATGTTCGCATGACTTAGCCATAAATCGAGCAATAGGAGTGATTGACAAGAGCAAGCCTGCGATCAAGCGGCCAAAGAGCGGCCCAGGACCAGACGCCTGGCGCGCTCCAACGATCAATGCCTCCCGGCAGGATCGGGGCCTCAGCGTCCCATACGCGGCGCGCGGCGCCTAACCGGCCAAAGCGATTTCAATCATGCGATCTCGCAGCGGCGCGTCCACACCTTCCAGGCAACCCGGCGCCGGGTCGGCTCAGCGGCAAGGTGGAGCGGACCCGTCTGAGCAATAAACCTTCGACCCAGGAGGCACGACAATCGTTTGCGGCGCAGGCCTGCTAGGGCTGCTTGAGCTCACGCAGGCTGCTAACCCAAGGCAGACGAACAACAGCAACATCGATCGGCGCATAGGCATCTCCTCGCTTCGCTAAAACAGGGTTGGACGACAGATGCCCGCAGCCGCCGCAGCTGGTTTGCACGAGCCCCAATCACACGTTTATGTTTGCTTAACCAATTTATGATAATATTTGGAGATAAGCAACGTGACAGACGAATGTACACTAAGTTCTTTCCCGACGGGCTCGACGGGCTTCCGTTTGCGTCGCGGGACTTACGTTCTGCTGCAGCTTGGGCGAAAACCAAACCGGACGTGCGGCTGCAGGTCACGTCGGATGGCGTCAGCGGGATAATCGAAATCTACCTGCAAGGATCAGCAAGCCCGCGGTGGTGCGTGTGGCAGACGAAGGACGGCCGTCTGCAGCTCGATGATCTGACCATGAACCAGTTTGCACTGCCTTACCCAACCATCGACATGGCGCTGCGGTTTATCGCGTCGAAACTGTAGTATCGCGCGTCGACCAACCATCGCCACCATAGCTGGTGATTCTTTCACCCATGCACAAACCGCGCGTCGCTGCTGTTGAGCTTCGGCGGCGCACACCGCCGTTCCGAACTCGTGCCGCTCCGCATCGAGGATGTGACCCGTGGTCGGTCCCTGGCCGGGCCGAGCCGTCGCAGGCGCCAGGAGCCGCCGTCGACGCGGATGGGCGTTCGAATTCGATCGCCGCAGGTCAGAAGAAGATGCTCAGATTCTTGGCCAGCAGGACGTTCTGATCAAGCACCAGCCGCCGTCGCGCGATTTTCCACCCGTGATCAACCCACCGTAGCCGGTCCTCCCTACCGCCGACATAGAAATCCTGCTCGGTCTCTCCCCGGCTGCGGTAGACCATGAAATTGCAATGAACCGTCAACTCCGAACCGGATGCGTCGGCCGCGATCTCGATATTGCTGATCAGGTGCCGTGTCCGCGATGGCGGGTCTTCCGCCCAGGCCATGCCGGTCTCCAGGCGGGCGACACGCGCGGTGAGTGTCTTGATGTCCTCATCGAACAGGCTCAGTTCGTCCGCCCCGGTCACGTCCTCCTCGACGTGGCGAGCCGGATCGAGCATCGTGATCGCCTTGCTCGATCTTGGATACCGGTTGGATCGCGAGCCCATCCAGTAGTGAACATCGTCGGTGAACAACCCGAGCCAGTCGCGGAAACGCCGTTCGTCCAGCAGGCGAGCCTCCCGAAAAAGGAATTGCTCGACCCCGCGCATCGTATCCTCTTCAGGCATGCTCTGCCTCCCTCGCATTTGCGCCGGTCCGAACGTCTGGGTCGGGTGCCGCCATCAAGGCCGACCAGCGCCGATAGAACTGACGGTGGTTACTTTCGCTGAATCGATAGTCGCTGACCCAGGCGCCAAGCGCCGGATCGAAGCGGTCGTGTCCAAGCCCCATCTGGGTGTTCAGCGGCATCCGCCGGGACATCACGCCGCGGCAGGTCTGGGTGCATTCCTGCCAGTTGTCCATGTCGTCCTGCTCGAACGAACCGGACGGGCTAAAGCCTCGGATACCCGCCTGCCGGATCGCCTTCTTGACCTCCGGGGGCGCCGCCTTGTCCATGAAAACGAACGACCTGACCTCGGTCTTCTCCGGGCCGCGCGGCTGCCACACACGGAAGGTGCGCGATGTACCGCGCAACAACGAGAAATTCGGGAACACCGTGCCAACAATCGGATTGATCAGTCCGGCGCGGGGTCCGAGGCGCTGCCTGACCTCGGCGGCAATGTTTTGCTCGTAAGCCGCGAGTTCAGGTATCGGAGGATCGCCAAGATCGTCCGGCCCGACGCAGATCAGCCCATGGCCGTTGCCGGGCGAGACCATTCTCTGCGCGCTGTGCGGATTGGCCGTCACGCCGCGGCTGAACGCGACCTTGACGGCGGACAGATGGTTCCACTGCACATGATAGGCGTCACCGCCGAAATTCTCAGCCGGGAACTTCCAGTTGCACGGCATGACCCATTTATGCGTCGCGACGATCTCGACGCCGCCCTCGCGCCGGTCAACGAAGGTGTCGATGTACCACGCCATCTCGCCGAGATAGTCGCGCAGCGGCGGGGCCTGCGGATCGAAGCTGGCGAACCAGAGACCCTTGTAACTGTCCAGGCGCGCCACCGGCACAAGGCCCCAGCCCGCGCGGTCCAGTTCACCGTGATAGGCTTCCCGAAGGTTCGGCACACCGGTCAGCAGCCCATCGTTGCCGTAGGTCCAGCCGTGATAGGCGCAGATAAAGCTCGACGCATTGCCGTCGTCGGCTCGGCACAGCCGGTTACCGCGATGACGGCAGATATTCAGAAACGCTCGGACCGTTCCCGCGCTGTCCCGCACCGCCAGCACCGGGTCCTCGCCCATAGACGTGGTCAGGAAATCGCCCGGCCGCGGGATCTGACTGTCGTGACACAGAAACAACCAGCATCGCGCAAATATCTGCTGTAACTCAGCTGCGTAGATCTCCGGCTCAATGAAGATCCGCCGGCTTATCATTCCACGATCCGTATCGACGAGCTCCGCAAACTGTGTCGTCATGATCCCCCCGTCATTCCAGCGGTGACCGGCCGGGTAGAACGCGATTCTGGTTCGGCGCCAAGTTCATCCCAGCTTTCCGCCGTCATCAGTTGGGACCAGCGCCGATAGAAAGCGCGGTGATTGCTCTCGCTGTAGCGGTAGTCGCTGGCCACGGCATTGAGATCCGGATCGAACCGCTCATGGCCGAGACCCATCTCGTAATTGAGTGGATAGCGGCGCGCCACCGCACCGCGTCCGGTTTCGGTGCAGCCCTGCCAGTTGTCCATATCGTCCTGCTCGAACGTGCCCGATGGGCCGAACACCCGCACCCCTGCCAGCCGGAGGGCTTCCTTGACGTGAGCCGGCGCCGCCTTGTCCACATAGACCCAGGCCCAGACCTCGGTCTTGTCAGGGCCGCGCGGATGCCACACGCGAAAGGTTCGCGAGGTCGGGCGCAGCATGGAGAAGTTGGGAAAAATGGTACCCACGATTGGCTTGACGATGCCAAGCCGAGGCCCGAGGCGACGTTGCATCTCAGGGAGGATTTCCGCCTCGTAGGCGAGGATGTCCGGCACCGGCGGATCAGCCGCCATCTCGGGGCCGACGGTCATGATCGCGTGGCCGTTGCCGGGCGACAGAGCCCTCCCGCCAGGGTCCGGCTTCACCCGAAAGTCCCCGCCCGAGCCGGTGCGGACGGCGGAGAGATGGCTCCATTGCACATGGTAGCCATCCCCGGCAAAGTTCTCGGCGGGGAACTTCCAGTTGCACGGCACAATCCATTTGTGGATGCCGCCGATGACCTCGATACCGCCTTCGCGACGGTCAAAAAAAGCATCGAGATACCAAGTCATTTCACCAAGATAGTTCCGCAGCGACGGCGCCAGCGGGTCGAAGGTGGCGAACCAAAGACCCTTGTAATCAGCGAGTTGCGCGACCGGCACCAAACCCCATTCGTTACGATCCAGTTCGCCATGATAGGCTTCCCGAAGGTTCGGAACGCCGGTCAGCCGCCCATCATTGCCGTAGGTCCAGCCGTGATAGGCGCAGATGAAGCTCGCGGCGTTGCCGGCGCCGGCGCGGCAGAGACGATTGCCGCGATGGCGGCAGACATTCAGGAACGCGCGCACGGTTCCTGCACTGTCGCGCACCACCAGCACCGGGTCCTCGCCCATGGTGGTGGTAAAAAAATCCCCCGGCCGCGGGATCTGACTGTCGTGACACAGAAAAAGCCAGCAACGCGCAAAGACATTTCGCAGCTCTTGTTGGTAAATCTCCGGATCGTTGAAGATCCGCCGGCTGATCAGCCCGTGATCGGTGTCGACGAGTCCGCTGATGTCGGCGACCATGGTTTGTCTCCCTGGAGCATGAGCGCGCGGAGGCGCGGGATCATGCGTGAAACAAGACAAAATCGTTTTCAGCCGACCCTGTCGGGCTGAAACGCTCTAGCCCGGCAGCCGCCGGGGCGCCGACCAGGCCAGACGACCCCGGGCCGCAAGGTAGGCGCGGACGGCTAGGGCAGCAGCGTCACCAAGACCGGGCGTAGGTTGCGGGTGGTGAAGGTAAGGCGTGCCAGGCTTGCTGACGCGGCGGAGCCTGTCAAACTGATTGAGACATTCAGGCGGCTGGATTTATCTGACGGGTCTCCTGGGTCTCGATGGTGGTGCGGGGCTTGTTGATCCACACCTTGGCGGGCAGGGCCGGGGCGAGCGGGCGTCGTCGGCGGAACCGGTCGGGGCGGGCGGCGTAGGCGCCGTCGAGGACTTGCTGGCGGCGGGCCTGGATGGCCCAGGCGGTGCCGTCATGGACCGAGGCTGGCGTGTGGAGCCCGATCCCGGAATGGCGGTGCTCGTTGTTGTAGTAGGTGAAGAACAGGTCGCTGAATGCGCGTGCGTCGTCCAGGGTGGCGAAGGTGCCGGGGAAGACCGGGCAGTACTTGAGGGTCTTGAATGCCGCCTCGGGGAAAGGGTTGTCGTTGGAGACTGCGGGCGGGAATGGCTGCGGGTGATGTTGAGGTCAGTGAGCAGGGTGGCGACGTTCTTGGAGGTCATCGAGGTGCCGTTATCGGCGTGGATATAGCGCGGCTTCGCGCCGCCGTTGGCGATGATGGCGTGCTGCATGAACGCTTTCGCCAGGTCACCGCTCTCGCCGTAATGAACCTCCCGGCAGATGACCTTGCGGGAGAAGATGTCCAGCATCACGTACAGGTCGAAATAGGTGCCGCGCCATGGTCCTTTCAGTTTGGTGATGTCCCAGGTCCAGAACCTGGTTCGGGCCGTCGAGCGACCAGCTCGGGGCGGATCCGGGGCGGATGGCGGCCTGGGCGCGGCGCTCGCGGACCTGGTCCGCGAGCGACCATCACCCGGTACATGGTGCGGATGGAGGCCAGGTAGATGCCGTCGTCGAGCAAGATGGCATACACCTGGGCCGGGGGACTTATCCGCGAACCGCTCGCTGTCCAGCACGGCCAGCAGCGCGGCCTGCTCGGCCCCGGTGAGCGCCGCGGGATGCGGTGCCCGCGGTCCGGGCGGCGCCTTCTCCGCGGCCGGTTCCGGATTGCGCTGGCGGTGCAGCGTCGCCCGTGATTTCCCGAGCAGCTCGCACGCCCTTTTCACCGAGGTGAAAGGTTCCAGCTCGGTGACCGCGACGTCGATCACTTGTGCCGCTTCGCATCTGAGTCCGCGCTCTCGGAGAGCAGCTCCAAGAGCGCGTGTGCTTTTCCCACCACTTCAAGCGCGGCTTTCGTGGGCCTTCGAAGTTAGCGCGGGATCGGGTTGCCGTCCGGTTACTGTTGGTTTCTGGCTGGGGATGGCTGCGCGTGACCGGCGGCGGGGATCCGCGGGTGCAGGCGATGCGGACGCGGCGGCGCTGGTTGAGCGGGTTGCTTCAGGAATCCGTAGGCCTGGCGGGCTTCGAGCTTGGCGAGCCGGTTCAGGCTCTCGGAGGTGGCGTTGGTGGTCCCGGTAGTCACCACGGCGGTGATCTCGTCCTCCCACCGGGAGATGGTCCTGGCCAGCGTGAGGAGCTCGGGGATGTCATCATGCTGGGTGCACCAGTCATAGAAGGAGAACAGGCGGTCCCGCACGGCGCGCTCGCAGGGCGTGGAGCCGGTCACCCGTGCCCGCAGGTTGAGGGCGTCGCGGAGCTTTTCCTTGGCGATCCAGGCGGCGGCGATCTCCTGCCCGTACCGGTCGCGGTCCAGGGTGTCGATGATCTTGGCGAACTGGGCGGGCGACAGGTGTTCCAGGTTCCGGACCAGCAGGTTCTTGATGCCGTACTCGGGGTCGCCGGACCGGCCGCGCCGCCCGTACCGGGCGCGGACGACCCGGCGGCGCACGTCGCCGACGGCCTTGACGGCGAGCTGCACGACGTGGAACAAGTCCACGGTGAAGGTGGCGTGCGGCAGCATCCGGCGCACCGCCGAGGCGTAGATGCTGCATAGGTCGATACAGGCCACCCGGACCGCGTTCCGCCAGGCCGGGGTGGCCCCGG